>URJJ01000001.1 GCA_900548185.1 uncultured Opitutales bacterium
GGCAGCGTCAGATGTGTATAAGAGACAGTTGCGGGAGCGTTCCGGGCTGGGGTCCGGGGATGGCCGACGGGCTTTTCGCACTTGCACGCTCGAAGGGCCTGCGGCTTGCGTTCGACACCTACGGGGCCCCGCTTTGCGATTTGTTCGCCTCGGAATCCGAGGCAGTTAAGATAAATTCCGGAGAGTTTGCGGCCTATGCCCGCTCGCGCGGTTTTGAGGGAAGCCTTGAAGAGGCGTTCGGGATTTTTGAAAAGGAGTGCGGCGCGAAGTTTTTTGCCGTGACAGACGGCGCCGGAACAGCCTTCGCGCGCGCCTGCGGCGAGGTGAGGAGCTTCGACCCGCCGAAGGTTGAGCCTCCCGTTTTTGCAACGGGCTGCGGAGACGCGGCCATGGCCGTTATTCTTGCTGCGGTTTCCAGGGGGAGCTGCGGATTTGATGACTTTGAGGCGGCTCTGGCTTTCGCCTCGCGCTGCGCCGCCTCTCCCGAACTTTTGCCCGCAGACTGTTCGGGGATTCTTCCTTGAGCGTTTTTTTGCGGGCGGATTTTGCAAGCCGGGCCGCCCGCCTGTTTTTGGGCGGGAGGTGTTATGCTTGCATTCAGAAATTGAGGCATAATAGACAAGGCCCGCGCCGCCGGCCATTCAAAACATGCGCTGCGCCATGCGGCCGGTAGGGTAGCGGGGGCGGTTTTGCAATGTATGCTGGCAATGCGGGCGGGCGGATTTTGCGAGGCGGCGAATGCCTCTGTTTTTCACCGGAAAACCCCGGTGCGGGTTTCCTCGCAAAGCGTTTGGCAGTTTTATGCTTTTATGCGCGGCATTTCTAATCGCGCTAGGGGCATTCGGGAATGTTATGACAAGCCATTTGGCGCCATGCGGGAATGCGCCTCCGTCTGCCGTGCGGTATTTTCCCGCAGCAAGCCGGATAGATTCTTTCCCAGAAATACGGATTTGGGCGCGGGACCGGGCTCCTAGGCAAGCTCAAACGCAAGCGCTGCCGATATGCAAAAGCATACGGACAGGGCGGCGTAGGCTGCGGCCTGGATGTATTCGGATTTTTCAATCATGCGCAGTATCTGGGCTGCGAAAGTGGAAAAGGTGGAGAGCGCTGCGCAAAATCCCGCTGAAAACACGTGGCTTTCAATGGCGGAGTCCAGGCCGAAAAATACGTATGAAGCCATCATGACAGTCGCGGAAAAGTTTGCGGCAAATGTGCCCCACGGGAATTTTCCTCCGTCGAACGCGGCTGCCAGCGCGGCCCTGATTCCCGCCCCCGCCGCGCCGCCCGCCGCGCAGGATGCAAGCTCAAGGGCGGTCATCCTCGCCCCCTGTTTTTGCGCGAAAGCGTTTCAAATATCCTGCCTCCGGCGGCGACGGCCGCAACGGAGAGGACAAGGTTTGCCGCAACGGCGGCTGCGAGCGCGCCGAATCCCCCTCTGCACGCCTCTTCCGCCGCAAAGAGCGCGAATGTTGAAAATGTGGTGAACCCGCCGCAGAATCCGGTTGTGGAAAACGCCTGCGCGCCGGGATTCCCCGAAAAGGCGCGCGCGAAAAAACCGTAGGCAAGCGAGCCGGCCGCGTTGCAGGCAAGGAGCGCCGCCGCAAACGACGCGGGGCCCGACGCCTCAAAGAGCAGGGCCCGCGCGGCCGCCCCCAGCGCCCCTCCGAGCATCGTTTCAGCAAGGCAGAGCGGGATTTTCATGGGGCTAGATTATTTCCGCATTCTCCCATGAGTACATGCAGAACATCAAAACCCAGAAGCTTATTATGACGCTTGGAGAGTTGAAGGGGTTTTCAAAAATTCCGAGGAAGGCGCATGCCGCAAGCGACGCCATCAGTATCAGCCCCGACTGGCTTATGCGCATGCGCAGAACCATCCTTATAAAAAACAGCGCGGGGACTACCGCCAGCGCGGCCGTTAGAACCTTACCGTTTTCAAGCAGTGTCTCTTCCAGAGACGTTTCGGCGGCCGGACGGGGCGCGAATTCCAAATCGTCGCCCTGGGTCAGGGCCGAAACCGTGGCAAAGGAGTCGGGCCCCCATCCGAAGAGCGGCTTTTCTTCTATGAGTTTTTGGCAGTCTTCGCGCATGGCGGCCTCTTGCGCGGCATACGGGGTGCCGGCGGCGCCTTCGCGGAAGTCGGCATATTTAAAATATGATGCAGCGCATGCCGCGCAGGATGCCGCAAAGGCGGCCGCGTAAAACATAAATGGGAATATTTTTTTCGATATGGGAAGCTTTTTGTGCGCTTCGCCCGCCATCTTCCCGTGGATTGCCATGCGGGCTTCGGAGGGCAGGACGTTAAACATGTATATGGCCGCTATGAACGCCATCACAAGCCAGCAGACCGGGAGAAAAAACGGTGACGCCGAGTATGCCGCGCCTGCAAAAACCAACGCCCCCATCCCGAGGACGGCGGTTCGCTTTGAAAGCAGCATGCTGAGTGGCCTGAAACGCTGCACCGTGTAAATGCCTACCGCAAAGAGCGCGGCCGCCCACATGAGCGCAAACGGCGACCATGCCCGGCCATCGGAGAACGTCGAAAACGCCTCGGAAGCCATGAGGCCGGTTTGGGCCGGCGCGTTTATTCCGGCAACCGCCTTCAGTATCCAGCCCACGAGCGTGAGCACGGCGACGGACGCGCCGCAGAGTATCATGGTGTTGCGCAGCACGAACCTCGACTGCGTGACAAAGTACGCGGACACGGCGCACGCCGCCGCAACCAGCAGGACTATCGGGTCGGTCATGGCCGCAAACCCGTCTATAAATGCCGCAGCGAGGGGATTTTGGGAGCCGTTTAAAAAGAAGAAGCCCCCGTATTCCGGGGAGTATTCCACGGCTGGAATCTCAAGCCTGAAGCAGGATAGCGCCAAAAATGCGATGTAGGGAAGCAGGGCCGCGAAATACTTGAGCCTGGAGTATTCCGGGGCGTCTATCCAGTTTGCCGGATAGGTCAGCATGTTCACGGGGGCTATCAGGCCGATGGAAAATATCAGGCAGAATCCCACAACGCTTGAGCCGCCGTCAAATATGGCAGGCAGCAGCACGAGCGCCAGTGTGTTCAGGATGAGGACGCGCTCGTTTGCATAACGCGCCGACTTAAGTACTACGTCTTCGTCAAGCATGTCTTAAAATTTATTCTGAAAGCAGATGGATTCGGCGGTCTTTTCCGCGGCTGCGCGGCCTGCGAGGGCCTCCACCAGCGCGAGCCCGAATTCGACGGCGGTTCCGGCCCCTCGGGAGGTTATGACGTTTGCGTCGCGCACGACAGGAGCGTCCCCTCGGACGTTTTCAAGCTCGCAGGCCGCAGACGGGTGCGCGGCGCAGGGCCGCCCGGCGAGGATTCCCGCCTTTTTAAGTATGAGGGGCGCCGCGCATATGGCCGCCGTTATCGCGCCCGATTCAAAGTGCCTCCTTGCGAATTTGATGAGCTCGGCGCTTTCCATCGCCCTGCGCGTCCCGGGGCCGCCGGAGATTGCGACGGCGTCGTATTCCGCGTCCGCCCGGTCGCAGAGCCTGGCGTCCGCCGAAATTTCGATGGAATTGCGCCCGCGCACCGCGAGGCTGTCTGTGAGCGTCAGCACCTCCACTTCTATCCCCGCGCGGCGCATCAGGTCGGCCGGGGCGGCCGCCTCCAGCTCTTCAAAACCGTCGAATATTACAACTGCTGCTTTCTTTGCCATTTCAAATTTGCAAAATAATATTCATGAAGTTTGAAGATTTTATGCCGGACTGGCAACGATATTCATCGCCCGGCCCCGTATTTTGAGGCGTCCAGCGAGCCGGTTTTTATGAATTCCGGAATCCCTTCCAGAAACAGCCAGGGGGCCTCGTCGGGAATCGAATAGTGTCCGGCCCCCTCCACGGGGACGAAAAATTTCGGGGCGTTGGCCTTTGAGAACAGCCGCCTGCCGTTTCTGAAGGGCACGACGAAGTCGCGCGTGCCGTGTATTATGAGGACGGGGCAGGAGGCCCTCTGGAGCATCTTTTCGTTGTTTAAGATGTCCCACGGAAGGATGTTTACGGGCAGGAGCGCGTGGACTGCCGTGGAGAATCCGGAGTGGATTACGGCGGCGCGGGGATTCTTTTCGGCCGCGAGGTAGCAGGCGGCCGAGCTTCCCATGGAGTATCCGAAAACGGCTATCTTTTCCGGGGGGATTCTCAGGTTTTCCGTAAGTTCCCGCCACGCCGCGTCGGCGCAGGGGTATACCAGCGACGACTTTGGCGAGCCCCCGCTTTCCCCATATCCCGGATAGTCGAAAGACATGACCGAAAACCCGAGGGAGCGCAGCGCCTTCAGGCGGTGCATTATTTCGCCGAGGTCCTCGCCGTTTCCGTGCGAATAAAGTATTGTGTATTCCGCGCCGGGATTTTCCAGCCATGCGGCGCATATTTTAAGCCCGTTTCCGGCGTCCAGCATCCGGTAGGCCGGCGAATCTTTGAGGGAGTACGAGGGCTTCGGGGGCCTGAAGGCTATTTTGTCCGAGAAAAAGAACGCCGCCGCGCACAAGAGCGCGTAGAGGGAGGCCGCCCATACGGCGGCCTTAAATAGAATTTGCACAGTCTGCACCGGGTTCCTTTCTGAATATTGCGTCGAGTTCGCGCCACTGGCTGGGCGGAACCGTTTCCGGGCGGCTTTCGGGGGAGGGGGCCCCGGGGCTTTCGAGCCATTCCAGCACCGCCGCGTCCCCCAGGTCCCGCGCTATGGAAGAAATCTGCTTGCGCCTGCGCGAAAATATCTTCCGCACGGCCTCCTTTGCCCTCGGGCAGAAAACGTAAGGGTTTTCCAGCCTCTCCAGCGCAAGCAGGGCCGAGTCCACCCCCGGGCGCGGGTGGAAGCACGAGGCTGAGACCCGGTGCGAGTCGGAAATGCCGTATGCTGAGTTTAGGAATATCGAAATCGGGGAAAAATCGCGGTCCGACTTTTTTGCGCAGAAGCGCGAGGCGGCCTCCTTTTGGAGCATGAGCGACATCGTTTTCGGCAGGGGGCCGGAGAGTATTTTGTCAAGCCACGGGGTGCTTATTGCGTAGGGGAGGTTGGCCACAACCTTGAAGTCCGGGGCGTTTTCGGGAAGGCCCGCGCGGGGGAACTCCACCGCGTCGCCCTGCATGATGTGAAGCCCCGGCGCGCCTGCAAATTCGCCAGAAATGTAGCCGAACAGCTTCTTGTCAAGCTCGACTGCGTAAACCTCCGCGCCCGCCGCGAGGAGCGCGCCCGTGAGCGTGCCAAGCCCCGGGCCAACTTCGACCACAAGGTCTCCGCTTGCGACCCCGGCAAGCTCCAGGGATTTTCTCACTATGTTTGAGTCTATCAGGAAATTCTGGCCGAGCTTCCTGGAGGGCGAATGCCCTATTTGCCTCAGTATTTCCGAAGTTTTTGAAGGAGTCAGTTGGCCGGCGGGCGTCATAGCGGGCTCCCCCTGAAACCGAGCCTGGAGGAGATTTCTCCCGCGCTTTTTACGAGCATGGCGCCTATGCGGCCGAATTCGGACGGCGCAATCCTTCCGGCGGGGCCTGTTATCCATATGGTCGCGGCAGGGCGGCCGGTCTCGCCGAAAACGGCGGCTGCGACGCAGTTTACGCCGTCAACCGCTTCGGAGGAGTCCGTGGCGTATCCGCGGGCGGATATTCCGTCCAGCTCTTCGAGCAGGGCGCCGGCGTCCGTTATGGTGTTTGCCGCGAACTTCCCTAGGGTGAGGGACGCCACGGCCTGGCGCCGCTCGCACGGGGGCAGAGCGGCGAGGAGGGCCTTGCCGGGCGCCGAGGCGTGCATGGGGGAGGTCATTCCGAGCCTGCCTGTGAAGTTGAAGGAGTAAAGGCCCGGCTCCTGCGCTATCATCACGCACTCGCCGCCGAGCGGCACGCCGAGCATGACGGTTTCCGAAGTGCCGTCGCGCAGGCTGCGCAGAACGTCCATGCTCTCCTTTGCGATGTTCGGCTCGCAGAGGGCGGAGTTCGCTATTTTGAGTATTTTGCGGGAGACGCAGTAGGCGTCGGTCTCTGGGTTTTTGCGGAGGTAGCCGGCCTCTTCGAGCGTGCAGAGTATCCTGAAGAGCGAGGTCTTGTTGCACTGTATGTTTTCGAGGAGGCGCGGAAATGTGGCGCCGTTAAAATCAGACAGGACTTCGAGGACTTCAAAGGCCTTTTTGAGGTTGGGGATTGTGTATCGGCCGCCCTTGGGCGTTGACGAGCGTGTCTTTTGGGTTTGAGCCATTGGTATGTTGTATTCGATTCAAATCTTGCAAAACGGGCGCGAAAATACAATAAATAAAAAGAGCGGTTTTTTTCTTGACCGCTTCTGCCGTTTTGATTGAAACTTGGTTTCGATTCAAGCGGCGCATTTGCGCGGGCCGTGGCGGTCCGGCGCGCCGGCAGATTGAGACAGGGGATTTGAGATGGGCAGGATTTCGATTTTTTTGGCGCTTGCAGCCTGTGCTGCGCTCCCGCTTTCGGGGTACGAACGCAAGGGCGGCGTGACGTTCGGCTCGCGCTTTATGAACATGGAGCTCCACCGCTTCGACGGCTCTGCCGGCGCCCGGGACGAATACTCGGAGCCGGTTGCCGCCGGGACGTGGAATTTCCGCCTGCACAAAGACCGCGACATGTTCATAAAAATCCTGGGCCGCAACGGCTCCCAGCCCTACCTGAAGCTCAAACTGGCCGGCGGCCTGGGCGAGGCGCTTGTGTATTCTCCGGACGGGAGGTTCGAGTTCTTCCTTCCTGCGCCCGGGAGGATTTCCGGGGACGAGCGCGGGGAATTCCCCGAGGGCCACAACTCGTTCACCCTCTTCCCGCCCTCCTACGACGAAATTTCGGCATACCGCAACCTCGCCCTGAACCCCTACGACTTCCAGGGGGAAAAGGGCCTCGGCGTCACGTTTTACCCTCACGCGTCGGCTTCGTCGGAATGCCGGGGGGAGATGCAGTTCAAGGCCCGCAACGCAGTTGACGGATTTTCCGAAAACGGCGGGCATTCCGCATGGAGGCAGCGTTCATGGGGCCCGGAGAGGGAGGGGGCGCAGGAGTTTTTCACGGATTTCGGCAGGGAGGTTGAAATAGACAGGGTGTCGATTTTGCTGAGGGCCGACTTCCCGCACGACTCGGTGTGGCCCGGGGGCGTTCTCGAGTTTTCGGACGGCTCCAAGGTTCCGGTCAAGTTCAAAAAGACTGCGGAAAGGCAGGATTTCAAGTTCCCCGCGCGCAGGACGACATTTGTAAGGCTCTCCGGCCTGGAGCCGCCCCGGGGGGGCGAAGGGTGGCGCGCGCTCACCGAGTTTGAGGCGTGGGGCAGGGATGTCATGCCCTTTGAGGCGCGCGGCAAAAACGGGGAGGTGCGCCCGTTTGCAGACATTCTGGCGGAAATCGACATTGGGGACGGCAACCCGACCCGGAACCTGTGGCTCTGGCGGATGCTTGGGGAATTCTGGCCCGCGGAGGCCGACTGGCTGAAGCGCGACCTCGGGGAGAAGCTTTCGGAAATCCCGTCCGGAGAGCCCGAAAGGGAGGAGCTTTTCAGGCGGCTTGCCCGGAAGGCCGCAGAGGGAATATCAGACGCCGCAGAATCGGAGAAGATGCGACGGGCGGCGGATTCGGCAAGGGGGGTGCGCGGGGCCGCGAAGGCTTACGTTTCGGCATGTTCGGCGCGGCGCAGGGAATTTCTGGCGCGCCTGGAGGGGCTTCCGCGCAGGTTTTTGTATGTGGAGCGCTACCCGATAGCGCCGTCCTTTTACGGCTATACCGAGGCCGTCTCCGACGCCCGGGGCGAGATGAAGTTCGCGCCGGATTCCGCGCTTTGCATGCTCGAAGTCAGGGGCGACGGCTCCGTATCACGCGAGGCGCTGCTTGAGGACAAAACCGGAACCATCCGCGACCCGGACGTTTCATACGACGGCAAAAGGGCGCTTTTCTCATGGAAGAAGTCGGTCCACGGCGACGACTTCCACATCTACGAAATGGACCTTGCCACCCGCAAAATCCGCCAGATTACAGACGGCAAGTGCGCCGACATCGACCCCCGCTACCTGCCAACCGGCGAGATTGTGTTCAATTCCACGCGCTGCGAGCAGACCACCGACTGCTGGAACACGGACGTGAGCAACCTTTACATCATGCGCCCCGACGGCTCGTTCATGCGCCGCGTGGGCTTCGACCAGGTCTGCACCACTGCGCCGAGCGTCAACGAGCAGGGGGACGTGGTTTACACCCGCTGGGACTATAACGACAGGGGGCAGACCTTCACGCAGGGGCTTTTCTCGATGAAGCCCGACGGGTCTTTCCAGACCGAGCTTTACGGCAACAAGTCGTGGTATCCAACCGCAATCGGCCACGCGCGCCAGATTCCAGGAACCGGGAAATACCTCGCCACCCTGCACGGCCACCACACCGCCCAGCGCGGAAAGCTCGCCGAAATCGACCCGTCAAAGGGGAGGCAGGAGGATTCCGGCGTGGAGCTCCTTGCGCCGCGCCGCAGGGAAAAGCCCGTGAGGCAGGACGCTTACGGGCAGGGCGGCCCCCAGTTCCAGTATCCCTTCCCGCTCTCCGAAGATTTGTTCCTCGTGACATTCCACCCGTTCAATTCCGACAACCGCTCCTATCCGCTCCCGTACGGCTTGTATCTCATGGACCCTGACGGGAGGCGCGAGCTTCTTGCCTATCACCCGTATCTGGACTCCAAGCAGGCGGTTGCGGCAGCGCCCAGGAAGCTTCCGAAACTCGCGCCCTCCGCGCTCGACTACCGCAAAAAGACCGGAACCCTCTTCATAAGAAACATCTATTACGGCGACGGCGTGAAAGGCGTGCCAAAGGGCGCGATAAAGAAGGTGCGCGTGGTGAAAATCGAATACCGCCGCGCGCCCGTCGGCGCCCTGGACGGCAAAAACAATGAGGGCGGCGTCGGGGTGGCCAACATGGTCTGCACCCCCGTCGCGCTCGGCCAGGGGGCCTGGGATACCAAGGAGATACTCGGCGAAGTCGACGTGGCCCCGGACGGCTCGGTGTATTTTGAAATTCCCGCGCGCACCCCGGTCTATTTCCAGCCGATAGACGCCGACGGAAACGCCGTCACCACAATGCGCTCGTGGACCGCCATGCAGCCCGGCGAATTCTACTCGTGCCTCGGCTGCCACGGCGACCGCGATACGCCCCACAAGCAGCCCCTGAACATCGCCCCCGGCCGACGCCCGGCCAAGCTGCGGCCCTTCTACGACGTGAGGGGAGGCTTCAGCTTCCGAAAGCACATACAGCCGATTTTGGACAGGCGGTGCGTATCCTGCCACAACGACCGCTCCGTGCCCAGGATAACCGGCCGGGACGGCGCAAAGATAAGCGTCGGCGACATAGCCCCGACCAGGGGCGAAGAGTGGCTTTCTCTGGAAAGGAAAAATTCCGGGCTTGCCGTGCGCGCCTTCAGCCTGCTCGACTATCCGGTTGAAAACCGACGCGCAAAGAGGCTTTTTAACGACGCCTACTACAACCTCCTCCAGCCGTCCCTAAACGGCGACACCGTCTGCTACGCCGATTTCACAAACCCCCTTATAAACTGGCCGGGCATGCAGTCTGTTCCGACCCTTTTGCCGCCGTACTACCGCGGCGCTGCAAAGAGCGAGATAATGGGCATGCTGAAGTCCGGCCACGGCGGCCAGAAGCTCACCCGCGAGGAACTGGACAAGATTGCCGCATGGATAGACCTCTATGTGCCCTTCTGCGGCGATTACCGCGAGGCGAACCTATGGAGCGAGGGGGACAGGGCATTCTACGACTACTTCGACTCAAAGGGCAGGGATTTCGAGGCGCGCGAGGCGGAGGCCGTCGCGGAGTTTCTGGAGGGCGCGGGGCGCAGGTAGGCCGGGTTTCCGGCGCCGCCGATGGCGGACGCATTCCGAATCTATTGCAAAAAAAAATCCGGAAGGGGCTTCCCTCCCGGATTCTTTTGCTGAGCCCTGCGCTTTGCGCTATTTGCCAAGCCCCAGCTTTTCGTTCGGCCTTGGCCCCATCTGAAGCTCCAGGCGCCCGCCCGCCGATATTTCGGAGTGGTCTATCCAGAGCCTGCCGATGTCTTTGCCGTTGAGGCGGACGGACTGGATGTATATGTTTTCCGGGGAGTTGTTGCGAGCCACGATTTCAAACCTGGAGCCCTTGTGGTATTTTTTGTCCAGGCGTATTTCGACGCGGTCGAACACGGGGCTTGTGATTTCGTACCGGGTGTCGCCGGGGCATATGGGATGGAGACCGGAGGCTGCGAGGACGTACCAGGCGGACATTTGGCCGACATCGTCGTTGCCCACGATTCCTGCCACGTCGGTGCCGTAGGCCTTGTCGCAGATTGCGCGGGTCCACTTCTGCGTAAGCCATGGCTTTCCGGTGCGGTTAAACATGAAAGGAACCTGGTGGTTTGGCTCGTTGGGATGGTTGTAGTAGTCGTTCCAGAGGAAGTCTTCAGGGGTGTTTTCAAAGAACGATTCAAGCTCGCTTTCAAAGAAGTCCTCGCCGGCAAGCTTCTTGAAGCCCTCAATGTCGTGCGGAACGAACCAGCCCTGCTGGAAGTTGTTGCTTTCCACGCACCCCTGCCCGTGGACAGTCTTGCCCTTGAAGGGGAGCCACTTGCCGTCGGCGCCCTTTGCCGTGAACCATCGCTCGCCTTCGTTCCAGATATTTTTGTAGTTTTTGGAGCCTTCCAGATATTTTTTTGCATCCGCTTCCCTGCCCGTCATTTCGGCCAGGCGGAACATGCACCAGTCGGAATAGGCGAGCTCCAGCGTGTGGGAGACCTTGCCGGGAACGTAGCCGTGCTTTTTGTAGGCGCGGTTGTCGCCGTCGCGCTCGGCGTTTGTTTTTGCCGCGTATTTGTAGGCTTTGTCGGCGTCGTAGCCCCTTATGCCCTTCGCGTAGGCGTCGGCCAGCACGGAGACTGCGGGGTCGCCCAGCATGCATCCGGAGTAGGCGTTCATGAATTCCCACCTCGGAAAGTCGCCGCGCCCGCTTAGCTCGGCCATCTGGATGAGGGAGTTTATCTCGTCGTTTACTATGTCCGGGCGGATTATCGTAAGGAGGGGAAACTGGCTGCGGAACACGTCCCAGCCGCTGAAGATTGTGCGGTAAGTGAAGCCCTCCGCGCGGTGGACGCCCCTGTCGGCGCCGACGTATTCGCCGTTTTTGTCGGAGGCGGAGCGCGGGTCTATCATGGCGTGGTAGAGGGCCGTGTAGAATATTGTCTTTTCGCGGTCCGAGGCTCCCTCCACTTTCATGCATGAAAGCGCTTCGTTCCAGAGTTTGCGTGCGTCTGCGGCGGTCTTTTCAAAATCCCAGCCGGGGATGTCGGAGAGGAGGTTTTCCCTGGCGTTTTCCATGCCCACAAAAGATATGCCGCTTTTAAGCAGCACTTTCTCGCCTTTTTTTGTGGGGAATTCCGTGTAAAAGCCCAGGTGCTTCCCCCTGGCAGAACGCTCCATGGGCCGCACTTCCGCTTCGGCCAGGATTTTCTGATAGGCCGCGCTTCCGTTTGACTCCATCTTGCGCGGGACGCCCTCGGGGATTTTCGCCTCCCACACCCCGAATTTCTTGAGGGGCTTTGAAAACTGGCAGTAAAAGTAAACGGTGTAGTCCGCCCTGCCTGCGCCGTTGCCCCAGCCCCCGTTTGAAGGCGGGCACTTCATCCACCCGCGTATTGTGCGGGAGTCGACCACTTCAACGAACTGCTCTGCGGAAGTCCCGCCGATTCTGCGCGCCAGGTCTATCTGGATGCGCGAATTTTCCGATTCCGGATACGTCATCCGCATGATGCCCGCCCTCGGGGCCGCCGCAAGCTCCACCCGTATGCCGTAGTCGTCGAGGGTCACGGCGTAGTATCCGGCCCGGGCGGTTTCTGTATCGTGGCTGAATTTTGAGCGGTAGCCCTCAATCGGCGCCGAATGCAGGTCGTTGCCGAATTCCATGTCCTCTTTCGGCGGGGTGCCCTTGGAGGTGCGCAGGGGGCCCGTCGTCGGGGTCACCAGGAAGTTGCCAAGGTCTCCGAACCAACCTATGCCGGACATGTGGGTGAAGCTGAAGCCCTCGATTGTGGACATGTGCCATGAGTACCCGGGGCCGTTGTCGCCGCCTGTCATGGTGTCCGGGCTGAGCTGGACCAGGCCGAAGGGCGTAGCGGGGCCGGGGAAGGTCTTGCCGAGCCCGTGGCCTGCGCGCGCGGCCTTTTTCGAGGTTGACGCCCCTATTATCGGGTTTACGTAGTCGGCGGGCTCCGCGCCGTGGGCGGCCCACGCCGTGGCGGCCGCATTGAGCGCCGCAGCGCACGCGGCAAAAACCGCCGTGGGGGATTTTAGAATGCTGGAAATCATGGGTCGGATTAAACTGCGGCCGAATGGCGGGTCAATTTTATTCTGCGCTCCGGAATCGGGCTCAACGCGCAAATGCAGGCGGCGCAGTTATTTTGTGAGCTTCAGGTCGCTCTTGCCGAACACGCGGTAGGGGAGCGGCGGGGCCGTGTGCATGTAGGTCTTTCCTCCCTTTGAAAAGGATGCCGTGACGAACATCGTGTCGAGTATTACGCCGACTGCGTTCGGGTTCCCGCGCACTCTGACGGCGAACTCCTCCTCGCCGGCCTTCACGGTCTGCGGGAGCACCTGGAGGCCCCTCAGGCCGCGGTAGGAGCCTATCCGGACCGGGCCGTTGAAACCCTTGTCGCGCACGAGCCTCATGTTGATTTCAAGGACGTTCCCGGCGTTTACGCTGGCCGGAAGCTCCGGCAGGTCGCTGCCCCATTCGAGCCTGAACGGGGCCTTTGGCAGGACGGCCGCACTTATGTTTTCAACGGGCAGAGTGTGGATTATGAAGAAGGCCTGGGTCAGCTCTTCCGAGGCTCTCACGGGAAGCTCCACATCCGCATCCCCGATTTTGGTCTTTGCCGAAAATGACGGGATGAAGCTTTTCACGTCGGAGGAGTCCGGAGATTTTATCATGAGAAACGACGAATCCTTTCCCGGCTCTATCGCGCATTTTTCTGCCGAGAACCCCTTTGGCAGGTCTTTTACACTGATTTCTATCTTCCCGTCCCATCCCCCGCGCTTTACCGCGCGCACCGTAAGCGGCGCGAAATTGCCTAGCGGAATCTGCGGGTTTGCGGGGGTTACCGTCAGCTCCACGGACTTTTTCGGCGGGGCGATTTTGAGCCTGAATACGCGGTCGTCCCCGCCCTGGTTGCGGGAGTCGTCCAGCTTGAGCAGGTATTCGCCGTCCTCCCTGAAGCGGTAGATTATGCGGGGGTCGAACTGGGCGGTCACGAGGCCGAAGGACGGGTCGTCTACGTCGTCGTTTTCGGCTATTTTCGCGCCGGTTTTTGCATTGTAGAGGCGCAGGCGGGCGTCTGCCGGATAGCCGAGGCGCGCGCTGAAAACCTCGAAAACCAGCTCCTCGCCCTTCTTTGCGGCAAAGCGCACCCAGTGGGCGTCGTAGGGGTTGCGGATGACGCCGTTAAATATGCGGGGCACGGGGCTGGGATTTTCCGGGGGCTTTTCGGAGGGGGATATGTTTTCCTCCGGAAGGGAATCGAACATGAATTTCACCGGGTTTGAGATGAGGCGGCCGCTCTTTACCCTGATTTCGGCCACCTCCCCGTCGCCCGGGGATTTTGAAACCTTCACCGTTTTTGACGGCAGGTTGGCTCCGATCAGGGAGACCTCGGTCTCGCCCTGCGCCCCGCCGCCGCACGGAAAGGCGGCCTCTATGAAGGGGAGCTCGCCCGCTGAGAGGCGGTAGACGAAGTCGTCCCTGCCCCTGAAGAGGGCGTCCCGGATTTCCAGGATGTAGGCGCCGCTCTTTTTTGGCGTGAAAATTATCACCGGGTCCGGCGAGTTCTGCCAGTCGTCACAGTAGGCGGCCGTCTCCCCGGATGCGTCGGAAAGTCGCATCACCGCCTGGAACCATCCGGGGACGGCGTCTGCGAGGTAGGGCCTTATGGCGCGGGCCGCGAGGTCGAACACGTAGGTTTTTCCGGCGGATAGTTCGAACCTGTAAAAATCCCTCTCCCCCTCGTAAATCTGCCCGTTTATTACCGCCGGGAGCCTGCCTGTGTTTTGCGCGGCCCCGGGGGACTGGTGGTCTTTGGCCTCCCGGATTTCTGGAATGTTTCCGACCCTGAAAAAGTAACGGCTAGACGCGCCCTCCGGGCTTTCGAGCCTGAGGTCCCTGATTCCCGGCTCCGCGCCGGGGTCTATGGAAATTTCGGCCTCGATGAACTTCATCCCCTTCGCCTCGTCCCGCCTTGCGGCCGCCGCGGCGCGTTCCGGCGGGAGCGGGCCTATCTTCAGTATCTTGCCCGACACCCCGGCGCCGCTTATTGAAATGCCGGTGGCGGAATCCGCGTCCAGCGCGCCTATCACCGCCTTGAATGAAGTCCCCGCGCATCCCCCTGCCGGATAGACGAGCATGACGGAAGGCGGCTTTGCAAGGCACGCCGCGCACGCGAGCGCCGAGGCAATAAGCGAAAATGCCGCCTTCATTCCGCGCCCCTCCCGCCTTTGCCCGCCTTTGCCCCGGCGGCTGCGGGAGCCGCGTTTGCCGCGCGCGCCCGGGGCTTTTCTTTGGGCGGGTTTTTCATGGATTTTGACATAATTTCCCTCTCTGCCTTTTCCCTCCCAATGTAGGCCTTTCTGATCTTTTCCGGAACTTCGCTGCCGTCTGAAGACAGGAGTTTTATGGCTCCGGGGAGCGTCGAGAATGTGCGCCCCGAGCGCGTCCACAGGGCGTAGTGCTCGCCCTTCTCGCCCAGTATGGCTATTCCGCCGCAGAGCCTGCCCATGTGGTTTTGCCAGAAGAGGATCTGGGCGTCCGAAGTTGAGGCGTACACCCCCGCGAGGGGCGCGGTGTCCACCGCCTCAAGGCGCGATAGGGACGGCTCGAGGCGCGCCTCCATGGGGTCCGACGCGTTCGGCCTCATGCCCCTCAGCGCCCCGTTTTTCCCGCATGCCAGAATCGTGTGCCCGGCCGGGCGCGTCGTCATCCACGACGGGTCGAGGCCCTTTAGGCGGATTTCCCTGAGGCTTCTTTCGGAGAAGTTGCCGGAGAAGAATATTTTCGCGGAGTGCCCGAATCCGGCGGCGGCGGCGATTCCCGTTTTTGAGCCGGGCAGAAACGATATGGCAACCGGAACGGCCGGGAGGATTATTTCGCCGTCCTCGGCGGAAAAGCCGGACTCCCTGCCGAACCTTTTGACGGCGCCTCCGGAGAGCGCGGCCGCGAGCGTGTCCGACTGGTAGTTGAATGCAACCGCGCAGACCTTCAGCCCGTCGAACTTCCGGCGCGAGACCTCCCTGCCTGTATCCGCGTCGAAAACGGCGAGCGTGCCGTCGGCCGAGCCGAAGGCCGCAAACTTGGAATCCCTTGAGACGGCCGCGCACAGAAATTCGTCCTTCGCCTCCGCAAGCACTTTGAATTCCCCCGTCTCAAGGTTTATCCTAAGCGCCCTTCCGCTTTCGCCGCTCTTTCCGGAGGCGGCGTACAGGAATTTGAAGTCTGCGTCGGCGTCGGCCGCCGGCATGCGCCCGAATTCCGGGTTGTAAAACCGGGCGAGGCGCGAAAGGTTGTGGGCGTTCCATACGCAGACGAGGTTTTCCGAAACCGTGGCAAGCCTCATCTTTTTTGGAGAGAACCTTATGGAAAGCACGGGGCGCGCGCCCGAGGGGGATATAGCAACGCGCGAAAAGTCCCGGGACTGCACGACGTGCGAAATGTCGGCGCAGAACGCCGCGCACGCCTGAATGGCTATCGCCAGTGCCGCCGCCAGCTTCATGATTTCATTATCTCCCTCAAAATTCCGCCGGAATTTCTCCTGCGCACCTCCGGGGGCACCGCGTAGGCCACGCAGCCCGTCGGGTGCGGCAGGCGCGCGTCGGGGCTTACGCCCGCAAGCTCGTACACGCTCATGCTCAGGTCCCACGGGTACACCGGACGCTCGACGACCTTCTCCCCGGTTGCGTTCGTCTTGCCCACCACGCATCCGCCCCTGAAGCCTCCGCCTGCGACAAGCCAACTGAACGCCGCCCCGAAGTGGTTGCGCCCGCCCATCCAGGGGGCGTTGTACATTATGCGCGGGGTGCGGCCGAATTCGCCGCCGAGCGTTACTATCGTCGTGTCGAGGAGGCCCCGGGAGGCCAGGTCCTCCATGAGGGCGGCGTATCCCGCGTCGAGGGCGGGCATCAGCGTCTCCATGGCCTCGAAATGCTTCTTGTGCGTGTCCCAGCCGTTCAGCATTACGTTCACGTAGCTCGCGCCGGCCTCAACCAGCCTGCGGGCGAGGAGGAGCTGCTGGCCGAACTGCCTTATCGAGCCGTATTTTTCGCGCACGGAGTCGGGCTCGCGCGTGAGGTCGAACGCCTCGCGCCCGCGCCCGGCCAGCATGGAAAATGCGGTCTGGCGCATGGCGTCGGCGTCTGCCAGCTCCGCCGCGGCCTCTTCGCATATGTTGTCTATGGCCTTCAAAAGCCCCCGCCTGTCGGAGAATTCCCCTGCGGAATCTCCGGGGCGCCTCCTGGGCCGCTGGCTTTTTTTCGAGCCATAGGCGGCCTTTTTGAAGTCGAGCTCGCCTCGGGATATTATGCCCGACGCCGCAAACGAGCGCCCGCTTTCGCCGATGAAGCCCGACTCGTCGAAGCGCGAGTAGGGGTCCATGACCGATATGAAGGCGGGAACGTCGCCCGGGGGGGCGGAACGCCTGCTGTATGCTATAACCGAACCCATCGACGGATACACCAGCTCGCCGCCCGGGGGGACGCCGGTCAGCATCATGTAGGTTGAAACTTCGTGGCTGTTGTCGCCGTGGGTCATGGAGCGTATGACGCTGTATTTGTCGGCGTGGGCGGCGGTGAGCGGCATCGTCTGCGAAAGCTCTATGCCGTCCACGTTGGTGGGGCAGACTTTTGTGTAGGGGCCTGTGAACTCACGCGGCGCGGCGGGTTTTGGGTCGAATGTGTCTATCTGACAGGGGCCTCCCGCAAGGAATATCTGTATGACAGCCCTGGCCCTGGGCTGCGCTGCCGCCGCCGGGGCGGCCCCGGCCTGCGGGCCCGCCAGAAGCCTCGAAAGCGGCAGCGCAGCCGCGCACACGCCGCCCATCTTTATGAAATCCCGCCTTGAAATGGATATTTTCATTGCAAGCCCCCCCTACATTTTAAACAGAAATTCCCTGGTGTTTGCGAGCGCCCAGGCTATGTCCTTTACCGATTCCAGAACGGGCTTGCCGCCCTCTGTTATGTGCCGCCCGCAGGCTTTCATTTCGTCCTGCGACGGACGCCTCGAAAGGAAGGCCAGATAGAGGGCCGATACCTTTTCCTCCGGCGAGGTCGGGGACTTTGCGATGTCCTTTAAAAACTTTGAATTGTCCAGCTTCGACCTGATGTTTTCGCTGCCCATCATGTGCAGGAGCTGCTGCATTGAAACTGCGTTCGACCTGTCGTTTAAGTGCGACGAATTGCGCCCGGGCTTGCCGAACAGGGTGAGGAACGGGTTTGAGACGCTCCCGTCGTGCAGCGCGCCCGCGCGGAAATCCTCGGGCCAGAAGGCGTATGGTTCCGGGGTTATGCTCTTGAAGGGCTGCCACACGCCGAGAATCGTCCCGAGGGCGTCGTTCAGGCTCTCTGCGTCGAGGCGCCTTGGAATGTGGCGCGAGAAGAAGAAAAAGTCGTCGGCGTTGGTCGCGTTGGGAACGGACGAGCGCTGGTAGGCAAGCGACGTGAATATGAGCTCGTAAAGCCGCCTCAGCCGGAAGCCGGACGATTCGAACTCGCGCGCGAGAAAGTCCAGTATCTCGGGGTTGAGCGACGGCTTGTTCGGGCGTATGTCGTCGGCCGGCTCAACGAGTCCCGCCCCGAAAATCCAGAACCACACGCGGCTTGCGGCGGCCCTGGCAAAGTAGGGGTTCCTCGGGCGGAGCAGCCATTCGGCGAACGCCTCGCGCGGGTCTCGGCCGGGCGGGGAGGATATTTTTTCGCCGAAGATGAAGTAGTCGGCCCCCGACCTCACGGCCGGCTGGTCGAGGTCGAGCGTCAGCACTTCCTCCTTCCATTCCTTGGATTTCTTCACCGACATGTGCCTGAAAAAGTCCGCGAGGTTCGTCCCGTCCTCCTGCGTCCACTCCTCGTTCGGGTGGGCGTGGCACTTTACGCAGTTCGTGCGCGCGCCCATGAATACGAGCGCGGCGGCCTCCGCGAAATTTTCCGCGTCCTTGGTGTTCACGGCGCGGTAGAAGTTTACGGGGGGATCCTTGAAGTCGCTGCCGCTTGAGAGGAGCATTCGCCTTGCCATGACGTCGAAGGGCATTCCCGAGGCTACAGCGCCCCGCAGCCAGGCGTGGTAGGCCTGGGCGCCGTTCGGCCACAGGTTGCTTGGAAATTCGCTTTTTATGCGCAGCAGGTCGGAGAGCTTCATGGCGAGCCGGTCTGCGAATTCGGGGGAGTCGAGGAGTTTTGAGACGAGCCTTTTGCGCTTGTCCTTCGACTGGTCGCGGAGGAATGCGTCGGCCTGTTCCGCTGTGGGCGGAAGGCCTGTTGCGTCGAAATACAACCTCCTTAAAAACTCCGCGTCAGTGCATATGCCAGACGGCGCTATCCCGGCCTTTTTTTGCATTTTGGCCGCGAATTTGTCGATTGGGTTTTCGCTTGCCTCGTCGGGGAAGGGAACGGAGGGCTGCTTTGCCGCCACCACTGTGAGAGTCGCAAATTTTCTGGAAAACGAAACGTCCGCGAATGCCAGGCCGAAGCCCGAGGCCGAAACCTCCCCGCCCTTGGATACGGAGACGAACCCCTGCGGGCAGGAAAACTCGGCGGAGGCCGTAACATCCCTTTCAGAGCCGTCCGAATATTTCGCCAAAACCCTTGTGCGGGCCTTTTCCCCCGGGCGCAGCACGATTTCCTGACGCTCCAGCGATATCGAAACCAGCTCCGGCGCGTTGGCGTCGCGGAGCGGGCAGCCCGAGGCTATCCATCCCTCTATTTTCTTCGCGGCTTCCGAGCCCGCCGGGGCCAGGGCGCCGCCCGTGTGCGGCAAGCGTCCGTCGAGCTTTTTAAGCAGGAGGCTTTCCGAGGGCGTTTTGAAGTTTACGGGCCTGCCTTTGAAGGAGCCGGACAGGGCCTCGCAGTCGGCGCGCAGGTCTGCGGAAAACATGGAAAGCTTTATCCCGCCCGCCCCGGCCTCGGAGCCGTGGCACTTCGCAGATGCGCAGCCCAGATTCGCAACAACCGGGGCGACGTCCTCTGCGTAGTGGGCCTTTTCCGCCTCCGCGCCGTGCGCCGAAAGGGATGCGCAGGCGAGAATCCCAGCCTTGAGCGCGCATTTTGTCCGTACTTGCGTTTCCCCCATAAAAATCCCCAAGGTTCCGCAGGGCAACGCCCCGCAAAGTTTTTCCGCCTTTCATTGTCGCGCTTCTCAGGGAAAAGGCAAGCGAAAGTTTTCGCATTGCGGCCTTGATTTGGCGGGGCGCCTGACGTATCATGACCCTTAAAATCAATATGCTTGAAAACGACGCTACAGACGCCCTCCGGCCCCGGCGCGGCCGCCTCGGCAGGATTTTCTTCCGCGACTTTGAAGTGAAGAAGGCCGCCATGCGCGCGCCGGCTGCAAAGATTCTTGCAAGCCCGGATTTGGAAAGCCTCGGCAGGAACGCCGCGCCACTTTCCGAAATGGCGTCCCTGAAATATAACTACGCCCCCAACGCCGCCTTTGCCATCGCCTTTGCGGTCTGCGCGTATGCGGCGCATCTGGCTTTCCCCGGAATCCTGTTCAGAGGGTGGGGGCCTGCGGCCGTTCTCTGCGTTTCGGCCCTCTGGCTTTTTTTCATATTCCGCAAGGTGTCGGTGCGGAATGCGCCGATACGGGCCGTATTGCGACGCGCGGCCTTTCTGAAGTACGGAATAGAGCCGCTTTCGGGCTTCTCCCCGGCAGGGTTTGCAAGGGAGCTTGCGCGCGATTTCAACAGCTTTGCCTGCGGGGACGAATCCAGGCGCGTGGACGAGGCCCTGAAGGGCGTGGCCTCCTTTGACGGCGCGCCCTCCGGGCTTTTGATATACCGCTTCAGCTACGTAGAGGTGAGCCAGGTTTACGATGCCGCAAACAAGCGCATGCGCAAAGAGAGGAAGACCTTTCGACATAACGGCGTCATTCTTGAAAACTTTCCCTTCATGCCGCGCATGGAGCTGCGGGGCTCCTACGGAAGGCGCTGGGCGGCGGCCTCTCCCGGAAGATGGAAGACATCGCTTGATTCGTTCAACCGCGCCTTTGAAATCACCTGCAATGATGAAACGGAGTGCGCCAGGTTTCTAAGCCCTGCCGTGATTCTGCGCCTTGAAAGCCTTGCCGGAGCCTTTTCTTCGCTTTCAATCGAGTCTGCGGGCGGGAGGGTGAACGTCACGTTTGCAGACCGCGACCTCTTGGACCTCGAAATGAGGTTTGGGGACGTGGCCTCCTCTCCCGGGCTTATAAAATCCATAGCTTTGGGAAGATTCTCCGCCCCCAAGTATGAATTTCTGCTCCGCGTATTTTCCAGGATAAAGGCTTTTAACGACTCCAATTTCTGACTCCTCCCGGCTGCGCGCCCCCCCGCATGAAAAATCCGCGTTATATCCTTGAAAAATCCGAAGGATTCCGCCAGATTTTCTCCGGATGAAGTCGTCCGGAATTTAAAACAAGGCATCATATGGCAATTACGTCGGTTTTTCTAATGTCGCTCACGGCGGTCGCGGTTTTGGCGGCCGTCTATGTCATAGGGTTTTATAACAGGATTGTGGGGGCGTTAAACCTCGCCAAACGCGCGTGGTCGAATGTGGCCGGATGGCAGCGCAAGGAGCTTCGCGCCCTGGAACTTATGGCTGAAAAAATGGGCGAGTACGCAGCTTTTGAACGCGGCGCCCTTGCCGACATCACGCGCCTTCGCGAGGCGGGGGAGAGGCTGGACGACAACAAGATAGACGTGTCGGCCCTTCGCGAGGCCGCCGGCGTTTCAAGCAGGGCCAGGGCGGTGCTTGACGCGCGCCGCGAGGCGTATCCCGACCTCCAGACAGGCAAGCTCTACGTCTCCTACATGCGGGAAGTTTCCGAATGCGAGGCGCAGGTGGCGGCGGCTCTGACCGTGTTTAACCGAGGGGTCGAGGAATACAATAACACCATACAGATGTTCCCCAATAACCTCCTAAACGCCGCTTTCTTCCGCCGCGCAAAACTCGACGAGTTCCGGGATTCCAAGGCCGAATCCGAGTTTGAATACAGGCCGAATTTCTGACCTCCGTCCCGCATTGCGCTTCCCGAGCAAAATGGGGGAGGGCCGCTTTTTCAGCATTCCGGCTTCTCCAGCGGGCCTGCCTGCCAGCATTGTCTTGCCTTCCGCTTTTCAAGCGCGATTAGGCGCGGTTTGCCGCGTGCAACATGCGGAGAGTGGGAGCGGGACTTTCCCGAGGCCGGGGAAACTTCGGGCGCGGGAGTCTGCGCAGGCAGCCGTTTGCGGGAGCTTATATGTTTTAAGCGGAATGGCTTATGAATTGGGGGCGGAGGTTGGCGCAAAACCTGCTTGTGGGAGCTTCTGCCGTTTCCGCCTGCGGGGCGGCATTGTCCGCTCTCCCGTTTCTTTTATGGCATTCAGTCCGTGCCCGGTTCCATTTTCTGTTTCATCCCTGCGGGAGGTTTTATTTGCGCCTGAAAAACGGAGGGGGATTTTATAGAGGCAAAGCCTCCGCCGCGCGTTTTTTGCACGGCCCGGGGCGTTCAAACTCCCGCCCTTCGGCCTCCGGATTTCCCCGCGCCTAGCGCCTGATTTTCGCGCGGGCGTACTGGACGGGGTATTCGATTTCGGCCCCGAGCCTGGCCGCCGCCTGGAAGGCGAAGGACGGATTGCGCAGGAGCTCGCGCCCGAGGAGGATGATGTCGGCCTGGGCGTTTGAAAGTATGGTTTCGGCCTGCGCCGCCTCTGTTATGAGCCCAACGGCGGCCGTCGGCATGCGCGCGTCGCGCCTTATTGCGTGGGCGAACGGAACCTGGTATCCGCATCCGACCGGGATTGCCGCGTTTTCGACAAGCCCGCCCGAAGATACGTCTATGAGGTCCACGCCCTCGTTTTTAAGAAGCACTGCAAGGGCGGCGGATTCGGTTATGTTCCATCCACCGTCCACCCAGTCGGTCGCTGAAATTCTCGCAAAGAGCGGCATCCCGTCCGGAATTGCCGCGCGCACCGCCCGCGCGACTTCGACTGCGAAACGCGACCTGTTCTCAAAGCTTCCGCCGTATTCGTCCTTCCTCAAATTGGTTATTGGCGAGAGGAATTCGTGTATCAGATACCCGTGGGCCGCGTGTATTTCAACGATGTCAAAGCCTGCCTCGACGGCCCTTCCGGCGGCATTGGCAAAATCTTCCACCGCCTTTTTTATATCGGAGGCGTCCATCTCGCGTGGGACGGGATGGCCGGGATGGAACGGGAGGGGGGATGGGGCGATGGGGGACCACCCTCCGTCCTGCGGCTCCAGGGGCCGGCCGCCGAGAAAGTCTGCGGCGCAGCTCGCCTTGCGCCCGGCGTGGGCTATCTGTATGGCTGTCGCGCACTTCTGGGCCTTGGCAAAGGACGCTATGCGAGCCAGCCCCCCGATTTGCGAGTCGTCCCATATGCCGAGGTCCTGCGGGGATATCCTGCCTTCCGGGGAGACCGCCGCCGCCTCTACTATCTCAAGCCCCAGCCCCCCTGCGGCGCGCGCCGCATAGTGGGCGAAGTGCCAGTCGTTTGCCATGCCGTTTTCGGCGGAATACTGGCACATTGGCGAAAGCCCGAGCCTGTTTTTCAGCTCAAGGCCCCTTATTTTCATGGGCGAGAAGAGGAGGGGGGATTTTTGCATAATCTTTTTTCCGTTTTTAATCGGCGCGGCGGGTTCGTTTTTTAGGCGGGCGCTCCGGCTTTTGTGCCGGCCGCACCCCGGGGCGGGGGCAAAAAAACGGCGCGCGAAACAGACTCCCGCGCGCCGTTTGGAAGGCTACTTTATCTGCTCTATGAGGTATTCCGCCAGCGGGCCCTGGTCCTGCCCGAAGTTCGCTATTTTGAAGCTTTCCCCGTCCTGGACAATGAAGGCTGCGTCGTAGGAATTGACCATGTTGTCGCGCACGCGCGTAAAGAGTATGACTTTCAGCTCGCCGAGGTCCGCCATCTTTTTGAAGGACTTATCGTATGTCAGGTAGTCGGAAAGCGCCTTCTTCTGGTCTTCGGGGCTCATGCCGAGGTACTGCGCGGCGAACTTTTCGCGGCCCTTTTCCGTCATTGCGTCCCCGTAGGCGGGGAGGTCCAGGGCGTGGAACTTGGACTGGGCTTCCTTGTAGAACTTCAGCGCCGGGTTGTCGGCGTTCTGGTCGCCGGTGAGGTCGATGTATGCGATGTTGTCCACCGCCTTGCTTTCGCCCGCATACGGGAGTATCGGGCGCGTCGGGTCGGCCATTGCCACCGATTCGCCTATGAGGGATGTAAGCGGCGTTTTGCGGGCCACGGGATTCCATGCGAACCTCTCCTTGCCGCCGTCCTTTACGAGGTCGAGCCACAGGAAGCGCATGTCGGGCTTGAAGGTGCAGCCGGGGGCGTCAAAAAACACCACGGCCGATTCGGGGGAGACGAAAACCGCATAGGCGGCCTTTAGCTGGCCGGTTTTCCCCATGCGCCTGAAAAACGCCGCCGCTCGCCTCTTTTGGGCGGGGGCTGTGAGGCATGCCTCGAACTTCGGGTCCTTTGGCCCGGCCTTGACGGCCTCGACGGTTTCCATTGCAAGAGCTGTCAGGGGATCCGCCTTGGCGGCCTCCTTTGTGAGGTGCAGGGCCGGGAGCGTGAGGTTGGCCGTCTTTGAAAGGGAATCTTGGGAGTCGATTCTTACGGGAATCGGGAAGGAATAGCGCTGGGGGCCGGAGGCTTCGGCGGCGGGCTCTGCGGAGAATGCATAGGAGGCCGCCAGCAGCAGGACTGACGATATCAGGGTTTTTATATGCTGAGTCATTGCGGTGGTGTCGGTTTGGGGTTTACTGTTTTAAAGCTTCCGCGCCGCCCGTCAGGGCAGGGGCTTTGAGCCGTGGGAGGCCACGACGCGTATGGCGATGCCCCCGCGGGCGTTGAATAGGCCCTCCACCTCGCACCAGACGGGCTTCATGGCGCCTACGAGGTCGTCCAGAATTACGTTTACTGCGTGTTCGTGGAAACACCCCTCGTTTCTGAAGCTCCAAAGATAGAACTTCAGGGACTTGCTTTCAACTATTTTTTCCGCCGGGACGTACGTGATTTTGATTTTTGCAAAGTCCGGCTGGCCGGTAATGGGGCACAGGCACGTAAATTCGTCGGTCGAAAGCTCTACGGTGTAGGCCCGGCCGGGGTCCCTGTTGGGGAAGGTCTCAAGTATTTTGGAGGGCTTGTTGAGCTTCTTTCCGAGGAGCTTCAGGCCCATGCGGGGGGAGTCTTTTTTTGTCTTTTTTTCAGCCATGTTTTCAGTCTTCAAATTTGAGCGACATCACCTCGTCGGTCTGCCTCTTTCTAAAATCCAGCAGCCTCTCGCGCTTTTCCGGGTTTGAGAGCGCGAGAATCTGGACTGCGGCGACGGCCGCGTTGACAGCCCCTGCCTTGCCTATGGCGAGCGTCATTACCGGCACGCCCCGGGGCATCTGGACTGTTGAAAGCAGGGAGTCAAGCCCGTCGAGCGCCCAGCCCTTCATCGGGACGCCCAGTATGGGCAGGTGGGTCTGCGAGGCGAGGACGCCGGCAAGGTGGGCCGCGCCGCCCGCCGCCGCGATTATGACCTTGACGCCGCGCGCCTCCGCGCCGGAAGCGAGCACCATGGCCTTGTCGGGGGTGCGGTGGGCGGAAGCGATTTGGCGTTCATAGGCGACGCCTAGCGATTCGAGGGTCCTGGCGCAGTGCTGCATGGTTTCCCAGTCGCTCATGCTGCCCATTATTATGAGTACCTCCGGAGTATTCTGGTCTGACATATTGGCGGCATTTTTACATATGGGGAAATTCACGCAAGCAAAAATGATGCGCCGCAGGCCGCGAACCGCCGCTTCGGATGCGCCGCCCGGGGCTCGGGGATGCGCGGAATTTTATTTATATATGTGTGTTTCATATGCTTGCGCGCCTAACCCCGGCGGCGGGCGCGGCATAATAGCCTTGACACGCCGCTCAATCTCGAAAGAATCCGGCCGAATAAGGATATGGGCCTTGCACGCGGCCTCCGCGCCGTTTTTTTTGCGTATGAAGATAGTTATAGTAGGGGCCGGCGAGGTCGGCAGATACCTCTCGCAGATTTTGAGCGAGAGGGGCGACGACGTGACGGTAATCGAAAGTTCGGAAGCCATCGCAAACGAGATGGACGAGGAGCAGGACGTGCGCGTGATAGTTGGAAACGGCGCCTCTGCCAAGTTTCTGGAAAAGGCGGGCGTGCAGGACGCCGGATTTTTCCTGGCAATGACCGCCCACGACCAGCTTAACATCGTGGCATGCTCCCTTGCGAGCAAGATGGGCGCCAAGTACACCGTTGCCAGAATCCACGACCAGGTTTATTCCGACAATTCCATCATAAACTACCAGGAGCACTTCAACATAGACTTCCTCCTGAACCCCGAGGCCCTTTGCGCCGTCGAGTTTGCCAAGATGATAAGGAACCCCGAGCGCGTCGCCGTCGAGGACTTCGCGCGCGGTGAAATAGAGGTGCAGCGCGTCGAGCTGGACGCCGGGGCGAAGATTCTCGGGCGCCCGCTGCGCGACATAAAGTTCCCGAAGAACATGCGCGTGGGCTACGTGCAGCGCGGCGGTAAAATGATTGTGGCGGGGGCTGACACCTCGTTTATGCTGGGGGACGTCCTGACCGTCATGGGCTCGCCGGAGGCGCTCTTTGAGTCCCGCCAGCTATTTTCGGCGCGCAGGGCCGAAAACGACGTGGTTGTGGTGATATACGGGGCCACGG
The DNA here is from genome assembly GCA_900548185.1 of uncultured Opitutales bacterium. Classification (GTDB taxonomy): domain Bacteria; phylum Verrucomicrobiota; class Verrucomicrobiia; order Opitutales; family Intestinicryptomonadaceae; genus Intestinicryptomonas. The sequence goes on from URJJ01000001.1 coordinate 25,946, forward strand.
AAATTTCAATATCGCTCGTGCGCCTTCTCTCAAACCCGCGCTTCAGGGTGAGGGTGATAGAGCCGAGCCTGGCCCTGTGCCGCCGCATGGCCGAGCGATTCCCGCACATAACCGTCATAAACGGCAGCGCGACCTCGCTCAAGCTGCTTGAGGAGGAGGAGGTCGGCGGCGCGGACTATTTCGTCGCCTGCACGCGCGACGACGAGGAGAACATCATGACCTGCCTCCAGGCGAAGAAGCTCGGCGTAAGGCACGTCCAGCTCACCATAAACAAGCCCGACTACGAGGCGGTGCTCGGCAACATGGTGGACGTCATGGGGCTGGACCTCGTGGTCTCGCCGCGCAGGACTACGGCGGTTGAAATAATGCGCTACATCTCGGCCGACAGGTTCGTCAAGGTAGGCAAGCTCGACAACGAGGACGTGGAAATCATCGAGGTTCGCGTGTCGCCCTCCAGCCCTTGCGCCGGGAAGGCCCTGCGCGAGGCCCGCCTTCCGCAGGGATGCATAATAGCCGCGCACATGCACCGCAACATAACCAAGGTTCCCGGGGCCGACGACGTAATAAACGCCGGGGACAGGCTCATAATAATCCTTTCCAGGGAGCGCACGGGCGAGGTAGCCGGCATGCTGGGCGGACACCAATGAACTACCCCATAATATTCAAGCTGCTGTCGTTTATAACGCTCATAATGGCCCTCGCCTTCGGGGCGTGCACGGCGGTGTCGGCCTATTATTCGGAAAACGCCGTCGAGGCCGGGGCCTACGAGCCGTGGGTCACCTCAATCGCCATCGCGGTCGTCGCCTCCCTTGTGTTTTACCTTCCGGGCCGGGGGGCGTCGCGTAAGATATTCAAGAAGGAGGCGATGTGCGTCGTGGGCCTGGGGTGGCTTCTCTGCTCGCTGATAGGGGCGTGCCCGTACTTCATGATTTTAAACTGCGGCTTTTCAAACGCGTTCTTCGAGTCGGCGAGCGGCTTTACTTCGACGGGCGCCAGCGTGTTCGGCAACGTCGAGGAGTTTCCGAGGAGCGTGCTGTTTTGGAGGGCGCTCACGCAGTGGATTGGCGGCCTGGGCGTGGTGATACTGTTCGTGGCGGTGCTCTCCTCCCTCGGGGCCGGGGCGAAGGCGATATATTCGAGCGAGTCGAGCCTTGAGACTTCCTCGCTTGAGCGCGGGAGGCTGAAGAGCGGGATATGGCGGATACTTCGCATATACCTGGCCCTTTCCGCGCTTTGCGCTGCGGCGTTTCTTGCGGCGGGGCTTCCGGCCTTCGATTCGGTCTGCACAATGATGGCGACGGTTTCGACAGGCGGCTTTTCCGTCAAAAACGCCAGCTTTGCCGCCTATTCAAACAGGGCTGCGGAGTGGGTCGCCATCCTTTTTATGTTCATAGGCGGGACGAGCTTCGCAGTCCTGCTTGCGGCGGTAAAGCGCGACTTTAAAAGCGTCGCGCGGAACACGGAGTTCAAGGCTTACGCCGCCATAGTGGCCGCACTGTCGGCTGCCATATTCCTTTCCATATTCAACTATTCGACCCCGAGCGTTTCCGGGGCGGCGGGAACTTTCACAGACTCTGTCTTCCAGGTCGTCTCAATCCTCACGTCAACCGGCTTTACCAGCGCCGACTACCAGACATGGGCCCCTGTCACGCACGTCCTAATCCTTTTCATGCTGATTTCGGGGGCCTGCACTGGCTCGACCTCGGGCGGCCTGAAAATCGCAAGGATAGTCGGGGTTTCAAAGATAAGCCTAAACGATATTGAAAAATCCTTCCGCCCGAACGTCGTGAGGCCCGTCATGATGAACGGCCGCGCCCTGGGGGATTCGCACGCCCGGGACATGCTGTCATTCACGGTGCTCTACGCCCTCGTCTCGGTTGCCGCCATGATAATTCTTGCGGCCTTTGAGCGTGAAATGTCGCTGAGCGGGTGCATAAGCGCTGTCATGGCGTGCATATCGAACATAGGGCCGGGGTTCAACGAGGTCGGCCCTACAAAAAATTTCGGATTTTTGTCGGACGCGTCAAAAATCATGCTTTCAATTCTCATGGTTATGGGAAGGCTTGAACTGTACGCCATACTGGCGCTCTTCATGCCCTCCCTCTGGAAAAGGTTCACCTGATATGGCAAAACTTGGAGTAAACATAGACCACAGCGCAACCCTGCGCCAGGCGAGATACCGCGGGGCGGACGCCGCTTCCGGAATAATCGTGGAGCCGGACCCGGTTGAAATCGCCCTGCTTGCCGAGCGGGGCGGCGCGGATTCCATAACGGCCCACCTGCGCGAGGACAGGCGCCACATAACAGACGCCGACATATTCGCCCTGAGGGCCAATATATCGACAAAGCTGAACATGGAGATGGCATGCGCCGAAAGCGTGCTTGAAACGGCCCTTGCCGCCGCCCCCGACTACGCCTGCCTCGTCCCGGAAAACCGCGAGGAGGTCACCACCGAAGGCGGCCTGGACGTGGCGGGAAATTTCGCAAGGGTTGCGGATACCGTTGCGGCGCTCTCGGCCAGGGGCGTCGTGTGCTCCCTTTTCATCGACCCTGAAAAGGCCCAGATTGAGCGCGCCGTCGAGGCCGGGGCCCCAGCCGTCGAGCTTCACACGGGCGCCTACGCCAACGCCTGGGGAAACCCTGAGGCGCTTGAGGCCGAATTTTGCCGCATAAGGGACGCCGCCCTTTTTGCCGCGTCTGCGGGCCTCATCGTGAACGCCGGCCACGGCCTGAACTACCTGAACGTCTCGCGCATCGCCGCAATCGGGGTATTCGGAGAGCTGAACATAGGCCACACCATAATTGCGCGGGCGCTCTCGTGCGGGATTGAGCGGGCCGTTTCGGAGATGAAGGGACTCGTTTCATGAATGGGCCGGGCGGCGCCGTCGGCATCGGCACGGACCTTGTCGATGTGGCCAGGATTGCCTCGATGCGCGAACGCCACGGGGACTCTTTCCTGAATCGGGTGTTTTGCGATTTTGAGCTTGAGGCGTGCCTCGGCCGGGGGGCTTCGGCGGACATGCGCCTCGCGGCCCGCTTTGCCGCAAAGGAGGCCGTCGTCAAGGCTTTGGGCACGGGCTTTTCGGGCGATATAACGATGAGGAGCGTGGGAGTCCGCAACCTTGAAAGCGGGGCGCCCGAGGCCGTTTTGGACGCCGCCGCGTCCGCCCGCCTGCGCGAAATCGGGGGGACGCGCGTCCTTATCAGCCTCTCGCACCTGAAGAGCTACGCCCAGGCCGTGGCAATCGCTGTGAAGTGACATGGAAAACTATTGCGACGACATACTCGACTGCGAATCCTCCGCCGCCTATGAGCGTTCGCTCTTTGCAGGCGACCCCCGCGCCGCGCTGCGCGCCATGGATTCCGCCGGGCGCAAGACCGCCCGCGCCATCCTCTCTGAATTCGGCCCCGCGCTGGGCGGCGCACCCGAGGTGCTTGCACTCGTAGGCTCCGGACACAACGGCGGGGACGCCGCGAGGGCGGCCCTGGAAATCCTTGAAGCGCTCTCCGGCGCGTCGATTTCGGTGTTCGCCCCCGGAGGTTTCGGAGCCATGAAGCCCAACACGGCGTTTTTTGCGGGCCGCCTGATGTCTTCCTGCGGGCGCGTGCGCGAGGTCGGGGAGGGCGGGTTTCCGGGCCGGTGCGGGCTCGTTTTGGAGGGTCTTGCGGGGATGTGTTTCAAGCCTCCCATGCGCGGCGGCATGGAGCGGGCTGTCGCCCTGGCAAATTCCGTGCAGGCCCGCGTAAAGGCGTCGATTGACCTCCCCGCCGGGGTCGGTGATTTTCCGCCGTCTTCGGCCTTCCGCGCAGATGTAACCTACATGACGGGAATCGCCAAGGCTGCGGCGTTTAAGCCTGAAAACCGGGAGTTCGTCGGCCGCCTAAGGTATGTGGACCTCGGGTTCTTTCCGGAGGGTGCGCCGCGCGGGGAAAGGGCGGTCGTATCAGGCAGGGTTCTCGAGCCGCTCAGGCTCCTCCGCCGCGCCGAGACCGACAAGCGCTCCTACGGGCACCTCTTCATTTTTGCAGGATCTTCCAACTATCCCGGCGCCGCCCTGATGAACGCAAAGGCCGCCCTGCGCAGCGGCGTCGGCCTTGTGAGCGCGTTCGTCCCGGAGAGGTTCGCCTGCCAGCTTGCCGCAGCCGAGCCTGCTTGCATATGGATACCCTGTCCGGAGGACGAAAGCGGCGGCCTTTCGCTTGAAACGTTTTCGCTGTTCAGGGGCGTATGCGGGGCCGAGAGCGCGGTTCTGGCGGGTTCCGGAATGGGAAAATCCGCCGAGAGCGCGGCCCTCGTTTCGGAGATTATAAAAAACACCGCCGCCCCCGTCGTGCTGGACGCGGACGCGATAAGGCCGTCGGTGCTGGATGCCGCCCCACGGGACAAAATCCTCATAACCCCCCATGCCGGGGAGTTTTTGCGCATATCCGGGGGGCTTTCCGACGCGGACCTCTCCGCAATGTGCCGCTCAAGGGGCGTTGCTGCGCTCCTGAAGGGGCCGTTTTCCAGAATATGCGACGGCGGGGGGATCGCCTTCAACGTTTCGGGCGGCCCGATGCTTTCCCGCGCGGGCAGCGGAGACGTGCTTGCGGGGCTCGCCGCCGGATTCCTCGCGCGCCGGGACCTCGGCTTTTCGCGCTTCGACGCCGCATGCGCGGCTGCGCGCCTCCTTGGGTGCGCGGCGGAAAAGGCCTTCGCCGAATGCGGCGAGACCGCCTACGCCACTTCAGACATCTTCCCGTTCATAAAAAAGGCCCTTGCCGATGACTGACATTGCAGAAAGCTACATGCGCCTCGCGCTCATACCGAATGTGGGGGCCGCGACGGTGCGCAAGCTCATCGCCCGTTTCGGGTCGCCCGTCGAAGCCCTGCGCGCCTCGCGCCGCGACCTCATGTCCCTCGACAGGGTAGGCGCGAAAATCGCCGACGCCTTCGTTGCAGGCAGGGATTCAGTTGACGTGGACGCGGTGAAGGCAAAGCTCAAGTCGTTCGGCGCGGACTACGTGTGCATCGACGACGACCGCTATCCGAGGCTGCTGCGCAACGTCTATGACGCGCCCGTCGGCCTGTACGTCGCAGGTTCCGCAGACCTGAACGCGCCGTCTGTCGCGATAGTCGGGTGCAGGAATTGCAGCGTTTACGGGCAGTCCGTTGCGCGCCGGTTTGCGGCCGGCCTCGGGCGCATGGGCATTGTGGTTGCAAGCGGCATGGCGCGCGGGATAGACTCGGCCGCCCATTGGGGCGCGATAGAGGCGGGCGCCGCCACCGTGGCCGTGCTCGGATGCGGCATAGACATCGTATATCCGCCCGAGAACGTCGATCTTTACCGGAGGATAATCGCTTCGGGCGCCGTCATTTCCGAATACCCGTTCGGCATGCGCGCCGACCGCCAGACTTTCCCCATGCGCAACAGGATTATCGCCGGCATGACGTGCGCAACGGTGCTCGTCGAAAGCGACGTGCGCGGCGGCGGGATGATAACGGCGAGGCTTGCGTGCGACTTCGGCAGGGACGTATTCGCCGTTCCCGGCAGGATAGACCAGTCCACGAGCGCCGGATGCCACCTTATGATACGCGAAGGCGCGCGCCTTGCGGCCTGCGTCGAGGACATCGCGGAAGAAATGGGCTATTCTGGCCAGTTTGAAATCAAGTTTGAAGGCGGGGAGCCTTCCCGTTCGGACGCTCCCTGCGCGCTGGAGCTTGACGGGGACGAGGCGGCGGCATATTCGGCGCTCGCCTCCGGCGACGCGCTGTCGCCCGACGCAATTTCCGAGCGCGCAGGTCTGGCAATTCCGCGCGTTCTTTCCGCGCTTCTTATGCTTGAGCTTAAAAAGCTTGTCGCAAAGCGGACAGACGGGCGGTATGAAAAGCGGCTCTGACGCCCCGCGCGGTTTATTGCGCTGCGGCTCCCCGGGCGCCTGCCTGGGGTGCATTTTTTGCAAAGAGCCTTTGATTGCAGCCTTCTTAAATGCCGGGGTAGATTCATGCGCCTTATGCCTTAAAAAAACGTAAAACGCATGCTCGGGAAAGATTGAATAATTACCGCTGCAATTCCCGCGCCTCTCCAAAATCGGCATCTGGCAGGCTGGGGGGATTTTCCTTGCATTGGGGCCGCGCGGGCTTTGAAGGAGTCTTGCCTGCCGGGATTTTTTCCGCCGGATATTTCCGCCAAAACCCGCGTCTTTCGGCTTTTCGCCCGGGCGCATTCACAGACTCCGGAACCGGGGCGCAGGCAGGACAGCCCGCACGGGGGCGGAGTTCGGGCGCCTTTTAGGAAATGTGCGCAAAACAGGTTGCGGCTCATCCCGCGTAAAAAAATCCGGCGGAAACGCTGCCCGCCGGATTTTGTATCCGCGCAATGCTCAGGGCGTCAGGCTTCGCCCGGGGAGGTCATGCGGTCGTAGAACTCGCATATGTCCCCGCGCTTTTCCGCCTCCTGGAAGGCCATCGCGGGCCGGGGATGCTCGTTTAGGAAGCCCGTTATCATGTAGGAGTGGGCAAATCCCCAGCCGAGCTTTTCGCGCATGGGCTCTATGTGGTCCTGGGCGCATTTGAGCACGGGGCGTATGTTCCTGCCGATGTAGCCCATGAGAAGCTCGAGCGGGCAGTTCCCCGCGCCGCGCCCGAGGCCGGACACCGTGGCGTCGATGAAGTCAACGCCGCAGTCGACCGCCTCGATGGTCTTTGCGAAGGCTAGCTGGAGGTTGTTGTGGGCGTGGAAGCCTATCTTTTTGCCGGCGTCTGCGAGCGAGCGGCGGTATTTTGTCATGAGGTAGCGGACGCTGTCGCAGTAGAGGGAGCCGAATGAATCCATGAGGTATATCGTGTCGGCCTCGGACGCGCTCAGGATTTCGAGGTCCCGGCTGAGTTCGCTTTCCTTTAGCGTGCATATGGCCATGAGGTTCAGCGACGCCTCGTAGCCCTTGTCCTTGGCGTCCTTTACCATGTCGAGGGCCAGGGGTATCTGGTGGCTGTAACAGGCGACGCGGATGAGGTCCAGCGGGCTTTCGGACTTTTTAAGGATGTCGGTCTTGTAGTCGCTTTTTTCGGCGTCTGCCATGGCGGAAAGTTTGACCGGGCGGGGTGTGTCGCCTATTATCCGAAGGATGTCGGATTCGTCGCAGAACCTCCATGCGCCGTATTTGTCCCGGGAGAAGAGCCTCTTTGAATTCTTGAAGCCTATCTCCATGTAGTCCGCGCCGGAGTCTGCGCAGCAGTCGTAAACCGCGCGCACTGCGGCGTCGGAAAAGCGGCTGTCGTTCATGAGGCCGCCGTCCCTGATTGTGCAGTCGAGGACTTTCAGTTCGCTTTTGCGGTCGCAATTTGCGCCGCTTAAACCGTTGTTTTTTTTCTGCTTCATATGTTTTGGTCTGTAAAAATTTTCTTGGGTGGAGCCCGTAAAACAAAAAACCCGAACCGCTTTTTTGCGTTCGGGTGGTCTTGTGCTGTGCTTTTTGTTCACATGTACGCGCGCCAAACGCTAGACTGCGGCCTTTCCGTAGTAAAAATAAAAAAAGAAATAGGCGAACCATGCGCGCGCAAAAGACGTCCGGGTCTGCGTGGGGCCGGAGAGGTTTGCTGCGCTTGGGATTTGGCGTTTCATGTTTATACGTTTTTTAAAAACGGCCTTTTCCCCGCTTTTGTCAAGGGATTTTAAAAATTTTTTTGGCCTTGCCTGGATTGCGGCGCGGATGCGGATTTCGGGATGAAACCCTCCGCCGCGGGGGCCCTAACGCCGCCCGCAAACCCGCGCCATCCGGCTTTCCGCTTTTTTTTCGCGTTCCAATCCCCGCGCGTTTTGCGTTCTTGCGGGGCGATAGTTCTTGCCCGCGCCGCGCGGAAATGGCATAACAGAGCCATGAAAAGGTTTTTTGTTTTTCTCGCCGCCGCAGCCGCCGCATTGTCGGCCTTCGCCGGGGGCGGGCAGGTGCGCAGGCTGGACGTTGAAAGCGGGGCGATGGGCAGGGACATCCCGAACATCGTCGTCCTTCCGGAGGGATGCGAAACTTCGGGGCGTGAATATCCGGCGCTTTACCTTCTGCACGGCGCCGGCGCGAATTTCAGGGCCTGGCTCGACATCCGCCCGGACCTGCCCGAACTGGCCACCCGCCACGGCGTCATATTCGTCCTGCCCGACGGGGAAAATTCGTGGTATGTTGACAGCCCCGCAAAGGCGGAAAGCCGCTTTCAGGAATATTTGACAAACGAGCTTCCCGGCATAGTGGACAGGATATTCCCGACGCGCAAATCCCCCAAGGGCAGGGCGGTTGCGGGCCTCAGCATGGGCGGCCACGGGGCGATGTGGCTTGCGATGAACCGTCCCGACGTGTTCGGCGCGGCGGGCTCCATGAGCGGCGCCCTCGACATCACTGCGATTCCGAAAAGCGGCAAAAAGGCGGAAATATTCGGCCCCATCGACGAAAACCCCGGGCTGTGGGACTCCTTTTCAATCCTTAAAAACGCGGAGCGCCTCGCCGCTTCCGGCGTCGCAGTCTCTGCGGACTGCGGGACGGACGATTCGTTTATCGGCATGAACCGCGCCTTCCACCTGCGCCTCCTGAAGCTCGGAGTCCCGCACGACTATTCCGAGCGGCCCGGCGGCCACGACAACGCCTATTGGGCGCGCGCGCTTCCCTTCCAGCTCGAGTTTTTCAGCGGATTCTTCTCCTCTGAAACCTCGCGCTAGGCCGGGCTTTGGGCTTGCAAATCCGGAGGCGTTCGGCAAGCATGCCGCGAATATGAAACTATTTTCCAGACAGGCGTTCTGCGCCGTTTTGTTTTTTGCCTGCGCCGCGCTTTTTGCGCGCGCGCCGGAGCTTGTAAAGGTCAAGAGCCCCTCCATGGGCGTCGAAGTCTCGAACATAGTCGTCCTTCCCGACTCCTATCCGGACGGCGCGGCGGAGTATCCCGTGATATACCTTCTGCACGGCTACGGCGGGGACCACAGGATGTGGACTGCCATGCGCCCCGACCTCCCGGAGGTCGCCTCGGAAAAAAACGTGATTTTTGTGATGCCCGACGGCGGGACGAGCTGGTACTGGGACAGCCCCAAAAATCCCGCCCTCAAGTACGAAACCTACGTGGCAGGCGAACTTGTGCCCTTTGTCGATTCAAAATATAAGACCGTGAAGTCCCCCAAGGGCAGGGCGATTGCGGGGCTAAGCATGGGCGGCCACGGTGCGCTTTGGCTTGCGATAAACCATCCAGACGTGTTCGGCGCGGCGGGCTCCATGAGCGGAGGCGTCGATATAAGGCCCTTCCCGAACAACTGGGACATGGCAAAGAGCCTCGGCGACTACGCTTCAAACCCCGAAATATGGGATTCCCACACGGTAATTGAGGCGCTCTCCAAAATCCGGCCCGGCTCCCCCGCAATAATCATAGACTGCGGGACTTCCGACTTCTTCTACCGCGTGAACGAAAAGCTCCACGAGAAGCTTCTCTACATGAATATCCCCCACGACTACATTACCCGCCCCGGCGCCCACAACGGCGACTACTGGAAAAACGCCGTGGACTACCAGATAATGTTTTTCGACAAATTCTTCCGCAAATAGCGCCTTTTGGCGCCCCTGCGGATTTTCTTTACAATAACGCGCAGTGCAAATTGTCCTATATTCGGTTCTCATGGATTTAGGACTTTGCCTGCGCGTTTTTTGTCTTTCCTCTACTTTCGGTGCCGCGCCAGCCTCATTCCGCCGCCCTTGAAAACGGGCTTTGGGGAATTGCCGCAGAGTCCGCGGTCGCCGATTTGTTGGGAAGCGGTGCGGGCCTTTGAGAGTTCATCTGGGGCGGGGGGCTTTTTAGCGGGCTTCTCAAAACAAAAGCAGCGCCGCCGAAATGACGGTTATGGCGGCGATGAAGGCGCGGTACTTCTCCTCCGGCATCCACTTTACAAACTTCACCCCCAGAAACGCGCCTGCGATTATAAAAGGCGCCGTGAGGGCGCCCGCCGAAAGCGACGCGGCCGTTATGTTATCCCATGCAAAAATCTGGACGGGAATCTTCAGGTAGTTTACTGCCAGGAAAAACCATGCGCTTGTGCCGACGAACGCCAGCTTCGGGAGGTTCATCGAAAGGAGGTAAACCGCCATTATCGGGCCTGCGGCGTTTCCTATCATTGTGGTGAATCCGCCCAGGGCCCCGAATAGCGGCCCGTACCACCAGGATGAAAACACCCTTCGCTTGGCCTCCTCGCTTTTGCCGCGGCTCCAGAACATGACTCCGAGCCCCGCAAATATGCATAGGGCCATGAGCCGCTTGAATTCCCCCTCGGGGATTGCCGAATCCGCCGCCAGTGCCAGCGCAAACCCGGCGAGCGCGCTAGGAAGCAGCATTAATACGTACTTCCACTCTGCGGAGCGCCTGTAATAGGCGACGGCCAGAAGGTCCGCAAAACAAAGCATGGGAAGTATAAGCCCCGTGGACTCCTTGGCCCCGAACGCAAACGCGAGAATCGGTATCGAAACGGTGTTTATGCCCTGTATGCCGGTTTTCGACATGCCGACGAGCGTCCCGCATAAGAGCAGGGCCGCGAGCTTCAGGGGGGAGTCGGAAACAAGGGAAAAGTCGGGCATGGATTTTCTTTTTTAAGCGGTTAAGAATGCGCCTTTTGCGCCCGGCGTCAAGAGCGCCCGGGCATTTTTTGCCGGCGGGGCGCGGGGCATTTTTTCTTGAAGGGGATGCGGCTTTGGGTTTGATTGGGAAAATGAAATTTATAAGATTCAAGCCCATTTACATGGAGCGCGTCTGGGGCGGGCGCGATTTTGAGGCCAAGCTGGGCCGCACCCTTCCCGAGGGAAAGGTCATAGGCGAGGCGTGGGAGATTTCCGACCGCCCCGAAGCGGAGTCGGTTGCAGCCGGCGGGGAGTTCGACGGCATGACTATCCGCGAAATAATCGAGTCCCGCCCGGAGTACGTCATGGGGCCGGGCTGGAGCCCTTCTGCGCGCTTCCCGATACTTGTCAAGTGGCTGGACTGCCAGGAGCGCCTGAGCCTCCAGGTCCATCCGCCCAAAGGCGTTGCAGAGCGCCTCGGCGGCGAGCCCAAGACTGAAAACTGGTATGTCGCCGACTGCCGTCCGGGCGCGGGCCTGATAGCCGGGCTGAAGAAGGGCGCAACCAGGGAGGAATTCGTAAAGAGCCTCTCCGACAACTCCGCCGAAAGGCTCCTGCACCGCTTCCCCGTGGAAAAGGGCGACTCCATATTCGTGCAAAGCGGCCGCCTGCACGCAATCGACGGCGGCAACCTCATACTCGAAATCCAGCAGAATTCGGATACCACCTACCGCGTTTACGACTGGGGGAGGGTTGGCCTCGACGGCAAGCCGCGCCAGCTCCATGTCGAGCAGTCGATAGCGAGCATTGATTTCGGCGACTTTGAACCGCAGCCCATGCACGTTTCCGGCAAGGGCGGCGAAATGTGCTCGTGCGACGAATTCAGAATCGACCTTCTGCGCCTCGATGCGGGGGAATCCTTTGAAATAAAGGCCGGGGAGGCGATGCGCATTGTGAGCGTCGCGGAGGGCGCGCTTGAGGACTGCTGTGGAAACGCCGTGGCGATGTCTGAAAATATCGTGGTGCCCTTTGCGGAGGGGCTGTCCTTCAGGGCGTCGGCGCCGTCGGTTGTATTGATTACAAGGTAGTCGAATCTTGCAGAATTTGATTTGCAATCCGGAGGGGCGCCCCTCCGGATTTTTTTATGCCGCGCCGAACGGGGGCGCGCCATCCCCGCGCATGCGAATCGTATGGAAATCCTTGTACCTTAAACCCGATGGCTTAAAGAAAAATGAAAATGCCCGGCCGTCTGAGCCGATTTTTTGCGACATTTTCGATGCCAGGCGTATATTTCAGCGTTCTGAAAGCGCCTGTCCGGGCGTTTTTTTAAGGGGGCATGCTTTTAGCGCGGTTTTTCAGGTTCTCCGCAGGGAGGTTCTGGAGATTTTAGCCCTCTTTGGGGCGTCTTCAAAAAGCCGGGATTTGGTTAAATTAATGCTTGCAAACGGGGCGGTTTTTCAAAGTTATATTGCGGATAAAAGCGCGCAAAAGCTCCGGTAAAACGGGCGGCTTTTTTCGCATGCAGGGGCGGGCGTCCCGGAGTTTCTACGGTCGGCCGCAGGGGTTTTGCGCGCCGGCCGTGATTTTTTTATGAGCATAAAAATAGGAATAATGGGATACGGAAACCTGGGGCGCGGAGTCGAATGCGCCGTTAGGCAAAACCCCGACATGGAGCTTGTCGCGGTTTTCACAAGGAGAAATCCCGAATCGTTAAAAATTCTGACCGATTCCGCCGAGGTCGCGCCGGCTTCCGCTGCTCCCGACTGGAAGGGCAAAATCGACGTCATGATACTTTGCGGAGGCAGCGCAACCGACCTTCCCGCAATGTCCCCGGAGTTTGCGAAAATGTTCAACATAGTTGACAGTTTCGACACTCACGCGAAGATTCCGGAGCATTTCGCGGCCGTCGATGCGGCGGCCCGGAGCGGCGGCAATCTGGCCGTAATATCCGTGGGGTGGGATCCGGGAATGTTCTCCCTCAACCGCATGTACGCCAATGCCATCCTGCCCGAAGGCCGGGACTACACCTTCTGGGGCAGGGGCGTGAGCCAGGGCCATTCCGACGCCGTGAGGCGGATTCCCGGAGTGCGGGACGCACGCCAGTACACCGTCCCAGTGGAAAAGGCGCTGGAGGCCGTGCGCAATGGGGAGACGCCCGACCTTTCCGCGCGCCAGAAACATACCCGCGAATGTTTTGTCGTGCTCGAGGACGGGGCGGATGCCGCAAAGGTCGAAAGCCAGATAAAGGGCATGCCGAACTATTTTTCCGACTACGATACGACGGTTCATTTTATAAGCATGGAGGAAATGAGGCGCGACCATTCAGCCATCCCCCACGGCGGCGTCGTGATACGCACAGGAAAGACGGGCTGGGACGCCTCAAGCTCAAACCTCATCGAATACAGGCTGAAGCTCGATTCCAACCCGGAGTTCACCTCGTGCGTGCTGGCTGCATACGCAAGGGCCGCATTCAGGCTCTCAGGCGAAGGGGCTTCCGGATGCAGGACGGTTTTTGATATAGCGCCGGCCTATCTCAGCCCGAAATCGGGCGAGGAGCTTCGGGCGTCAATGCTCTGACTGCGCCGCATATTTTCATTTAATCCGCCCCGTGTCCGATGCGTCCGGGGCGTTTTTTTTCAGGCGTTTTATCCTTGGCAGCCGGCGGCCCCAACAGGCAGATTGAAGCTGGAGGATGGGGATAAAACGCCCTGCGCTGCCAGGATTTTGGGCGGGTGAGTTTGATTTTACGGCATAATAACGCCCCGCCGATGCGGGCCGCGCCGCGTATATTTCACTTTGGCATTTCCTGCCGGGATGCGCCGATTTTTTCTGCGCATTCCTTTTTCTGCCGGTATCTTACCACTATGTTTTTTACCGCAAAATATGTCGCCGGAGTCATTATCAGGGAAAAGATGGCCCCTCCGACAAAGAAAGCGGCAATCAGGTCGGTTCCCGCCGCGAGCAGCGCCTCATAGCTTTCCTCGTGTATGACGTTTGCCAGGGCGGACTTTATGTCGGAGTACGAGAGCGGATTGCCAAGTATGCGGCTGCCCGCATAGCATTGGATTGGATATATCAGAAATATTGTGAAATGGTTGGTTATGAGGGTTCCAACGGATGCGCCTATTTTGCTGCCTTTAAGCAGAAACGAAGTCGGGATGGAAAAGGCCAGTTGAAATCCGAAGGGTATGAGGCAGCCCCAAAACATGCCGATGGACCATCCCCTTGCTATATATTCGGGTGAAGCCTTCTCGGATACGATTTTATCGTATAGCTTTTGGAGGTTTTTCTTTATGAAGGCTGCGAAGCGTAAAAACATTGGATATTAATGATTGCGATGAGGCCGGTCATTGCAACAAATTTTGCGCTCTTTTCTGCGGGTTATGCAGATTTTGCAGCGAAAGGGCGGGGGATTCCGGGTTACAGGCGGCGGAAAAATCGCAACACATCATGGGCGGCATTTCAGGCATCATCCGCATGCGCATTTGCGGCATCTTGAACATCCGTTGCAAATGGGGCGGCTGCCGCACTCTGCGCATGCCGGGCCGAAGTATGGCTCGTATGCCGAACTTTCCCCAAATAGCGCGCCTTGCGCCGGGGGCAGTTTCAGCTTGTATTCAAAGCTCCTGCCCTTGTGGATTCTGCCGCCCTTTTCAAAGCGGGCCCCGGTTTCAATGAGGCAGAAAGTCGTGTCGCATGCAACGCATTCCCGGTAGAGCTTTTCAACCCATTCGCATTTGAGCGTCCTCGAGCCCCCGTAATTTTCGCCCCCGGCTACCACGCGCTCTATCTGGCCGCTTTTCAGATATTTTTCGAGCGAAACTTCCCCTATGAACGGCGCGACCATCACGCCCTTGTGCCTGAACGGAAGCTCCAAAAGAATTGGCAGGCGTTCGTCGGCGCGCTTCTGGTTCTCGGCAGTTACATTGAAAAACACGTTTTCCCATCCGCCGCCCCAGTTGTCCGGGAGGCATTCAGGCACCCGCTCGGGGCGCTTGGTAAGAAGAAAAAATATGACGTCCCCGCGCTCGGCCATAATGCTCCATGCCTCTTTTCTCCAGGGGTCGGCGTCCTCTATGAAAAAGTCGGAAGTCATGCATACGCGCAGGGTTTCGCCGCTTCGCACCTTGTATTCGCCTCTGGCGTTTCTTTGCAGGGGGTAGTCGAAATTGTTTTTCACCCTGAACACCCGGCTCGGATTCAGCCCCCGCTGCCGGTCGAGAAAATACATGTAGCAGTTTGAGCATCCCTCGCTTTTCCTGGCGCAGCCGTGCCACGGATTCCAGATGTCGTGCATTCCGTTTTATCGAGCGGTGTTTTTCTTGTAGGCCGCCCCCCATTTTTTCATGGAAAGGAGGACGGGGTTGAGGCTTTTTCCAAGCTCGGTCAGGGAATATTCTACCCTCGGGGGGACTTCGGCGTAGACTTTCCTCGAGACAAGCTGGTCGCCCTCCATTTTGCGGAGGTTTTCCGTAAGCACCTTCTGCGAGACGGATCCGACTGACTTTCGGAGCTCTCCGAAGCGTTTGGTTCCGGCCAGCAGGTCGCGAAGTATCAGTATCTTCCACTTGTCGCCAATGAGGGAAAGCGTCGTTTCGACGGGGCATTCCGGGAGGTCTTTTTTGTTTTTCATGCGCCAATAGTTTCTTTTAGGTTATTATAGCACAAAATTGTGCCTACTTTACATTTTATGCATGGTATGATAAAGTAATCACCATTCGGACTGAAAGCATAAAAAAACAAAAAATGAAAGGAAAAAACATGAAAGACATCGCAATTGCAAACTGCGCTACCATCGGCGGAAGCGAAATCAGGCAGAGCGAAAACAGGTTTGTTATAAAGCCCGTCGTGGGACTCGGCGAAGGCGAAAGGTGCGCCGTTCATTTTGTGGAAGTTGGCCCCGGCAACTCCGCCTTCGGCTACCACTGGCACGAAATGAACGAGGAGGTCTTCTACATAATAAGCGGCAGCGGGATTGTCCGGACCGAGAAGGGGGCGCTCGCAGTCAAGGCCGGCGACGCGATAGCCTTTCCGGCGGGAAAATCCGGCGCCCACAGCATAAGAAACGCTTCGGATTCCGAGAAGCTCGTGTACATTGATTTCGACGCGGTAAACATTCCCGACCTTGTTCACCTGCCCGATATTGGAAAGGCAATGTACACCGGCCCCCATTCAAGCGGGATGATAGACGAGCCTGAAACCACGGCGTAAAGGAGGATTTGACATGAGAATAACAGCGCTTTTTGCCGTATCAATAATATCCACGCTCCCGGCTTTTGCCGGGGGCAAGACGGTGTTGTTCGACCTGTCGCACGGGCAGTGCCGCGACATCGTGGAGGGGTATGAATCGGTGCCGGGGTTCGACACCCACATGCACATACTTTCCGACTATGAGAAATTCGCGTCGGAGGCCGGGGCGGATTTCAAAGTCAATGAAAGTTCGGAGCTGGACGAAAGCGTCCTCGGCGGCGCGGATGTGCTCGTCATGCTTTCTCCGCTCAATAAGAATCTCGGAAGAGACATTTCCGCCGCCGAAAAGAAGGCCGTTTCGGATTTTGTAAGAAGGGGAGGGGCTCTCCTGATATTCGTTGACGAGGAGCATCGTGTGGATTTGGACAAATACGGGGCAAACGATATAACAAAGCAGTTCGGAATCGAGTTCGGAAAGGATATAGAGGGCCTTCCCGGAAACTGCGGGGCGGTGAGCTTTTCAAACGAGATTTTTGCCGGAAGGCGCGAAGTCCCTTACAGCGGAAGCCGCCTTTTGCGCGGAGGCATTCCCGCGAGCGTTTCGTACGAGGGCGGGTATCTGCACGGAAGCTACGTCAAGCTCGAAGGCGGCGGAAAGGTTTTCGCATGCGGAGAGGCAATGGTCGGGCTTCTAATGGGGTATCCGGACGGAGAACGGAATGTGCACCGTAAAATGCAGTCGCGCTGGTGGGGCAAGGACAGCAAGGCATACATGCGCGAACTCATCGCCTGGGCCCTCAAATGAGCGGCCGGTTCGCTGGTGGAGGGCGGGCTTCCCGCTCTTTACTCGGCAAGGCCGACGATAATAAAAAAAGGCATGCGCTAAAAGGGAGAATTTACATGAAAAATTCCCCTTTTTAGAAGCCTTTATTTTTCAATAATCAAGCGAATCCAAGTTATAATTTAATTTATCAATAAGTATGAAAAAGTTAGCATTGGCAGCCCTCTTGGCAATATTTGGAATTGTTTGCGCCTGGGCGCAAAATCCAGAGAAAAGTAAAAACGCAAAAGAAGAGGTCAAGGTGGATATTCTTGGCGAAACATCGCAAAGCTGGGATGGCGCAACTCTTCCAAACTATCCGGCGACGACGCCGAAGATTACCATTTTGCGTTATACATTCCCGGCCCATCAGCGTCTTTCGCCCCATGTGCATTCAATCATAAATTGCGGTGTGATGCTCAAAGGCGAGTTGACCATCGTGGCAATGGACGGACGCGAGCATACCTTCAAAGAGGGCGATGTGGTAATGGAGATGATAGGCGCTGTACATTACGGTGAAAACCACAGCAACGAAGAGGCTGAAGTCATTATGTTCTACGCCGGTACGGAAGGTCTGCCGCTGAAAGAAGAGGCAAAATAATCGGATTTCAAAGACAGGCATATTATGGAATATTTCGCATTTCAATGCATATGTCCCGTCAGATTTCCGAATGCCAAACCTTTGAGTTTGCACTGGCACTGGGCGAACTCGCCAAGAGCCGGGCGCATATAGAGGCGGCTGTAAAACGGTGAGCGCGCTGCTTGGTCATTCCAATATTATGACTACGCTGAATCTCTATGTTCATCCAAATCTTTATCAAAAGAAACGTTGCATTGAGAGAATGAGTAATATATTGAAAGTATAATTCTTGCAATTATATGTATGGAAAGTCCTTATGAAAACTGTCTTTTGCGCAATGATAGGGGTTTTTAAAAAGATTCGCGGGGCATTATGCGCCGGCTTGTTGGGAGGCGCGCCGTTTATTTTAAATGGCGGAAATTTGGCGGATGTTATAGGGAAATGCGATTCAGAATTGGCAAAGTCCGGAGAACTTATAATAGGGGCCAGCGTCTGCCCCTTGTTCGCCGAAGAAAGATACGGTTTTATAAGTTCAATGGAGTCTGATTTGTCGGGCGCATTTCCTAAGGCGGATGTCCGAACCGCCTTTGAAAAGGCCGGGGTGGCGGACGTTCTGAATGGGATGTTTGAAAAAAATCCCTCTTTGGGGCTCATCGCATTCTATGTGCATTCCGGCGGCGGCGATGCGAAGATACGCATACTTGATATGGAAAATATGGAGCCTCTGTGCGATATAAGGCTTGCGGGAATTTCCGAAGGCGCGGGATTTCCGCCTGATGCGCCTGCGTCCATTGTGAGGGCTTTGAATTTTATAAGCGAAGTTTCGGGACATTTGGATTTCAGGGACTTGTCGGGATATGCCAATTTGTCAAACAAGCTGCCGTGGTCGGTCGCAGCGCGCGGCAAATGCGTTTCTTTTTTGTTCTCTCCGCCTTCCGGTTTTGACGGCGGGGGACTGAAGCTTGTTTTGGATGCGGATACGGGGCGAATCTTTAAAATGGAGCAGACAAGATGAGAAATTATTTTATTAGACTCACGGCTATTGTTGCCTGCCATTTTTTGCCATTCGGCGCTGTTTCGGCTTCGGATTCCGTATTTGAATTCTTAAGCGCCCTCGACGCGCGCGCGGAAGATTCGCCTGAAGGGGAGTACGCCCTTAGGTCTCTGATGTTTTTCCCGCCAGCCTTGGGGCGCGATTCAAATGAAAGCATGAAGGAAGGGCGTGTAAAAGAGATAGCTTCTTCGGTATACCGCAGAATTTTTATGAAAATGCCCATATTTCCTTTTATTTCCCGGGGCGAGCTTGAGGGGAAATTCATGGATTTCAGGAATGAAATCGCGGGGGGCGTGGTCGTCGCCGTATTCAGTTCCCGAAATCAGCCCCTCGGAATGATGAAGGAGGGGAACGAGTATTCCATGATACGGATATTCCGCTTGTCAAACGCCGAACCGATAGGCCGCTTTCATATTCCCACCCAGTTGCCTCCCCCTTCGTGGGAAGAGGATGGAAAGGGTTTGGGGAGGCCTTTTGCGGAGGAAATGGAGGCTTTAAAAGGGGTCCAAAAATTCCTGAGCGAATCTTTCAATCCCGTATCAGATTATTTCGATTTTTCAAATTCCGCGGATTGGAGCGTTCAGAGGTCAGGCGGCACAATGACGTTTCAATTTGAAAACGCAGGCGGGAAGGGCGGCTTTATAATAAGCATGAATATGGATTCCGGCAGGATTTGCGAAATCATTCCGCGTCCCGGAGACTGATTTTTGCGAAAAGCCGGAGAGGATAGGAGAGTGCCCATATGCCTCCCTTTGGGGGCATCTGGCGGGTTTTGGGGCGCCACGGAATGCGGATACATTTGCCTTCGCCGTGCGAAAAGGCGCGGGAATTTGATTTTACATATGCTCACCTGAGCTTTTCCCAGGCGCATTGCGCGAACTTTTCGGCGGGCAGCTCCACAAACCGGTAGAAGAGCCAGACCGCCGCTGCAAGAACGGGAATCGAGGCTGCCCATGAAAGTGCAGTGGCTTCGGCGAACCCCCATCCGCTTTTTATTAACGCCGAAAATGCCCATGCGGAAAAAGACATCATTACCGGGAAATGGACGAGTATCAGGGCAAAAGACCATTTTCCCGCGCTGCAAAGCCATTTTCGGCTCACGGCCTTTTGTGCCGCAACGCTCAGGGCAAAACCCAGAAGCATCGCGAAGTTTGCCGCCGAATACAACACGGAGGCGTCTATCGCACGGGGAAGCCAGACGATGGGGAAGGCGTTTCCCGCCGCAAGCCCGGCAAATATCAGGGCGGGCCCCAACCGCCGCGCTTCCCTGAGGCGTGGGCAGTTTTCCGCCATGTCAGCCGCAGCGATGCCGGCCACAAATGGGGCGTAATGCCCGTTTATGGCCGTGCACAAGGCGAAAATCGCGGCGTAGAAAACCCACCTTCCGCCTTGCCTTCCGAAAAGCAGCAGTATTGCGTAGCTCAGGTAGGAGCCTGTGAAAATTATATTCATGCACCAAAGTATGCTGCAATAATAGCCGTCACCCGCTGCAAACGCCGTGTATATCCCGGAAATCAGGGCGGGGAGGAAAGAGACGCCGTTTTTGTAGAAGGCCATCGACCAGTTCGACGGCGCGAGTTCGCCAAGCTGCGCATTGAACATGAGCCCGCAGGCGGCGACGGCATAGCATATCAGCGTGCATGCGAGCACGGGCGGCATCAGCCTGAAATAGCGTTTGACCGCCTGCTTTTTGATAAATTCGCCATTCCCGCTTTTGAAGTATACCGAGGCCAGTGTGAAGCTCACTATGGCAAAGAACGTGTATAGGGGGTAGGAGCTGTTTGTGAATATGGAAAACGGGAAGGCGGAGAAATAAAATTCGCTTTTGTCTGAGTCGGCCACCCCGCATTCCCAGCCGACGTATCCGAACGGCATAAAGGCCAGGACGTAGTGGAAAACGGTGACCCATATTCCGGAAATTCCCTTGAGGGCGTCTATATACGGTATGTGCTTTTTCATTATAAAAGTGCCGCAATTAAATTCAGTATGGGGAAAGTCCATAGCATTGTCGCATCCCGCAAGGCAAACGGTTTTATGGAAAAATCGGGCCGGTGAAGATTGGGAGGGCCGGCGCAGGGGAGGGGCTCTTTTCTCAAGCGCCCGGTTTTCCCCGTCAAACTCTGCCGGGCGATATGGCAAATCCCCCGGAAAAATCGCGCAGAAGTTTGGAGATTTCGGACGGCCGCATTCCTTCTTTTGCGCGGGCGTCTCATTCGCGACGTTTGCCCATTTTACGGGGCGCGTCATGCCCGCTTTTTTATGGCGTAAAATTTTGCAAAAAAAGCCTTTACTTTAACGTTAGCGTAAATGTTAACATCCTGTTATAATAATAAAAATGAAAATGGGGGATTTTTAAAAGACCATTGAAAGTTGAATGCCAAAATGAAAAATCGCGCGGAAACAGAATTTAAAATAAGCGAGATAGCCGGCTTTTACAGCATGACTCCGAGGACGCTTCGCTATTACGAGGAAATCGGCCTGCTCCGCCCTGCCAGGATAGATTCGTCATCTGCTTACAGGTATTACGGAAGGGATTCCATCGAAAGGCTCGAAGTCGTGTCGCAGTTAAAGGGCATGGGGCTGACTCTCGACGAGATACGCGAATGCCTCATGGGGCGCTTTTCCGTTTACGACAAAATCGAGCAGTGCAAAAACGAAATTCACATGCTGAACTTCAAGCTCAAAGAGCTGGAGTTTCTCGAAACCAAGCGCGGGCAGTATGTTGCGGACATAATCGACGTCCCCGCCCGTACGACTCTGGCGCGCGAGCTGAAGGCCAAAAGCCACGCCGATATGATAGACAGCTTTTACGCCTTTGTGGAGGAGATGATTTCCCAAAAGGTGAAGCTCATGCCCTTCAAGCGGTATTTCATAGAGCTTGTGGACGGGAGGTTCGTCGATGGCGACCCTCTGGTGAGGATTCACGCCAACGTTGCCCTGGACCGTTCCGCGCCTGCGGGCACGGCCCTTTTCAAGGGGCGCAGATACATCCGCACCTGCCACCGCGGCACATGGCGCGAAATCTCAAATGCTTTTGAATTTCTGCTGGAACACGCCGCCCAAAACGGCATGACGTTGGGCAGGCCGGTCCTTATAACCTATGTCAACGGAACTTTTTTCACCGACAGCCCGGACAACCTGGTCTCGGTCTGCCTCCCCATGGATTGAAACCTAAAAAAAGGGTAAGGATGAAAACACATCGCACAAAAAAGTCCGCAATAGCGGCCGGAATATTTCTCTCTGCCGCGCTTTTGCCCGGCAGCGCAAGCGGGATGTCCGCAATCGGAGCGATTGCAAAGGCCATAAAGTACACCTTCAAAGTCGCCGACGCCTGCACCAACGAGGCCCATGACAAGCAGATGTACATTACGACCAACACGCAGCTCGAAGACTACGACGGCCTCTTTGAAAAGACGGGAAAAGACGCCGTGGGAATGTTGAACATCAGGATTTCCCCGAGCCGTGTTGCAGATTCCCACTTGGCGTACAATAGTTTCATTGTGAAGTCGGATAAGTCCGCCTACGGCTATTTCCACAGGGATTCGGGGGCTGCCGAGAGCTCGCAGATGGGCGGCATATTCCACACCGAATTTATCGTCGAATCCACCGGCAGCGACGAGCACTGGAATGTTTACAACGCGGTCGGCGTCTTCAACGATGTCGGCACCTCCCTCGTCTCGGACTGGGTGAAGTTTGACGCCAACACAATAAATGTTCAAGGCAGGGGCAACGCGCGCGCCTACGGCATCGCTGCGGGCGGAAACTTTGATATTCCCGTAATCAACAACGACATTGATGTCGCAAGCGACTACAACAGCGCATACGGCGTGTATGTTCTTTCGCAGTCGGGCGGCAGCAGAATGTCGCAAATAGGGGCTGGAAACGACATAAATGTCCGCGTCAGGGCAGGCAGAACGCCCGGTTGGACGCAGGAATCAATGGCGGCCGGCGTCTATCTGAACTCGGCCTACCTCGGCGAGATAGCGGGCACTGCGGATTCCCCCGTGAAAATAACGGCGCAAAACGAAGGGCTAAGCGACAACGACACTGCGGTCGGAGTGTTCGTGGCTGACGGCTCCAACCTCGAAAGGGGCGTGAGCCACGCCAATATAACCGCCAAATCGCAGGGAGACTTTGCCGTGGGCATCGGCGTTTACGGCGAGAACGGTACCGCGCACATAGGCCAGATAAGGGACGTCGACGTAAAAGTCTCTTCCGAAAGGGGGCGCGCGGTGGCACTGCTTTTCGACGGGAATTATACGATGGACGGCTCAATAAGCGGAAGCTTTGAAGTCAAGTCCCACGGCGACGTATTCGGCTATTCCTTCGGGCGAGACGTTTCCGGCTGGCATTCGAGCAGCGAGGGCGGCATCGCGTTTTACAACGGATACACAAAGGACTCCACGGGCCTTGCCATAGACTACGGCAATGTTCGCATAGACATAACCTCTTACGGCGCCTCGAGCGACGCGGAAGGCAACAGCGCCTACGGAGCCTATGTCGCGGAAGGGATAAAACTTGACGACAATTTTGGGTTTGTCGGCAATGTTAACACTTCGGGTTTGGGGTACGGCATATACAACTGCGGGGAAATCGGGGACTTGAATTTGCAGGCGAACGTCTTTGCGCAGGGCGGCACTGCCTATGGCATATACGCGGCAGGCGGAAATGGCGACGCCTTCAAATCGTCTATCTCCTCCCTGAAAGAGGGGGGCTTCATTCGCGTTGAAAACAACGGTTCCCTGGGCGACGCCTACGGAATATATCTCGACAAGGGCGCCTCCATCGGCAATATCGCGGCCGATTTGAAGGTTGCAAATGCGAAGCGCGGATACGGCATATATGTCGAGCAGGGCGCGTCGGTGGGCGATATTTCCGGCGACATCGCCATATCCTCCAACTGCGAATTGGCGTACGGCATTTTCAATGACGGCGGGTCGGTCGGGAAGTTTTCCGGCAATTTTACGTTTGAAGTGGACGGCTATGCCCTCGTTTATGGCAAATACGACCGTTTAAGCGATATTCCGGTCGGATTTTTCGACATCACCACCGGCGATTCGTCTACTTTTGACATATCGCCTTCTATCCGCATTGTCCGCGCCGCCGAGAACACGCAATATACTGTCAGCATTGACGAGTATCCGGAGACCCTGGACATAAAATACGATATGGAATACGGATCCGGCATCTTTTTGGCTGGAGGCTCAAAAGTCGTGTTTTCCGGCGAAATGAAGGGCGTGGATATAGGTATAAAGGCCACGGGCGCCGGAACGGAAGTCATAAGCGTCAGCGGCAATATAAATAATGATACCTTAAACAGGGATATTAGCGGATCCATATTTGTGGAGGAGGGCGCCAAAGTGACGGATATAACCCCTACGGCAAATATTCAGGGGGACGTCTTTATTTCCGGCGCGGACTCCCAAATCGTAAACTTCCGCCCGAATTACATTAAAGGGAATATCTCCATTTCAGGCGAAGGGGCGCAAATCGCAAACTTTAGCCCGAAATCCTTTAAAGACAGCTTTGTTGCGCTTGAAAACAAAGCGTCCATAGGGGTGTTCGACATATCTGGGGTTTCTTTTGTAGAAGGTGTCAGGTATGAAACTGTCTCCAGCGTCAGCTTGGATTCCGGATCGAAGATTTCGAGTATTGTGGGAACCAATGTCCCCAGCGGGCATATTTTCCAAAGAGATGTGTTTTCAGCAAAGGGGGGATCCGAAATAGGAATCTTCGACGCATCTTATGTCTCGTCTTTTGACGCCTATGAGCAATTCAATCTGATTACCCTCGAAGACTCCAGCTTTGCCGGAATGTCCGCAAACGCCAAAATCGAGCTGCGGATTGATGCCGCTGAGAGCCGCGAATTGTATGATTTCGGCGCGATAAGGGCGTCGGGCTCGTCCAAAATCGGCGATATTGCGGAGGGCGCTGAAATAATCGTGAATTCGGGGAATAAAATCTGCGCAACCGTTTATGGAATCAATGCAGGTATTTTGGGTGACGAGTATGGCTCCGTGTCGGTGGGAACCATTGCGGGAAAGATTTCCGTCCATGCAGGCCCCGTATCCAGAGCTTACGGAGTAAAGTCCAAGGGTTTTATCGAGGGTCTGACATCGACTGCGGAAATTTCTGTAAATACCGACCGCGATCGCGCAATCGGAATGCAGTTTAGTTCCATAGGCTACATTGCCGGCAAGATTTCGGCAGAGAGCATGGGCGATGTGGAATACTGGGACGAAAGTTATGCCATCTATGTGGATAACGGCTCCGACGTAGTGAAATTCAGGGAAGGCGCACAGATAAGCGCCATAACGAATTCCGATTACGGCTTTGCCCTGTATGCTGACGGGACTCCCAGTTTGAGAATCTCCGGCGACGATTCCCTAATATCCATGCACGGAAACGTTTTCAGCGGCCAGGAGGGGGCGTTTGTCATAGAGAGCGGGCAGTTTTCCTTTGCCTCCTCCCGTTGGACGGCGCCGTCTGAAATTTCATTCGGCTATATGGACCCCGAAACTTCCGAAATCTCCACCTCAAGCGTGGTTTTCACGGACAGCACTTCGCTGAATACCGCCAAGGTTGTTTTCTACGCGAATTCGCTCGACGACCACTCTTCCATTTCCGTCGCGGAAGGCAAGACCCTGAGCCTCGCAAATGCGGACACTGCCATAAGCATCATCCTGGCCGAGGATTTTCTGGCCGAATCCGGAAGCGACATCATGCTTTCGGACGCCATGATTTCGGATGAACTCAGGGCCGCCACCGCCGACAGGTTTAACGTATATTTGGGCTCAAAACTTCTGGACTCTGAAATATGGAGCGTCTTTAACGACGAGCGCGGCTTCGGCGTTATATTCAATTCCGCAGTGCCCGAGCCTTCCGCGTATGCGGCAATATTCGGCGCGCTTTCCCTGGCCTTTGCGGCCTGCCGCAGGAGGAAGTGATTCTGGGCGGGCCGGCGTTAAAAATATTCCATATTACATTAAAAATCAAATATTCCAAAGAGATGAAAAAACTTCTAGCAATCCTGTTTTCTGCCGCGGCCTGCACGGCGTCAAACGCGGCGGATTATTCGCTGATGTACGTTTTTGGCGATTCGTATTCGGACGTCGGCAACTACTCCGTTTCTCAAAGCCCAAGCCGTTCGCCATACGCTTACGAGGGCCGATGGTCGAACGGAAAGCTGTGGAACGAATATCTGGCGGAAAAACTCGGCATGAATGCGCCGACAATATCCAAGGAGTATATGAATGGCGATTCGCCGGAAGAAGGCCAAAACAATTTTGCCTATGCCGGCGCAAGGAGCGAGAAAAATAATTCATCCGAAATCCCTACGGTGTACGAGGAGATACACGGTCTGCCCGAATACGAAATTTACCTATATGTGGGTTTTGACCGCTACGGCGTTAATTTCTCGGAAAACGACCTTGTCTTGGTATGGGGCGGCATTAACGATGTCGTATTTTGGGACGATGTTATTTTCGAGGGCTACGAATCAAGCGACTATGGAAGAGAATCCGCGCAGAATATGGCGAAGAGAGTCCATGAACTGATAAACATGGGCGCAAAAAACCTGGTTGTCCTCAACCTTCCAAATCTGGCGCATCTTCCCATCGCATCGGAAGGTGTGCAATGGAGGCCCGTATGGTTCGAAGAAGGCACGCAAGCGTTCAATGAGACCTTTGCAAATGAAATCAATGCGCTTGTAGAGACGTATAAAGATGAGGGGGTCCAGATAACCCAAGTCGATATTTTCACCCTGTTCAACTCCATTATGAACGACCCACGGAACTACGGGTTTGAAGACACCGAAAGCGAGCTTATAGTCGCTCTGGAAGAAAACGGGGATTTGGATCAGGATAAATACCTGTTTTTCGACGAAATGCATCTCACAACTGCCGGCCACAAGGTGATTGCAGACGCCGTGTACGATGCCATGACCGTGCCCGAACCTTCAACGTATGCGGCGGTTTTCGGGGTCCTGGCGCTCGCCTTTGCATCCTGCCGCAGGAGAAAGTGAATCTGGACGGCCCGGCAAATACTTCCATCCATCGCATTTAACCTGAACGAACCAAGAATATGAAAAGAAAAAACGGAATTATTGCACTCTTAGCTTCGGCCGCCGTCTGCGCGGCGGCGGACGCGGCGGACTATTCGCGCATGTACGTTTTCGGCGATTCGCTCTCGGACGTCGGCAATGTCCATAATACTCAGCAGTATAATGACGGCGGCCGCTGGTCAAACGGAAAGGTCTGGAACGAGTATTTGGCGGAGCGCCTCGGTATGGAGGTTCCTTCGAATTCCAAAAATTACACGGCGGGCGAAACGCCGGAAGCCGGGAACACCAATTTTGCCTACGGCGGCGCGATGACATCGCACGGCACTACGGAGGCGGTAATCCCAAGCGTGCACCAGCAGATAAACGGCAGAAACTTCGGCCAGCAGGAAAACGTCGGCTTCGACCGCTACGGCGTTGATTTTGCGGAAAATGACCTAATCCTGCTGTGGGGCGGCGCCAACAACTTCTTCTTTTCCGGCCAGACTCTCATCCTTGAGGACTTTGAAGGCGCCGGAAACCGCGCCGCGCGCAACATGGTGGACAATATCGGCATGCTTATTGAAAACGGCGCAAAAAACATAGTCGTCATCAACCTTCCCGATATCGGCAAAACTCCCGCCTATTTGTACGATGAAGAAGGCGCCGCAAACGCGACACTCTTTGCCAAGTCCTTCAACGACCGCCTGGCGGCCGACATGGACGGCGTCAAATCCGACAATCCCGACGTACTGATAACTGAGGTGGACGCGTACGGCCTGTTCAATGCCATCATGAAAGATCCGCTTGCCTACGGTTTTTGGGATACCACCGACCAACTGATATTTGCGCTCTCGATAGGCACGACTGTGCCTTCCGATAAATACCTGTTTTACGACGACGTTCATCCCACAACTGCCGGCCACAAGGTGATTGCGGACGCCGTCTACTCGGCTATACCCGAGCCTTCCGCGTATGCGGCGGCATTCGGTATTGCCTCGCTGCTCTTGGCCGCATTGCGCGCCAGGGGGAGGGGCCGCAGGTAATATTGCTCGGCTGTTTAGTTTGTATCTCTTGCCCCTATGCGGGGTTGAGATTTTGAAATGCATATCCGGTGCGCGATACAAAAGCATGCCGGATATATTTTTTTTGCCTAACGCAGACAAAGAAACGGAAAGGGGATTCTGAAATGAAATTTTACGCGGATAAGAATCCCCCGCCAAATCTGCCGCGAACCGCTATCCGCTTCTTTATTTCTCTCGGTGCATTCCAATCTATGCCAGCCCCATATTTTAATATACACATTGTAAATAGAGATGGGGCCGCTCTTCTGAAGGCTTAGTATAAGTATTTAGGCTATTGATTAAAACCTATTATGAATCAAATTCCAATATGGATCTAATCTTTACAAGAGAGATGCAAATTGGTAGATTATTTTTATTCAAGCTATGGGGATACCATACTGCAATCTGGCGAACTTGCACAAAGACCCCATGTGCTCATGTTATTGGAATCGTAATGGAGATGCAGGAGATTTTGTCACAATCGGATCGCCCATTAAAGCCTTGCCTAACCCATTAGGAGATGGCCCATTATGAATATGAGAAATTACATATTAATCTTGTCTATTTGCCTATTTCATTATATTTTAGGATATGTTGGTTTAGCCTTATTAGTCAAAGATTTTAAAATTGCATATTTTGTATCGGGAGCTTTATTCTCGATGATTATAAGCTATGTGTTCTATTTTTTTATAGAAGTCTATTTGAAATATCGAAATAATAATTGGAAATTTATTAACATTATTGATTCGTTTATTGGATGGACTTTTGGTGGATTATATGGTTGTTATATCTTTTTTGTAGTGGCTTTTCAAATTGCCTATCCAAATCCACATTACCTCTGGGGGCTATTCTCTGGAAGCCTTTTTGGCGGTATTTTTGGTGCTATTTTTGGTGAGAAAATTTTCGATATTTTCAATAATAATGCTTATAATAAAAGCCTTTGTGAAATAGGTAAAAAATCTTTTCTAGAGTTGGCAGTTTTGGGATCTTTTCTAGGAACGATTTTAAGCGGCGCAATTTTATTTGCACTGGATATTCAACACCTGTCTGTCGTTGCCTTTTTTATATTATATCCATTTTCAATATGTTATATCGCCTTGCTGAAAATTTTCGACTACTTCTTGAAGAAGTATTTTAAGTTTGTTAAAAAAGTATGAACTTCTATGGCAATTAGAATTTGATTTATTGAACAATTGAATATACGGATACTTCAATTCCGAAAGGTGTAAAAAATATTATTACGGAGTTGATTCACTTGATTCAATATATTCATATGGATGAATGGGAGGGCTTTGCATGATTGATTTTGATAATGAGGTTGGATTTGTTTTTAGCGGAGCAAATACGAATGTAGAAAGTATTTTCTCGGTAGATGCGAATTGTGTGGTATTGGCGATTATTTTTATTTAAACTATGGAAAAATATTCTTGGAGTTCTTGTTTTTAACAACTTAGGTGCAAAACATTATTATGGAAAATAGCGTTATGACAAAAAAGACACCTTTAACTTTCTTTTTTTATTTTCTTTCCATCATCCTTTCAAGTTTGTATGCGGGTACTTTATCGCAGGATATTTTAACGCAGAATGCAACTTATTTTAATTCGCATTTTACAAAAATTTCTGAGGTTAAAAAATCCGAGAGTGATGCCAGCTTCATTTATGATTTGGGGAAATGTTATTATTTCGGTATAGGGGTCGAGGAATCCAAAGAAAAGGCAATTAAGCTTTTAATTGAATCGTCTAGGTTAGAAGAGTCAGATGCTGCTCTCCTTTTATCTTATTACTATCTAGTATTAAAAAAGGATACGGGCGAATGTTTAAAATGGCTGAAATATTCGTCCAAAGAAGGTAATTTGCAAGCTAAAGGATTGTTAGATTATTTATTCTTTTTTGGAGGAATATTAGAATTTGTTGGCATAGATGATTTGCACAGCAAATCTTTTGATGAAATAAGACTTAGAGCCATAAACGGAGATCAAGCGAGTCAACTTCTGCTGGGCGAAATTTATTACGCAAATAAAGAGTATAAACAGGCGTTCTTAGCTTTCAAAGAAATTGCCGAGAAAGGTAATTCCGTGGCGTCCATAGCGTTATTGTATATGGGAGAATGTTATTATTATGGAAGGGGAGTTGAACAAAGTTACAAAAGAGCCTTTGAATATTTTTCTAAATCCGAAAGTGCCCAACTTTGGATTGGGAAATGCTATTACTATGGGCATGGCGTATCTCAAGATTTTTCGAAAGCCTTTGATATCTTCAACGAGATATTGGAAATGGATAAAACTAATATAGAATGTAAAGTTTTTCTTGGGCAATCTTACCTATTTGGCAATGGGGTTGATGTAGACTATAAAAAAGCTGTTGAATATTTTTCAAATGCTGCTGGATTCTGGAATCCAGACGGGGAATATTGGCTTTCCTATTGCTATTACTTCGGCAAAGGCGTAGATAAAGATCTTGTAAATGCTCTTATTCTTGCAAGAATGTATGAAATGCAAGAGGGAACAAAATCATATTTAGATTAGTGCTTTCTTTATCCGCATTTTTTCTAACATCTTCTTTTTATATAATCGTATATAAAATACCTAAACGATTAAAACCATGTGAATATGATATGGATAAGCTTTTTTGAAATGCATAAAAATGCAAGAAATAACCTTGCGTAAAAATATTCAGGATGCTGAAAATATTGTGATGTTTAGGGAAGGGAGGCTTTAGAAACTCGTAAGGCCAGTGGCAAAGAGAACTTATTATGAAAAAAGTATTAAGTATTTTGTTTGTAGCGTATTTCTGCTGTTCCTGCGCATATGATACGAAAGAAGATTTCAAAGAAAGGGTTAAGTGGTATATGACAATTGATGATGCAATTTGTTTGCATGAAAAGCCTGTTAGATTTGACAAAACCTACAATACAAAGACACCGATATTAGGTTATGCTTGTTTTGAATTAAAAAATAAGCCTAATTTAAAAGACTTCAAATTAGAAGAAGTCAGCGAGTTGTCTACGGAAAAGGATAGAAAACTATTTAAAGATTCGCAGGCCGCATTATTGCATATAATTTCAAAGTCGGAAGATTCTGAGGCAAAGGTTGCACTTTCAAATTTTCTAAAAAAGTACCATGATAATATAATATTTGTATACAGAAAAGATTATCCTTTGATTCTTCGAATTGAGAATAATAATATAATTAGATTTATCTTCTATGGAGTAGTTTTTAGCCCATCGTCTGAAATGATTTATTACATTATATTGTACTATCCTTAGAAATGGAAAAATTTCCTCTGCAATAAAATGATTTTTGTGTTTCGGATTGAACTTTTATATACCTGATTGAACATAAATTAAGAAGAAAATTCCACTGCACCCCCAAAGACCAATCTCCACGTTTTACGCTAATAATGAGGGGGCAATCGATTCTATGCAGATATTTGTGTGTAGTGGAGTAGGGTGGGATTTTTATCGGGCTTCGGGAAGAAATTGTCTATATACAAATACGACTGGAATTGATACAACTGCAAATCCTAATGCCAAAGGAATATTCTTTGAGCCGTCAATTGTGAGAGCATATTGGAAATAATGTTACAGGAGCAAGCAGTTGAACTCAATTTCCGGGAAATTCCTATGGGGCTGCCTATGCGGGGCTACCTGGTCTTGTGCCTGATAATACCTTGCTATATCATCCACATGTAAAAAATACTCTCAGATTGTCTGAATGCCATAAAATAATATTCAAAGGGAAAGAATAATCTTACTAACATGAGGGTTGTGAGTTAAAGCCCAAATTCCAGAGTCAGTTGTAAAATCCTATATATTGGCAACCCGTATGTTTTGTCAGTTGTAGATGGAATTGAAGAAACTCCGGGCATCGGCCTTTGAAATCCCGTGCATGTTCACGTATCTTGAACGCAGCAGGGAATTGTCACGATGCCCCATATTTATTTGCAGGCGCGGCAAATCGCTAAAGTGCTTTGCATGGTGCGAGGCATAGGTGTGTCGCAAGACATTTTGTATCCATACTCCCGCAAATCCAGAATCAGCTCGTATTTTTGTCCATCTGCGGTTCCAGTTGGGCGGACAAATGTGTTGTTGGGTAAAATTGCCGCATCCGAGCAACAGCCGATTCAGGGCGGGGCATATTTCGACATGCCTGACTCCCCCGGTTTTGCTGCATTTTAAACGTATGGTAATGGAGTTTTCCTTTAATCTATATTATCGGTATCAAATTTCTTCGATCTTCGTTGAAGAACTTAGCTTCACAATATCGTCGCCAACTCGTGGTGCCAAGTGGCGGTTGCAGTTTAGTTGCACGTCTGGTGTGTTCGGGCTTTTATTGAACCCTAATAATCAAGTAGTTGCAAACAGGGGTGTTGTCTCATAAATAAGCCCAGATTCAGAACTTGCTGAAAATGGGCTTGTTGCGCGAAATTTTAAACGGAGAGAGAGGGATTCGAACCCCCGGTAGACTTACGCCCACACCTGATTTCGAGTCAGGCACAATCGACCACTCTGTCATCTCTCCTGTTTGGAATATGAAAGCTTTGGTCCAAAGCAATCATATTTGAAAGTTAAAAATAATCGTTCATAAAACTGAAAAGGTCAATCGTTTTTTTTATGCCAAATTCAAATAGGCGAATATTTGATGGCAATCTTCCGAGGCACATTTGTTAGTGGCGGCAGGATGGGGCGGGGGATGTCGGCATTCCCATGCCTTGTCCATAGGGCGCGGTTTGGGGGATCGCGCTCAGGAAAATATGGATATAAATCTCTCCCAGAGGGTGGGGTCGAGGTTTGCTCCGGTTTCCGATATCTGTCCGGAGGAATTCACTGTGAAGCTCTTCAGGCTGGGGCCGGATTTCCCCAGCGAAAGCGGCGCGGTAGAATCAACCCTTATTGAATTGTCCGCTCCCGCTTCGATTTTTATGCGGGCGCCTCCTACCGCGCCGACAGCTTCCATAACTTCAGATATTTCTGCAAAGGGAATCCTCTTTGCGGCCTTGCGTATCTCCGCTTCAACCTGCGCTTTCACAAGAAATGGCGCCTCTATCTCGCGCTCCATTATTTCGCCTTCGCAAGAAACCTTAAGTTTTGATACGGAAGCGACAGTCATGCCCATGTATTTTATCCCAACCGGGGTGTCGGTGGAAAATGACAGAGAATCGCCGTCGGAGGAAATTTCAATGCACGCTCCGGCGTCGCACTGGGCGTATTTTGAATCGATTTCGTTTGCAGATTTCAGGGATATTGTGGCTTCGGGAATTTTCATATAAAATTTTTCCTCGAACCTTATTTCCGCCTTTTCATGCGGTCAATCCCAAATCCGCGCCCGGGGGAGTGCAGGGATTGGAATCCAATGGAGGAAAGGGGAACGCGGATGGCAAGGCTTTCGGGCGAGGGATGGCAGAACTTCTGCGGGTAAATTCCATTTTAGGATGCGTTTCCCGCTTCAAAATTTGCGCCGGGGGCTACATTCGCCTGTCTGCCACGTCTCATCCCGCAAAAAAAATCCGACGCAGAGGGCGGCAGAATTTTCGTCTGCGCCTGCGGTTCCGTCCGTGTTCGTGCCGGCCCTGTTATGGCGCCACAGTTTTTTGGGGAGGGGGATTTTTGCATCCTCCGCCGGCCGTCTTGTTGCGGATATAAAAGAGTGCGTCCCGTCTTCGGCGTTTCGCCGCGCTATTCCCGGCCAATCAGCGAAAAGCCTATCGAAATCCACAGCGGAAGCGTCACTATGGCCGCCGCGCATGTGGCGATGGTTATGTGTACGGACATCTTTGGAAATCCTCCGAAATGCTTTGCCAGCACTGCGGCCGTCACGCCGCACGGGGCGAGGGCCTGGAACACCAGAAGCTCCTTGAGCGCGTAGTCTATGTCCAAAAAATACGCTGCGGCGAGAAAGAGCGCGGGAATAGCTAACATCCTCACCGCCACTGCCGCCGCTATCACTTTTATGCGCACCTCGCCGCCGCCTCCGAAGTCGTAAAGGAGGTTGCCGAACATGAAAAGGTTGAGGGGAATCGCGCAGCCGCCGATGAGTTTGAGGGTGTTTTTTGCAGCCTGCGGAACCCAGTCCGCAGCTCCCGTCCACGTCAGAAGAAGGGCCGCAAAGACGACCACTATGGGCCCGCGCGCAAACATCCTGAAGGAAAATTTCGACGCCTGCGAAATCAGAAGGAATCCCGCCGACCAGAACACGAGGTCGCATCCGACGTTGTGCGTGAACACCAGCCCCAGCAGCGGGTCGGACGGGTCAGGGTAGAGGATTGCTATCATTGAGATTATGAAAAACCCGTAGTTGTGGACTCCGGTGGTTACAATGAACGTCCTCTGCCCGTCGCCTTTTTTCAGCGACAGCGCCTTTGAGGCGAGCCACGCTATTGCGAGGCATCCGGCCATTCCCGCCGCGCCTATCGAGATTGCCGCCAGCGAAAACGGGACGCTTTTTAGCTTCTCGTTTCCGAGCATGTTAAAAAGTATGAAGCAGGGCAGGGAGACGTCTATTGCCATCTTCATGAATGAGCTGTCCGCCACCGGGTTCATCCAGCCGAGCCTGCGCACGAGCCAGCCTACGAATATTGTCGCGTATATGGGCACAATCGCCCCGAGGGAGGCTTGAGCCATTGAAAAGTCCAGCATGGGCGAACCACCCTAGTCCGGAGCGGCGCGCCTTCAAGCCAAAAATTTCGCCCGTTTGCGTAGTGCGTTGGCGGAGGGATTTTTGGATGATAGTTTTGTTGACTTGCGCAGTCGGAATGAAATCATTTTTTCCAAGGCGGCCGGACAATGCCGCGGAACCTTAAATATATGCAGGAAAAGCCATGAAGTACGTATGCTCTATTTGCGCTTATGAATATGACGAGGCCGCCGAAGGTGTGGAATTTTCCAAGCTTCCGGACACCTGGGTCTGCCCCGTGTGCGGGGTGGGCAAGGGGCTCTTTTCCGCGGCGGAGCCCGAACCTGCGCCGTCTGCCGCGCCCGCCGCCAAAGGCGGGGCGGAACCCGCCGGGGGCTCCTGCGAAACGGCGTGCGACGTCATTGCGGAAACGCTCGCCGGATGCGGCGTAAAGTGGGTGTTCGGAATGGTGGGGCACTCAAACCTCGGGATGGCGGACTCCGTGCGCAGGCTCGCGGACGCCGGGCGGCTGGGCTTTGTCGGAATCCGCCACGAGGGTGCAGCCGCCTTTGCCTGCTCTGCGTACGGCAAGCTAACGGGAAGGCCCGCCGCCTGCCTCACCATAGCCGGGCCGGGCGCAACGAACCTCATGACGGGCCTCTACGACGCAAAGCTGGACGGCGCTCCGGCGATAGCCCTGACGGGCCAGATTCCCTCCACGGCCGCTGGCTTTTACGAATTTCAGGAGATCGACCTCGCCCGCGCATTTTCCGACGTCGCCTGTTCGCAGCACACCCTTTCGGCTTCCTCCGCGTTCGGGAGGCTTGCGGCCGACGCCTATGAAAACGCCGTCCTGCGCCGGGGAGTGTCGCAGATAATCCTCCCGGACGACGCCCAGACCCTTCCGGCCTGCGGCGCTGCTGCGGCCTCCCCCCGCAGGAATTTACGCATGAGGGCGGTCCCCGATTCGGAACTTCTTGAAAAGGCGGCGAACGTCATTGCGTCCTCCTCGCGTCCCGTAATAATAGCGGGCGAGGGGGCCCGCGCCTGCCCGGAGTTTGTCGCGGAGCTTGCCGGGATTCTCAGGTGCCCGGTCCTAACTACTTACAGGGCGAAGGGGCTTCTGCCGGACTCCCATCCGCGAGCCTGCGGGGTCGTCGGGCGCAGCGGAACTCCGGTTGCCGCGCGCTTCCTCTCGGGGAGCGACTGCATCGTTGCCTGCGGCGTCGGGTTCAGCAACCACAGCGCGATTCCAAAGGACATACCCGCAGTGCAGATAGACTGCGACGCCGCCGCGATAGGCCGGATGCGCCCCGTCGTAGCCGGCGTGTTGGGCGACTGCGCCCTGGCTATCGAGGGCCTTTGCGCGCTTCTTAAAGGCTCGTCGGGCCACTTTTCGGAAACTTCCGGGGAAATCGCCGGGGAGTGGGCTGCGTGGCGTTCGGAAAAGGCCGCCAGGGCCGCGAAGGGCCGCGAAGGCGCGCTCGCTCCGGCGCTTGTCGCGCGCGCGATGTCGGATGCGGTCGAGGAGGACGCCATAATATCGGTTGACGTTGGCAACGTCGCGTACTGGTTCGGGAGGTATTTCGAGGCATCGCGACAGAGGTTTCTGCTTTCGTGGTATCTTGGTTCGATAGGGGTCGGCCTTCCGGCCGCCATGGGCGCGTGGTGCGCCGCAAGGGAGGAGGGGCCGCTCATGGGAAGGCCGGTTTGGGCGGTCGTAGGCGACGGCGGAATTGGCCAGTACCTCGCAGAATGGACTACCGCAGTGCGCTGCGGCATGGATATAAAGTGCGTCGTTTCAAACAATTCCGAACTCGCAAAGATTTCCCGCGAGCAGGAGATAGCCAAAATGAGCGTCTGGGAAACCGGGCTTTTGAATCCCTCGTTTGCGGAATTTTCCAGAAGCTGCGGCGCCCTGGGAATAAGGGTTGAAAAGGCTGCGGACCTCGCTCCGGCGCTCGCCGAGGCTGCGGCCCACAGGGG
Source organism: uncultured Opitutales bacterium (assembly GCA_900548185.1). GTDB lineage: Bacteria > Verrucomicrobiota > Verrucomicrobiia > Opitutales > Intestinicryptomonadaceae > Intestinicryptomonas. The sequence goes on from URJJ01000001.1 coordinate 61,846, forward strand.
GCCGGCCCTGGTCGAAGTGATGACGGACCCGAATCTGGCGTGACGCCCCAGGCGACCGCATTTGCGCGCGGGGCGGCTCCCGCATCCCTGCGCTTTGCCGCGTCGGGCATGGGGGAATTTTCCCGACGGGGGCGGGGTTATTTGGATTCCGGATTGGAGGCGGGGAGCATGTCGCGCCGCGCCTTGCTTTTCGTGACCATATATACGCCGGCAAATATCATGAGGGCCGCCGCTATTTTTTGCGGGGAGACCGAGTCGCGCATGGCCGCAACGGCTATCGCGGTCGACACCACCGGCTGGAGGTAGTTGTACATGCTGGCGGTAGTCGGCCTTATTCGCCTTATTGCCATCGGTATTAGAAGGTATGCGGCAAACGTCGCCATAATGAAAACATAGGCCATGGCCGCCGCCGCCTCAAGGTCCAGGGGGCCTTTCATCGGGGCCGCGAGGCCGCGCCACGTGAGCGGCAGCAGGGCAAGGAATGAAAAGAGGAACATCCATTTCATCATGGTGACTGCCGAGTACTTCTCTGCAAGCGGCTTTGAAATAACGAAGTAAATCGAATACATGAAAGCGCTCGCAAGCGCCATCATGTTCCCAGCCGCACCCCCTTGGCCGGCCTGCGCACCTCCGCCGGCCGAGACTACGAGCCACACGGCCCCCGCAGCTCCCGTAAACACGCCCGCCGTCTTGAGCCACGTTATCGGCTCGCCCAGTATGAGCGCGGCGAACACCATGACGAATACGGGGGTTGATGTGGTTATCACGGAGGCGTCCACGGGGGAAGTCGAGCTCAGCCCCCTTATGAAGAGGTACTGGTTTATCGCCGTCCCGCACAGTCCGCAGAGGAGGAGCTTCCAAATGTCGCGCCCTGGCACCTTCTCGCGCCCGGCAAAGAGCGACGCCGCCCAAAAGAGGGCGCAGGCGGAGGCCATGCGCAGTATCGTGTGCTGGTCCGGCGAGAGCCTCTCGCTCAAGAGCCATTTTGAAACCGGCGTATTTATGCCGAAAATCACGTTTACTGCGATAATCAGCGTGTGCCCGTAGATTCGTTCCCTGGTCACGTCCTTTGGAGTTTTGCGTTTTATTGCTTGGAAGGAGGCGGAGGCTGCCCCTCGGGGCGCGCGGCGTCAAGCGCCAAATATTCCGGCCCGAAAGGATATTTGGCAAAAAAACGAGTTGAAAAGCGGAGGGATTTTTCTTTTACTCGGCGATTATGAGAAACGTATTATATATGTGCGCGGCGTCGGCTCTACTCCTGGCGTTCGCCGGGGGGGACGCTTTTGCCCGCATAGGTGAGAGGAAATCCGACATTGAAAAACGCCTGAACTCAAGAACCGAGGGGGCATACCTTTACCCGCTGGAAGAAACCCTGCGCGAGTCTTTGGAGCTGCCTTACAAGAGCATTTTCGTAATTCAGGACGAGGATACGAAAAATTCCTTCTATTTCAAGCGCCCCGACAAGGAGCTTACGCGGATTGACGAAACCTACAACCAGCAGGACCTGCGCGGCTGGGAAATCCACATCGCATACAAGGGCGATATTTCCGTAATGGAATCCTACCGCCGCCACGGCGACGCCATGACTTTCGAGGAGCTGGAGGGCCTCATGAAAATCATGTCGGCCGGAAAGGACGCCAAGTGGGTGAGGACCGGGTACGTCCCCTTCAACAGGCGCTGGGATGTCGAATTTGACGGAAATACGCCCAAATCAGTGTTATACGACGATTCGGGAAAGCGCATCGAACCGGGGGCCGCGGACCTTCCGCTTTCCGCAATCCTGCCGCGCAATCCCGAAAGGATTATCTATATCGACTTCCGAGATGAGGTCAGGAAGGACAGGGCCTTCCCTCAGACCCTCCAGGGGCTGATTTATGACGACAAATTCCGCGAAGCCCAGGAGAAGTACGCTAAGCTCGTCGAAGAGGAAAAGAAGTTCAGCGATTCGCGAACCTCGCGCAGCAACCAGCGCAAGGGCGGATCGTCGTCCAAGCAGCAGGCGGGGCGCAAGTTTGTCGTGAATTTCCAGGACCAGACGCGCAAGTGGTTTGAAAAGGATTTCTTTGAAAACGAAACTGACACATCCGGCAAGCGCATATCTATCTTCAGCTTCGCAGTCGACAATATAGACATCGGCGGAAGGGCGAAGGTAAACCGGACAAAGGAAATACAGATGACAGCGGCGATACCGCTGCAACCGGATACGGCCGTTGGGTACAACTACGAGCTTTCGGACGGCTCCATGCGCGCAATGGTGTACCGAGGCAGGGAGGACGGGACTGAAAAGTGGATGGTGCTTTTCATAGACACCGCATACGACAAGGAAATGCGCCAGTACATGGAAAGCCTATACGAACAACAGACCCGCATGAGGGCTTTGGAGGCGGAGCGTTCGCTTTACAACTTCTGATTCCGGCTTCTTTTCAGGATTTGCGCGGCCCTTTCGGCCGCGCATTTTTTTTGCCATTGCGCGTGCATAGCAGCTTAATTTTTCCGGAAAAATTCGATTTTATAAGCAATGAAAAAGACTATTGCCATTTTTGTGCCGGCTGTTTTTGCCGCCGCATCGCTCATTGCATCGTCGCTGCGCGTGGAGCCCGGCGACCCGAGGGTTCCTGCAGTTATCAGGGATGCCGCAGCCTCGACTTTTCCCAAAAAGGCGTCCGCCTTTGTGAAAATCGACTCGGACGACGGGCGGATTTCCTACGAAGTGAAGTTTGCGGACGGCTCCGAGGCCGAGTTCTCCCCGGATGGAAAGTGGACGGAGATAGACTGCCTCGCATCCCCTGTTCCGGCCGCCCTTATCCCAAAGGAAGTGGCCGAATATGTCGCGGCGAACTTTCCGGGCCGCACGGTGACCAAAATCTCCAGGGAGAAGCGCGGCGGATACGACCTTACCCTTTCCGACAAGAGCGAAGTGGACTTGGACGCCAAAATGCAGTGGATTGAAATCGACTGCGGCTCCTCTCCGGTTCCTGCGGCACTGGTTCCCCAAAAAATAGCCGAATATGCCTCGGCAAACTATCCCGGCAAAGCGATAGTGGAAATTTCCAGGGAAAAGCGCGGCGGATACGAAGTGAAGCTCGCAGGCGGGCTTGAGCTGAAGTTTTCCGCAGACGGCGCTTTTTTGGGAATCGATTAGCGGATTCATTTCAATGCCCGCCCGCATGGGGCGGAACAAAGGGCGCGGGAATTCCGCGCCCGCCTTTTTTCCATTTGCGCGCCGGGACGGGGCGCAGTGCTGAATTTTCATCTGCTCTAACTTGGATAAGGGGGTAGATAGCGGATTTTTAAATGAAATTTTGCGTGTAAGCGGAAAAATCCGCCGGGGCCTGCCGCAAAAGGGCGTCCGCTCATTCATTTCTTTTGCGGCAGGCCAATCTATACGGCCCTCCCTTTCGCCGATTTTATACGATATGACGCAATTTGCGCAAAGAAAAGAAGATGCATAGAATCCCTTTTAATCTGTCCTGCAGGTAGGCTTGCGGGGCTTTTTTTTGGGGGGTGAATCCGTCGGGTGAAGGGCGGGCTTGCTTCTGAAAAGAAGGGCGGGGATTGGCTGCTTACAAATCCCGCTTCATGCGGGGCTTCCAACCCGAGGCTTCACAACCCCCAATCTCACCCTCAAGCTCTTTGCGGCCCAAGTAATTCCCCCGCGCCATTCTCCGCCGGCATGTGTTGCCCAAGCCACTTTAAAATGCGGTTCCAATCGGCTTTGGAGGCGGCGGGGCGTAAAAAAACGCGGCCTGTGGTGCCGCGTTTTCGGGAGGGTTTTCACTATTATTTCCTGAGGCCCATGCGCCTTAAAATGAAGTCGCGCTCGCCCTTTGACCAATCGTCGTTCCAGCCGTGGCCGACGCCCTGCATATACATCTTCTGCTTCTTCCCGGCGTAGGAGTTATACATGGCAGTCACCGCCGTCGGGGTGCAGGTGTTGTCGAGGAGCCCTATGCCAAGGTACATTTCGGCCCTTATCTTTTTTGCAAAAAGGGCGGGGTCGAAGTACTTGCCGTTTTCAAGGCGCTTTTCAAAGCCGGTTTTGCCGTTCACCCAGTCGGGCCATCCGGAGCGCCTGCCGAGGGATTCCGCACCGTTGTCGCACATCGCCGGGCACAGGGGGGCTATCGCCGTCACTTTGGGGCAGAGGTAGGCTGCCGCTATCGTCTGCGCCCCCCCCTGGCTGAAGCCGCGGACGGCCATGTTTTTGCCGTCCCATTCGGGGCGCGCCATCGCCACGCGGAGAGTCTGGTACACCCTCTTGAACATCCCGACGAAATAGTTCTTTTCAGGGGTATCGTCTATCCCCCACATGCGGTAGTTTTTCCCGGGGGCGTCCAGCACTTCGCGCCGGAACTTTTCGCGCTCCTGGCCCTTGAGGGTGTTGGGGATGGAGTGGGGGTTCATTGAAATGCCTATGGCGCCTTCCTGGGCGTAGTTTAGCGCGTCGCGCAGGTCTGCCCCGAAGGAGCCGGCGCCGTAGAAAGTCGCGACTATCGGCATTTTCCCGCCCTTGTCAGAGGGGATTGCCAGATAGCCGTCCGCGCGCCCGCCGTCGCAGGTTCCGTCCTCGCCGCCGTCGACGTCTATTTCAAACGTGTAAAGGGTGACGGCGTGCTTCCCGGGCTGGGCGGGGTAGTCGCGCAGCTTTTCCAGTTTCGGATGCGCCGCAGAGCGCTTTTCCACGTCTTTTTTGATTTTCGCCCAGAATGCGTCGAGGTTTTTCGGGGCGGATGTTGCCGGCGCCATCTTTTCAGGGGCGACCACCACGCCGGTTTCGCGCTTGTTCCATACGGTTTTCCCGTCCTTGTCCTTTTCGGGGCGCTCGACCTTGAAGACAATCCAGGCCGGCTCGTCTGAGCTGAACTTGACGTCCCCGCCGCCGTATGGGGCGGCTTCGACGCGCTTGCCGTTCTTTGTTATGACGTATCCCGCGCCTTCGGGGTAGTCGACGGCCCTGAAGGTTATGGTCTCCCCGGGTTTTGCGATGTTGTTTTTTGCGCTGTTTTCAACCCCGAATTCCGCGAAAAGCGAAAGGGATGCAAACAGGGCGGTTGTGAGCCCCAGTCTCTTAATCATATGTTTGTGTGACGTTTTTTTATTGTGCTGAAATTCCGCGCGCGTCCGGGCGCGCCTTTATTTTTAAGACACTTAGTTTCCCGCGCCCGCCCGTTCAAGGAAAATCTGAATGCTGATGCGCCGCAGGGGCGCGCGGCCGCCCGGCTTCGGAGGGGTGGGCGCAATGTTAGAATTGCGTTAATTTCCAGTATGGCCTTTACAAAGCCGCCAGGGCGGCAGATATTGGAATTTTATTTTTTCCATATGCAAGAGGCGAAAGCTAGAGGGGGATTCCTCGCGGGCGCGGCGGCGCTGCCGAGGAGGATGTATGACTGGACTATATCGTGGGCTGACAAGCCTTACGGGATATGGGCGCTTGCCGTCCTCTCTTTTACGGAGTCGTCGTTTTTCCCCGTCCCGCCTGACGTGCTGCTGATACCGCTCGTTTTCGGAGCCCCGAAGAAGTGGTGGAAGATTGCCCTGGTTTGCACGGTAGCGTCCGTTTTGGGCGGGGCTTTCGGATGGTATATCGGGCATTTCGCCTGGGACGCCCTCTCCGGATGGTTCTTCGCCTACGTTCCCGGATTTACGCCGGAAGTGTTCCACGAGGTCGAGGCGCTCTACCAGCAGTACGGCTTCCTTGCGATATTCGGCGCCGCATTCACTCCGATTCCCTACAAGATTTTCACAATCACTGCGGGCGTATGCAGCGTTCCGCTTATGACGCTCGTTCTGGCCTCCATAGTGGGCCGCGGCGGCAGGTTCTTTTTGGTTGCGCTTGTCATATACTTTGTGGGGCCGAAGGCAAAGCCGTTTATCGAAAAGTATTTCAACACCCTTGCCACCGCGTTTTTCGTGCTGCTTGTCGCGGGGTTTATCGCGATAAAGTGCTTCATAAAGTGAGCGCCGGCGCGCGGTCCATTCCCGTTTGTGGCAAAAAAAAATCCGGAGGGAGAGGCCCTTCGGATTTTTTGTTTTTTTTGCAAAGGCAGGGCGTTTTATCCGCTATTTTTCAACGGATTCTTCGCCGCCCTTTTTGGGGACCGCAACGGCCAGCACGACAGTCATCTTTCCCGCGCCTTCATTAACGGAAGAGACTCCTCCAATCCATGCCACTTTTCCCGGCCAGAGCGAAAACACCGTATTTATTTGAAAGCGGGAAAATATCGGAACCCCTGCGGGCGTGGTTTTTTCGCGCTCAAACGGGGCGTCCTGCGGATAAAAGCGCAATTCCTGCGAGTGCCATCTGGCGTTTACTGCAAGGCTCAGGGCCCCGCCGCCGCCGGAAAGCTCCAGGGTTGCGTGCGTGCCTATCCCCGTCGGAACGAGCTTTCCCTTCAGCCCGGGCATGGTTTTGCCGTTCTCGTCAGCAAACGGTATGAATGCGCCGTTTTCATCCATAAAATTGCACACGACCTGCTGGAAGGGCTTTGTGGCCCTGCCGCCGACCCTCATTTCCGCCCAGACGGCGTTTTCTGGCGTCATTTGCCGCCTGGCTTCTGCGGCGAAGTCGTCGGTTCCCGCGAGCAGGTCGGCGTAGTCCATGTTTCCGGGGATTTCTGCAAGGCGGATCGCGTCTTTGGGGAGTACGACGCGCCAGACTGCCACTTCGTACACCCGGCCGTCCCCCTTTTTGTCCTCTCTAAATACCGTCGCAACGCCTTTTGACAGGCCTATTTCGGGTTCGGCTGTCTTGATTTCGGGGTGTTCACGGTGCGAGAGCGGCGTGGATGTCGCGCGCGTCTTTGCGGGGGAGGCGGAGAGCGGGGCTGCGGCGGACGAGAGGGCGGCTGCCAAGGCCAGAATTTTTATGAATGTTTTTCTCATTGTCATATACCTTTTGTTTTGCCTCATCGGGCGGAGCCGGGGCGTTCTTTTTTGCGGGAAAAATTCCGGCCGCATTGCATGTGGCGCATATGTGGCGGGGCGCCGCATCTGGAATGCCGCCAGCCGCGTGAATGCCGGGGGGTTCGCGCGGCCTGCTGCCTTCTGCGGCGGAGAAATGCCCCCGCGCCGGCTCTCCGCAGAACACGGGGATTTGCGCTCCGGCGCGGCGCTGGAATGCATATGAAATACTGGCGCATTCCGCACGCATTTCAAGGAAAAAGCGGTGGAAAAAGCGGTTTTGCGGGCTTCCGGCGCGAAAATCGGCCCCGCCTGCCAAAAATCGCTTGTAAATCCGGAGATTTCGGGTTTATTTGTATGGGAAAACAGATTTATTTTATATGTCTTGGGAACGTTTCAAAAAGTACTACATCAGCCTTCCGGAGCTCGGGTTTGCCCTCGATGTGAGCCGCGTCAATTTTGACGACAGCTTTCTGGATTCGCTCGCCCCGAAAATCGAAAGGGCCTTTGACGACATGGCGGCGCTTGAATCCGGGGCCGTCGCAAACCCCGACGAAAACCGCCATGTGGGGCACTATTGGCTGCGCAACCCCGGCATCGCCCCCACGGCGGAGCTGAGGGCGGAAATCGGGGAAAACATATCCCACATTCTTGAATTTGCCAAAAAGGTGCACTCCGGAGAGGTTCGCGGGGCCGGGGGAAAGTTTGAAAACGTGCTCTGCATAGGAATCGGCGGATCGGCTCTCGGGCCGCAGTTTGTAAGCGAAGCCCTCGCGTCGCCGTCTTCGGACAGGATGAGGATGTTCTTTCTGGACAATACGGACCCCGACGGCTTCGACCTCGTTTTTGAGCGCCTCGGGGACTCCCTCGGAAAGACGCTCGCAATAGTTGCATCCAAGTCCGGCGGGACTCCGGAGCCGAGGAACGCGATGCTGGAGGCTGCGGCCAGATGGAGCGCGGCGGGGCTTGATTTTGCAAGGCACGCCGTCGTAACGACGGGGGTCGGCAGCAAGCTTTATAACCATGCAAAGGCGGAGGGCTTTTTGGATTTCTTCCCCATGTGGGACTGGGTCGGCGGGCGCACGAGCGAATTCGCGTCGGTTGGGCTTCTCCCGGCCGCCCTGCAGGGGATTGACATCGGGGCCATGCTGGGCGGGGCGTCCGCCATGGACGAGGCCACGCGCGGGCGCGACTTCCTGAAAAATCCGGCGGCGATGCTCGCTGCCATGTGGTATTTCTGCACCGGCGGGCGCGGGGAAAAGGACATGGTCATCATCCCCTACAAGGACAGGCTGGCGCTCCTTTCCCGCTACCTCCAGCAGCTTGTAATGGAGTCACTCGGCAAGGAGTTCGACCTCGCGGGGAACAGGGTGGAGCAGGGCATAAGCGTATACGGCAACAAGGGCTCGACCGACCAGCACGCCTACGTCCAGCAGCTCAGGGACGGCGTCGACAACTTTTTCGTGACTTTCATTGAAGTCCTGAGGGACCGCCGCGGCCCGTCGGCCGAAGTGGAGGATGGCATTACAAGCGGGGACTACCTCCAGGCGTTTCTGCTCGGCACGCGCGAGGCGCTTTCTGCAAAGAAAAGGGCGTCCATTACAATAACGGTGGACGACGTTTCTCCGCGTTCCGTCGGGGGGCTCATCGCGCTTTTTGACAGGGCCGTGGGATTTTATGCAAGCCTTGTAAACATAAACGCCTACCACCAGCCGGGCGTCGAGGCGGGCAAAAAGGCCGCAGGCAGGATACTTGAGATAAAGCGGGCCCTCATGGGGGCGCTCGCCGATTCCGCCGCCCCGATGGACATAGATGAAATTGCGCGAAAAATAATGCTTGAAAACGACAAAGAAATTCTTTTTAAATTGTTATTACATTTGACAGGTAATTTTGAAAGCGGGGTTTCCTGTGAAAACGGCGCCTATTTCCTGCGCCGCGGCGGGAAATGATAATCTTGAAAAATTGCACATCAAACCAACCCCTACCAACTTTATTTAAACGAATATGAAATCAGTCTCATTAGTACTCCGTATAGTGGCAATTGTCGGCGCAATCGCATGCGTTGCGTTGTTCTTCAGCGTAAAGGGCCAGATTAAGCAGGCCACGCAGGACATGAAAGATGTCTCCGGCGCGACCCTGGTCGAAAAATCCGCCCGTGTTCCGGGCCTTGTCCAGGAGAACGCCAAGCTCAAGAAGGACCTCAATTCTTCCGAAGCCAACGTCCAGAACCTGACGACCAAGTCCAAGTCCCTCGCTTCCGACCTCGAATCCGAGCGCGCGAGCAACATCCGCGTAAACAAGGAGAAGGCCGAGCTCACGAACGAAGTGAGGACTGTAAAAATCAACCTTCAGGACGCCAAGAAGAACCTTGACGACGCCGTGGCCACCATCGAAAAGCTCAAGAAGGAAATCGTCGCCATCCGCCAGTCGACTTCAGACAACGGCGCTGCGGACGCCCTCAAGCAGAAGGTTGCGGTTCTCGAAGGCCAGCTTTCCGACCTTACCAAGAAGTACGAAGTTGCCGCAGAAAAGGCCCGCATTTACGACCTTTCGGAAATTGTCGTGGTTGAAGATATAGTGGACCCCGAAGCCGGCAAGCGCACGACCAAGAAGGTGCTTAAGGTTCCCTATGTCGCTACCGGCGACACCGCCACAGTCACGCGCCTCGAATCTTCCAACGACCTCGCCGCCATCAACCGCGGCAAGAAGGACAAGCTCGCCCTCGACCAGGTCATCGACCTCAAGCGCGACGGCGAATACGTCGGCCGCGTGACCGTCGTGGAAATCGGCGAGGATTTCGCAATCGTGTCCATCAATCCGAAGCTCGGCATTCCCGAAACGATTGAATCCGGAGACATCCTCGAACTCGTTCCGACCGTCGACCTCTCGAAGGGCGAAGAGCAGAAGGATTCCGCTCCCGCGAACAAGGCTTAGTATAGGCGTTTTCATTAAAAAAATCCGGCGGAGTTTTTCGCCGGATTTTTTTTGCCTTATTTAGCTCCGCGCCAAGGGGGGTATCGGCCCATTGCAAGGTGTGGAAATTATGGATTACACCATTGCACGCATGGAGCCGTCCGAAAGCTCGTAGTTGCACCCAACTGCCGTATCCGGCGGTAGCGGTATCGCCGCTGTCATCTGTATTTCGTCTAAGGGCGTGGGGCGGCCGAGTCTGGATTTTTTACCGATGGAAGAATCTGCGGAGCTTTGGAAAAAGTCAGGGTGGTTTTACGCGGATACGGCTTTTGTGCCCGCTTTGCACTCCCGCCGGCTTTTCAGCGGGATTGGGATTGAAAAAGGTGCGAAAGCGGATTCTGAAATGAAGTTTTATAAACGCCCGCCGGGCTTGCCGATAAACGCCGGCTGCATTTTTTGGTTCTTTTAGGGGATTCCAATCTATGCCTGTTTTTTTGTGCAGCGGATTGAACAAGGGGGAGGCAGCCCCCAGAAAAACGGAAACTTTGCTTTGCAATGAGTCCGCTTTCTTGAAACGCCTGACAATGCGTGTTCTTGAGACGGCACAGTTTTATTCTTTCGGGGAATCCGGACGGGAATGTATGGGAAAATATTTCAGTTTCTTCAAAACTTTGGAAGGCATTAGGCTATGGTTTTCGGGAATTTCACGGCGTCGCGTTTTCTCCCCGGGATGGGCGTTTCCTGCGAGAATTTTTCTTGAAAAGAGCTTTCGGCACCCTAATTTATAAATGAAAAATTTGAGGGTTTTTAAAATGAATATCAAAAAGCTGATTTTAATGTTGATAGCTTCCGTGGCGCTGGTTTCGCTTTTCGGATGCAAGACTGACGACGAGGAGGACTTCGGCGCCCGTTCCCAGACGCCCTGGGGGCGTCCGGCTCCCTGGGAGGGAGGGCTTCCCGGAATGGGCGGGGTGAACGCTCCAAACCAATATTGATTTGCGCGCGCATTTAGGCCCATGCCCGAAAGGGATGGGCTTTTTTAGCGTTTGATAATCCGGGGCATCCCCTGGAATCCTTTGGAATTCCAGGCGTTGAGCAGGTTTGCCCTGCGCATTTTTGCGGCGCAATTTCCCGGGCTGAGCCGTCGAAGATATGTATTGACGCGCAACTTTGAGTTTCTTAAAATTTCAAACGTGTCAAAAATCAATTTTAAGTTTTCGGTTGTGAATATTGTAAAAACATGTCTTTGGGGGATTTTGCCGGGTGCGGCGGCGGCATTTCTTGCGGCGTGTTCTGCGATGCCGGAGGGGCAGTCGGGATACTCGGCGTCCGGCGCGCATGTGCCTTATGGCGGTTTGAATCCGATGGAGTTGTCGGACCTTGCCACCCGGAAGTATCTTGAGGGCAGCAGCGAAGAGGCCCTCGGGGCGGTTGACGCGCTCATTTCAGATGCCGGGGCGATATCCATCCCTCATTTGAGGGAGTACGCATACACAAGGGCCTTGATATTAAACGACCTTTTTGATTCCGGAAAATGCGGCGGCCGCTCCGTGTTTGAAGCCTATGAAAGCGCTTTTTCAAACTGGGAATACGTCTTTGCGGGGGATGGCAGGCTCTATATAACGCGGCTCTACGAATACCTCTCCGGATTTCTGGCAAGCTATGACCCTGATCTTGCCATGGAAAAATCGATTTGCGCCATTGCATTTATCGAATCGCTCCCGGACGGCGAATTTAAAAGGCTTTACGCTGCGGGTTTCAGGACCATATCCATGGAAAGCTTTGCGGGGCTTTATTTTGACATATCATCTGGAAAGGGCGCCACGGAGGAAGCGCGCAGCCTCCTTGCTTCGCTTTTGAAATCCGGACGAAGCGACCGCATTGTCCTTTTGATGCGCTATGCCGCGTCCTGCGGCCTGCATGGGCGAGAGGCTGCAAGGGTTGTGATGGAAGGGACCGACATTCTCTCCTCTCCCATGTATGTGAGGAATTTCTCCGAATACTGCTCTCTGGCAGACATTCTTCCCGGGGGCGGTCCGGATTCTCCTGCGGCGGCGTTTTCCGGGAGGGTTTTGGAATTTGCTGGGGAAGTTTCAAAGTCGGACATGGACGAGCTTTCGAGGGAACAAGTTTTTATTGCCAATGCGCGCCTTGGGTTTGTTTTAAAGCGCGCAGGAAAAAGCGCCGAATAGGAAGGGCGGATGCGGCCTTGCGCTTCCGGCAGTTTTCCGGATTTCTGTCCGGGGATTTGAATGAAGCCGTAAAAAATGCGGCAAGATGCCGACGGATTTTCTCCATCGTCTGGCGCAAGCTCGAATCGGACTGCGTTATCTGCCAAAAGAGCCGCCAAATATGCGTATTTTCCCGTTTTAATTCCGGAATAGACGCATTAGACCGCGCACACAACGCATTTGCCGGTATGCCGGAGGCTTAAAAAAATGCCGGTGCGCCTCTCAAATGCGGGCAGGATGCGGAGATGTAAAGCCGGCGTTTTTTGAAGCGCTCGGCTATCCGTTGAATAGTTTTCCGCAGGGCTTCACCGCATGAGTCCTTTAAAAAACGCAATGGGGAATGGGGCCGGCGCGGATGGAGTCCCGCGCGGCCCCGGGAAGTCAGAGCGTATTCAGGAAGTTGCAGACTTCGTCTATCAGAAAGTCCGGCGTGGAGGCTCCGGCTGTGACGCCCACGACGTTGAACTTCTTAATTTCATCGACGTCAAGCTCCTTGAGGGTTTCGATATGGAAGCACGGAAGCCCCGTGCGCTCCGCCATTATTGCAAGCTTTATCGTGTTTGCCGAGTGCTTGCCGCCGATTACGATGATGGATTCCGCCCCCTTTTCGGCGAGCACGTTGACATCCTTCTGCCGCTCCTTCGTGGCCCCGCATATGGTGTCGATGACCTTTGTGTTCGGGAAGCGCCGCCTGAAGTATTCGGCGATTTCGCGGTAGTCGTCGGTGAACATGGTGGACTGGGAAACCATACATATGTCGCCGGATATTTCGGGAAGGGCGTCGATATCGTCGTTGCTTTTTACAACGTAGCCGCGCCCGTCGGCGTAGCCGAGGAGGCCGATTACTTCCGGGTGCTTGGGGTCGCCCACGATTATCGTTGTATAGTTCTTTTTTGCGTGGCTTTTTATGACGCCTGCTATGCGCCCAACGTCCGGACAGGTGGCGTCCTTAAAGGCCAGCCCGAGATTTTTCAGGTATTCGCGCCGCTCGGGGGATACGCCGTGGGCGCGGACGACGAGGACATCGTTTGACTGGGCGGAAATCTCCAGCTCGTTTTTCAGGTCCTGCGAGCTTTGGTAGTCGCCTATCTCAAGGATGCCCTCCTTCTTGAGCCGCTCCATCATCTGGCGGTTGTGGATGAGCGGGCCGTCGGTGTAAACCTTGTCGGCCCCGCAGTTTGTGCACTTGCGGGCGATTCCTATCGCGCGTTCCACGCCGAAGCAGAAGCCGGCGCTCTTTGCCCTTATCACTTTCATGAAATTCCTAAGCCTTTCTGATTTCGAAGCCGTCTTTTTTGTCGAGGATGGTCCATCCCATCGCAGCCGCCCTGTTTCTGAGCTCGTCGGCGAGGGGGAAGTTCCTGGACTTCTTTGCCTCCCAGCGCTCGCGCGCAATCTTTTCTATTTCGCCGGGAACCTCCTCGCCGCCGCCGTTTGCGGGCGAAAATATGTCGATGCCGAGCGCGTAGAGCATGGCCCCGAGCGCGGCTATGTCGCCGCGGTTCATGGCTGAGCCCCTGGCGTTTGCAAATGCCGTGAATATCTCCCCGAGCGCGCGGGGGACGTTTATGTCGTCGCAGAGCGTCCTCCACGCCCCGGCGAATGCGGTGGATTCAAATTCGGCCCCCGGCCTTATCATTGCGCGGAAGTCCTCCTTGGAGACGCCCGCGGCCTCAAGCTGCGCTCCGGCGAGCTTTTCCAGCTTTTGCAGCGCGCTTTTTGCGTCGTCGAGGCCCTTGAAGGTGAAGTTCAACTGCTGGCGGTAGTGGCCCGAAATGAGGGCCAGGCGTATCTGCATGGGCGTATAGCCCCTTGCCGTCAGGTCGTCCAGGGTGAAGAGGTTGCCGAGGCTCTTTGACATCTTTTCGCCCTCGACCATGAGGTGGGCGCTGTGGAACCAGTGGCGCACGCAGGGGGAGACGCCGGACGAGCATTCGCTCTGCGCGATTTCGTTTTCGTGGTGGGGAAAGCAAAGGTCTATCCCGCCCCCGTGCAGGTCGAACGACTTGCCGAGGTATTTTTGCGACATCGCCGAGCACTCTATGTGCCATCCCGGCCTTCCCTCGCCCCAGGGGGACTTCCAGAAGTTCTCGCCGTCGCCGGGCTTGCGCCCCTTCCAAAGGGCGAAGTCGGACACGGAGTCGCGCTCGTATTCGTCCGCCGAATTTGCGTCGCCTGCGGAGTTTGTGGCCTGGGTTTCAAGGGAGGAGCGGTCCAGGCCGGAGAGCTTGCCGTATTCGGGGTCGGTCGAAATCTTGAAATACACGGACCCGTCCGGCGCCGCGTAGGCGTGCCCGTTTTTTACGAGAGACTCCACCATTTCAAGCTGCTCTTTTATGTGGTCCGTGGCTCGCGGCTCGACGGAGGGGGGCAGGAGGTTGAGCTTTTCGCAGTCGGCGTGGAATTTGTCCTCCCACTTCCTTGTAAATTCCCCGAGTGAAATCCCGAGCCTGCCGCTTTCGCGTATGGTCTTGTCGTCGACGTCGGTAATGTTGCGGACGTGGCGCACCTTTATTCCGGCGGCCTCCAGGGTTCTCCGGAGCACGTCCTGCACGGCGAACGTGCGGAAATTTCCTATATGGGCGGGCCCGTAAACCGTCGGGCCGCAGCAGTACATGCCGAAAACCTCGCCGTCTGCGGGGGCGAGCTCTTCCTTCTTTCTGGACAGGGTGTTGAATGCGGTTGGATTCATTGCAAAAACTGGTCGGAACGGCCGCCTTTCCGCGCCTTTTTTAATGGCCGGAAACCGCGCCGGTAAAATATCGCGAAATCTGCCCTAAACGCGGGAAAAGCGCAAGAGCAAATCAATCCGCCGCAAAAATTGGCCCTCTGCCCGGGCCGTATCGGCTCCGCAAGCTCACTTTTCGACGCGCGCTATGTTCTCCGAGCCGCAATACGGGCAGCGCCGTATCAGCTTGCGCGAGAAGGGCAGGGCGATTAGCCCCGTCAAAAACACGAAGGCTCCCGCGTAGGCGAGCGGCATATATGTGAAATACCCGGCAATTCCCACGCAGGCCCCCGCAGCCATGACGTACCACGCCGCCCCTCGGATTTCCGTCTGGCGGTTGCTCTTGTCGAAATAGTTGCCGCACTGGCTGCATACGTACTTTGCAAAAAACATTTCCTTCAACTTGCGCTTCATGGTATTTCCCTTCTCTTTTACTGTGTTGGAACTTTTTATAATACGGGTTCCCGCATATTGCAAGTGTTTATTTCGTAAAAAATTACAAAATTTCAACAGTTTACGGAACAAATCGCGTTTTAGATTGCAACCCTGGCGCTTTCCGGAGGCCGCAAGGCGCTCAATTTTTGTTGATTTTGGAAATTTCGGGGCGTACTAAGGAACAATGAACGAAAACTACGCCCTCGATATAAGATACCGCCCCCGGAGGCTCCGCCGCAACCCTTCGCGCCTCGCCCTTTGCAGCGAGACGGCGGTTTTGCCCTCCGACTTGATACAGCCCCTTTTTGTCGTGGACGGGAAAAACAAGAATGAAAAAATCGACTCCATGCCGGGCATCTTCCGCATGTCGATAGACCAGCTTCTCAAAAAGTGCGAAAAACTCCTGCGCCTCGGGATTCCCGCCGTGGCCCTCTTCCCCCAGATAAGCCCCAAGCTCAAAAACGACAGGGCAGACGAGGCTACCAATCCCGACTCCGTACAAAACAAGGCCATCCGGGCCGTCAAAAAGCGTTTTCCCGAGCTTCAGGTCGTGGCCGACGTGGCGCTCGACCCCTATACCAGCCACGGGCACGACGGGATATTGAACGAAACCGGGGACTGGATTGCAAACGACGAGACTGTGGAAACCCTCGTCGCAATGTCGGCAGTCGCCGCGCAGTCCGGCGCGGACTTCATCGCCCCCAGCGACATGATGGACGGGCGCGTCGGCGCGATACGCGAGGCCCTGGACGAGTTCGGCTTTGTGGATACCGCCATAATGGCCTATACCGCCAAGTACGCCTCCGCCTTCTACGGCCCTTTCCGCGAGGCCGTTGGAACCCTGAAGCGCGGGAAGGGCGGGGCTGCAATCGACAAGTCAGGCTACCAGCTAAACCCCGCAAACTCTCGCGAAGCGCTGCGCGAGACCATGCTCGACGAGGACGAGGGGGCCGACATTATAATGGTAAAGCCGGCCGGACACTATCTTGATATAATTTCAAAGGTGCGCCAGGCGACCTCGCTTCCGATTGCCGCATACCAGGTTTCGGGCGAATATTCGATGGTTTGCGCCGCCGCGCAAAACGGGTGGGTCGACTTTGAAAAAATCCGCGACGAGTCGCTCGTATGCATAAAGCGCGCCGGCTCCGACATGATACTGACATATTTTGCGGAAAGCTTCGCGGAGGACTTTGCGAAGCGTTCGCGCGCGTAGGCATTCCCATGTATTCGCTTTTGAAAAGATTCGGCCTGGACTGGTTCATCCTGGCGATAGGCGGGTGCATTTTCGCCGCGTGGCTATACCCGCCGATAGGAATAGAGCGCGAGCCGTTTTCGCTGGAGGACGCGGCGACTTTCGGGGTGTCGCTCATATTCTTTTTCTACGGGCTAAGGCTCGACTCCGGGAAGCTCAGGGCGGGGCTTCGCAATGTGAGGCTGCACTGCACCATCCACTTCATGACGTTTGTAACGTTTCCCGTTTTCGTGCTGGCGGCCATGCGCTTCATAGATATGGACCCGGCCCATCCGGGATACTACCAGTGGCTGGGCGTGTTCTTTCTGGCCACGCTCCCGTCCACTGTGTCGTCGTCGGTTGTCATGGTGTCGATTGCAGGCGGCAACATTCCGGCCGCGATTTTCAACGCGAGCATATCAAGCCTCATCGGTGTTTTCGTCACCCCCGTATGGATGGGCATATTCGTCGATGCGGAGCGCGGCGGCTATCCGATAGGCGGGGTCGTGGCAAAGCTTGTCTTCCAGGTGCTTGTGCCCGTATGCCTGGGGCTCGCCCTGAACAGGAAACTCGGCGCCTTTGCCGAAAGGCATAAAAAGGGCCTGCGCTTCTTCGACCAGATGACGATTCTGCTTATAATATACACGTCTTTTTGCCAGTCGTTTTACGACCGCATGTTTGCCAGCTACTCGCTCATAAACCTCGCGCTTCTCACAGCCGGAGTCATTGCGATGTTCTTTGCCCTTTACGGGCTGATATACCTGACGGCGCGCATCCTTCATTTCAACAGGCCGGACACGATAACGGCGCTGTTTTGCGGCTCCAAGAAGTCGCTCGTGCACGGGTCTGTAATGTCGAAGGTGATATTTTCAAACCCTGCGGTTGCGGGGGTCGTGCTTCTGCCGACTATGATATACCACGCCGCGCAGCTTGTCATCGTAAGCGCAATAGCCCGCGCGATGGCGCGCAGGACGGAGGAGCTTGAGCGTTTGGGGGCGGACTCCTAGCGGCGGCCCCATTGCCCCGGGATTCTATGGCGAGAGGGCGCAATCCCTCCTGAAGGCGGCAGGCTCAAAATTCCCCGGCGAAGTCAAGGAGCGCGTCCGAGTATCTGTCGAGCAGCCGCTGGAATATCTCCCCGCAGGCGCGGGCGTCCTCCAGGGAATCGTGGTGGCAGAAGGCGCCAACCCCGAGGTGTTCGGCGACGGTGTCCAGGCGGTTGTCGGGAAGGGAGAGGAGCCTGCGCGAAATCTTCAGCGTGCAGAGCACCCGGCAGTCCGGAGGCTCGATTCCGAGGCAGTCCACGAGCGAGCGCAGGCAGCCGATGTCAAACGGCGCGTTGTGGCATACGACGTACCCGCCAAGAAGCGGGCGCAGGCGGCCGTAGATTTCCCCGAACGTCGGCGCGTCGGCCACGTCGGCATAGGATATGCCGTGGACGCGCGTGCAGAAATAGTCGAAGCGGCACGGGGTGGGCTTTACAAGGGAATAGAAGGAGTCGACTTCCTCGCCGTCCTCAAACACGGTGGCCCCCACGGAGCACACTGAAGTGCGGCTGCGGTTTGCCGTCTCAAAGTCAAGGGATGTGAATTTCATTTAAAAAAGCCCCCTGCGGGCGTTTCCAAGCGCAAATCCCGCCTCGTCGAGGCTTCCGAAGAGCGCGAGCGATTTCTTTATTATGAGGGCCGAGGCCAGGGCGTCGTATAGGGCGCAGTGCCATTTGGCCCTGCCGGGCGGACACATGGAAAGCGCCGCCGCGTCGAGCTCTTCAAGAAGCCCCAGGGCCGAGATTGCGCTTGAGAGCTTCTCGGAGTCAAGCCCCGGCATCAGCGCCTTGGCGGCGAGCCTTGAATCGAGCCACGGCCCCCACGCGAGGGTGTCGCCGCCCGACAGGAAATCCGGCACGCGCCCGGGGCTTGGTATGTGCGACCTTAAAAGCGAGTCCTCCGTATGGAAGCTGTGGGCCGCCAGAATCCCGCCCGCGCGCATCTCCGAGAAAAACCCGGCGTGGGATTCAAACGGGGGGTGGGCGGCCGCCTCCTCGTTTGTGATTCCGAAAAACGCCGCGTCTCTCGCCGATATTCTTGAGCGCGGGGCGCACATTGCAGTCTTTGCCGCGAACACCTCGCCCTCAAATAGCCCTGCGACGCCGAATTCGACTATGCCGAGGGATTTTGAGCCTTCAAAGTCTATCGCGTAAATCGGAACCGGGTTTTTCATCTTGCAAAAATGCGAACTGCAAAAATCATTAAACTATATGCCCGAACCCGATTTCAAGAAATTTATGAACGGCCTTGCAGACATGAGCGGAGAGTACATCCGCTCCGAATTCGGCCGCTCCCACAAAATCGACACGAAGGCGGACTCCACCCCGGTGACCGAAGTGGACCGCAACACCGAAGAGATGCTTCGGCGCGAAATCATGCGGGCCTTTCCCGACCACGGAATCGTCGGCGAGGAATTCGGCAGCGTCAACCCGGGCGCGGAATGGCAGTGGGTGCTCGACCCCGTGGACGGCACAAAGTCCTTCATAACTGGCGTTCCGCTTTTCGGAACCCTCATCGCCCTCATGAGAAACGGTGCCTATGAATACGGCCTGATAGACCAGCCGGTGCTCCGCCAGCGGTGCCTGGGCGACAAC
The DNA here is from genome assembly GCA_900548185.1 of uncultured Opitutales bacterium. Lineage (GTDB taxonomy): Bacteria > Verrucomicrobiota > Verrucomicrobiia > Opitutales > Intestinicryptomonadaceae > Intestinicryptomonas. Next base: position 80,925 of record URJJ01000001.1, read on the forward strand.
AGGTCATGCCTTTTTAACGGTTCGCCCGCTTTTGCCGACTCCTCCCGCAAATCCCTGCGCGGCGCCACCGTCCTAATATCCGACACCCGCGAGCCGCGCTTTCAAAACCGTTCCGCCGAGGGCTGGCGCAGGCTTGAGGACGAGGCGGGAATCCTGCGCTCGTGGGGCGACTGCTACGGCTACATGCTCGTCTGCCGCTCGCTCGCGCACCTGATGCTCGACCCCGTTTTGGAAATATGGGATTTGGCAGCCCTAATCCCGTGCCTGCGCGGCGCGGGAGCTGCGGTTTCCGACTGGAACGGGGGCGAAAACTTCGGCCATTCAGGCGGGCTAGTTGCGGCGTGCACTCCCGAGCTTCTGGCCGAGGCCCTGAAAACTGTCAATGCGGGCGTTTAAGCCCCGGCGGGTCCGCTTTTGCCTTTTCGGGGCGCGCCCGGCCCTAGGGGGTACGGGCGTTTCTTGCGCGGGGCTTACCGCCGCGCGGTTCATACCTGACCGAGCCCCCTGCCTGCGCAGGGGGGCGTCATTTCCATGAACTTTAAAAGGCGCATGGATGCAGAACGCGGCGGTATACGCCAAGGGCCAAGGGCTGCGGGAAGCGTTCCGCGCTTTAAAATGCGTCCCGGCGGGCGGCGCTTCAATTCACCCGGTTTTACCCGCGCAAATTCCTGCCGCCGCCATGCTGCTGCGTGGAGCCGGCCGCAGAGTCCCTCCTTGCGCGCCTTCCGTCGGATATCCTCATGAAGGCGTAGGCTATGACGAAAAACTGGAGGCTTGTGGAAATCCCTTCCGGGGTCGAACTCATCGCGAAGTATTCAAAGAATCCGACGCCGCCTATGGGGTCGTCCCGCGTTGTGAAATACCACAAAAACATGATGGAAGTGGCTGCAAAGAAATAGCCCGCAAAGGCGGGAACTAGCGCCAGCAGCCAGTTTTTCACAAATTTTGCCGCAATCTTGGCCGAGGCCAGAACCAGCCAGAAGTTCGCGAAAAACACGGCAAAGAAGACAGCCGCAAGCAGGGCGACGTATGCCGCCGAAAGCTGGAATATGGCGTCCTCCTGCATGAGGTAGAGGTCTATGAAGGCGATGGCTGAGCTCGCCGCCGCAGAGGCCGCAGCCGCAGGCAGGTAGCGGGCGTTTGCGATATGTCCTATTTTGTGCATCCTGTTAAAAGCTTTCAAAAAATCGGGCCGCGTTCAATTTAAAAAAAGGCGGCGGGAAAATGCCGGACAATTCCGCCTGGGCATTGCGGGCCGCAACCGGAAACCCGACACCATATTTGACTTCCGGATGGCGGATGCGTTCAAATCGAATTTGCGCTTCGCCTCTCCGGAAATTTTTTGTTTACGGCGGGCATTTTGCGTTTCTTTTGGGGCATTCCAATCCATGTCAGTTCCTCAACCTATGTAGGTTCCAAAAGTAAATCCCGCCGCGCGCCATTGGTCCATGTCCGCCCCGAAAGTCTGTGAGCGTCAAGCCGCCTCATGGTCGGATTGCGCCTGCGTTTTTGTGCCTGCTAAAGCGCGGGCGCCATCCTTAATTTCATCGCGCGCGGGCCTGGAAGCGGCGCGGGGGGCTATTCGTCTCCGCCCGGCAGGCGGTCCAAAAATTCACGCAGCCTGGAGGCAGTTTCGGGGCCTATGCCGTCGGTTTCGGCAAGCTCTTCGGCTGTGGCCGCCCGGATTTTTGAAATCCCGCCGAATTTTTCGAGAAGCGCCGCCTTGCGCTTTTGGCCGAGGCCCTCGAAGTCGTCGAGAACGCTCTCCCTTATTCGCCTGCGCTGGAGGGCCTCGCGGTAGGAGTTTGCAAAGCGGTGGGCCTCGTCGCGCATGCGCTGGAGGAGCTTCAGGCCCTCGTTGTGGCGCGGCAGCAGTATTTCGGCTGAATCGGAACAGACTATGGTTTCCTCGCGTTTCGCAAGCCCTATGACGGCCGGGCGCGGTATGCCCAGGGAGTCGAAGGCCTCCAGCGCCGAATGCACCTGGCCGAGGCCGCCGTCTATCACTACGAGGTCAGGCATGGGCCTTCCCTCGTCGCGCAGCCTGCCGTAGCGGCGCGATACGACCTCGCGCATCGACGAATAGTCGTCGTTTGCCGTGTGGAGGCGGAAGCGGCGGTATTTGTTGTTTGCGGGAAGCCCCTCTTCAAAGCGCACCATCGAGGCCACGGTGTAGCTTCCGGATATGTGGGAAATGTCGAAACACTCCATCGAATGCGGCCGCCTTTCCATGGAGAGGGCAGCCGACAGCGCGACCAGGGCGCGCTCTGCCACCGCCTTTGTGGAGCGCGCGGGGTCGGCCTTGATTTCCCGCAGCTTGGAGGTCTGGCAGATTGCAAAAATTGCGTCCCTCAGCTTTGCGGCCCTTTCAAAGTTTTCCGCAGCCGCGGCCTCCTTCATCTTCTCCTCAAGGTCCGCCAGTATTTCGCCAGTCTGGTTGTTCAGAAATTCCAGAGCCGCGCGCACGCGCTCCGCATACTCGTCCGCCGTGACTATGTTTTTTGACTTGAATATGTCGGCGCGGGCGTCGTCGTAGAGCTTCCACGTCCCGCCGCCCAGGTCCGTCGGGCGGGTGTCCGATGAGATTATGCCGAAGTCCTTTTTTAGCTGGTTTATGGCGGAGCGCAGGGCTGCGGGGTTGAGGTAGGGGCCGTAGTACAGGGCGCCGTCATCCTTTGCGCTGCGGCAGAACGTGAAGCGCGGGAGGTCTCGGAAGGTTTCGACTTTAAGAAGGAGGAAGTTCTTGTCGTCGCGCTCCAGGGTGTTGTAGCGCGGCTTCCACCTTTTTATAAGTTTGCTTTCGAGTATCAGCGCCTCCGCCTCGCTCTTTGCGCGTATGAATTCAAAGTCGGCAATAGAGGCTATCATCGAGGCTATTTTCGGCGAATAGGCGCGCTCGGCCGCGTTTGCCATGAAATAGTGCGAGACACGCCTTTTAAGGTTCACGGCTTTCCCTATGTATATTATCTGGCCGAAGCGGTCCTTCATGAGGTACACGCCGCTCGACTCCGGCAGCCGCCTTATCCTCTCTTTCAGCGTGAGCTTCTCTTCCGAATCCATGGCCCGAATCCGTCAAAAAAGCGACATCTGGCGCGAGTCCCAGTCCGACTGCCGGCGCTTGGCCCGGGCGGGGGAGGCGCGCCTGAGGCTGTCTTCAAGGTGCCTTTTTACCGCGTCCCCGCCGGCTTCGAGTTCCGCCAGAATTTCCTTGGCGCGCCCTATGACTTCGGCAGGCAGGCCCGCGAGCCGCGCCACCTGTATGCCGTAGGACCTGTCGGCGGCCCCGCGCTCTATCTTGCGGATGAATATTATTTCGTCGTTCCACTCCTTCACCGCCACCCGGCAGTTTACGAGCCTTGCCAGCTCCCCCTCAAGCTTCGTCAGCTCGTGGTAGTGGGTTGCAAAGAGCGTTTTCGGGCCGCAGTCGCCGCCGCCGTGGAGGTATTCTACGACGCCCCAGGCGATGCTCAGGCCGTCGTAAGTGCTTGTGCCGCGCCCGATTTCGTCGAGTATTATGAGCGACTTTGCAGTTGCGTTATTTAAAATGTTCGCGGTCTCGTTCATTTCGACCATGAAAGTCGAATTCCCCCTCGCAAGCTCGTCGCTGGCTCCGACGCGGCTGAAAATCCTGTCAACCACGCCTATTTTGCACGAGCTTGCCGGGACGAACGAGCCGGTCTGGGCGAGGAGGGCTATCAGCGCAACCTGCCTTATGTAGGTGGATTTGCCCGCCATGTTCGGGCCGGTTATGACGGCTATCTGCTCGCGGGATGAGGAGAGGGAGGTGTCGTTTGGCACGAAGGACTTCGTGCGCGATGCGCCCGCCTTTTTCAGCACCTGTTCGACCACCGGATGGCGCCCGTCCTCGATGAATATGGAGTCCGATTCGTCAACTTCGGGCCTGCAATAGTCCCATTCCCGGGCCAGTTCCGCCCATCCCCGGAATACGTCCGCCTCGGCCACGACTTCCGAGGCGCGCATCAGCCGGGCGGAATATTCCAGAACGCGCCCCACGACTTCCGCAAAAATTGCGTCCTCGCGCTCCGTCGCGGCCACCTCGCTGTGGAGTATCTCCTTTTCCTTGCGGCGCAGGTCCTCGGTTGTGTAGCGCTCCGCGTTTGTCATGGTCTGGCGGCGGATGTAGTGCGGCGGCACAAGGTCCAGGTTGGATTTTGTGACCTCTATGAAATATCCGAAGGCGCCGTTGTACTTTATGCGCAGGTTTTTTATTCCGGTTGCAATCTGCTCGTCCCGTTCTAGGTTGGCCAGCCACGTCTTTGAATCCCGGCCCATGAGGCGGAGGCTGTCGAGTTCAGGGTCGAAGCCGTCCCGTATGGCGCCTCCGTCCTGGATTTTTGCAGGGAGGTCGTCCGCGAGCGCGCGGGAAAGGTAGTCCTCCAGCTCCGAGAAGCCCCCCAGGGCGTCCGCCGCGCCGGAGACGGACGGCGAGAGTATCCGGGAGAGGGCGTCCCTCATCGGGGAAAGCTGCCTAATCGAAAAAAGCAGGGCGCCGAGCTCCCTGGGCGAGCGCATCCTGTTCTGGAGCCTGCCGAGAATCCTGGGGATGTCGCGGACGTTTTTCAGGTACTGGCCGAGTTCGGCGGATTCGGAGGGGGCCGAGTAAAAGTCCCAGACGCAGTCCTGCCTGCGCTTTATTTCGGCGATGTCCAGGGTGGGGGAGGCAAGGAAGGATTCGAGCAGGCGCGCGCCCATTGGGGTCGAAGTCCTGTCAACCGCGTCAAGCAGGCTGCCTTCGCGGCCGCCGGAGGTCGAGCGGAAAATCTCAAGGTTTCGCTGCGTGGCCGCGTCGACCAGGAGGCGCTTTTCAGTAGCAAGCTTGCGTATGGAGCGCAGGTTCTCGGGTTTACCGCGCAGGTTTTCGGTAGCGTAAAAGACTATCGCGCCGGCGGGGCCGAGAACCCTGTCGCAGGGCGCTATGCCGAAGCCTTCCAGCGAGAGCACCCCGAGAGTCTCGCGCACGAGGGCGTCGGCGTAGGCCGGGTCGAAGCGGTAGTCGGGCAGGCGCGTGACCGGGCGCAGGTCGGCGAGGCTTCTGAAAATCGCGTTCCAGCCGCACAGGGCTTCGTCGTCCTTCCACTTGTCGGATTCGCCCTCGGGGAGGAGGAGCTCCTTGGGGTCTATGGCGTTCAGTACGGACAGGAAGTTTTCGGGGTTTGAAAAGTCGGCGCAGTTGAACTCCCCGGTCGAAAGGTCCAGCCACGACGCCTGGAGGGAGCGGTCCTTTAGGATGTTGAAGGCCAGGATGTAGCTTCCGGAGCGGCTGTCGAGCTGGTTGTCCTCCAGCATGGTTCCGGGGGTCAGTATGCGGCTGATGGACCGCTTTACGAGCTTGCCCGCGCGCGGGATTTCGTCCTGCTCGCATATCGCGACCTTCTTGCCCGCCGCCAGGAGCTTTGGAAGGTACTGGGCCGCAGCGTGGTAGGGTATGCCCGCCATCGGGTAGTTCGAGCGCTTTGTAAGGGTGATGCCGAGTATGGGGGCGCATTCCACGGCGTCGTCGTAGAACATCTCGTAGAAGTCGCCGAGCCGGAAGAGGAGCGCGGTGTCCTTGGGAAGGGCCCTGCGGCACTCCCAATACTGCTCCATCATTGGCGTCTGCTTTTCTTTCATCGTTATCGGGCGACTTTCGCAAATTCGTATGAAAATTGCCAACAAAAAACCGCGTTGCGGGCTTTTTATCCTCTATTGCGCAATAGTTGGGCGGGGAGGTTGAACGGTATGCGCAAACAGGGGGCTCCCCGCCGGGCGGCCTCCCGCTGCGGGGCGCAAAAAAGCCGCGGCCGTTTGGGGCCGCGGCATGGGGGGAAGGCGGGTCAGATTTTGAACACTCCGCCGTCCCTGACTTCCCCGGAGATGATGGCCTTCGCCAGCGGGTTTTCGATTTTGCGGTCGATGAGCCTGCGCAGGGGGCGCGCGCCGTACAGCGGGTCGTAGCCCTCCGCCGCGAGCATGTCCAGGGTCTTTTTGGAGACCTCCACCCGGATGTTCTGGCGGGCGAGTCGGACGTTTAGCATATCGACGTGCAGCTTCACGATTTGCTCGATTTGAGCCTGCGTGAGGGCCTTGAATATGATTACGTCGTCTATCCTGTTCAGGAATTCGGGCTTGAAGTGGTTGCGCAGCTCGCCTGTCACCGCCTCGCTTGCGGCGCGGCTGAGGTCGCCGGACTTGTCGATGGCAGCCTCTGTAATGAAGCGCGCGCCTATGTTGGAAGTCATTATTATGACCGTGTTTTTGAAGTCCACGCGGCGGCCCTGGGAGTCCGTTAGAACGCCGTCGTCCATGACCTGAAGCATGACGTTCAAAACGTCCGGGTGGGCCTTTTCTATTTCGTCGAAGAGAACGACGGAGTAGGGCCTCCTGCGCACCGCCTCGGTGAGCTGGCCGCCCTGGTCGTAGCCGACGTACCCCGGGGGCGCCCCGATAAGGCGCGAGGTGCTGTGCTTTTCCATGTACTCGGACATGTCGATGCGCACCATGTTTTCCTCGCTGTCAAAGAGCGTGGCGGCGAGCGCCTTGGCAAGCTCGGTTTTGCCGACGCCCGTGGGGCCGAGGAACATGAATACGCCGGTCGGCCTCTTCGGGTCCTTTATGCCCGCCCGCGAGCGCAGTATCGCGTTTGACACGCTCTCTATGGCGGCGTCCTGGCCTATGACCCTCTTGTGCAGGATGTCGGGCAGGTGGAGTATCTTCTCCCTCTCGCTTTCGACGAGCTTCTTTACGGGTATGCCAGTCCATTCGCTCACAACGTCTGCGATTTCCTCGGGGCCGACCAGCTCCTTTACGAGCTTGTCGTCCTTCTTGCTCTTGTTTTCGGCCTTCTTGAGGTCGGCTTCAAGCTTCGGGATTTCGCCGTACTTGATTTCTGCGGCGGTCGTAAGGTCGTATTCGCGCTCGGCCTTGGCCATGCGTATGTGGGCCTGTTCGAGCTGTTCGCGGAGTTTCCCCGCCAGGTTTGCGGTGTCCTTTTCCTCGGTCCAGCGCGCCTTGAGGGCGGAGGTCTTTTCGCGCAGGTCGGCGAGGGTTTTCCGCACCTCCTCGAGCCTGGCCTTGTCGGCGTCGCCCTTTTCCTTGGTGAGGGCGGCCTCCTCTATTTCGAGCTGCATGACGCGGCGCATCAGGTCTTCGAGCTCGGCCGGCATGGAGTTCATCTGCGTCTTTATGCGCGCGCAGGCTTCGTCAACCAGGTCTATCGCCTTGTCGGGGAGCTGGCGGCCGGATATGTAGCGGTCGGAAAGCACGGCGCTTTCGACGAGCGCCTTGTCCTGTATCTGGACGCCGTGGAAGGTTTCGAGCCTGTCCTTTATGCCGCGGAGTATGGCGATGGTGGTCTCGACGCTTGGCTCGGGCACATAGACGCTCTGGAATCGCCTTTCCAGGGCGGCGTCCTTTTCTATGTACTGGCGGTACTCGTCGAGCGTGGTGGCGCCGATGCAGCGCAGCTCGCCTCGGGCCAGCATGGGCTTCAGCATGTTGGAGGCGTCCAGCGACCCTTCGGTCTTGCCCGCGCCGACGATGGTGTGAAGCTCGTCTATAAAGAGGATTATGCTGCCGTCGGACTCCCTTATCTTGTTGAGGACGGCCTTCAGTCTCTCCTCGAATTCACCGCGGTATTTCGCCCCCGCGATGAGCGAGCCCATGTCCAGCGCAAATATTGTCTTGTCCCTCAAATTTTCGGGCACGTCCTGGCGGACTATGCGCTGGGCCAGGCCCTCGGCTATGGCGGTCTTGCCGACGCCGGGTTCGCCTATGAGGACGGGGTTGTTTTTGGTCTTTCTGGAGAGAATCCTTATGACGCGCCTGATTTCGTCGTCGCGGCCTATGACGGGGTCGAGCTTCCCGTCGCGGGCGAGCTGAACCAGGTCCGCGCCGTATTTTTCCAGCACTTCGTAGGTGTCCTCCGGGGTTTTCGAGGTCACGCGCGAGGAGCCGCGCATCTCCCTTATCTGCTTCATGGCCGAATCGAATGAAATCTGGTTCGCCTTTAGAAGGTTTGCGAGGTCCGCAGGCTCCGGCTTTTCAAGTATTGCAAGGTACGCGTGCTCGGTTGAAATGAACTCGTCTTTCATCGAGGACGCCACGGCTTCGGCGCGCGCCATCGCCGCAGAGAAGGCGGGGCTTGCGTAAACCTCCCCGCTTGCGCCCTTCACGGAAGGGAGGGCGTCGATGAGCCTGTTTAAGCCCATCTCCATGGACGAGCGCAGGCCGTAGGTCTTGTCCAGCAGCGCTCCGACCACGCCGTCTTTCTGGGAGACGAGCGCCGACATCAGGTGGATGCAGGTTATCTCGCTGTTGCCTTTCAACTGGGCGAGATTGCGGGCGGCGTTGAGCGCCTCTATCGTCTTTTCCGTTAATTTTTCGGGATTTATACTCATATGCCTGACAGTTTTAGCACAGTGTGTGCCAGTTTTTTATATGTTGAAATTCAATGGATTGCGAAAACAGGTTTCGCGAACATTGCGCCGGGCGGGGCAAAATTTCCCGCATTGGGCGACATTTTGTCGCGCCCGCGCCTTGGATTTATATCGGAAGCTTCGCCGCCTGCAAAACAGATTTATTTCCGCATTTGTCATTCCGGCAAAGCCCGGCAAGTACGGCTTGCCGCCATGCGGCGCATTCGGAGGGAGCCTTTGGGGAAGTTCCGCAGCCTTCGGGGGGGGGGCTTTTCAGAAAGCATAATGTGCGGAAGGGCTTTCAAACATGCGCCTGGCAGCGTCCGCATCCCCGCAGTTTCGGGCTTTGCGCCCGCCCGGGAGGCAAGTCCGCAGTCGGGGGGGCGGCTGCGGGGCTTTTTTCCTAAAGCGGAAGGCGGGCGATTCCGCAGCTATGCCATGGCGCATTTTTTATTCTGCCGGGAGGCAAGTTTGTGCTTGAATCCGGGCATAGGTGCGTTTTGAAATCGCGGCAATTCGCTTTATATGCGCAAATGCGCCCCCGCGCGGCGGCCGTTTCCGCAAGCGGAATTCCGAATATGAAAAAAAGCCTGATTGCGCTCGCCTTGGGAACCCTCGCACTGGGGGTGGCCGAATTTGTGATGATGGGGATACTTCCCAATGTCGCATCCGACATGGGGGTGCCGATACCGACTGCCGGTTATCTGGTGTCGGCCTACGCCATAGGCGTATGCGTAGGCGCTCCCGCGCTCGTCCTGGCGCGGAGGCACCCGCTGAAGAATATAATTCTCGCCCTCGTCTGCATAATAATGCTGGGCAACCTCTGCGCGGCCATAGCCCCGACTTTTGAATTCATGATGTTTTCGCGCTTCATTTCCGGCCTCCCGCACGGGGCGTATTTCGGGGTCGGGTCGATAATCGCGGAGAAGCTGGCCGGGCGGGGGATGGCATCGCGGGCGGTCTCCACAATGATAGCGGGCATGACAGTGGCAAACCTTCTGGGCGTTCCCCTCGGCACCTACCTCAGTTCTTCGGTCTCCTGGCGCATACCGTTTTTTGTGATAGGCGCGTTCGGCTGCCTCGTGCTCTACTGCATCTGGAAGTGGGTGCCGCAGGTGGAATCTCTCCCGGACACCGGCTTCAGGGGCCAGTTCCGCTTCCTTAAATCCCCGGCCCCGTGGCTTCTGATAGGGGCCACGATGTTTGGAAACGGCAGCGTATTCTGCTGGTACAGCTATATCACGCCCCTCCTTACGAAGGTTTCGGGATTCCAGCCGGGCATGATAACGCCCCTCATGGTCCTCGCGGGCGCGGGGATGGTCGCCGGCAACCTTATAAGCGGAAGGCTCTCCGACAGGTTTATGCCGGCCCGCGTCGCATCGTGCGTCCAGCTTTGCATATCCGCCGTTCTCCTTTTGATATTTTTCTTCGCGCAGGTCGGCTGGCTTTCCGTTGCGCTCATGTGCGCATGCACGGCCTGCCTGTTTGCCCTTGGCAGCCCCCAGCAGGTTCTCCTGAACCGTTTCTCTAAGGGCGGGGAGCTTCTGGGGGCCGCGAGCGCGCAGGTCGCGTTCAACCTAGGCAACGCCCTCGGGGCCTATGCGGGCGCCTCGGTTTTGTCGGCGGGCTTCGGATACCGCTATCCGGCGCTGGTGGGCGTTCCGTTTTCGCTCATGGGGTTCGCATTTCTCGCGTACTTTTTTGTAAAATACGAACGCCCGGCCTATGCGGGCGCAGATGCCGGCGCGGGAGTCTGAATTTTTTGGGCTTTCCAAAACCGGGGCAGGGGAGAAGGCGGGGCTTCCGGCGAAGCCAGCACGGGTGGTGAAAACTGCGTTCCCGGCCTTTATGGCTTGCATTTCGCGCGCCGGGCGGCGTAGCATAAAAGGCATGAAAAGGCTCTCATTGTTTGCGGCGGCCGTGTCCGCCTGTCTTTTGACTTTCCCGTATTTTGCCCAGTGCGCAACCTGGGCGAATGTCGAACGCTACGCGCAGGCGAACGCCGCCGTCAAGTCCGCGCCCGCCGCAGTCTTTATGGGCGACTCCATAACGGACGGCTGGTACGGCAACGACAGGGAGTTTTTTGAAAAGAACGGCTTTGCCGGCCGCGGCATAAGCGGGCAGGTTACAAGCCAGATGCTCGTGCGCTTCCGCCCGGACGTAATCGACCTGAAGCCTACGCGCGTTTTCATCCTGGCCGGCACGAACGACATTGCGGGAAATAACGGCCCCGTTTCGCTTGAAACTGTCGCCGGAAACATAGAGTCTATGTGCGAGCTAGCGCGCCTGAAGGGGATAAAGCCCGTCATATGCTCCGTCTTGCCCGCCGCCGAATACAAGTGGCGCAAGTCGATAACTGACGTCCCCCGGAAGATTGAGAAGCTCAATTCGATGCTCAAATCAATCGCGGAGAAAAACGGCTACGGATACCTCGACTACCACTCCGCGCTGCGGGATGAACGTGGCGGCCTTTCGGAGGAAAATTCCGGCGACGGCGTGCACCCGACAAAAGCCTGCTTCAAGATTATGGAGGCCATGGTGCTGGACTACCTCGGCAAAAACTGACCGGGCAGTCGGGCGGGGCGTTTTTTGCGGCGGGGGCTGGGTCGGAATTTACCTGAAGCCCCCTTTTTTTGCGCGCTTTCCCTCGGGGCGGGGCGTCTGCCGCCGGGTCCGATGCGCGGGTTTAGGGGCGCTTTTTTATGAGGGCGTAAAACTGCTCTATGTCCTCCAGTATGCGCTTTTTTACGTAGTCGTGCGACGGCGTGGCCGTTATGTAGCTGGTGCGCCCAAAAATGGCAAGGAGCGTGGCGCCTACAAAATTTTCCGGGAGATTCTCTATTTCCCCGCGCCTTATCGCATTGCGGATGACCCCGCGCGCCTTTTCAAATTCGGAAAGCACTATCTGGCGGAAGGCCGGGCAGGACTGGATGAAGGCGGAGTAGAGCGTGTTGTAGCGGAGTATGTCAACCTCCCTGCCGTCCAGCTCGGTTATTCCGGCCACGGCGTCCCTGGCGTGGTCGAAGAAATCGCGCAGCGTCATTTTTGAATAGTCCGCCCCCTCGAAGTAGCGGTCGTAGAAATACTCGCGGCATGCGGCGAAAACAAGGTCGTCCTTGCCCTTGAAGTAGCGGTACAAAAGGCCGCGCGATATGCCGAGGTCGCCCTGTATGTCGCTAACCAAAACCTTGTCGTAGCCCTTTTCAAGAAGCAGCTTGAATGTCGCCTTTAGTATCCTGTCCTTTGTGTTCTCCGCCATCTGTACGTGGTTTTTTCCGTTTTTTATCTGCAATTTTTTCCTCCGTGGCAAGCGCGTTTTGCCCCGGCATAGTGAACGAGCGTTCATTTTTTTTGTTGACGGTGAACGTTCGTTCATTTTTTATTTGCAAATCACACTTAAAAAAATGCTTCAAATAAAAACCTCAATATCGGCCCTGGCGCTCTCCTCCGCCTGCGCCACCCTCATGGGTTCGGGCTACCAGATAATAGAGCAGGGCGCCGCCAACATGGGCACCGCCATGGCCGGCGCCACGGCAAACGCAAATAGCGACGCCTCCGCCGCATTCTGGAATCCGTCCGCCGCCGCCTTCATGCCCCTTGAGGACGGAAGGACCCGCGTCGATTCCGTTCTCTCTGCCGTGCTGCCCACGCTGTGCGTCAACAATACCGGCTCCACGCCCGAGGCCGCAATGGGCCCGGAAAACCACGGCACATGCGGCACCAACGAGCTTGTCCCCAACCTTTACGCGGTCCACAAGCTAAACGACAGGATTTCCGCAACACTCTCCATAAGCGCCCCCTACGGCCTGGAATCCAAGTACAATTCGGACTGGTTCGGGCGCGCGATGGCCGAGCGCAGCTATCTTTTCACGACCGACTTCAATCCCGGATTTTCAATAAAGATAAACGACTGGCTCTCCATCGGCGGCGGCGTCAGCGCCCAGTTCGCCTACTGCACGCTCACCCAGTTCCAGCCCGCGACGGGCGGGACGCTCGACTTTACCGGGCAGAGCTGGAGCATAGGCGGAAACGCCGGGTTTACCATAAAGTACGCCGAGGACGGCCGCTTCGGTTTCGCCTGGCGCGGCGCGGTCAGCCACACCCTGAGCGGGAACGCACACCTCAATGACAGCGTCATAGCCCCCATTTCGGCAGACATGTCGATGCCCGATACGTTTACCGCCGGCATCTACCAGCGCCTCCGCGGAGACTTCAAGGAGTTTGCCGTCATGGCCGAATACGCCTACACGCGCTGGTCGGTTTTCCAGGACCTCTACATTGAGGGAATCGGCGCCTCCCCCATAAAGCAGAACTGGAAGGACACTTCCCGCGTGGCGGTGGGCTTCCACTACTATCCCGAAAAGATAGAAAATCTTACACTGCGCATCGGCGCCTGCTATGACGAAAGTCCCGTGCCTTCCGCAAAGGACCGCACGCCAAGGATTCCGTGCAGCGACAGGGTCTGGGCTTCGTGCGGCGCGGGCTACAAGTACGGGCCCTTCAGCTTCGACCTCGCATACAGCTACATATTCGTCCTGGATTCTACAATGGACAGAACCGAGGGCGCAATGACGCTGCGCGGCGACTATTACGCGCACATACACGTTATTTCCGCGCAGGTTGGTTTTGAATTCTAGCGTCTGCCGGAAACTGCTTTGCGGCGCCCGAAATCTGCGGGCGCCGTTTTTTTGCGCTCACGCGTTCCCGCCCGCCACCTTGGCGAAGCTGCGGTCTATGCGGGCCATTATTTCCCCGTCCGGCACGGAACCGTCGAGCACGATTGAAAACCAGTGCCTCTTATTCATATGGTAGCCGGGCAGGCAGGCTTTTCCGTCAAGAATCCCGGATATTTCTTCAGAGCCTGCCTTGAGGTCGAGTATTTCCGCAATCCCGTCGCCGCCTATGCCGATTTTGCGCCTTTCGACACTCAGCAGCGCGGTGAACCATTTGGAGCTTTTCCTCTCCCTGAATACCGCGTTGTTTGGGAATTTTTTCCAAAGGTACTCCGGCTTTGCGCCGAATTTTTTTTCAATATAGCTGATTGCAGCCTGGGCCTGCGCGCTTTTGAATGCGCCAGGCACAAAGCATTTTTCGGCAATGTCGGCCAGCGCGCGCTCGCATTCGCCCCTGACTTTTGTTACGAAGGCGCCTTTGGCGTTTTCCATGTAGGCGGGCGGGTATTCCTCTCCCGTCTCGGAATCCGAAACCCTGAAGTCTATTTCTCCCGATTCGCCGACGGCGACGGAAATTTTGAATGCGCCGCCCATGAGGGGGGCCTCGTATGCGAATCCGCCCGGAACTTTCGCAAAACCGTGGCGCATCATCATGGCTTTGTCTGCCCTGAGGTTTTTGAAAAGCGGCCCGTCGTATTTCATGTATGCATTCCAATCTCCGGCGCGTGGATTTATAGCTCGCCGGATTTTTGGCTTGTCTATATCGCTATTTTGCAAATGCAAGCGCCAAATCCCAAAATACACTCACGCCTTCGGGGTAGCGGATTCAACCTTTACTTTGCAGATATTCCTGATTTTGCCGGCCCCTGCGCGAAAAAAACGCATGCGAAAGGCTGGCAAAATATCCCCTGGCTCGCTTTTAATTCAATTTTAAAGCACGTCTTTTATCCGGATAAACTCATTGCATCCTGTGAAAATCCGCAGCCCTGCAAAGACAAAACACACCATATGGCGACAATAAAAAACTTGGCATATTTCCACATGATATGCTTTTAGTGCTATAATCCTGAAAAAAAAAGCGCGGCGCTTGAAAGTTTTTTAACGAGTTGGCAAAGCCGCAAACAGATGAACAAATTACGGTTTGCCCATACTTTGGAAATCTTACTTTTAGAAAAATTTTTGCACTTTGCCAAAACGGTTTACCCCTTCGGTTCCAGGAATGCAGCAAAACACTATTGCTACCGGGTAGGAAAGGAGTCCACCTGTTATAAAATTTAGAAAAAGGAATAAAAAACACCAATAACCTGATGTATCAAAATCATGCAATCTCTTGACGAACAATATAATGTTCTGGAAAAATCCAAAGCAAAGCAACGCTAAAATGCAAATTACAGCAAGCACAGATTCATAGGCAATGTATGATATAATGAAAACCAATATAGTGAAGAGAAAATAAATCCCCGTCAGCAATGCATAATCCCTTCTCCCAATGCGACCATTCGTTGAAAATAAGCTGTATTCCTTTTCATTTTTTGTGCAATACATGGTATTTCCCTTTTTATTTATAGATTTTGATATCTTATGAAAATCCAACCTTATTGGAATTCCCGTATTTATCATCCGAGTTACATATTATTTAAATAAAACTCGAAGTGTCAATAAAAGTTTTGGAACTGGCCAGTCGCATTTGATGTTTTTGGCATATAACTTGACAAATGTTAGCAAGCTAAGCAAAATGACCAAAGAAAAAGAGGTTGTTTTTATGGATTGACGGCATTGATGTCTCGGCAGCATGTCCGGATTGGGGTATAATTGAAATCTCTGCCGGGAGATTGAACGTGTCGGATAGAATATTTTTTCAGATTTTTTGAAAGGTTTATCTCAAATACAAATTTATCAATAAATCCGGAGTGAAATGGGGGGGGCAAGCTGTTATGATTAAAAAAATACTATGTATATTGGCCGCTTTCGCAGGCGTTGTTTTATCTCTTCTTGTTCTTTTTGTCGCGTACAATTTTTTTGTTATTTGGACGCTGAAATGCGGGATTGAGTCAATCCTCTCCCCCAAATGCGCGGTTTCATATTTGTCTTTAAATGAGGCGGTACCCGCCATGAATATTTTTTGGGTGGACAAGAAATTGGGAAAAGTTGCGGTCTTTCTGGACTATCCCTCAAAGAGGGAGAATCTCGCAATGCTTCCAATGCTTAAAGCGCGCAAGGATTTCATATTGTCCGCGCATTCTGAAAAGTTCATATTGTCAAAACCAAATACCATGGCTCCATATTTTATTGCCGGTTTCAACCCGGATGACGGAATCCTTTGCGAAGTGGCCTATGTGGTATTTGATGCGCCTGTTGAAAATATTGATTCATTTTACAAAGCCATAGAAAATAAAGAAATAACCAATGGAAGTTTTGACTGTTCCGCCTTGCATTATAAGAATTTTAATTCTGAAATTGACTTCGCGGGGGCCAGGCCGTTTTGGGGGGATTTATTTTTAAATCTTTATTTCCATTTTAATCTTCCAGAATCGGCAAGAATGCTGGAGCATTTTTCGCTGGTATGGGGCAGATATAAGCCCAAAACGGCATCGTTTATCACAAGGGATTGGAGCTTTAAATATTACGATTCCATATTTGAATCAAATGAATCGATTAGGAATTAAATTTGATTGCCAGAGATATTTATTCTCAACCGGCCCTTTGAATTTTTCATTATGGATGATATTGATGATTGTCTGCTTTTTATGGGGAAAATAAATAAATTATAAGCATGCAGTGCGGAGGTAATTATATGGAGAAAAATATGTTATCCAATATTTATGTTTCATGGCTTGCCGGGCAATTTGTCGCGCTGTTTCATTTGGAATTGTCTTTTGAGCTAGCCGCATCTGAAACTTGCATATTGTTGGTTTACGCGCTGGTTTTAGATGTTATATTTATTAAAGCCGCAGCGTCGAATAAAGATAGGGTTCTCCAATTCGCGGGAAAGAGGGCGAATTTTATGTTAAATATTATTATTCCATTTATATCTTATATTGCTGTGTTTTTTTGCGGTGTTTTGATGATAATAATTGAATTTTAGGCTTCAAAAGGAGCCGTTTTCCTCTGGCGGAGAAGGCTCTTTGGGGATGGCGTTTTGCGCGGTGCGCAATCCATTGATAATCGTGAGGATATACCCGAATGTGCTTGACGCGGGGGTGTGCCAAAGTTAATCATTTTTAATGAATTATTCTTAGCGCGCATGCGCATTGTGGCGGTGCTGCGGCTGTTTTGGGCCGGGGCTATCCGCCTGAAAATCAAAGGGGGGACAAAATGAAAAGGAGAAGTTTCATAAAGGCTGCGGCTTTTTCCGCGCCAATGCTCTTTTGCGGAAGGCTCTTCGGCGCGGGGAATTCGGCCCCGAACAGCCGCTGCAATGTTGGCGTAATAGGGTGCGGCTCACAGGCAGCCGGGCATTTGAACGCGATACTCAGCATGCCCGACGCCGTATTGTCGGCGGTTTGCGATGTCGATGACAGCCGCCTGAAATACTGGGCGGACAGGGGCGAAAAAAAATACTCCGGCCGCGGGCTTTCGGGAATGCGCCCAAAAACCTTCAAGGACTTCCGCGAGCTTCTTCTGGACCCCTCAATCGACGCGGTTTACGTGACCACCCCAGACCACTGGCACGCGCTCATCTGCATTGCCGCGGCCCGCGCGGGAAAGGCCGTGTACTGCGAAAAGCCGATGACATTTACCATTGAGGAGGCCCGCCTTGTAACCGACGCCGTGCAGAGGGCTGGAATCGCCTTTCAGGTCGGCTCCCAGCAGCGCAGCCAGGAATCGTTCAGGCACGCCGCGCAGCTTGCGCGCAACGGCTATCTTGGCAGGATTAAAAACGTCTGGGTGGGCTTAAACTACGGGGTTGCCTCCTCGCGCAACTGGAAATACGAGGCGGTTCCGGCTGGAATCGACTGGGACATGTGGTGCGGGCCCGCCCCCTACAACCCCTATTCGCAGCGGCTTCTTCCATTGCTGAACCCCGGCGCGGAGAATCCCTATTCCGGCATGATATGCCCGGAGTGGAGGGACCATCTCGACTACGGGAATTCCAATCAGGCGGATTTCGGGGCGCACCATTACGACATTGCAATGTGGGGCCTTGGCCTCGACGGAATGGGGCCGGAGCGCGTCGTTGTGTCGGATGCGGGGGACATTCCCGGGCTTAAAAACTGGCGCCAGTATTTCTATGAGCTTCCCGGCGGAGTAAAAATATACAAGGGCCATCCCGGCCCCGGGGTCTGCCCGGAAGACTACCCCGTGATATTTGAAGGCGAAGAGGGGGTGGCGGCTGCCGACCGCGGCGGCATGGAAAAATTCTGGGGCTCCAAGCCGTACTACAAGGATCTCAAAAACGCCGACGGCGACACGGTTTACTACAAGTCTCCGGAAAATTCGCACCGCGACAACTTTTTCAAGGCCGTTTTCAGCGGTTCGCCGACGGTTGCTCCGGTTGAGGGGGGCAGGTCCTCCGCCGAAATTTCGATAATGGGCAACATCGCCTTCCGCCTCGGGCGCACGCTCGAATGGGACTGGGAAAAGGGCGAATTCAGGGGCGACGACGCGGCAAACCGCCTGCGTTCCCGCCCGTCCAGGGGGCAATGGTCGTTGGCATGAGCGGGGAGGGTTTTGGAATGAAGGTTTTTTTTGCGATATTTGCCGCTGCGGCTTTTGCCTGCCACGCTGCGGGTCAGCAGCACTACGAGCGTCCGGATCCGGTTCTCACGGCCGAGCAGCTCGCCATGACGGAAAAGGCCGCCCCGAAAAGGCTCCTCGCCGCGCCCGCGAAGGTCCGGAGCTTCCTCGTATGGTCCAGGACCGAGGGGGCGAGGCACGGCGAGGGCATCGTCGCCTTTAACGCCCTGCTAAAGGTTCTGGAAAGGAACTCCGGGGGAAAGTGGGAAATGGTCTTTGCAGACGAGCCCGAACCGCATTTTTCGAGCGTCGAAAACCTGCGCAAATTCGACTGCGTGGTTTTGAACAATACTACCGGCAGGTTCTTTGAATCTTACAGGGACGTCTATGAGAAGATGTCCGAGGAGGAAAAGAAGGCCGACAGGGCGCGGAATTTTAAGTACAGGGACAACCTCATAGAATACGTGCGCCAGGGAGGGGGCGTCATGGGGGTGCACGCCGCGTGCGACGCTATGGACTGCAAGGACCCGTCCAACCCCTCCGAAAAGTCCCCTGCTTACCCGCTCATGATGGGCGGTCGCTTTGCCGGCCATCCGTGGGGCGCGGGCAACTCCCCCGTGACGGTCCTGGTGGAGGACGCCTCAAGCCCCCTTACGAGGGGAATCTGGCCGGACGGCGAATTCAGGATACAGGACGAAATCTACACCTACCGCGAGGACGACCCAAAGACGGGCGTCTCTTACGGCTACGGGCGCGACAGGCAGCGCATGCTTCTCGGGCTCGACTTCGACCGCAGCCCCAAGGACGGCGGCAAGGACCCCATGGCTGAAACGAGCCGCAAGACAAAGGATTTCGGCCTCGGCTGGATAAAGGATTTCGGAAAGGGCAGGGTGTTCTACGGGGCGTTCGGGCACCGCATCGACGTGTACTGGCGCAACCCCGGAATCTGCGAATTTTACATGCGCGGCCTCCAGTACGCGTCCGGCGACCTCAAGGCGGACGCTGCGCCCCTCGGGAAGGCAGGCTTTGAAAAGGCGATGGCAGCCTCCGTCATAAATTCGGTAAAGACGCTCCGCAACGTCGAATACGGGGAGCCTGTAAACCCGATTGAAAATGCGGTCTTTCGAGCCTACAAGGCGGCCGGGGAGTCCCCCGAGGCGGCTGCGAGGCTGGAGAGGCTCTGCGTTGACGAGCTGAAAAGCGGGGCGGGGACAAACCGCTACCTTAAGCTCTGTTCCGAAATACTCCAGTTTGTGGGCGCCAATTCCACCGCTGCGGAAGTCGGAGGCGTGATAGCCCGGGACAGCGCCCCCGGCGCCGACCCCAAGGCGCGCCACTACACGGAAAGCCTGTTTATCGCCCTCGCCCGCTCGCGGGACCCGGAGGCCGGGGCGGTTCTGCGAAAGCTGGCGGATTCCAAGTTCAAAAGCGTTGCGGTTGGGGCGCTCTCTGCCATCGGATACAGGAAAAATCCGGCAGACGCGGAGTTCTTATGGAAAAAATTCGCCTCCGCCCGCTCGGATGCCGAGGCTTGGGCGGCAGTTTCGGCGTTGGCAGAAACCGGGGCTCCCGGGGTGTTTTCCAGACTTTCCGAGGCATGTTTTTCGGCGCGCGGCGGGGCGCTGAAAAGCCGGATAGGCGCCCTGGCTTTCTCGAACTCCGGGGCTGCCCCCGGGGAGCTCGCGGCGTTTGCATCGAAAGTCGCGGCTGACAAATCCGCGCCGGAGGGCCTGAGGGCAATGGCGGCAGTGGAGCTTTTGAAGTCCGGAAAAGTCTGCGAAGGCGCGCGGATGGAAAACCTCATAAGGTTTCTGGCGCGCAATCCCGGCGTGAAGATTCCGGAAGAGATGTCGCTTTCGCGCCTGCCCGAGAGGCTGAAGCCGCCAATGATATACGCGCTTGTGGCGAGAAACGAGGGGCGGGACGAGGTTCTGGGATGCGTCCCCGAAAGCGGGGAGGCGGCCGTCGCCTACTGCTATGCGGTTTCGCAGTGGGGCGCCGATTCGTCGCTTGAAAAGGCGTTTTCGCTCGCGCCGCTCATGGACGAAAAGCAGATGAGGCATGCGGCGTTCGTACTGTCTGCAATAAAATCCCCGGATAAGCTCATGAAGATTATGTCGCTCATGCCGCGCCTCGGCGGCAAGGGGGCGGAGCTCGCCTCAAAGGCCGCATCGTTCGTCGATGCTTCCGACTCTTTCGACGGCCTGTTCGGGATAGTGGAAGGCCCCTCCGGGGAGGCCGAAAAGCGCGCGGCGATAAGGGCGCTTGAAAACGCGTCGCTCAGAAATTCCGAGGTGTTTGTCCGCATGGCCGGGGTTTATCCGAAGCTTCCGGAGGCCCTGAGGCGCGACGCCATGCTCCTGATGGTCGCCTGCTCCAGGCGCGGGTGCGATGCTGAAATGGTCGCGGCGGCCGCAGCCCTCATGGACCGGGCCAAAACTCCGTCCGAAAAGAGGAAGTTTTTCAGGTTCGCAACGGCCAACATGTCCCGGCCCGGCGCGGAAATGCTCGTATCCGCATACAGAAAGGGCATGAGGGCGGAGGCGCTCGCGGAGCTTTCTTCGTGGACGGACCCGTCCGCCCTCGGGCCGATGGTGGAGCTTGACAAGTCGCTCAGGGATACGCGGGAGCGCCTCGGGGTCCAGCGTGCAATCGTAAAGCTCCTCCCGCGCGCAGACGCCCTCGAATCGGACGCGGCAAGGCACATAATGGAAAACGCGGTCGATAAAAAGGACGCGCGGCTCGTCGAAAAGATGGCGCGCCTCAACCTCTCCGGCCGCGCCGTCTCAAACCTCCCCGGGGGCCTGTCGGCGACGGCATGCGCGGAGGAGGGCGACGTCGGGAAGATGTTCGACTACGACGAAAACTCAAAGTGGAGCACGAAGCGCCCGTGCAAAAGCGGCGACTGGATACAGTTTTCCTTCGACGCCGAAAAGCCGGTGGCCGCCATACGCGTGGACCCCGGAAGCTCCAAAAACGACGGCCTCATATCCCCCAGGCTCTTCGGGGGGCTAGACATGGAGGACTTTGCCGAAATACCGTTTTCGCTGGGAAAGGACGGCGATGTTGACGTCATGCGCCTCGAAAAGCCCATGAAGCTCAAAATGGTAAGGATAGAGCAGGGCGGGGACCGAGGAAACTGGTGGACCGTGGCGGAAATCATTCCGGTTCTTGAAGGGTCCGCCTACTCCGGTTCGCTCAAGCCTTATGGCGGCGGGATTTCGGCCGGGGCGAGCCACGGGGCCGACGCCGTAAAGTTCGCCTTCGACGGCGCAGACAAGACCCGGTGGTCCACAAACTGCCGCCGCTTCCCCGGCCAGTGGTTCCTCCTGAAGTTTGACAAGCCGCGCAAGGTGGGCTTTGTGGACCTCATTTTGAAGGACTCCGTGGGGGACCGCATCCGAAAGCCGCGCGTATTCATAGGGGATTCCCTCGACGACATGCGCATCGCCGATGTGAAATACGAAAAGAAGATGGATAGGGACCGCTTCGTATTCGCAGCACCCGGGACGCCCAGGTTCATAAGGATTGAAAACGGCGAGGCTTCGGGCAATTTCTGGTCGTTTCACGCAATAGAAGTCAAATAGCAGCCCGCGTGCGCCGCCTGCCCGGCAAAATATTTATAGAAGGGAGTAAATAAACAATGATTTCAATATTATTGAATAAAGAAAAAAACGGTATTGATATTTTGTTGGACAAAAAAGGTGCTGAGCTTTTAATTGATGATCTTCAATATTTGAAAGATAGTAATGACCATGTACATCTTGCTGAATGGTCTGGGGAGTTGACATCGTTGAAATTATTGCATGATGATTCAACAGTCATTTCATTTCTCAATATTGGGGTATTAGCGGATTCAAAAATTAAAGAAATATATGATAATTCTGTAGAATAATAAATCTCACTATAATCCTCAACGCTAGAAACAACGTTAAGTTAACTTTGTTTTATATGTCTTTCGGTGGGCACAAGGATATAGGAGAAATCAAGACAGATTTCAATCGAGCGATTACTTATGGTGGCTCGGAGGAAATACAGGTTAAAATTAAAGAGCAATTAGCGTCAATTGCGTCGAAGAGCCCCAAGGCAGCTAAGATAATAGCAGAGTTGGAAAATTCTAAACATCGACATCATATTGCTCCTATAAAATATGACAAACAAGACCCCGTAACAAAAACCCTTAATCTGGAGGATTCTAAAAACGGAAAGGGAAGTCCGACGGAAATATACTATAATCCAGAGAGTAATAAGGTTTCAAAAAATTTAGCGGGTGAGCGCATAGAGTTTAATCCGGAAGAAGTCTTGAGCCATGAGATATCCCATGCTGGCGATAGTAATCGAGGTAACAATTCTGAAATAATGGATAAAGATCGTAAGCAGAATCAGAAAGAAACAAATGCGATAATTGTTCAAAACGAAGTGTCGAAGTCAGACAATAGAAAAACTCGTACATATCATTCTCTTAGGAGAGAAATTGAGCGTCGTAAACGCGAAGATGCACTGCGTTCCGATGGCAGATTGTCTTCATGGGAATATTTAGATGATAACAACTATAAGCCAAACTATGAAAAAGATGATGATAAGACCAAATAAAATGATGTATCTGTTATGCGCAGTTTTGCTTTCAGGGTGTGGGAATTTTAACCATATTCCATACATTTCATCTCAACGTTATAACGAATGTGAATTGTTAGGATTTCTTCCAATTGAGTTAATGTATGACTACGATGCGAATACTGTTATCCGCGATGATCCACGTTTGGAAAGTAATGAGGTAAAGAAGAATGTTGAGTTTTGCGTGGATGATTTTAATAAGAGAGTTAAAGGCGATCCTTTATGCCAAATTGATTATTTAGATGAAATTCAACCTGTCGGATATATAGATTATTATGTCTTTGGCGTAACTGATACGAGTACGATAATTTATGCCTATGACACGAAATTAAAGAAATTTCTGTTTTCGTTTAATCCAGGATGGTTTTGATTGAATCGCCGTATCCTAATTTCAAAATACCAATAAATAACCCTCAATTACATCCAGCTACAGTCTCTGATGGTTATGCGCTGATACTTTATTAAATATGAAAAATGAAAATATATTAACGGGGGATTTTGAAGAATTTGCATTGCGTGATTTTGAATTCTTGCAATTAGATTACGGATTTTCAAATCCGCTTTTTGAAAGAGGCGACACTTTTGAAAATATTGGATATACAAAAGGAAGCCTTGGTGTTTTATTGAGTTATGATGCTTTGGATCAAATGTGCTCAATCTATTTTTTTGATGCGTCTAATGGGTTTCCTCCTGAAAATCTTATAATAGATTTTAAGTATTATGCGAGATATAAGAATTTATCAGCTTATAATCCCAGTGAGTTAAATTTACCTAATCCCCGTCTTGAAAATGGATTTTTATGCGAAGGGGGTCTTGAGATTGAAGTTTCTAATAATTCCAAAATTCTTAATAAATATTTCAAACCTATATTGAAAACAGATGTTTTTATATATTAACGTGATGATTATGTAGCGATTTTCACTGATTTTCATAAGTTGGAGAACTTTCTACTGTTGTTTACGGTTACGGTTTTTCTAGTACACATACGACAGGAA
The DNA here is from genome assembly GCA_900548185.1 of uncultured Opitutales bacterium. Classification (GTDB taxonomy): domain Bacteria; phylum Verrucomicrobiota; class Verrucomicrobiia; order Opitutales; family Intestinicryptomonadaceae; genus Intestinicryptomonas. Next base: position 104,298 of record URJJ01000001.1, read on the forward strand.
CTCGAACAGGACGGGGCACTTGAAAGAGGTTCGAGGGCCGTCAAATCCAGACCATTATAACGAGGAGACCGTTTACACGATAAACGCGATATGCCGGTTCCAAAAAAAGCTAAGGAAGCTGCCGAAAGTGCTAATAAGGTTAGTAATAATCCAGATGTTTCTTTTGGCGGATCTCACGCAAAAAAATTGAACCAGAGCAAAATGCTATTGGAGATCATATAAAGTTTACACGTGATCAAAATGGAAATGTTCAAAAGTATACATCATTAAAAAAACAAACAAACCCGAATAATGAAAATCCGTGGGAAGTTGCTAAAAGATTCGATAGAGAAGGCAAACATTTTGACAAAAAAATAAAAGAGTATATTGAAGAACCCCGTATTCATGAAGGGGTAAATAAAAATCGTTCTGTGAGATCTGCAAAATCAGACGAAATTCCAAGAGGAGAATAATTGAAAAACAATAAATGTATAATAAGTTATTTGGAAGAAAATTTTACTTTCTTCCAAAAGAATTCCATGAATTATAAATTTTCTATTCGGAACCTTGATAATCCAGGATGGAATTCATTTATACCAATGCCCAAGCAATCATTAGATATTGATTGGGTATCTTTGGAAAATTCCGAAGAAGATTGGATTTTTTGGAGAATTAGTAATGGATTCTTTGAATTTTCATGTTCTCCGTTGAATTTAGCTAAAAGTTTTAGCATATTTTTCAAACTAATAGAGGCAGAAAATATAGGAAATAATTCTTATGATTTAATTAATGCACTTGATTCGTGGTTTAGTCGGAATTGCAATGGAGATTGGGAGCACTCCAATATTGTATGTATTGAGTCGCTTTATGACAAATGGAAAGTAAATATTGGCTTCTATGACTTAGTATATCCTTATGAAGAATTTATGCCGTGTAGGATATTTAAATCAGGGATTAATTGGTACAAGTATGATTTAGAAAATAAGTCTTTTATAGGAGAATCTAGTTCTCGTAATTTGCATAAATTGTTGGAAGGATTTATTAAAAATATTAATATATTTGAACAAGTCTGTTGAAGTGTAGTCCGAGCAGTCCGGCGTCATGACGGTGCGGCCACGATTTGGCTTGAAAAAAAGCCCGACTTTTGGAAGATGCGTTTATGCTTATAAACATCTTGGAGTATCTTGAGTCAACCGCCGCCAGGGTTCCGGACAAAATCGCCCTCGAAGACAGGAGCTCGTCCCTTTCCTTCGCGCAGCTCAGGACGCGCGCCCTCGATATTTCGGACGCCCTTGCCGGCGCAGTTTCGGACATCCGCAGCCCCGTGGCGGTCTTTCTCCCGAAGGGCGTCGAGGCGATTTCCGCATTCATGGGCGTCCTTTATTCGGGCAATATCTATATGCCGATGGACGTGAAAAGCCCGGCGGCGCGCACCCGGGCCATTTTTGAGAACATAGAGCCCGCCGCCGCAATAACAGACGAAAGCGGCCTGGAAAAAATTTCCGACCTCCTCCCCCCGGAAAAAATAATCGTAATCGGCGGCGTGGCGCATGCCGAGTCCCCGAGGACGCGCTGGCGCGAGAATATCGACATGGATCCGGCCTACATCATAAACACGTCGGGCTCGACGGGCGTGCCCAAGGGCGTTGCCGTTTCCCACAGGTCCATAATAGACTACATCGAGTGGGCCAGGGATTGCTACGGGATTGGCGGAGACCGCGTAATGGGAAACCAGGCCCCGCTTTACTTTGACAATTCCGTGCTCGACATATACCTGTGTCTTTCGACGGGGCTGAAGCTGATACTCACCCCGGAGGAGCTTTTCACATTCCCCATAAAGCTTCTGGAGTACTTCAGCCAAAAGGGCGTCGATACGGTGTTCTTCGTCCCTTCGGTGCTTTCCACAATCGCAAACCTCGGGCTTCTCGACGCGGTGAGGCCGCCGCTAAAGACGGTGCTTTTCGCGGGGGAAACCATGCCCACAAAGCAGCTCAACTATTGGATTTCCAAATATCCGAAGGCTCTGTTTTCAAACCTCTACGGCCCCACCGAAATAACGGTTGACTGCACGTATTTTATCGTGGACAGGCTCCTTTCGGATGCGGAGCCTGTGCCCATCGGCAGGCCGTGCCGCAATGCGGATGTCATAATTTTGGATTCGGACAACCGCCGGGTTGAAGGCCCGGGGAAGTCCGGGGAAATATGCGTCAGGGGAACTTCGCTCGCCCTCGGATACTACAACAACCCGGCGCGGACCGAGGCGGCCTTCGTCCAGAATCCGCTCAATTCAAAATACCCCGAAAAAATTTACAGAACCGGCGATATGGCCCACTTCAACGACCGCGGCGAAATCATATTCGAGGGTCGCAAGGATTTGCAGATAAAGCATATGGGCTTTCGCATCGAACTTGGCGAAATCGAGTCCGCCGCCCGCTCCCTCCCGGGGGTTGACTTGGCGTGCGCCGTGTTCGACGCCGGAAAACCGGCAATAATCCTCTTTTACGAGGCGCGCGAAGAAATCCCCCCGCGCTCCTTCGCCTCGTCGCTGACTTCGTCGCTTCCAAAATACATGATTCCCGCAAAATTCGTCAGGCTAGACGCCATCCCGCTTACGGCAAACGGCAAGACCGACCGGGCGGCTTTGGCGGGCATGATATGAGGGCCGGGCCATGCGGAAGTTTTCAAGGGCGCAGGTAGCGGAAGAGTACAGCCGCATAAAGTCTGGGGGCGGGGATTTTTTCTCCAACTACTGCTTCCCGCCCGACGGCGCGGACATGGACGGCGTATCCTCGGGCGAATCCCTCCTGCTTTTTAAGCCGGAGCGGGATTTTGTGCGCCTCTTTTTCATCACCCGCAGCCTGGACAATCTGGGAAGCCTCCTCGACTCGTCGCTTCCGGACGGGTTTTGCGCGTGCGTGGAGATTGCTTCAAGAGGGGCCCCGGCGCGGGATTTGGACGATTTATTTAAAAGCCGCTTCCGCCTGCATTCAGTCTATGAAAAAATGGAGCTTGCGCGCATACCCCCCGCAGTTGCGGCCGAAGCCCGAGGGGAGCTGGCGCCGGAGGAACTTTCTGCGGATATGGATGCGGTCTTTGACAAATTTTCAGACCATATCCCGGAAATTTCGGAAATATCCCGCTTCTGTTCGGAAAAGAGGGCGGTTTCATTTCCATCGCAGGCGGGGCCGAGCTACGTCCTGTTTTCGATAGAGGGGGCTTTCGCCTACATAAATTTCTTCGCAAACCGCGCGGGGCGCGCCGGAATGGAAAGGCTGTGGTCGGGATTTTATTCGGCGGCCGCGCTTGCTGGGGCCAGGGCTGCGCGCCTCTGGGTAAACAGGCGGAATGAGAAAGCCCTGGCGGTTTATTCCAGAGAAGGGTTCAAGGGGGGCGGGATTTTCTCAACCGCTTATGTCCGCAGCCCTGACGGGGGTTAGGCCGCGTGTTCCGGGTGTGCAGTTTTGCCGCATTTTTTCATGTTTTGCCCTTCGGAAGCCTTGGGCATTTTGCAGTTTTTTTAAGCCTGCGGGATTCACATTGCGGAATTTCCCGCAAGCAGTGCGCCCCGCGTTCCCTCTAACGCTGTGGGCATCCCGCCTTGCGAATTTCCGAATTTGAGATTTAGGGGTTTGCTCCGGAGAGGATGCGCGGCGGGAAATCCGCGCAGTTAAGACTATTATAAAAGCGGGGCTAAAAACGGATTTGCAAACGGAGAAAAAACTGTCTGGCATTATAAATGCGCGTAAGGGCGGAATTTGGATTTCTCAATGAAGTTTTATTTTGAGTAGGAAAGGGAAGAGCCCGCCTGATATGTCGCGAAATTTTGCAGGATTTTTCATTTTTTTGGTGTTATAATCTATCCCTCCAGGTCAAAGCCTGCAACGCCCCTGAAATCGGTTTTGGGCGGTCTTTTTTGTGTTGTGGAAAGGGAACGTCATTTTTTTGCAAAATCCGTTTTCAGGAAAGAAAAATCTGCGGCGTCTGCCGGGCAAATGCGCCGACTCTTGAAAGTGCGGATTCCGCCCATGAAAACTGTCCGCAGTCCTCATGGTTTCTGGCAGCTTCCGGCGAGTTTTCTGGAAGTTTTTGCGGCCTCCGGGCCTTTGTGCTTAGGCTCAAAGAGGCTTGTTTACCCAAAAAGGCGCGGGGAAATCTCCCCGCGCCTTCAAAGCATCCCGGCTGATGGTTTTCCCGCAGGGCGCTATTCGCAAACTTCGGCCTTTTCGATTTTCTGGGTTTCGACGGGCCTGTCGGAGAAATCCGTGCGGGAATTTTCTATTTTTTCCACCGCTTCGTATCCGCCTACCACTTCGCCGAATATCGTGTGGTGGTTGTTGAGCCACGGGGTGGGGGCGGTCGTTATGAAAAACTGGCTGCCGTTTGTCCCGGGGCCCGCGTTTGCCATGGCGAGAAGCCCCTTCTTGTCGAATTTCAGCTCCGGCGAAAATTCATCCTCGAACGGCTTGCCCCAGACGGACTGGCCGCCGCGCCCCGTTCCGGTCGGGTCTCCGCCCTGTATCATGAAATCCTTTATCACGCGGTGGAATATTATCCCGTCGTAATATCCGTTTTTCACGAGCCGGACGAAATTTTCGCAGGCCTTGGGGGCCGCTTCGGGGAAGAGCTTCAGGGTGATGTCGCCGTGGCGCGTGCTGAGTTTTACCGTTGTGTCTTTATTCATGCTATTTTTCCATTATTTCGATTCTTGAGTCGGGGTCGAAGGCCCTCGAGCACCTGCCGCAGGTCACGCAGTCCACTATGATGTCGTGCGCGGACTTGCCCGGCGGGATGAACGGGAGGACGTGCTCGTCGTGCGGAACCACGACCTCGAGCAGGAACGGCCCTTCGGCGTCGAGCATTTCGCGTATCGCGCCCGCAAGCTCGCCCTTTTCCGCGACCCTGCGCGCGCCCCATCCGTAGCCCCTGGCTATCTCCATGAAGTTGGGGTAGATTTCCTCGGGGTTGTCGGGGCCCGCCATCTTTTCCGGATTCCTGGAAAGGTTGGTATTGGCGTGGTTGCCGCCGTAGAACATGTCCTGCCACTGCATGACCATGCCGAGGAACTGGTTGTTCAGCATCATGACCTTCACGGGAATTTTCTCCATGACGGCCGTGGCCATTTCCTGTATGTTCATCTGGAATGAGCCGTCGCCGTCGATGTCGACAACCTGCTCGCCGGGGTGCGCTATCTTTGCCCCGAGGGCCGCCGGCAGGCCGAAGCCCATGGTTCCGGCCCCGAGGGAGCTTATGAACTGGCGCGGGCGCGTGAATATGAACTGCTGCGGGGCCCACATCTGGTGCTGGCCGACGCCGGTTGTGATGACGGGCTTGCCGCCGCTCACCTCGTAGAGCGTCTTTATGGCTTCGGGGCCCGTGATGTACTTCCCGCGCGGAGGGTTGGCGAAGGGGTAGGGGTACTCCGACTTCCACTGCTGAATCTGGCATATCCACTTCTGGATGTCCGGCTTTTTAAACGCGGGCGACTTCGCCATTTCGACGAGCCTTTCGAGCGCGGGCCTGAGGTCCGAATGGATGGCGTAAGCGACGCTCACGTTCTTGCCGTGCTCGGAGACGTCTATGTCTATGTGGACTATCTTTGCGGATGTGGCGAACTTTGCGACGACGCCCGTTATGCGGTCGTCGAAGCGCGCGCCCATGGTGATGAGCAGGTCCGAGTTGCAGACGGCTGAGTTTCCGGCGTAGGTGCCGTGCATGCCGAACCAGTAGAGGTTCTTTTCCTCCAGGGGGTTCGCGCAGCCGACGCCCATGAGGGTTGTGGCGACCGGAATCCCCGTCGCCTCGGCAAATTCGTTGAGAAGCTCCGCAGAGCCGCTTGAAATGACCCCGCCGCCGGCGTAAATGACCGGGCGCTTGGCGGATTTCACCATGTCCATGAGCTTTTCAAGCTCCGCGTCGGAGGCGACGGGAAGCTCGTGCAGGCCGGGCAGGTCCACCGGGGCGTCGAAATCCGGCTCTACTTCGGCGAGCTGGACGTCTTTGGGAATGTCGATAAGGACTGGCCCCGGGCGCCCGTGCGTCGCGACAATGAACGCCTCCTTTATGACGCGGGCGAGGTCGTTTGTGTCGAGCACGAGGTAGCTGTGCTTGACCACGGGAAGTGTCATGCCGAAAATGTCGGTTTCCTGAAAGGCGCTCTTTCCGATGAAGCTCTGAAACACCTGGCCCGTCAGGACCACCATCGGGACACTGTCCATGTAGGCGTCGGCTATGGCCGTGAGGATGTTGGTCGCCCCCGGGCCGGAAGTCGTCATGCAGACGCCGACCTTTCCCGTAGTGCGCGCATACCCCTGGGCCATGAAGCCGCAGGCCTGTTCGTGGCGCGGGAGGATGGTGCGTATGCGCTTGGATTTCGAGAAAGCGTCGTGCAGGTCTATCGACTGCCCGCCCGGATATGCGAACACCACGTCCACCCCCTGGAGCTCGAGGGATTTGACTATGATGTCCGACCCCCTCATCTTCCGGGACTCGGGGACGCTTTGCTTTTCTGTTTTCTGGCTCATAATAAATACTAAAGCCTCCAATAGTAGGGCCGCGGCCGCTTTCTTCAACCAAAAAGTTGCCGTTTTTCCCTTTTAGAGGCCCTCCTTCGCCCGCCGGAAAATCCCGGCATCCCTCCCGCCTCGGCGCGCGTTCTGCGCGGGCCGGACGTCCGCCCGGCGGCGTCGCTCCGCCCCGGCGGGGCGGTTTATATTTTTGAAAAAAAAGCTTGGAAGAATGGTTTTTTGTGTGCTAGGTTCGGCTTCGACAAAAGAAAGACGCTATTGCTTTGGCCGCATTGCGCGGCTTTTGCCGCCTTTTTATTTGTTTCGGGCGCAGTTGCATGAAACCGCCTGCGCCCGCACTTTCATATATATACAATATAAAAACGATGCACGCAAAGTTGAACAAGATATTGGCGTTTTCGCTCATGGCGGCGGCCGCCGCTTCGGCGCACTTGCAGGCGCAGGACTACTCCTCGACAGGCACCGAACAGTTGAGGGACGAGGCCAATAAGTTTATAGGCGACGGCCAATACATTCTGGCGCGCCCACTCCTCGAAGTTCTGGTGTCCAGGTTTGAGCAGCTCGACGACAAGTCGCAGTTGGAGCACCTTTATTTTTTCCTTGGATACAGCTATGTGCAGGAGTACATGGGCCAGAAGAGCGCAACCTATCTGGAACAGGCTATCCCGTATTTTGACAAGATACTCCAGATGTTCCCCGGCGGCGAGCGCGCGGCAAAGTCGATAGAGCTGAAGGCCACCTGCCTGAACGGCCTCGGCAAATTCGAGCAGGCTGCGGAAACCTGGGCGATGTCCCTCAATTCCCCCTACGTCGAAAAGCTGAACAACTCGGAGCGTTTCGCGATTACAAAGAAGGTCGCTCAGGCATTCTATAACATGAAGAGCTGGGAGAAGGGCGAAAAATGGTTTGAAGCCATGTTTAATACCGCCCCGAACGTCGAAGACAAGACTTTCGCGGCCGTGGCCCTCATACGTTCCGCATTCGCCGCCGGAGACTTCGACAGGGCGAGAAAATACTACTCCTACACCACAAACAAAGTCCCCTCGCGCTACGACATCGCCCTGTCCGTCGACTTCATGCAGGCGGGCGACAAGCTGGTGGGCGAGGAGAAGTTCCCCGAGGCTTCCCTGTGCTACACGTTCGTCCTCACAAAGGATGAAATCATCGACTTTTTCAAGTCCTACAAGGCCAGGCTCGAATCGCAGATTTCGAGGATACGGGCGGTAAACCCCGGCAACCCGCGCATCAAGGAGCTGGAAATGCGCGTCCAGTACGCCGACGCCATGATAAAGGGCGTCAGCGAAGTCAAGGACTATTCCCCCCAGATGCTCGCCCGCAAGGCGCGCAACTACTTCCTGACAAAGCGCAACTACGAAAGCTACTGGGCCTACCGCCAGCTTCTCGACGCCTATCCCGAAGACCCGATGATAGAGGATTTCTATTACGCGGCCTTCATTTGCGCCAAGGAAATCGGCAAGGAGTCCCAGCTCGACAAGATTGGCACCGAGTACCGCGAAAAGTTCCCCGACGGCAAGTACAGCAGGGAAATCGCCATACAGTTCGCGCTGTTTCTCCTGGAGCAGGGCGAAAAGAACCCGCTCCAGAAGGAACGCTTCTTTGAGGTGGCAAAACAGGCTGTCGAGCAGAATCCGGAGGATGAAAACACCGGTAAATTCATATTCCTCCTCGGCAAGACGTGGCTCACTGACAAAAATTATGCGGAGCTTCGCTCCTATATGAAGGATTTTGCCGCAAAGCATCCCGACGCCAACGGCGCAGACGGCGCCCTATACTGGCCGATGCTTTCCTATCTGATGGAATTCGACTACGAAAACGCCTTCAAATTCGCCGACGAGCTTCTCAAAAAGCATCCCGAAAGCGAATATGCCGAAGACGCCGAATTCAGAAGGGCGGTCTCCGTGTTCGGCGACGGGCAGATTTCGGACGCGCGCAAGTATTTCGCTGAATTTCTGGAAAAGTACAAGCCTATGGGCAGCAAGCTCGCAGGCGAGGCCGAGCTTTTCCTTGGCGACATCTCGTTCATGGAGCAGGAGTACGAGGATTCCTACAACCACTACATGGCGGTTCCCGACATTGCAAACGGCGTCCAGAAGACGATAGACGCGGCGTTCTTCCAGTGCGCCACCATGCTTGAGACGGCCGAGCAGTTCGACCGCCAGGCGGAAGTCCTCAAGCGCTACATAAAAGAGTATCCGGAAGGAAACTCCGCAATGGCGAACTTCCTCATTTCAAAGCCACTCCTCAAGCAGGGCCTCTCAGCCGACGCCGTGCAGGGCTACATGGATTCGATTTCCAAGTACGGCAACGACTTCAAAAACGACTCTGTCGATAAGATTATCGAGGACTTCCCCAAGTTCTACGCCGAAGCCAAAACCCAGATGGACGCGACTGCGGCCTTCCTCCAAAAGACGCTCTCTGACGACGCGTTCCTCAAGATGCTCGTAAACGATCCCGGCAAACGCTACCAGTACACCGTTGAAAACCCCGACGTAAACCCCCTCGTGTACGCCCTCTTCAAGGTGCAGTCCCTCAAGGGCGACAAGGAGGCGGTCTTCGGCCAGAATGTCCTCAAGGACAAGGCGCCGATACAGAAGCTCCTCGACGTGTACAAGGCCCAGCAGGCAAAGTTCCCCAAGATTTCGCCCGAACAGTTCTTTGAGCGCGAGCTCAAGGCGGCCCGGGAGGCCAAAAACAAGGTCTTGGAAAACCGCATGCTGATGGCGCTCGACTCCATCGGAAAGCTCAAGGAGCGCCCCGGAATGTTCGTCGACGCTGACTTCAAAAACATGCCCTTCAAGGTCATTGTCTGGATGGGCAAAAGCAATGAGAAGTACAGCATCGAATCCGCGCGCAAGGCCCTCGATTTCGTGATAGAGAGCGATTCGGACTACCGCCTCGACGCCCTCTTTGCAATGGCCGACATAGAGGAGCGCAACAGCAACTACGAAGAGGCCCGCATCCTCTATAAGAAAGCAGAGGACGACTTCCCGCTTGACGCAATGGCTTCCAAAGCCGCGCTGAAGCAGGCCGAGATGGATGTGAAGCTCGGAAAGATCGAAAGCGCGCGCGAAAAGTACAATTCGATAGTGGCGCTCCCCGACTGGCGCGGCCCCGTCCACGCAGAGGCCTACTACCGGCTCGGGATGCTGGAAAAGGAGCAGGGCAATTCCGCAATGGCGATACTGCGCTTTGATACGTGCGCCATAAATTTTGCGGACTGCCTGGACTTTGCGGGCAAGGCGGTCCTCCAGGGGGCGCAGCTTTCCATGTCGCTCGGCCAGACCGAAAAGGCCAAGGAGTTCTGCGACACCTTCCTTGCGGAGGAGTCTAACGAAGAGTCCCCCGAGTACAAGGCCATAAAGGAATACAGGGATAGCATCCGCTAACAACCAAATCTTTTTCAGACCATGAAAATTACCAATTTTGCAGTATTGGCGGCCTCCGCGGTTTTTGCGGGGTCCCTGTTTTCCGCGCCGTCCCCGTCCGACGACAAGCCGAGGCTTGTGGAGTTTGCCAAAAACAAGCTCCCGATAGTCTTTGTGGAGGACAACGGCAAGCGCGTTTCGGAAATGATGTTCGACAGCCTCCAGGTGGTCGATGGCGTGACAAACTTCAAGTTAACCTACGCTGACGGCACCCCCGGCTCGGTTTTTGTCCCGGTGGACAAGGGCGGGGTCAAGTTCCGCTACCGCGAAACCGAGGCCCTCAAGCGCATGCGCAGCAACTACCTTTCGGGCAACTATGAAGACGCTGTCAAGGCCGGGCGCCATGTGGTATATCCGGCAGTCGCAATCATGGGAATGCCCGAGGACCTCACAAACGTCCATGACAACCTTCTGGTCTTCGTGGACTGCCTTCTCAATACGGGGCGGTTCATCGAAGCCAAATCCCTCATGGAGTCCCTCCCGCTTTCCAAGGCCACGAGCACCGTCGGAAAGGCCGTGATAGCCTACGCCAACAAGCTCATTTCCATGGACCATTACCCGGATGCGGAAGCCGTCCTTGAGCGTTTGAATTTCGGCGGCGACAACCTGGAAAACATTGACGACATCATGGACCTCACGTCTTTCCTGCGCAGGAGCGGAAAGATAGACGAGGCCGTCAAATGGTACACGAAACTTCAGGCAACCCCCGGCAACCCGCGCAAAAACGAGGCGATTTTGTGGATGGCCTACTGCGACATCGTCAAGGGCAACACCATGTCGGCCGAGATATTTTTCGACCAGCTTAAGGATTTGAAGAAGACCGACGACGAGTTCTCTCTCAAGTCCATGATAGCCGGGATGCTGCTTGAAAACGACAAGAAGCTCACCGACGCGCTCGACGCCTACGCAGAAGGCATCGTCTACGGCGACGTTTCTTTCAACTGGTTCGCCGAGCTTTACTACAAGACCGGCATGGTTTACAAAGCCCTGGGCTTCCCCAAAACCTCGAACGAAATATTCGAGCAAACCGCCCTTCTTTATCCTGAAAGTAATTTTGCGAAATTATCCAAGGAGCAGATTGTCGTTATAGCGGAAGAGCCCGAAGAAGGGGAGGAAGATTCCCTCGGGGAATGATTGACCACATTGGCGGGGGGAGGAATTTGAAGCGCGCGGGCCTTGCGGTCTGGCAGCTTCAAACGATTGCCGCCGCTATTTGAAATATCTTAACAAGGCGAATCGAAAATGAAAATTTATCACTTCAAGCCAAAGCGCCAGAAGAATTCCCTCTTCATCAAGGTGCTTATTGCGGTGGGAATTGTTCAGGCCGCGCTGCTTTTGCTCCTCGGCGGAATAATGGTGACCCAGACGATTTTCCCGAAAGAGCAGGTTTTTGAAGGGGCTCCGCCGCCGCCGCCCAACACCGAGCCGCAGAAACAGCGCAAGAAGGTGATGGTAAAGAATGTTCAGAAACGCTCCAACCAGGTTGTAAAGCGCATAAACATTCCGCCAATCCAGAAGATGGCCACCCCCGAGGTTACTATATCGCTTCCCTCCGGCCTGGGCGGGGAGGACAGCGGCGGCATGGGGGCTGTGAATATTTCGGGAATGTCCAATCTCGAAAAGCTCAAGATAGAAGTTCCCACCATGAGCATTTTCGACACGAAGGCGTCTTCCGACAGGGTGTTCATCGCCTTTGAGGCCACTCCTCACACGATGCGCGACGACATGGGCGGCCTTGAAGCCTACAACGTCGTGAAAGACGAAATCAAAAAGCTCGTGTCGATGCTCCCCTCGACGTCGCTTATGAACGTCATGGCCTTTGACACGAACAACCAGACCACGATGGATTTCTGCTTCCCGAGCCTCGTCGTGGCTTCCCCCGAAAACAAGGAGCGTTTTGCGCGCTGGATAGACACCATAAATCCCGACCTCGAAAAGGTTGGCCTTTGGGGGCGCAACAATTATACCCTCAAGTATCCGATACCCCCGGCCGCCACGGGCCGCGAGGACTTCAAGTTCCACTACGACGGATTCCAGCATCACGGCGTTGTGGGGTATTACAAGTTCTATCAGGCGGCCATAGAGCAGGGTGCCGGCGCCGTGTGGATTTTGACCACGAAGTGGCCCGCGCCCAACGAATACTTCCTGCCTTATTCCGAGGAGCAGATTAAAAAGTTCAACGATACTTGGAAAAAGAATGTGGAACGCGAACGCTCCAAGGGCACGGTTGTGGGCGAGCAGAAAGAGTGGGAAGATTGGGTCAGGGCAATACAGCCCGCAAAGGACAAGGCAAAGGCGTGGCTTGACAAGGAAAACGAGCGCCGCAGGAAGAAGGGCATCGGCCAGAAAGTCGTGACAGACCTTCTGCCCCTCGCAATTGAACTGGGGTATGACATTCCCAAAAAGCCGCTCATGATAGGGGACTTGCGTCCGCAGACCGAGTTTAAACGCTATACCCGGGCAAAGCTCCAGGCCTGCTACGAACCCATTTTGAAGAAGGTTTACGACGACCGCGGCCTCGCCAGGCCCAAGGTCAACATGATAATGCTTCTCGACCGCAAGACGGAATGGAATTCCAAAAAGAATTCCAATGTAAGGGCCTGGGCCCGCTGGAATAACGACGGCACTAGCCGCGTTTTGCGCGGCGCAAAGCCGGTTTCGGAGTATTCCGGGGACTGACGCCGTTATATTTTGGCGAGAGTTCATTGTTTTTTTGCGCGGGGTTTTCTGCCCCGCGTTTTTTATGTCAATCTATGCGAGATTCCTTTCCGCTATCGCGAAATTTGATTTTGGAAGCATGGGGCGAAATTTAAAAAAAGGCCGCCATCGGGAGCGGGGGAAGTCTTGCCAAAAAAACTTGCGTTTCGGATGCTGTAAAGATTGCAGAGCATTTTGTGCGGAGGTACGGGCGGCTTTTCAGCCGCAGACGCGCAGGGCTGCGATGGGAATTTATTTCGGATATGTCGGCACTCCGCGTTGAAATTTTGAATGAGGATGCAGCGCAAAGCTGTGCGGGGCGGCTGATTGCCTTCATGCAAATAGTTTTTAAGGCTCTGCAAAGGTTTTTTGGGGAGCGTTATTTGTAATCCCCGCGATATGGCGACGGGGATTCAAGAAACTTGCTGGGGCGGCGGAGATTTCTAGAGCCTGCTTAATTTTGCGCTGTGCGGAACGTTTTCAAATCTAAACCCAGAGGCAAAATCTGCCCCCAAACCTTAAAAGTTCTGCGACTTACGTTCCAATACATATGAAATCATGCAGTTTCTGCATTGCATTTTTCCCGTTGCCAAACGGCGAAAATGGCTTTTGTTGAAATCTGAAGGCTACGCGAATTTTGTACCCGCAGCCCGTTTGCAAACCGGAAGCCGGAACGCTGCATTAAGGTATGCGAGCATGCATAGGAATTCCTTAAAAATATAGCTGAATTTTCGATTTTGGGGCATACTAATCTGCCAAAATCCGGAGAGAATTTAAGTAGAGCGGGGGAGGATTGCCGGAAATTTGAAATCGCGCGCGGTTTCGCTTGTACTCAATGTGCGCTTTTTTGCTCCAAGGCGGAAAATGCGCCGCAGGCAAATTCCCTGCCGCTTGCACACCCGTTTGAGGGCAAATTAATGGGACTTTTCCAAAAAACATTTGATTTCTGCAATAAAAATTTTAAATTACTGTCTTATATAAGAAATGAAAATTCATTATTTCAAACCGAAACGCCAGAAGAACTCCCTTTTCATCAAGGTCTTGATTGCAGTCGGTATCGTTCAGACGGCGCTCCTTCTGCTCTTGGGCGGCATAATGGTGACGCAGACCATTTTCCCGAAAGAGCAGGTTTTTGACGCGCCCCCGCCGCCGCCTCCGAACCAGGATATAAAGCAAAAGAAGCAGAAGCTCATCGTAAAAAAGACCCAGCAGCGTTCCAATCAGAATGTCCGCAGGATAAACGTCCCCAAGGTTCAGAATATTTCGACGCCGACGGTTTCCATAAACCTGCCTTCCGGCCTCGGGGGCGAGGGCGATGGAGGTTTCGCGCCAATCACGATGACCAACATGTCGCTCGACAAAATGAAAATCGAGATGCCCACTTTTGAGCTTTTCGGCCTCAAGGGCTCTTCCGACAGGGTTCTCATCGTGTTTGACGCGTGCGAAAAGACCATGACCGACGAGATGGGCGGCCTCGACGCCTACAATGTCGTAAAAAATGAAATAAGCGCGCTCATAAGGGGGCTGCCGTCCACCGCGCTTTTCAACGTCATGGCTTTCGACCCGGGGCGCTGGCCCAAGAATGTGCAGGTTTATCGCGAGTCGCTGGTGCCTGCTACGGAATCCAACAAGCAGGGCTTCGAGTCCTGGATAAGGCCGATAAATGAAAGCGTCGACCACATCGGCCTTCCGGACGCAAACTACGAGCTCCGCTATCCGCCGATTCCCTTCAACACGGGCTTCAAATATCCCAACGACGTGTGGCAGCATCACGGCGTCGTATTCTGGTACATGGCATACCAGGCGGCCATAGAACAGGGCGCGGGCGTCATATTTTTCCTCACCACCCACTGGCCGAGGCCCGACGAGTACTACGTGAAAATGACGGACTCCCAGCACGAAAAGTTCATGGCAGAAACCAAGAAGAATGCTGACGCCTTCGTCAAGTCCGGCGGCACGCTGGTTTCCGAAGAGGAGAAGAACCGCTTCTATTCACTGGCACGCGAGGCCGCGAAAAGGAAGGTCATTGACCCAGAGAACGAGCGGCGCAAGGCAAAGGGCATCCCGCTGTGGGTCGTGCGCGACCCGTGGGGCGTCGCCTACCAGGAGCGAAACGGCAAGGTCCCGGAGGCTTTGGAAGCTATGAAGCGCAAAACTTGGGACGACTTCCGCCCGGAGTTCAAATTCGCCCGCTACACCCAGGGCAAGATAATGGCCTATTATGAGCCGATATTTAAAAAGAATTACGACGACAAAAATTTGAAGCGTCCGGTTCTCAATATGATAGTCATGCAGCCCAAAAACGGGGATCCTGAATGGAACAAAAAATACGGTTCCACCACGCGTTCATGGGCCAAGGCAAACGGCGGCGGTTCCGTGCGAATCCTGAGGGGCGCAAAGCCCGTAGCCGAATATTGAGAAGAGGCGTCGCGTAGTTTTTCGGTTTCAGGGCCAGCCCGAATTGTGGATTGGCCCTGTTTTTTTGCATTTATGCACAATGCTTTTTGCAAATAGATTTTTTGGAGCGGCGTAGGCCGGGATTTGCAACTGCATTTTCTGCGGATGTTTTCCAAAATGGAGTCTTTAATCTGCGGCTTGATTGCAGATTGGAATGCTTCTAAAAGACGAAAAAGTATAATGCGCGCCACGGGCGGACTGCTGCGGGAATTTCCATAGGAGGATTTTATCCTGAAGCATTATTTTGGGGGCTGGCATAAGATTAGAGCGTCCCAAAAGAACGAAACCGGGCGGTGTTTCGCGGCGGCTTAGGCGGGATATTTTCTATACGCATAAAATTCTATTTCAGAATCCGCTTCCCGTTTCCTTATCCATATCAGACCTTGTTTTTATTTCCGAACGCCGTAAGCGAATGAAAATAGCCATAAGAAAGAAGGGCATTTGCATCCGTCTTTTATATCTTCTTCTTTTGCATGAATAGCTCGGCGGCGGAGAGTGTGGCTCAAAATGCCGCAAAAAAAAGGCGGCCGAATTGGGGGAGCCCGTTTGATTGCAGGCTGGGGTCTGGGCGTCTTTCAGTGGATGCAAAAAATATTCCCGGGCGTTTTTAGGGGGTGGGGGAATAGGCGAAATAGCCTCTAAAATGCAGGTGGAGCGCGGAATTTATGTCTTTAAGGATAAAAGCATTTGCATTTTAGGGGTACAGGCGGAAAAAAGGGGCTTTCCCCCTGGCATTTCCGGCGGATTTTTTATTTCACTTCCAAAGCTTGATGCCTTACGGAAGCGTCGTTTGAAAGCCAAGGCGCAACGCCGCGCAGAGAGGCGGCGGACTTGCATGCCGCTTTCGGGCAAAACCTCAAGGGCTGCCGCGCCTAGAGGTTTTCCTCAAGGTGGCTTATGAGCGCAATGGCGGATTTCGGGCGGTTTAATATGTAAAAGTGTATCCCCTCCGCGCCGCGCTCGATAAGTTCCGTAATCTGGCGCTTTGCCCATTCAAGCCCTGCGGCGCGCTCGGCCTCCTCGCTCCCGGCCGCCTCCAGGCTCCTCTCCAGCTCGGGCGGTATCGACGAGCCGCACATGGCGCAGAATGTGCGCGCCTGCTTCAGCGAAAGGGCGGGCATTATTCCGGCGTGTATGGGTTTGTCTATCCCCGCAACCCGGCATTTTTCGACAAAGCTGAAAAACATGGAATTGTCGAAGAATAGCTGGGTCAGAATCATTTCGGCCCCGAGGTCCGTCTTGAGCTTCAGGTTTTTGATGTCGTCTTCAAGCGACGCGGCCTCGGGATGCTTTTCGGGGTATCCGGCGCATGCGGGGATGATTTCTGGAAACTCGCGGCGGATTAGGCCGACGAGGTCTGAGGCGTGCCCGAAGCCGTCCGGATGCGGCGCAAAATCCGCGTCTCCGCGCGGCGGGTCTCCGCGCAGCGCCATCACCTTGGAAAACCCGCTTTCGCGGAACCCCCTCAGGATTGCCCTCAGGTCGTCTTGAGAATGCCCGACGCACGTGAGGTGCGGCATGACGTCAAAATTGAAGATTTCGCGGAGCAGCTTTCCGTACTCGAGCGTGCGCTCCCTGGAGGATCCGCCCGCGCCGTATGTTATTGACACGAAGTCGAAGGGAAATCCCTTCATCGCGTTCGCAGCCCTCAGTATCTGCCTGGCCCCTTCCTCCGTCTTTGGGGGGAAAAATTCGGCCGATATGGAAATCCTTGATTTTTTCATTCGCATCCAACGTTTCAGAAATGCGCGCGCTTGTCAATCCGCGCGGAAGTCAGGCTCCTTTTTTCATCCGGGTTGTCGGGGGAGGGCGAGGCGCAGGGCGCATGCGCGCCGGTCCGCGCGCGGGCGGAGGGAGGGCGCAATGCTCATAACGCTTGATATTGTGAGTGTTGCGAAATAATCTGAATTGGTAATGTATGTTACAGTTTTATCCTAACATAAAGATTGGCATGCGAATGAAAAAAATACCGGGCTTTCACGGGGATTTTTTTTCTTGAAGGGGAGCCTTTCCGGTGTTTTTATTTTTAACTTGTTTAGGGGGTTAATTTCAATCACCAAGAAAGGTAAAAAAACAATGTCAAAAAGAGTACTCAAAATAGGTATGGTAGGCGGGGGCGCCGGAGCGTTTATCGCGCAGCCCCACCAGAAGGCCATTTTTATGGACGGAACGCGCCGGGTCGTTTCTGCGGCCCTGCACCCCGATCCGAAAATCGCGATGCAGGAGGCTGAAAACTGGCCCTATCCAATCAAGGGCTACGTCTCCTACGACGAAATGATTGCCGACCAGAAGAACCTCCCCAAGGAGGAGCGCCTCGACTACATACTGATAGTCACCCCCAATTTCGTGCACTTCGATCCGGCAATCAAGGCCGTAGAGGCCGGAATCCCGGTAATGTGCGAAAAGCCGCTTTGCATGTCCATTGAGGAGGCCGACCGCCTCGTCGCGGCTGTCGAAAAGAACAAGGTTCCCTTCGCCGTGGCGCACACCTACCTCGGCCACTGGACTACGCAGTTCAGCCGCTTCATAATCCAAAGCGGCCTTATAGGCGACGTGCTCTGGGTCGATTCGTCCTACATACAGGGCTGGCTCGGCAACCTCCTCGAAGGCGGCGCAAGCAGCATGCCCATGTGGCGCACGAACCCCAAAATCGCGGGCAAGAGCGGCTGCGGCGGAGACATCGCCACCCACGCGCTCATGCAGCTTAGGTTCGTCACCGGCCTGAACGTCACCGAGGTCAGCGCGCACCTTGAAAAGTTCATTCCCGGAAACGCCCTCGACGACCATTTCACATCCTACTGCAAGCTTTCAAACGGCGGCAAGGCGATGGTCAGGGCCTCGCAGATTTCGCACGGCCACAAGAACGACCTGAGCATAGAGGTCGTCGGCACCAAGGGTTCCCTCTCGTGGAAGCAGGAGGACTCCGAAGCCGTGACCATCTACCTTCAGGGCCAGCCGGACCGCAGGTACTTCCGCTCCGCGATTTCCGCAAACGACGGCTTCCTGAAAGACCTGCCCGAATGGCTTATGAAGGACGTCAAGATTCCCTCCGGCCACTGCGAAGGATTCCACGACGCATACAGCCGCCTGCACCGCTTCTTTGAAGCCGACGTCCGCAAATACTGGGAGGGCGAGCCCTTCGATTGCGACGGATCGAAGTACGCCAACGTCTATGACGGCAGGATGGGAATGAGCTTCATCGACGCCACCGTCGAATCTTCGCAGAATGACGGCGCATGGACGAAGCTGAACATAAAGTAGTTCCAAAAAATAAATAAAGATATTATTAACTTTTTAAGGCGGCCGATTTGAATATTGGCCGCTTTTTTTATTAACTTTAAAAAAAATCGGACGAAAAAATCAAAAAAACATTTGACAATACTTAAACTGTACAGTTTAAAGAACGCAAATTTATTGTTTATCTGCAATATTTGCACTTACAATACTTAATATTTTTACTAACAACTACAGCAAAGGCACTAATATGGGAAGAACCCCTAAATCGTTATCAGGCGCGAAAGATTCTGGAATGACCCAGATTTCGATAAGCCTTCCGAAACCCCTCGTCGAGCAGATCGACAAGATGGCTGAAATGGATAACCGCAACAGGTCAAATTTCATTGCCAACACTCTCGCCAACATGGCCCGCGATTTCACGAATGTCGCAGAGGCCAAGAAGCGCTTGAAGTAGTGCGCGTCCCGCAGTCGGGACGGTGCGGTTGTGCGCGGTCTGAGTCTGGGCCGCGCATTTTTATTTTCCGAAAGGGGCGCTCTGCCCACTCCTGCCTCCGGGAATATTGAGCGCTTTTTTTGGGGGAAGGGGCGCAGCCGCGCGCGCTATGTTGAAGGCGCATGAGGCGAAGCCTCTCGGGGATTGTATGAGGCTTTGCCTGCCACGCCGGCATGGGGGCGGCGGGTCTGATTTTGGCTGCGTGCTGGCAATTTGGAGAAAAAAGTGTTGTATTTGCGCAAAAACCGTCCATTATTGAGAGTTTAAAAATTATTTGAAGGACTGAAAAAATGCTACCCACCATAATAGGCATATTCACATTGGTGTTAATTCTCATCTGCGTGCTTTTGGTGCTTGTCATCCTGATGCAGCGCCCCAGCGCGGACGCCGGCATGGGGGCGAGCCTCGGCGGCGGCGCGGCCGAAAGCGCCTTCGGGGGCGAGACCGGCAATGTCCTCACGAAGGTGTGCGTGAAGTGCATCGTCATATTTTTCGTGCTCACGTTCCTGCTTTTTATCGGAAACATCTACATGGCCTCCGGCGATTCCTCCTCCTCGGATGCTTCGGCGCCGAGCCTGAATTCGGTTATAGACGAAGTTGCGGCGCAGACGGTTTCCCCGGCTGCGGCTGAAAATGAAGCAAAGGCGGCAGTCCAACCCGAAGCGGCTGCCAAGCAGCCTGATTCCGCGCCCAAGCCCGACGCTTCCGCCAATCAGGGCAAGTAGTCCGCACAAGACGGTTTCGGGGCGCAAAAATGCGCCCCTTTTTTTGCGCCCGAAGGCTGTTTTTGCCTTGCGCAGATTTTAAGGATTGCCGAAAAAAACCGACACAGTTTATTTTGATGGGCATGCTTAAGATGATTTTTTCAAGGCGCGCGGCCTTTGCCGCCCTCGCTGCGGTCTGTTTTTTTGCCGCAGGCGTTTCGCATGCCCAGCGCTCCAGAAACCTTTCGGAAGTCGTCCATCCCCTGACTCCAGAGGACGCGGCGGAAAGGTGGGCCGAATTTGCCGCCTCCCGCCCGGCGGACGGCTACTGTTTCGACTTTGAAATAGAGCACATGCCGCGCCGGGGAGAGAGCACGTTTCACTCCGGCTCGATATGGGGCAGGCACATTTCCTCCGACACCTTTTTGCAGCGCATCGAGATAAATTCTAAAGACCCGGCCAAATCCGCGGCCGCGTACCTGATATTGAGCCGCGGGGGGGCCGCAAGGGTGTACGCGTTCGACGGTTCGTCCGTCTCGGAAATTCCGCCTGAAAAGTGGCGCGATCCGCTCTTAAAGGGGCTGATATATTCTCCGTTTGACCTCCTCGCCCCCTACAAGGGCTGGCCCGCAGCCTACGCCGGCCCGGGCAGGATAGTCAAGGCCGTCCATTTCTTCGACCTCGTTCCCGGCGCGGAGGATGCGGCCGCAAACCCCGGCCTGAAAAAGGTGCGCGTCGCGCTCAGCAGGGAATTCAACGCCCCGTTTCAGACGGAGTTTTTCGGGCCGTCGGGCGTGGAGAGGGTGCTGTCGCTCGACTCCGTAAAAAAGGTCGAGGGCAACTGGATTGCGCGCCGCATCGAAATGTCCGACAAAGTGTCGCGCGACAAGGACCGCATATCAATCACGGCCGCAAAATTCACCGACGCAATCCCCCCCGAGACCTTCTCGCCCGAAACCCTCGGCGCGCGCGCGGCCAGGCCCGAACTCGAAAGCCTTTGAACAATGCCTAAAGATCCCAGATATTCCAAGCTCGCAAAATTGCTCTGCGGGCACTCTGTAAAAGTTGAACGCGGCGAACATGTGCTTCTTGACATGTGCGACGTGCCAGTAGAGATGACCGAGGCCCTCATCGGCGAGGTCGCTGCGCGCGGCGGGAACCCGCATGTGAACATCGCCTCTCAGCGGGTTTCAAGAAAGCTCGCCCTCGCATCATCCGACGCCCGCCTCGAGGCGGCCTCCGAAATCGAGCTTGCGCGCATCCGAAAGATGTCCTGCTACATCGCAATCCGGGGCTCGGACAACATATTTGAAAGTGGGGACGTGCCGCAGGAGCAGGCCGCAAAAATAAGCGCTGCAATGAAGGAGCCGCTCAACTGGCGCGTCGAAAAGACCAAGTGGGTCGTCCTGCGCTGGCCGACGCCCGCGATGGCCCAGCAGGCCGGGATGAGCACGGAGGCTTTCGAGGATTTTTATTTCGACGTCTGCACATTCGACTATTCCCGCTTCGCCCCCGGAATGGCCGCCCTCAAGGCGCTGATGGAACGCACCGACCGCGTCCGCATCGCAGGGCCCGGCACGGATCTTTCTTTTTCCATAAAGGGCATTCCCGCCATACCGTGCGGAGGCGAGATGAACATACCCGACGGGGAGGTCTTCACCGCCCCCGTCCGGGACAGCGTTGAGGGCGTGCTGCGCTACACCGCCCCGACGGTCTATAACGGGACATCTTTCGACGGGGTGGAGCTCGAATTCTCAAAGGGCAGGGTGGTGCGCGCCGACGCCGCCGCAAACGCCGAAAAGCTCCGAGCAATCCTCTCCTCCGACGAGGGCGCCTCGTATGTCGGGGAGTTTGCCATAGGCGTGAACCCCCTCATAACGCGCCCCATGCGCGACATACTTTTCGACGAAAAAATCGCAGGCTCCTTCCACTTCACCCCCGGCCAGGCCTACGCGGAGGCCGACAACGGCAACCGCTCGAAAATACACTGGGATATGGTATGCATCCAGACTCCGGAATACGGCGGCGGCGAGATATGGTTTGACGGCGTTCTTGTGAGAAAGGACGGGCTCTTCACCCTGCCGGAGCTCTCCGGCTTAAATCCAGACAGCCTCCTCGCTGGGGCTTAACATGCCCCGAACCGGGCAAACGTTTTCGCTTAAAAACAGGGACATCGCTATGGATATTTACGAGGCGTTTGAAAAAAGGAGGACGGTTCGGGACTTTTCCTCAAGGGAAGTCCCGGAAGATGCGCTGGAACGGATTTTGGGGGCGGCCTTCAAGGCCCCTACAAACGACCACCTGCGCCAGTTTGAATTTGTCGTAGTCCGGGACAGGGCGCAAATCGCCAGAGTCATATCGCCGCTTGCGGGAAACATAGAGGCTTTCACCAGGGAGAATGTCGAGGCGTTTGCGGGCGAAATGGACAGGGACGAGTACGCCATGTTCATGGACGCAATGCCCAAACAGCAGAAAATGCTCGCCCAGTCGGGATGCCTCGTCCTGCCGTTTTTCTTCCACAGGGGAAGCCACCTCTTAAAACCTGCCGACTTGAGCGGCCTCAATTATTTTGCCTCGGTGTGGGCCGCCATTGAAAACATCCTGCTTGCGGCGACGGCGGAGGGCCTTGCCTGCGCCATCCACATCCCCGTGGCCGCGGAGGCGGAGCATGTGAAATCGGTTGTAGTGGCGCCCGAAAACTACGAATTTCCGTGTTTTATCGCAATAGGCTACGCGGCGGAAGACGCGCATATTTGCAGGCAGAAGGAAATCCGCCCCGCAGACAGGATACACCGCGAAATCTGGTAGCGCGGAATCGGCATTGCCGGGCCAATCGGCCGTTTTAATCCCATCTAAAGCAAAAGCGTGCGGAAGGGATTTTTTGAAGGTGCGCGGCGTTTTTGCCGGAGGCGCGCACGGCGGGACGTCATAGGCGCAAATCGCTGAACCCCGCGCGGTTGCAGAACGCGGCGCCCGTTTTTCAAGCGGCTTTCTAAAAGTTTATTCTTCAAACGCTTAAGCCCGGCCGATTAAAATCCAAAATATGGTTGCGCGCCGCGGGCAAAACAGTATCTAATAGACGGAAATTTTTATCTCATGGAAGACACCACCAAGAAGCCCGTTTCAATCAAGCACGAAAACACGCACGACCTGTTCGCGGTGAGAAAGACGAAGCTCGAGGCCATGCGCGCCGCGGGGTTCGACCCCTTCAGCCAGAACTGGCAGCCCGACGCCACCAGCGCGTCCGCCAAAAAGCTCTTCGAGGAAAAGGGCGAAGGTCCGGAGGTGAGCCTCGCCGGGCGCATACTCGTCTTCCGCGTGATGGGCAAGGCGAGCTTCGTCAAGATTCAGGACCGCGACGGGATTATCCAGCTCTACTTCTCGCGCGACGACCTCCCGGAGGGCGTTTACAATAACGACTTCAAAAAGATGCTCGACGTCGGCGACATAATCGGCGTGAAGGGAAAGCTCTTCCTCACCAAGGCGGGAGAAATAACCGTGCGCGTGTCCGAGTACGGGCTCTTGAGCAAGGCCATGCGCCCGCTCCCCGAAAAGTGGCACGGCCTGACCGACAGCGAGCAGATTTACCGCCAGCGCTATCTGGACCTCATCGTGAATCCCGAATCGCGGGAGAGGTTCATGATGCGCAGCCGCATAATTGCCGAAATCAGGAAGTTTTTGTGGGAACGCGACTTTGTCGAGGTTGAGACTCCGATGCTCCAGGGCGTGGCAGGCGGAGCCGCCGCAAAGCCGTTCGTCACCCACTTCAACGCCCTTGACTGCGAATTTTTCATGCGCATATCTCCGGAGCTCTTCCTGAAGCGCACGCTCGTGGGCGGCTTCGACCGCGTTTTTGAAATCGGGCGCAACTTCCGCAACGAGGGCCTCGACCGCAAGCACAATCCGGAATTTACGATGCTGGAAGTCTATCAGGCTTACAGCGACTACCGCGGCATGATGGAGCTGATACACTCCATGGTCCAGCACATCTGCAAAACCGTCATCGGCACCACCACCGTAAAGCGCTACGACGGAGTTGAAATCGAGCTTGGCGGCAAGTGGCGCGAAGTCGATTACAAGGATCTCGTCATCGAAAAGACCGGCGACAAGGACTGGTTCTCCCGCACCAAGGCCGAGAAAATCGAGGCTTGCAAAAAGCTCGGACTCGACGGCGTGGACGAATCCTGGGAGGACTACGAGCTGACAAACGAAGTTTACGGTAAGCTCATCGAGCCCTTCCTCATCCAGCCGACGTTCGTCACCCACATTGAAAAGCAGCTCTGCCCCCTCGCGAAAATAAACAAGGAGGATCCGGGCGTAATCGACGTGTTCGAGCTTTGCATAAACGGCCAGGAGGTCGCCCCCGCTTATTCCGAGCAGAACGACCCCTTCATCCAGCGCGAAATGTTTGAAGCGCAGGTCGGCGAGGAAATCCAGAAGCTTGACAGGGACTTTCTGGAGGCCCTCGAATACGGCATGCCTCCGGCGGGCGGCATGGGAATCGGCATCGACCGCCTCGTAATCCTTTTGACGGGGGCGGCGAATATCCGCGACACAATTCTCTATCCGTCGCTTAAGCCTGAGCAGCAGTAGGAATTTCGCGGGGCCCCGCTCCCATGCGGGGCCTTTTTTAACGGTTTGAGACTGGGTTTATCCGGATGAAGTGGTGGGCGTACATAGCCGTAAAGCAGCTCTTCCCCTCGGGGAGGCTGGTTTCGTTTTTCACGCTGGTTTCCGTGCTGGGCGTCGCCCTCGGGGTGCTCGCGCTCTTCGGGACCCAAAGCGTCATGAACGGTTTTCATTCGGAAATCGCGGTCAAGCTCATAGACACCGGGGGGCAGGTCATGATAGACTCCGGCGGGCGCATTTTCGGGCCGAAAGGCGACAAACTCGCGGAGGATTTGAAGAACGACCCCCGGGTCGAAAAGGTCGAGAAAGTCGCGCGCGGGGCCGTCATGATAAAGCATGGCAACGTCCCGGCCTATCCGGTCCTCAGAAGCTACGACACCATCTCCGGGGATTCGGCCATACCGCTAAAGGAGAAGGATTTCGTGCGCATGGGCGACGTGGACGAGCTGGACGACGACTCCATAATAGTGGGGCGGGGAATCGCAAACTCCCTCGGCCTTTCGCGCGGAGACGAAGTCGAGGTCTATTCGCCCGCCATGTACGACAAGCTGAAAAACGAGGAGATTCCCATGCCCGCGAAGCTCGAGGTCGTCGGTATTTTGAATACGGGATTCGACGATGTTGACAGCGCCGTATGCCTGGTCTCCCTGCGGCGCATGCGCGACCTTTACATGCTGGGCTCCGGCTACCATTCCATAATACTAAAGCTCAAGGATGGCGTCGATGAAACAGCCTTCGTCCGCAGCCTCAACGCCGACGTGATGCGCCATCCGATAACCGCATATACGTGGAAGACGGGGAACGCCAATTTCCTGCGCGTAATCGCCACGGAAAAGGTTATGATGTCGGTCATAATAATGCTGATAATAATAGTGGCGTCGTTTTCGATATGCTCCTCCCTCTACACCACGGTGCTGCGCAAGACCAAGGAGATAGGCCTTGCCGGGGCGATGGGTGCGCGCCCGGGGCAAATCGCCGCATGCTACTGCCTCCAGGGGTTTCTGATAGGCTTTCTCGGGGCCGTTGCGGGCCTGTGCCTGACTTTCCTCGTGCTGCATTTCAGGGCGCCGATAGTGGCCATGATTCTCGACGAGGATACCCTCAGGCAGTTCTACCATTTCTCCAACCTGCCCGTGAAATATGAATTTGCAGACGGCGCGAGGGCGTGCCTTTTTGCCGTCATTTTGTGCACCCTTGCGGGATTTCTCCCCGCATGGCGCGCGTCGCGCCTTAAAGCTTCGGAGGCGATGAGAAATGAGTAGCGAGGTTCTAAATATAAGGGGGATTGAAAAATCCTTTCCCGCGCCGGGCGGCGGGCGCATCGACGTGCTTCGCGGGGCGGACCTCGCGCTTTCAGAGGGCGAAAGCGTCAGCCTGCGCGGGGAGAGCGGGGCCGGAAAAACCACCTTTTTAAACATTGCAGCATGCCTTGAGGAGGCGACTTCCGGGGAGGTTTTCTGGAACGGGCGCCGTGTGGACGGGCTTTCAAACGCAAAACAGGCTGCGCTCAGGGCGCGGTACATGGGCTTCGTATTCCAGTCCTACTGCCTCATCCCGGAACTGAACGCGCTTGAAAACGTCCTTTTTGCCGCGCGCATAGCTGGAACTTACTCGCGCTCGGCCAAGGCCAGGGCCGAGGAGATTCTCGGGCGCGTGGGCCTCGCGGACAGGGCGCGCCACATGCCCCACCAGCTTTCGGGCGGCGAGCGCCAGCGGGTGGCAATCGCCCGGGCAGTCCTGAACCGCCCCGGCGTGATACTTGCAGACGAGCCGACCGGGAACCTTGACGAGGACACCGGCGAGGACGTCATGCGCATGCTTCTCAGGCTCTGCGCCACCGAGGGGGCGGCGCTTCTTCTTATAACCCACAACCCGGACTTCGCCCGGAGGACGTCGCGCAGCCTGGTTCTGCGCCACGGGCGCATGTTTGAATCCTGAGGCTCGCCGTGGCTCGGAAAAGCTCCAGGGCCATGTGGGCCGAAAAAATTTTGAAGTCCGGCGCCTCCGGTGGTGGGAGCGTGCGGGTTTCGCCGTCGAAGCTTCCGGATGTTGCGGCGCGGGCGCCGTTTTTCGGCACGGTGATAGGCATAGACCCCAGCCTCAGGGGCACGGGCCTTGCGGTTGTGAGGATGTCCAGGGGGGGGCGTCCGGAGCTTTTGGGGTCCAGAATCGTCAAAAACCCGCCGAGGCTCACGCAGGCGGAATGCCTCGGCGAAATATTCAGGGCCGTGGACAGGCTGGCGTGCAGGTTTGAGGCGGACTGCGCGGCGGTGGAGCAGACAATTTACGTCCAAAACAACCAGACCGCCCTCATCCTCGGGTCGGCGAGGGGGGCCGCAATTGCGGCGGCGGCCAATTTTGAGATTCCCGTTTTTGAATATCCGCCCCTTCGCATAAAGCAGGCGGTCGTGGGATTCGGGCGGGCCAGCAAGGAGCAGGTGTCGCGCACGGTGGCGTCGATTTTGGGAATCGAACCGCTGGGGTTTGACGAATCGGACGCGGCGGCGGCGGCTCTCGCCCATATTTTCACCCACAAGGAATACATATGAAAAAGACTTTAGTTGTGATGGCGGCGGGCATGGGCAGCCGCTTCGGCGGCCTCAAGCAGCTCAACAAATTCGGGAGGGAGCGCAAAACCCTCCTTGATTTTGCGATAGAGGACGCGGTCCGTGCAGGATTTTCGCAGGCGGTTTTCGTCATACGGCGCGACATAGAGGAACAGTTCCGCAGCGAGGTCTCCAAAAAGCACGAAGGGGAGCTGGATGTGGCCTACGCCTTCCAGTCGCTGGACGACCTCCCGCCGGGATTCGCCGTTCCCGAAGGCAGGTCGAGGCCATGGGGGACGGGGCAGGCGGTGCTTGCGTGCGAAAGAATCGTCAAAAACCCCTTCCTTGCGATAAATGCCGACGACTACTACGGAAGGAGCGCCTACCGGACGATGGGGGACTTTCTCGACAGCGCCGAGCCGCGCACCTATGCTCTGGCCGGCTACAAGCTGGGCAATACGCTCTCCAAAAACGGAGGGGTTTCGCGCGGCATATGCTCGGTCGATTCAAACGGAATGCTGAAGTCGGTTGACGAGCATTATGGGCTTAGCGAGTGCGATGGCGCGGTCATCGACTCAAGCGGGGCGCGCTTTTCAAAGGACGCCCTGGTATCCATGAATTTTTGGGCCTTCGACACGTCGCTTTTCGGAATTCTGCGCGAAAAGTTTGAAAGGTTTCTGCGCGAAAACCCGGGCGATGCCAAGGCCGAATTCTACCTTCCTTTCGCTGTCGGCGAGGCGGCCGACGAGGGGGCCGTAAAGGTCAGGGTCATCCCGAATTCCGAGCTTTGGCAGGGGATTACATACCGCGAGGATGTGGCGGAAGTGGAGAAGTTTCTGGAAGAAAACCGCTGAACTTCTGCTTTCCGTGGCCGTCTTGCGGGTTCCTCCCAGCCCCGCATGCCGAAAATATGCGAAGGCTAGGGAAATTCGCCGCCTCGCTCGGAAAGACCGGGCAGGGGGGCGGGGGATTTTTAGGATGCCGCCGCCCGGTTTTTGGCCTTGCCGCTATCAGGCCGATGAAAAGCCTTTCCGGCGAACCGCATTATTGCCTTATCTGCGACGTTTAGATTTGGATTGCGGGAAGCGGGACGGGCCGCGCACACGTTTTCCCTTGGATTTTCTTCTCGGCGCATCGGCCTTCCGCACAATGAGGATTGCGAAATTCCATATTGCGATTGCCGCATGGGAACAGCTTGGGGGCGCAAAAAAAGCCCCTGGGGAGGGGCCTTTTTTTTGGAAGTTTTTTGCACAGGCTATTTGCCGCTTCCAATCGCCTTCCAGACGAGCGCGCTCAGGGCTGCCCCTGCAAAGGGCGCTGCAATGAAAAGCCAAAGCTGAGAGAGGGCCTCTCCGCCCTGAAACAATGCCGGGCCTATGCTGCGGGCCGGATTCACCGAGGTTCCGGTAATCGGTATGCAGACAATATGCACAAGCACCAATGCAAGCCCTATGGCGAGCCCCGCCATGTTTCCGGAGCCTTTTTTTGGGTCGGTCGCCCCGAGTGCCACAAGCACAAAAATGAAAGTAAATACCGCCTCTGCGATAAACGCCTGCAATGCCGCTCCGGAGGCGAAGGTGTTCGCCCCCGTCGATGTCGGACCTCCGTGTCCGCCGGGAATGGAAACCAGCAGGCAGAGAATCGAGGACGCGATGATTGCCCCCGCGACCTGGAAGAGCATGTACATTGCAGCCTCCCTGCCGCCCATGCGCTTGGACAGGAATACGCCGAGCGTTATTGCCGGATTTATGTGGCATCCGGATATGCCGCCTATGGCGTAGGCCATTGCCACGACCGAAAGGCCGAATGCAAACGCGACACCGAGGGTTCCGACACCTGCGCCGACCGCGCCTGCCGGGTGCCCAGCGAATATGGCGCTTCCGCATCCCATTAGGACCAGAACCATCGTTCCAATCATTTCCGCCAGATATTTTTTCATGCTTTTTCCTTTGCTGTTTGCAAAACAAGTACGCCCGCCGGATTTGCCTCGGCAGCCTCAAATAGAAGCTCCGATACGAAATTTCCGCGCGCATACGGCGCCTTCTTTTAATGACTTAAGACGTTGTATAACAACTTGGTCTCGCATTTGGATTTGTCAATTAAAATCATTGGTGCGGCAGCTTTTGAAATGTCGCGCATCCCGCGCCGGGCTAAAAAAAGAATTTTGCAAAAGCTTTGAAGAGTATTTTCAGCATCATTTTCCCAAAATCAAAACTTCACGATGCGGCGTTCCAATCTATGCCTCCCCATACACACAAAAAAATCCCGCAGGGGCGTGCGGGACTTTTGCAGGAAGTGTTGGGAATCCGGCCTACTTTACGGACAGGGGCTTGCCCTCGTATTCCCCGGTAAGGGTGTTGAGGAATTTGACAATCTTTTCGATGTCGGCCTGCGTCAGGCTAATGCCGCTTTGGTATTTCAGCATGTGGGCCGCGGCCTTGTCGAGAGACTCCACTGTGCCGTCGTGGAAGTAGGGTGCGGTGGCTGCCACATTGCGGAGGGTGGGGGTCTTGAATTTGCCGATATTGCGCTCGTGCTTTTCAAAGTTGTAGAGCCCCTTGTCGGCGTCCGTCGCCTCGCCGCGGTCTGCGAAGTAGTCCTCCAGAACGCCCATGTATTCAAATGAGAGGCCCCCGAGGTTGTGCCCGGTATGGCAGGTTGCGCATTTTGCGGCCTTGAAAAGCTCATAGCCTTCCAGCTCGTCCCTGGTGAGGGCGTTTTTGTCGCCTTTCAGGTACTTGTCAAAGCGCGCATTTGGGGTGACCAGGGTGCGCTCGAATTCGGCAATCGCATCGCATATGTTCTCGCCGGAAAAGCCGTCGGGATAGACCGCCACGAAGCGCTGCTTGAACGCGGCGTCCTTTTCGAGCTTTGCGCAGATTTCCTCCCACGAAGACGACGCCATCTCGACCGGGTTGAGCGGCGGGCCGCCTGCCTGCTCCTCAAGATTTGCCGCGCGCCCGTCCCAGAACTGGCGGTGGTTGAAGGCTGCGTTAAACACAGTGGGGGCGTTGATGCCGCCCTTCTGCCCGTCGACGCCGCTTGAATAGCGCATGCGGTCGACGCCGCCAGTCGAGAGGTCGTGGCATGTGGCGCAGGAGACGGTGTCGTCTTTTGAGAGGCGCTTGTCGTTGTACAATTCGCGCCCGAGGGCGACCTTGCGCGGATCGACTTTCGGCGCGGGATTCAGCGGACGGACGGGTTCGTTTGCAAATTCCTCCGCGACGCCGCTTTCCGCCGCAAATTTGGCCCGGGCGTCCCTCACCCAAGCGAGGATTGCGTCCTTTTCGGCAGAGTTGAGATGGGTTGACCAGTGGGCCAGCGAGTACTGCAAAGGCGGCATCTGGTTGTATTGCACCGCGTATTCCAGCTTTGAGACGTCGACTTCGGAAACGGGCTTTCCGGATTTCAGTTCGTCCAGAACGATTTTGAGGTCTATGGAGCGAGTCCCGTTTCTTATGTCGGTTTCAAGAATCGAGGAGGCGACCGGGAGCGACGCATACCACGGCTTCGGGCCGCCGTAGGTGTGGCAGTCCAGGCAGCCGTTGTTTTCTATGACATAGGCCGCCCTCTCTGCCGGGGTTCCGGCCGGAACGGAGCCCGACTGGCGCATATATACGAATGCTGCGGCGAGGATGGCTGCGATTGCGATAATGATTTTTGCTCTCATAATAAAAATATTTGAATCATATGGTAGAAAAATTGCCGGCCGCCAATCAACATTATTTTAGGGGGCCTCGCAGATTGGAATCCTTTAAAAGAACGAAAAAACGGATGCTGTTTTGCTCGTGGAGGGGCGGCTCTCGTTTCCGGCGCAAAATTTTGCTCTGAAATTCGCTTTCCGTTTGGCAATCCGCATGGATTGCTTGATTTTTTATCGTAGCAATAAATGTATTTTTATCATGAATTTTCAAACGGAATTTTGTCTGTTTTGATTGCGGTATAATTTAATTTTATAAATAAGTTATTGTTCATTCTATGGCAGTAAAATTGTTTTTTCATATTTTTTATAAAAAATATTGACATTTGCAATAAATGGAAAAAAATAATTCAAATCATGAAAAGGATATTGGCTTGCCTGCTTTCACTTTTCATATCTTCAAGCGCGGTTTTTGCCCAACAGATTAATTTCTTTCAAGAAAAGAACTCTGCCGCAAAAGCCTCGCTTACCTCGGATTCATATTACTTAAGTTTTACTTTGGGAACTGCAAACTTCTCTCCGGAGTTGAGGCTCCCCATTCAGATATTCTACGATTCTGCCATAAAAAGCGACGGCCTTGTCGGCGTGGGATGGAAAATCCCCCAGCTTGAAAGCTCTGCGATTCCCGACGCCAATGGCGCTGTCTGGACTGCCCTGTGGGGAGAGAAAGTCTTATTCTATTCCCGCAAGAAAACCTCGAACGAGGTTCTGGACCTCTTCAATGAGAAAGAGCGCGAGAATGCCTATTTTTCGCCTTTCGGGGACTGGACGGCAAACGGGCGCGCAGACAGCGGTTCATGGACAATTTTTGGGCGCAAGGATATGCGCGGCTGGAAGTTCGTTTATGTGGATGCAAAACTTCGCCAGATTGACGCTCCTTCGGGGCAATCGCTCGAATTTGTCTACGCAAGCGCCAGGCTGATTGAAGTAAAGCAGAGGGGCAAAGCGTTTGTTTCGCTGAAATATGACGACAAGAGGCTTTCCGAAATCCTGATAAACGGAGTCTCCCACAAATTTGTTTTTGCAGATTCAAAAGTGCAAATATTGCCCGAAACTCTTGCGGGCAAAGAGGAATATGTGGAGTCTAAATTCCTGAGCAAAGTCGGGCAAGAGGGATTGAACCCCATAGAATTTTCCTATGACGACGCCGGATACCTCACGCAAATAAGGCGCGGAGAATATACCGATAATATTTTGGTCGAACGCGAAAGCGCGGTCCAGCGCAAGGATTATCTAAAGAAGGTTGCCGCCGCGAAAAAATCGAATAAGAGCGCCAATGACATCGTCAGGAAGGCGGTTGACGGGCGCATAATGGCGGATTCTGCATACAAATATTCCTATCCGTCAAAACAGATTGGCAATGTGGAGCTCAGGAATAAGGCCGGGCAAACCGCAAAATATGAGTTCGACTCCCGGCGCGGCATAGCAAAGTATACGGATTTTTCCGGAAAGACCCTTACAACCTACTATTTTATGCGCTATGACGTTGCCTACAACGGCAAGGTTCGCCAAATCGTTGACGACAGAAAGCGCGTGCTCGCAAGCTACCGCTACGACAAGGATACGGGAAAAATTACGCTGTGCCGCGACAAGGCAAAAAATGATGTCGCGTTCAAATACGACAGCCGCGGCAATCTTATTCTGATAAGCAAACGCGGGGCCGATGAAGACAGCGCATCGCCCGTGCGCAGTTTTTCTTATGACAAGGGCAACTTTTCGCCCTCCAGAATAAACGAACTGAACGAGAAGGGCGACATCGTAAAAAGCGTTTCCGTGCAGTACGACAGCCAGTTGCGCCCAATATATATAGACGACGGGCAAAATACCATGCAGATTTCCTACAATATTTACGGTTATCCGCTAAAGACGGTGGATACGTTCGGGATTGAAACGAATTATTTTTACGATTTGTACAACCGCCAGACGGCGAAGGAGCGCATGGGCGTAAGGGCGGTTACCGAATACGATAAAAATGCCTTCCCCACAAAAAGCTACTCTAAATTTGAGGGAGAATTGCTTTCATCGCTTGAAGTTTTCTATGACAAAAACGGCGCGCCCGTGTCTTGCAAGGACCAAGACGGCCTTGTAAAAAAGTATGAACGCGATGAATTTGGGCGCGTTGCAAAGGAAATATTTCCCGACTCGACGGAGGTCGGATACGCCTATGACGTTCTTGGCAGACTTTCCAAAGTTACTGACCAGAGTGGGCACGAAATTAATTTTGCGTGGAACAAATACGGCCTGGATTTTAGAAGAACCGCAGTAGGCCAAATCACGCAGAATGTTTACGACCAATACGGCAGGCTGTCCGGAATAGATTCAAAGTTTGAAAACGGCCCAACCGACCGCTCTCTCCGCTACGAATACGATGATTTGGACCGGCTTTTGTCTGTTTCTTACGGCCAGGGCGAAAATGAGACCCTGAGGTATGATGCCTGGGGCAGGCTCATCGAGAAGTCAAAAAACGGTTTGGCGACGAAATTTAAGTATGACTACTTTGGACGGATCATAGAAAAGCTCGAGGGCGAAACCCTCACAACCTACGCTTACGACAATCACGGCAAACGCCTGAGCCGCATAACAAGCAAGGGCGATGAAACTATTGACGAATATAACAGCTACGACAAGTTCGGAAGGCTTGTAAGAACGCAATCCAATGGCAAAATCGTGGAGTACGTTTACAATAAGAAAAACCAGCTGTCCAAACAAATTATAGACGAAAATTTCGTAGAATTTGAATATACCAAGCTTGGCCAGCTCGCCTCCAAAACTCTTTTGGATAAAGACGGAAAAACCCTTTCGGAGCTTAAATATTTTTACTCTAAAAACGGCAAGATAGCTTCCCGCCTTGTAAACGGCAGGTTGCAGGAGTATAAGTACGATGTTAAAAACCAGCTGCTCGCAGTTATCGATGCCGAGACTAAGAAGCCTCTTGAGGAATATGTTTACGACGCAAACGGCAATATTCTAAAGCGGGTAATAAATGGCGAAGCTACAACATATACTTATGACGCCTCAAATCAGCTTGTAAGCAGTGTGAGTCCAGAAGGCAAAATTACCGACTATGCGTATGACGCCGCCGGCAGGCTCATAAAAGAGGGTGAAAAAACCTATGAATACGGCTGGCTGGACAAGATAATGCGCGTTGCCGAAAACGGCAAGGAACTCTCCCGGTTTGAATACCACAATAACGGGCAACTAGCGAAGGCCATACGCGGAAGCAGAGTGGAAACTTTTGAGTGGGACGGTTTGGCGCTTATTGAGCGAAGCGGCACAAAGTACATAAATGAGCCGCACGCAGGCGGAGGCAATCCGGTTTTGGCAATAAGTGGCGATGTCCAAAAAGTAGAAGCTATTTTTACCGATATGCTAGGTACTAGCATAGGTAAAGTTAGTGAGAATGGATATTCAGCCATTGACAAAACAAGTTTTGGAGCCGATACTTCAGATAAATCATCGTTCTTTACAGGCAAACCTTATGTTGGCGGCTTGGGTTATGCCTTCCTATTCAGAAATTACAGAGCCGATATAGGCAAATGGGGTATAGTTGATCCAGTGGGATACCCAAATGGATGGAATAATTTAGCATATTGTAATAACCATATACTTTCTTGTTATGATAAATATGGACTTGCTAGCTTTTGGAATGATGTAGGAAATTTTTTTGAAGGAGTAGGGGATTTTCTCTCAGATAACACGGTTACTAACACTGTATCAGATTATTGGAATGCTTTAGAAGCTGGTTTTACAGGAACTCCGGGTGATCCTTCTTGGGTTAGAGATAACGCTGATTATTGTTTTGGCAGGGATTCTCATGGGAGTGAAACCGGTATAGATTATTTGCTATCGGATAGTAATCCTGGCTTCAAATTTCTTTCGGATTACGTTCCTAATATGCATGACACTGCTGTTATACATGACGCAATAGTAAGAGAATTACAGAGTATGGGATATACAAGCAATCCTACTAGTCCTGAAACAATGGTTCCGGCTTGGATTATGGCTCTAATGAAAAACTTATACAATACGGGAGAAGATATCTTGGACGCTTTGGATAACTATGTAAATAAAGTATGGGAATAGATATGAAATATGTAATAGCTCTTTTATTATTATCATCTTTATTTGGATGTTATAGCACAGAAAATGTAGATTATTATGTTCGCTCAGTGGCTAGGACATATGGAATACAATACGGAGGGGAGAAATATTTTGAGACGGAACCTAAGCGGGGGCCTACTTTCTATTGCAACGAAATCATAAATGGGAAATTTGCAGATGTCTCGACTAATGCCCAAAAGGCGTATGCTTATATGTATTTGGCAAGAATAAAGCTCAGGAGAAATCTTTTAAATGAGGCCATCCCGTTGTTGGATAAATCGGAAGAATGCGCAAATTTATTCCCATATAAGAGCGAACTATTGGCTGGCTACTTTTGCAAAAAAGACAACTTTGCAGAAAGCAAACGATATTATAAAGAATTGATAAAATGGATAGATAAGCGTTTGGATGAAATAGCTTCTGGAAAGTTTGATGTGGATACTTTGGAATTCATGAGCATACGCTCATATTCAGACGGAGGCTTTGAGAGTGACTATAAAGAAATGTATAAAGTTTCGGGAAAATCCAAAGACTTTAGGGAGCGTGTTTATATTAAGTATTTAAGCGATAAGAAAAAATTAGCATTAAGCCGGATTGACGAAATAGATAAAGACAATAAAGTATAACGAATTTGGCACAACATTGGTACACAGAAAATTTACGGATATTCGACCGGAGGCGGCAATGTTCAAATTTGTTTCCGGTATGGATTCCTGAAAAGTCTCGCGCTTTGAATACCACAATGACGGGCAACTAGCGAAGGCCATACGCGGAAGCAGAGTGGAAACTTTTGAGTGGGACGGCTTGGCGCTTATTGAGCGAAGCGGCACAAAGTACATAAATGAGCCGCACGCAGGTGGAGGCAATCCGGTTTTGGCAATAACTGGCGATGTTCAAAAAGTAGAAGCTATTTTTACTGATATGTTCGGCACAAGCATAGGCATAGTTGGGGAAAATGGCTACTATGTTATTGACAAGACATGCTTTGGAGCCGATACTTTCGATAAATCATCGTTCTTTACAGATAATCCTTACCTCGAAGATTTAGGCTATGCGTTCCTTTTGCGCAACTACCGCGTAAATATTGGGAAATGGCAGACTCAAGACCTAATCGGCTACCCTGATGGTTGGAATAATCTAGCGCATTGCAACAATATGATATCTTCGTGTTACGACTATTTAGGTGTCTCAGGACATATTAAAAAATCAACATGTTCGAGATGGTGTTACCCTTAAAACTGTAGAAACAGAAGTGTATATCACGTATTCTTTTACTATTTCAGAAACGCTCATTATAGGTCCTCATTCGGTAGTGGCCGGTGGAAATATGATGAGCAAATTAAGTTGTACTATTATAAAAAAAGAGGAGCAATATGAAGATCTTTAACCTGCTAAATATTTTGCTTGTTATATTTTTTGATGTTTTACTTATTCAACAATATAGAGATATTACAACAAGCGATATAGTTTTACTTTCAAAGACAGATTCGTTTCTTTTTTTCCTCTTCCTTGTCTTGTCAAATCTCTTTGTTGGTTTTGCTATATATTCAAAAAATAAAAAATATAAGTTTATATTTTTTATTTTTGAACTTGTTTGTGTACATATTGCTATACGATATTTATCATCACCGATATCAGATGCTTACCAAATTTTAACCCAAAAATAAAGCCATACACCTATTTATGTATACGACAGGTATGGGCTGTTTTGGGAGGATGTCACTGGATTTGCTGATGCAGTTGTGGATAGTGTTACAAACAATGTGGTGACTAACACGGTATCGGATTATTGGAATGCAATATCCTCTACGTATTCGGATTACTCTAATCAATCCTACAAGCCCGGAAACGATGTTACCTGCCGACTTGCTTGCTTTATATCTTAATCTGCAAGAGACCGGGAAATCCATTATTGACGAAATAGAGAATTTTATAACTTATTTAAATGAATAATCTATGAAAAAATTTTTAATAGTTGGGTCAATAATATTCCTAACTTCATGTCAAAGCGAGAATGTGAATATAACAAATGATCTCTTGGTGCGGGGAGTGAGGGCGTACAATTTTCATTCAAATATTAACTATTTTACGGCAGAAGAACGCTTTCAATCGGTTTTAGACAGAAACACACTGGCTAAAGATGAAGAAAAAGCGTATGCGTATATGTATTTAGCAAAAATTAGACTCAAAAATGATAAAATAAAAGAAGCAATTGACTTATTGAAGAAATCCGAAAAATTATCCGACAACTTTCCATATGAATATGAGATATTATCGGATTATTTTTATGAAAAGAGGGATATTGAAATGTCCCAAAAGTACTATAATCTGCTCATAAGTTGGTTGGATAACAAAATTAACGAAATAAAATTAGGCAATTTTAATGTATTAAATTTAGAATTTACTACACCGTATTCTTACGCTTCCGGACAAAATTTTCGTAACTATTTAGATATGTATAATCCGAACATAGAATACTCGAAACGCGAAGAACAGTACCTGAAATATCTTTTATCGCGTAAGCTTTTTGCCCAGAAACAGCTAAGAGAATTAAAAAGTCTTTAATCATGAAATTTAATGTATTGCCGCTGGCACTTGTCCTATTAATTACCTCTTGTTACACAAATAACGCAGATAGAAGTGATGAGTTGTTGTTTCGAGGTACAAACGCATATTATAACTCAAACAATGAATATATGATTCGTGCAATCTTTGAGGAGGTTGCGAATAGGGAAGAATGCGTTTCTCCGGCTCAGAAGGCATATGCAAATGTTTATTTGGCAAAACTAAAATTAAGGAAAGGAGATGTTGATTCTGCTATTTGTTTCTTGGATAAGGCGGAAAAAACATGCAAAGATTTTCCATATAAATACGAACTAATGAGAGAATATTATGCGTCACACAATAATAACGTAAAAATCTATGATGATCTGCTTGCGAAATGGATTAATCAGAGAATAAAAGCTATAGATAATAAAACATTTGATGTCAATAAACTGGAATTCATAAATTCACGTTCATACATTAACGGTAAGTCTGAACGCGAATTTTTCCCTATGTATGATTTGAAGAAGCCAAAGGAGTTCCGCGCACAACTATACAAAAAATATCTTAATGACAAATTGTTAGAGATGAGATAATGCTGTTTGTATTATGAATTTACTGGAGCGTTAAATTATTGGCTATGACAATACCACAAGTCCTGAAACAATGGTTCCGACTTGAATTATGGCTCTAATGAAAAACTTATATAATACGGGAGAAGATATCTTAGACGCTTTGGACAACTATGTGAATGGAGTATGGGAATTGGATGAAAGGCTTAATATTATTATTCTTTCTTTTACTGTTATCTGGTTGCTATACTGCAAATACACCAGAACATTATATTCATTTCGGCACAAGAGCATATGGAATTCAATATGGTGGCGATAAATATTTTGAAATAGAACGTAAAAATGGCCCGACATATTTTTTTAACGAAATTATAAATGGGAAATTTGCAGATGTCTCGACTAATGCCCAAAAGGCGTATGCTTATATGTATTTGGCAAGAATAAAGCTCAGGAGAAATCTTTTAAATGAGGCCATCCCGTTGTTGGATAAATCGGAAGAATATGCAAATTTATTCCCGTATAAGAGCGAATTATTGGCTGGCTACTTTTACAAAAAAGACAACTTTGCAGAAAGCAAACGGTATTATAAAGAATTGATAAAATGGATAGATAAGCGTCTGGATGAAATAGGTTCTGAAAAGTTTGATGTGGATACTTTGGAATTTATGAGCATACGCTCATATTCAGATGGAAAATTTGAAGAGGACTATGTAAAAATGTACAAAAACTCCGAAAAACCAAAGGAATTTAGGGAAGCTCTTTATGTCAAATATTTAACTGATAAGAAAAAATTAGCATTAAGCCGGATTGACGAGATTGATAAAGACAATAAGGCGCAATAATCCAACGATTCGTGGCCATATTTTTGCATCGTAAAATTATATTCCCATAGATTTCGCTTTCGACTACGGGATGAAATTGCCTATAAATCGATATGTTAAAAAAATATGAATAAGCTCGTGTCTCTATTTTTGTTTTTTGCTTTAGCCACACTCTTGCATGCAGAGGATATTGAAAAACTTTCAACATGCGATTATGTAAAACTGGAAGAAAGGGTATTCTTAGAACACGATATAAATGCATTAAATACCCTTGCTGTTTACAACGATTACTTCTCAAAAGATAAACATGCTCTGCTTTATTCCTCTATTCTATATTATATTTCGGCAAATACGAATAAGCCAGGCGACATCATGCGCTCTATGGATAGGATCAAAAAATATACAAATACATCTGCAAATATAAAAAATCCATTTGAGGCGATTTCTGACGAAAATATTAAAAAATTAGATGACGGTTTAATTAAAGATTTTTTACTATCGACTAAAACGGGGGAGGCAGTCGGTAAAATGAAAAAATCTAAACTAAATCCGGATTTATTTGATGTAAAAAATAAAACCTACAAATCATCCTTGCCCTCATTGTATGCATTAAATGAAATTGAAAAGAAATATTATCCACTCCTCGCTTTGCGCGGAAACACTGAGGTTTTAGGATTTTTAAAAATAATAGCGGCGAGCTCATGGGCGGATGAAGCTCCCCAATATCCATTTGATGCATATATTATTTTGATGTATATTGACCATGTCTTAACTGGCACATGTTCAGATTTTTTTGAAAACATGAAAACAGAAAAAGAAATTTTTTCATTAAATTTGCCTACGACGGATTTTTTGGAAAGAGATGATAATATTTTATCAAAGTTTATATTATACCATCGTTATATAGAGTCGGGGAAAATTCAAAAAGCAAAAGAAATAAGATCATTCTTGGAAGATAAAAAAGTAGATAATCGTTTATTGAAATCTTATACGCTAAAAGAAGGAAAGCTTGTCGAAAATGCTTCAAAAAATTATAGGCAAAGTTAGCAAGGGTGGGACTACTCTGCTATTGACAAAACAAGTTTTGAAGCCGATACTTCCGATAAATTATCGTTCTTTACAGGCAAACCCTACGTCGAAGACTTAGGCTACGCGTTCCTTTTGCGTAATTATCGCGCAGATGTAGGAAAATGGCTCTCCCAAGGCCTCATCGGTTATCCAGACGGCTGAAATAATCTATCGCATTGTGAAAATAATGCAACAGAGTGTATTGATTACATGGGAGTATATACAATTACTCCTGCCACATTTAGCAACATTACTCCCATGAACTGAACAATAGCAAATTCTTATACACACCAACTCCTAATTCATAGATTATGGTTCAAGTGTCCGGAAGAGTCTCTTTTACTATATCCAAAGAAACGAACGATGGATCCAATGCTGCGATTAGGGTTGTTGCACAATCAGGCAATACATCAATATATGATAGCATCAATGTGAAATTTACTCCAAATGAACGTGGAGTTAATGGTCATATCATATAAATTTGAAGGTGTCGCTTTTCAATATAGAGGTGATGGAGGAGCTTCAGGAGAACATTGGTTCCGTTTGGAATAGCAATAGAAGACGCTCCGGGAAACTTTACGTCTCCAAACATTTCTAGTAAACATTACTTTGAACTAAAAGAAATAGAGAAAGCCTAATAATGAAGCACAATATACTCTTAATTAATTTAATTTTGTTTAGTATAATTTCACCAAATTTCCTATATTCGCAGCAGATTTGTACTGATGATAATCCATTTGTTAACAGGGTAGATTATGCTAAAATACTGGATATTCCTTTAAATATATTTCAAAATAAAGAAAAAGAAATAGATTGGTTGTCCGCAGCTAAAAAGTGGAAAGAAACGTTTATTCAGTCTTGTGAAAAAAAAGAATTGGACGGATATTATGGAGCATTATTTTATTCCGGAAAAGCTATTATCTTTACAAAGTTTTCAGAAGATAAAAAATCGTACATTAGCTATTTCGTCACAAGTGACGTTATATTAAATGCGAGATTTTCAAAAGATAACACAAATTTCCGCCAGGCAGAAATTGATATATTGTGTAAATCTGAAAATAATAAAAAATACACCTATCTGGGGCCTATATTTTTTCATGATGATATTGCATCCCCGTCCAGCTTAGACAAAAATATGCGTTTTATTATATTTAAAATCGATACCAATGCAACCACCAGAAGTGATTAATTTATAAAATGAAAAGACTTTTATGAATAATTTCATCGCCGAAGAAGTTTAATTCAATGCAAAACTTTCTAAAGAAGATGAAAATTATTTTAGAATATGCCTTAACGTTGATTATAAATATAATAGCCTAGATTATTCGTAAAAATAGTTTAGAATATATTTGAAGTGCCATAATAAAACCGTATCACACAAAGCCATACGCGAAAGCGGGTGGAAACTTTCGAGTGGAGGTCTCTTTTTCTGGTGGGTTTTTCTGGCGGGAACAATAAACCAGAATAGGAGCAGTTTTTATGAAGAATGCAATTAAATTAAAAATATTATTTTTATTTTGCATCATATTATTTATATGCATGTCATATGTTTGCATAAGCCTAAAAAGTCTTGAACAAAATTATAGCGAGCATGGCATATTCGATGTGTTCCAATCTTCTATTGGAAATTTAAATATGTCGAAATATATGCCAAAACAGACAGTTGACATTAAATACGATTTGACTGTTAGATATTCCTTAACTTCTTTATCCTGGTCTGGATTTGTTTCCAGAGAAGCTTTTGAAACATTCATAAAACAAAACTCAGAAGCAAAAAAACTTGAAGAACATATAGATTTTTTATTTTGCGACAAATTGGAGATTCCGATTCCTCAGAATATAGTCATTTATGCGATAGGAAAAGCTATAATTGGCTATGACTATAACAAACAAATTATATACGGACAGTATACATCAAAATAATATCTAAATACCTCTTTCGTGTAGATTGTGCGTATGACACAGCTGGCCGCCTTGTAAAAGGAGGCGAGAAGACCTGCGAAATATAACATTAGCAAAAGGCTGGGGCAATCCTTGCCGATACTCTTCGATGCGAGTATGAGCGGAGTATGGCAAGGGTCGGGCATCCTGATATTTGAAGAGGGGCCTTGAAGCCGATATTTCGCACGGAACTTCGTTTCTTTCCACTACCCAAGCGTTGTAAGTCTAGGGTTCGCGTGTTCTTAAAGTAATGGCCTCTTGGGGATACTGAAAATTTGTCTAGAAACAATGCATCGGAATTTGCCCCCCCCTCCCTCAAAAAAATATGAGACTTACATAGATTAGAAAGCCCCGAAAGAAATG
The DNA here is from genome assembly GCA_900548185.1 of uncultured Opitutales bacterium. GTDB lineage: Bacteria > Verrucomicrobiota > Verrucomicrobiia > Opitutales > Intestinicryptomonadaceae > Intestinicryptomonas. The sequence continues at coordinate 146,120 of URJJ01000001.1, forward strand.
AAAAAGCGGTAGGGTTAGGGCATGGGGGAGGGCGGACTTTCATTTGACTGCGTAAAATTTCATTCGGGAATGCGGTTTTCTTTCTCGAATCGAAAAGGGAAATCGGGAATCTATATGGATTTTTTATTTCAAGGCAAAGCGGGCCGCCTGTGCCGCCATGACTCAGTGTCGGCTTTGCAGGGGGCAAAATGCAGGCTGGCGGGGCTTAGCATGTTGACAAGGCCGGCAAAAAATACAATCGTCAAGCCCCGTGGATATAAATAATAGAATCGGCGCGGATTGCGCCACCGGCCTTTTAAACGGGGATATTTTCACCGTCGGCGAGCGCGCGGACGCGATTCGCAGGAGGCTTCACGGAAACTTTGCAAACTATACCGTAAATGCGGCGATAACCTATTCCAACACCTGCGAGGCCCTGTGCCCCATATGCTCGTTTGCCAGGCGCGAGGGGGAGGCTGGCGCCTATGTGCTCTCCCCCGGCGAAATTGAGGCCAGGGCCGCGGCCTTCGCGGAGCGCGGGGCGCGGGAGATACACATAATAGGCGGCATATATTCAAAGCTTGAATTCGGCTATTACATCGACGTCGTGCGGGCAGTTCGCAGGGCGGGAAAGGGCATTAACATCGTGGCTTTCACCGTATCCGAATGCGCCCTGATGGCGGAGGTTTCGGGGCTTCCGCTCCCGAAGGTTTTTGAGACCCTAATGGATGAGGGCGTTTGCGCGCTGCCGGGCGGGGGCGCCGAAATATTCGACGCATCGGTTCGCTCCAAAATAACTCCCAATAAGCTCACCGGGGACGAGTGGCTGGACGCGATGCGCACCGCCCACAAGTGCGGCCTCAAAACGAACGCGACCATGCTCTACGGGCATATAGAGCGCCCCGAACATGTCGTAGACCACCTGATGCGCCTGCGCAGCCTCCAGGACGAGACGGGAGGGTTCAAGGCGTTTGTCCCGCTGCCTTTCAGGCGCGGAAAAAGCGGCATAAGCTCTTCTCCATCGGCTTCATATGACCTCAAGATATGCGCGCTCGCCCGGTGCGTGCTGGACAACTTCCCCCACATACGCGTCCCCGTCACCCATTTCGACGAGCGCATGGTGCAGGTTCTCCTCAACTTCGGCGCGGACGACGCGGGCGGGACGCACTGGCATGAGGAGGTTGCCGTTTCGGCCGGGGCCAGGGCGGCCGACAGGACTGCGGAGGGCATGGAGCGCCTTATAAGGGCCGCCGGGTTCGAGCCGCGCCTCACCAACTCCAATTATGCGCTTTAGGATAGGAGAAATATCTTTTGTAAACTACATCCCCTTCGCCGCGGCAGACGACGCCTACCCGCTGGAGGGGGAGTTTTTCCGCGCCCCGCCGTCGGAGCTGAATGCGGCCTGCCGCAGGCGCGAGCTCGACGTGTCGGCCGTATCGTTTTTCGCCTACCGGGATATGGAGGATGAGTACGCGATGCTGCCGGGGTTCTGCATTGCAAGCGACGGCCCCGTCGACTCGGTGAGGCTTTTTTCGAACTACGCCCCCGGGGACCTGAAGGGGCGCAGGATATTTTTCACAACCCAGTCGGAAAGCTCGCTGGGGGCGTTCAGGGCGATATGCCGCGCCAGGCATTCGTTCGACCCGGCCGACTGCGCCTGCCCGGAGATTTCGGGCGCGGACGCGGCCCTTTTAATCGGCGACGCGGCGCTGTCGTTCGACTCCCCATTCAGGTTCGACTTCGACCTTGGCGCGCTCTGGAAGGAGGCGTTCTCGGTGCCGCTCACCTATGCGGCGATAGTTGTGAGGCGCTCCATATACGCTGCGGTAGCGCCCGCCGTGTCCGCCCACCTCGGGCTTTCCCTTGGGAGGTTCGAGGCCCGGCGCGGGTTCTACTGCTCGCTTGCCGCGCGGCGCATGGCGAGCGCGAAATTTTCGCAGGCCGATGCGGACAGGTATTTCAGCCGCCTGATATACCGCGTGTCTGACGCCGCATTCAGAAAAAGTTCGGATATTTTGCATGGAAAAACTCATTGAAAAAATAGCGGCAAACGGCAGGGTGTCGCCCGGGGAGGCGCTCGCCCTCGAAGGCGCGTCGATATTCCACCTTGGACGCCTGGCGCGCCTGCGCATGGAGGCCGCCGGACTTTCGGGCGACGTGGGCTACATCGTAAACAGGATGGTCAATTACTCCAACGTATGCCGCGCCCGCTGCAAATTCTGTGCATACCACGCGCGCGCTGGCGTCATCGAGCCGTTCACCCTGTCGGACGGCGAGATACTGGAAATTGCGGACGAGGCCGTTTCAAACGGCGCCGTCCAGCTCATGCTCCAGGGGGGTATCGACGACTCGTTTACGCTCGGATGGGCGTGCTCGATACTGGAAAAGCTCAAGTCGCGCCATCCGAGGCTTTTCCTGCATGTGTTTTCGCCTTCCGAAGTCGCGGCTTTCGCCCGAGGGGCGGGCGTCGGCGTGCGCGAGTGCGTGCGCAGGCTCAAGGCTTCCGGGGCGGATTCCATACCCGGGGCGGCCGACATGCTGGTGGAGCGCATAAGAAGCTCCATGTCCCCGCTCAAGGCTACCGTGGAAGAGTGGGTGGAAGTCGTGCGGGCGATTGCCGAAAACGGCATGTATTCCTCGGCGACGATGACTTTCGGAATGGGCGAAACGTTCGCGGAAAGGCTGGAGCATATGGAGCTTGTGCGCTCGCTCCAGGACGAGCTCGGGGTTTTCAAGGCGTTCATAGCCTGGCCGCTTGCGCCGGAGAACACGAGGGTGGCCCTGCCGCGCGCGGGCGCGCCGGAGTTTCTGAAGACAATAGCCCTTGCGAGGATATATCTGGACAACATCCCCGTAATCCAGTCGGGATGGCTCACGGAGGGGATGAAGGTTGCGGAAATCGCCATACAAATGGGCTCAAACGACATGGGCGGGGTTCTCATGGACGAGATGGTGGTAAAGAGCGCGGGCGTCGAAAACTCCACCACCGCCGCCGGGATGAGGCGCGCCATAGAGGCTGCGGGAAGGCGCCCGTTCGCCCGGGGCGGGCTGTATGAAAGGCTCTGACATGAAGTTTGCGATAACACCCTGCCCAAACGACACATTTTCCTATTACCGCCTCATTTCCGAAGGCGGCGGCCCGCTCGGCCTCGAATTTGAGACCCGCGACATCGAAACCCTGAACACGCTCGCATTTTCCGGCGCCTATCCGGTGACGAAGCTGTCGTTTCCGGCCTACATGGCAAACTCCGGCAAATACGAGCTTCTGGACGCGGGCGCCGCGCTCGGGATAGGCACGGGGCCCGTGCTTGTCGCAAGGCGCGGATGGAAGGGCGGGAAGGTCGCGGTCCCCGGCCTGAACACCACCGCCGCCGCGCTTTACAGGTTTTACGCAGGCGGGGAGGCCGAGGTTTTCCCCATGCTTTTCAGCGACATACTCCCGGCCTTTGAAGCCGGAAAAATCGACGCCGGCGTGCTGATACACGAGGGCAGGTTCGTATTCGCCGACTACGGCCTGAAGCTTGTGTGCGACCTCGGCAATTTCTGGACCGAAAAGACCGGCCTCCCCGTCCCTCTGGGCTGCATATGCGTGCGCCGCGACTTCGCGCACCTCAAGGCGGAGCTTGAGGGGGAGATACGCCGGTCGCTGGACTACGCATTCGCGCACTTCGAGGAAACCCTCCCGCTCGTGCGCTCCCGCGCGCGGCACCTTGCTCCGGAGGTCCTTAAAAAGCACATATTCGCATTTGTAAACGAATATTCCCGCGACATCTCCGCCATAAGCGGGCGCCTGCTTGAAAACCTTTCCGGAAAATGAAGGCGCAAATCTGGGCTACGGAACTCGAGGCCGGTTTTGCGATTTCCAAATTCGGCTTCCGGCGCGTTTCCTCTGGCGCATTCGGGTATTATTCAAACGGCTCGTGCGTGCTCGCAGTTTCCGGCATAGGGCCGGTGGCTGCGGCACTGTGCGCCGCGGACGTAATCGCGCGCTTCGAGCCGGCGGAAATCATGAATTTCGGCGCGTGCGGGGCGCTTGGCGGGCGGTTTTTGCCGGGAGACGTGCTTGAAATAGGCAGCGTGGCCTGCGCAGACCCGTTTTCGGACGCCGTTTACGAGCTATGTTCGGGAGGGGCCGCCCTCGTCACGTCGTCGCGCCCGGCGGTTTCGGCAGCCCGCCGCGCGGAGCTGGGGGCCCGGTTCGACGCGGCCGACATGGAGGCGCACGGCATACTCAGGGCGATGGAAGCCGCCGGGATGGGGCCGGAGCTCTTTTACTGCGCGAAGCTCGTCAGCGACTTCTCGCCCTCGTGCGACATCAGGGGGAACATCCGCCGCCTGATTTCAAACCTCGAAAAAACAATTGAAGAGCGTGTTTGAAATCCCCCGTGATTTGTGCACGCTTGCATTGCAAAAAATTTTATTCCCCGATGGACAGGATAAAGAGGCACAGGTTCAAGATTCTCATAACGGCCTCCGCGCTGCTTATTGCGATAGCGGCGTGGTCGCTTTTCCTATGGGGCGACGAGATAAGCGGGGCGGTCGGCGCGGCTTCGGAATGGCTGCGCGGGGAGGTGGGGATGCTGAATTCCATGCCGCTTGCCCTATATCCCCTTGCGATACTGCTGCTTCCGATATTCGCGCTCCCCGTGTCGCCGGTGTACCTTTTGGCGGGGGGCAGGGAGGAGAGCATGTGGCTTGTGATTCCCGTTTGCTATGCGGGGCTCGTCGCCAACATGGCGGTGTCCTATTTCATCGCGCGCAAGTTCTCCTCGCTGATACGCCCCGCGCTTGAGCGAAGGGGGCTTAGGGCGCCTTCCGTCCCGGAGGACGAGGAGTGCGACATCATATTTCTCGTGCGCATGATTCCCGGCAATCCGCTGACCGTCCAGAACTACCTCCTCGGCCTTGCGGGCGTGGGGTTTTTCAGGTACATGGCAGTATCCATGCCCGTCCAGCTCGTGCAGATGTCCGGCTACATATATTTTTCCGACGGGATACTGCGCGGGGACGCCGCAAACTTCATGCTCGGCGTAAGCCTGCTATGCGTGGTTGCGGTCGTGGCAAGGATTGTTCAAAAGAGGATGAAAAAAAGAGATGGGCTTTCTAAAATCAAGCGATGAGATTCTCGGCGTAGGAGAGTTTTCTGCGCGCTTCAAGGCGCTCGTCAAGGCGCAGGTGCCCGAGCTTTGGCTGCGCGGCGAAGTCTCCAACCTCAAGACCTATTCGAGCGGCCACACGTATTTTACGCTGAAGGACGCGGACGGGGCGGTTTCCGCCGTGCTTTTCAGAGGCTACGCGCAGGGCGTTTCGCTGCGCCTTTCGGAGGGGATGAAGGTTCTGGCCTACGGCGAAATATCGATTTACGAGGCGCGGGGCACCTACCAGATAATCGTCAAGGCGATGATGCCGGACGGTCTCGGGGACCTTGCGCGCAGGTTTGAGGAGCTTAAGGAAAAGCTGTCGCGCGAGGGGCTTTTCGACGCCTCTGCAAAAAAGCCCATCCCCCGGCTTCCGGGGCGAATCGCAGTCGTGACGTCTCCCACGGGGGCCGCCATAAGGGATTTCTTGAGCATTTTGAGGCGGAGGGGCTGGAGGGGCGAAATTGCCGTCATGCCTTCGCGCGTGCAGGGAGCGGAAGCTGCGGGGGAAATCGCAGCGCAGATACGGGCGGCCCAGGGGGGCGGCTTCGACCTTCTCGTGGTGATGCGAGGCGGCGGGTCTTTGGAGGACTTGTGGCCGTTTAACGAGGAGGCGGTGGCGCGCGCCGTTGCGGCCTCCGAAATACCGGTCATATCGGCGGTGGGCCATGAGATAGACTTCACCCTTTCGGATTTCGCAGCCGACTTGCGCGCCGAGACGCCGAGCGCCGCCGCAGAATACATCTCAAGCGGGTTTATTGAGGCAAGGGAGGGCGTCCGTTCGGTTTTTTCGGCGATTTCGGAGGCGGTAAAAAACGCCCTTGAGGCGGCGCGCGGAAAGCTTGAGGCGGCTGCGGCGCTGTTTGCAATGGCCTCCCCAGCCTCGCGGGTGGCGAACCTTTCCATGGCGCTCGACGATGCCGAAGGGAGGCTGGATTCGGAATTTTTGGCCGCCGTTTCAGCCAGGCGCCACGAGCTTTCCGGCCTTTACGCGGAATTTTCCAGGCTCCACCCCGGGCACAGGCTCGAAATATTGCGAAATTCCCTGGACTCGGCGGAGCGCCAGCTTGAGCTTCTCGGCGTTGACGCCACTCTGCGCAGGGGCTTTGCCATGGCCCTATCCGGGGATGGAGGCGTCATAAAAAGCGCAAAGGCGGCCTCCGAAGAAGCCGCCTTCCGCCTGATATTCCACGACGGGGAAATATCCGTTCACTCGAACCTGTAAAGGTCTTTTGAGCCGAGTTTGAGCGAATACAGGCGCTCTCCCTTGGGGCTGAAGAAGGCGATTTCCGCCGACCTGTCGTCCTCGGGGCCGGAGAACGATACGGTTGCGAACGAACGCTGAAGCACGGCGCTTCCCGGAACCCTGAAGAAATTCAGCTCGGCTGCGGTCTTTGCGGGGCGCGCCGTCGCCGGGCCGGCGGTAACCTCGACCAGCTCGTGGGCGCCCGCGCGCACCATCTTTGTGACTTCCCCGTAGTCCTTGCCTGCGGATATGAAGATTATGCCGCCTATTTTGCGCCTCATGAGAAAATCCATGAATTCCCCGCGCTCCTTTTCGTAGCCGGCAAAATTCTCCCTGGATTCGGCGGGATTCACCATCGGGGCCGAGCTTACGACTACCTTGAATTTAGCCTTGGAGGCGGCCAGCGACGACATGAGCCACTCCATCTGCCCCCTTCCAAACATCTCCGGGCGCGAAGCCCCGTGGTCGAATCCGTTGCGGTTTGATGCGGCGTCCATTATGAAAAACTCGGCGTCCCCGTACCTGAAGAAAGTCCCGCAGTTTTCAGAGCCGCCGACGCCGAATGACGGGTTCGGCCAGAAAGATTTGAATACCGACAACGAATCCTCCCTGTTCCACAGGCGCATGTCGGCGTCCGGGGCGCCGTAGCAGTCGGCGGACATAACCCCGTAGTTGGGGACAGACGCGGCCAGCCCCTTGAGGGCGGGGTCGGAGCGCTCGTAGGAATAGCGCGCGGCCATGCCGCTTTTTGAGCCGTAGTCGGCGGTGCGGAACATGCAGGCCCCGCCGGCCCATATTACAGCCTGCGGGTTTTTCGCCTTTACGGCGTCAAAGATTTCGTATTCCCCGCCGGGAGTTTTGAAAGGCTCGTCGTAGGTCGCGTCGTTTCTGTGCATCCTGCCGAGGACGGCGACGGAGAAGTCGGGGGGAGGGGTGCGCGTAAGGTAGTCCGGAGCTGTCTTTACTGTCCCTTCGGCGGACGATGAGCCGGAAGTCACCTTGTACTTGTATTCCGAGGCCGGCGCAAGCCCGGTCAGGCGGAATTTGCAGGAGCCGTTTTCGTCCGCTTCGGCCGAAAGGACTGCGGGCGTTCCCGCATCGTAGGAAAGCTCGGCCCTGGCCCCCGGCTCGGTCTGCACCCACACTGAGGCTTCGCGCATGTCGGCGGCCCCCGCCATGGGGCCTGCAACGATGTCGGCGCGCGCGCATGCGGCCGCGGCTGAGAGCGCAAATACAAAAAATTTCTTATGCATAATCAGGTGAAAGTCATAGGGGGAAAGGGCGGTTTTAACAAGCCCAAATCATTACGCGCTGTACAAAACTTTGTTTTTGTGCGAGAGTCCGGGCATGGGGACATACAAATTTGACGCAAAGTCCATGAATTCGGTTCTCGAGGTTTCCGTATGCCACGAATCCGAAAACTACGCAAAGAGCGCGGCCCTGGACCTTTTCGACGAAATAGAAAAGCTTGAGGACATTCTCAGCATGTTCAGGGACGGCAGCGACATACGCGCGATAAACGCGCTCAAGCCCGGCGAATCGTGCAGGATTCTGGAAATAACCGCGCAGGCCCTCGCGGGCGCGATGTACGCCTCGTCGCTGAGCGGCGGGTGCCTGGACGTGTGCATGGGCGAGTTTTTCCTGGCGGCAAAGGGCATTGAAAAAATTGAAAACCCTCGGAGGGCGAAGTTCGCGCTCGACCCGGATTCTCTGACTGTGGAAAAGCTGGAGGAGGGGAAAATAGACCTCGGGGCCGTCGGCAAGGGGTTCGCTCTGGAAGTGCTCGCGGAGAGGCTTTCCCAGATGTGGGGAATAAATTCGGCGATGCTCTCATTCGGCAGCAGCATGGTGCTCATGAACCCGCCCGAGGGCAGGGACTCATGGGAGGTTACCTTCGCGGGGCGCGAAATTCCGGGGCTAAAGCTTTCAAACGTATCAATAGGCTCGTCGGGGACGGCAGTGCAGGGCGAGCACATAATCGACTGCCGAACGGGCAGGCCGCCGGAAAACGCGCCGTTTAGGTCTTGGTCGATTTCCTCAAGCGCAATGCTGTGCGACGCGATGTCAACGGCGTTTATGGCGCTTCCCCGCCCGGAAATCCTCAGGATATGCGCCGCTGAAAATATGCGCGCCGCATTGCAGGCTTCCCCCGACTCCGATATAGAATTCCTCAACTGACGCCTGCGGAGCGCGGGAACTCCGCACGCAACCGTACGTTTAAAGCCGCCTTTCGCCTGCAAAAGGGAGGGGCAGGACGATGCATTCCCATGCGAAGTCCAAGCAGCGCAATTTCTATGCCTCTTTTATCCCGCTAGGGACTTTTCTTCCGGAAAGTTTTTATAATTGTTTGCTGCAAGGCAAACTGAAGACTGCGTTCGCGTCACTTTTAGCTTCTGGAACGCGGCGGATTTATAACTTCCGGCGCGGCCGGAGCGCGAAGCGCCAAATCTTGGCGCGGCAAGGACGGATTGGCTGGCGCATATGGCCTTGGGGGGCTGTGATTTGTAAGCTAAGCGTTTCCAAATCCGTTCCGTCCGGAAGCATCTATGGCTTGCAAAGTCCGTTTGAAGGCGCGCGGCACGCCGCAAAAAAAAATCCGGAACGCAGGAGGGGGCGGGAGAAAAAATCCGGACGCATGGGATAAATGCGCCCGTGGCGGGCAGCGGGGCGGGAATCTCCTGCGGCTATTTGTCCCAGGGGAGTTTTATATCTTTTCGCTGGTCGTATTTTACGATGTCGACATTCCCATATACGGCGTGCGCATTGAGGATTCCGTTGGGGTCGAGCGCGCGCTTTACGGCGAGCATCGCATCCAGCTCCGCCGGGGCTATCTGGCGGCGCAGGAACCTGTGCTTTGTTATGCCTATGCCGTGCTCGCCCGAAACGGCCCCGCCCAGCTCCACGGCCTTTATTATAGCCGCGTCCATGGATTCGTATGCCGCCTTTTTCTGGGCTGCGTCCGAAGGATCGTACATGAAGTGTATGTGGTAGTTGCCGTCGGCGGCGTGCCCGAATGTGGGCGAGGGCAGGCCCGATTTGCGGGACAATTCCTTGAAGTATTCAAAAAATTCGTCGGTTTTCAGTATGGGGAGGACTATGTCCTGATTCAGCTTCCCCCCGCCCAGGAGGAACATTGCAGGCGAACAGGCCCTGCGCATTTCCCACAGCCTTTCCGCCCGCTCTTCGTCATCCGCAAATTCAAACCTTTCCGAGCATTTTGAAAGGACGCCTTCCAGGCGTTCCGCCGCCGCCGCAACTTCCGCGTGGGTGCCGTCCAGCTCGATTAGAAGCGCGGCCGAACGCCCGATTTCAACCCCCTTGAACTTCGCCGCGCACTCAACGCTGTCGGCGTCCATGAACTCCATCACGGCCGGCATCAGGCCGGATGACAGGACCGACCTCACGCACGCGAACGCGCCGGCGTCGCTTTTGAAAAACGCCAGGGCCGCGCGCTTGGCCTCGGGTCTTGCCACAAGCTTAAGCCACGCCTCAACGACTACGCCGAGCGAACCTTCCGAGCCTATGACGAGGTCGCGCAGGTTCATTCCCGTGGCGAATTTCCTAAGCGGCCTCGACAGGCGGGCGATTTCCCCGTTTGGCAGGCATACGGAAAGGGCCATGACGTAGTCGCGGGTTGTCCCGTATTTTGCGGCGCGCAGCCCGCCAGCATTGCACGCTATGTTGCCGCCTATCGTGGAGTATTTTTTAGAGGAGGGGTCCGGGGGGTACATGAGGCCGCATTTTTCGGCGGCGGCGTCCACGTCCGCGTTTATGGCCCCGGCGCCCACGTGCGCCACCCATGAAACGGGGTCGATTTCTATGAAGTTTATGGCTTCCAGGTCCAGCACTATTCCGCCCCCGAAGGGCAGCGCCCCCCCCGCGCATCCCGACCCGGCCCCGCGAACCGTTACGGGGCATTTCAGCCCGTTTGCAATTTTCAGCGTCTTTGAGACGTCCTCCGCGGACTTTGCCATTACCACGGCGTCAGGACTGAAAAAATACCTGGAATTGTCAATCGAAGCCCGCCGGAGCGTTTCGGCGTCGTCGAATACCGCGCCGTTTCCGAGCGATTTGCGGAGGAGTTCCGCAGCCGGGTTTTGCGTCATATGCTTATATATTTTTGCATTTGCGAGTTTCGGAACCTGCGCAAGATGGCAAGTATGTCGCGCGAGCATCCCTGTGCGAGGGCCTCCACCTTGAGGCTTGTAAGGTCTGCGTAAGACACCTTCCGAAGCAGGAACTTGATTTCGCTCAAAGACGAGGCCGACATGCTGAGGCCGTCCACGCCCATGCCTATAAGAAGCATTGCAAAAATCGGGTCGGCCGCGATTTCGCCGCATACGAACACGTCGAGGCCAGCGGACTTGCCGTCAAATATTATCTTGTGAAGCATGCGCACGACGGCCGGGTTTGCGGGGTTGTAGAGGTGCGCCACGTGGTCGTTTACGCGGTCGACCGCCAGCAGATACTGTATGAGGTCGTTTGTGCCCACGCTTATGAAGTCGCAGTGCTTCGCAAGCAGGTCGATTATCATCGCAGCGCTCGGAACCTCCAGCATCGCCCCGACCTTTATTTCCGGATTGAATTCGCGCCCCTCGTTTTTGAGTGCGAGCTTCGCCTGTTCGAGCACGTCGTTTGCGCGCACGAGCTCGTTTATGCCGGATATCATCGGGTAGAGCACCTTGACGTTCCCGTAGGCGCTGGCGCGCAGGATGGCCTTGAGCTGCGTGGTGAATATGTCCACCCTGTCGAGGCAGAAGCGTATCGCCCGGTAGCCCATGAAGGGGTTTTCCTCGCGTCCGGCCTCCTTCATGAAAGACATCATCTTGTCTCCGCCCAAATCCATCGTGCGGATTACTATGTCCTTTCCGCCGGCCTTCAGGGCGGCTGCCTTGTAGGCTTCAAACTGGGTCTCCTCGTCCGGAAATTCGCCGAGGTCGAGAAAGAGGGCTTCAGTGCGGAAGAGCCCCACGCCGTCTGCGTAGCGCATGGCGCCCTCGGGGATGTCGGCCGCCCCGTTTATGTTGAGCTCAAGGGCGACCTTGCGGCCGTCGGAGGTCTCGGAGGGGAAGGGCAGGGACGAGTCGAAAATCTTTTCAATCTCACGGTGGATGCTGGCAATCTCCGTGTATTTTTTCAGGGTATCCTCGGAGGGGTTCTTGAACACGCGCCCCTTGTAGCCGTCGACGAGTATTTCAGCGCCCCTCTCGATGCCGGAGTCGTCGATTTTTATGCCCACCACGCACGGGACGCGCAGGGAGCGGGCGAGGATGGCCGTATGGCTGGTGTGCGACCCCTTTTCCGTCACGATGCCAAGCACCTTGGTCTTATCCACAAAGGCGAAGTCGGAGGGGGTGAAGTCCGCGCTCACGAGCACGGACGGCTCGCCGAGGGTTATGGACGACTTTTCCTCGTGGCCCATGAGGTTGTTCAGCACCCTGCGGGCGACGTCCCTTATGTCGGCCACGCGCTCGCGCATGAACGGGTCGTCGATTTCGTCGAAGGCCTGCACAAAGCGGTTTATCACCTTCAGGTAGCAGTCCTCGATATTGCGGAGGTCGGAGCGCACCATCGAATAGACCTCGTTTATGATGGCGACGTCTTCCAGCACGAGAAGGTGCGCGTCAAATATGGACGACTCCTCTTCGCCCACCTTCTGGGCGAGCTCCTCCTTCAGCGCGCATATGTCCCGCCTGGCCTTTACTATGGCCTGCTCAAAGCGGCGTATCTCGCCGTCAACCTGCGACCGGGATATTTCGTAGGAGGGCACCTGCGCGTTTTTGCGCCTTACGACAAACGCCTTTCCGCAGGCCGTGCCTGGGGAGACTGCAATGCCTGCAAAGCTCCGTTCGGCTTCTGTTGGGGTAACGCTCATTATCCCGTTGAATATCGCACTTAAATTTGGCTTTTACAACTTTTTTTTGAGAAAAACCCGTATGCCGTGCGCGCGCTCAGCGGCGCCCCTGCCTGGGGCCCAGCTTTTTGTAGATGGAGGCGTCTATGGCCAGATTTTTAATTTTGTAATTCATTATGCGCTGGGAAATTCCGAGATGGCGCGCCGCAGCGCTTGCGTTTCCCCTGTGGATTTTCAGGGCTTCGCCTATAAGCTCCCGCTCGAACGAGCGCACGGAGGCCGTGAAATCCACCTCGGCGTCCTCGGAGATTTTTGAATGGCGACCGGAGACGGCGGCCTGGAGGGATGATGGGAGGTTGTAGCCGCATATGGAGGAGCCGGACGCCGAAAGCACCGCGCTTTCGATGCAGTTTTCCAGCTCGCGGACGTTGCCGGGCCAGTAGTAGCGCATGAGCATGTCGATTGCCGGGGTGGAAATGCGCTTCACCTTCTTTTTGTGCTTCCTGCCGAATTTGGAGGCGAAGTGGTCGGCGAGCAGGGTGATGTCGCTTCTTCTGTCGCGCAGGGCGGGGATATGGATTGAAAAGGGGCAGAGGGCGCGGTAGAGGTCCTCGCGGAAGGCGCCCGACGCCACCATTTCCTCCAGGTTTTTCCCGGTCGCCGCTATTATGCGCACGTCCGAAGAAATCCGCCGCCTGCCGCCTATGCGGCAGAAGGAGCCGTCCTGAAGGAAGCGGAAGAGGCGGAGCTGGTTTTCGGGGCTAAGGTCCCCGATTTTGTCTATAAAAAGCGTTCCTAAGTCGCATGATTCCAAGAGGCCGGTTCTGCCGGAAGTATCGCCTGCAAAGGCGCCCCCGCCGCAGCCGAACAGCTCTGCCGCCGCCACCGCCTCGGGGAGCGCCACGCAGTTCAGGGTGGCAAAAGGCCGGCCCCTGCGGCTCCCGGAGGCGACTATCGCGCTTGCCGCGAGCTTCTTTCCGGTTCCGGGCTCGCCCCTTATCAAGACCGGCATTTCGCTGGAGGCCGCCTGCGAAACCATATTGACGACCTTGCGCATCCCGTTGCATTTCCCGATTATTCCGTCGCGGACGCTGCGGTCTGAAAGCTCTATGCGAAGCCGCCTGTTTTCCTCAAGGAGCTGCTCCCGCTCCGTGTTTCTCAAAAACAGCACAGAAACCGCGTCCGCAAGGATGTTCGCCGCCGTTTCGAGCAGGCCGAGGTCGCGGCGCAGGCTGGTTTCGGGCGACACCACCCGGTCTATTGAAAGCGTGCCTATAACCTGGTCCATGTAGATTATAGGCACGCAGATGAATGCGATGTTCTTTCCTGCGGCGCGGGTTTTTGTGCGGTTTAGAAATTCCGTGGATTCGGAAATGTCTGGTATGATTCGGCTTTTTGCGTGGGCTGCGACCTGGCCTGTGACGCCTTCGCCCATCCTGTAAACGCCCCTTTTTATCTCCTCGTCTGTCATCCCGTGGGATGCCTCTATGAAAAGCAGGTCGCCCTGGCGCAGGGTTACGGTTCCGCGCAGGAGCCCCATTTCGGCATTGAGGATTTCGAGCGCGTCCTTCAAAAGCCCGCCAGCGCTCGTGCGGTGGACAAGGGCGCGGCTGATGCGGTGCAGCACCGCCATTTCAACGGAATTGTAGTTGCGCCTCCAGGACGAGTCGTCTGCCGGGCATTCGGAATCCATGAGGCTTGGAGGGCGGCTGCCGGGTTCAGCCCCTGAGCGCGCCCTTTATGAGGTCTTCGGCCTTCGAGTCCGGGGGCAGGGCGGCTGCCGCGCGGCGCACGGCCCTGTCGGCGTCGGCGGGCTTATAGCCGAGGGCTATGAGGGCGGCCAGGGCGTCGGATACGGCCTGCGGCCCGCCTGGAGCGCCGAACCCGGACGCGGGAGCCCCCTGAACGCGCCCGACTTCGAGCGCGCCTCGGAGTTCGACCACTATCCTCTCCGCCGTCTTTTTGCCTATTCCCGGGCATTTGGAAAGCATGGCGACATCCCCGGCCTCTATCGCGCCGCGCAGGGTTTCGAGCCCCATGCGGCTCATTATGTTTATCGCGATTTTAGGCCCTATGCCCGAGACCTTGTCAACCAGGAGCCTGAAGAAGTCGCGCTCCTGGGCGGACGCGAAACCGTACAGCGTCTGGGAGTCCTCCCGGTATATCGCAACCGTATGCAAAAACGCCTCGTTCCCGGGGCCCGGCAGACGTTCGGCCGTCGTTATCGGGACGTTGACTTCGTAAAACACGCCGCCAACATCCAGAACCGCCGCAAGCGGCGACACCTTTGAGACCTTTCCCCTCAATCCGACTATCATTTCAATTCCGGCCCTCCATGCCGCCCGCCGCCGCGCGGATGCGAAACGCCCCCTGCGGCCCGTGCGGCTGGCAAAAGATTAAACTAAAGCCCCCTGAGGCCCAGCACATCCTCCATGCCGTAGAGGCCGGCGGGCTTTCCTGCGAGCCATTTTGCGGCCCTCAGGGCCCCGAGGGCGAATATTTTCCTGTCAGCCGCCTTGTGGACGAGCTCCAGGCGTTCGCCGTCGCCTGCAAAAATCACCGTGTGGTCGCCGACCACGCTCCCGCCGCGCAGGGCGTGGACGCCTATCTCGCGCTCCGGCCTCTCGCCGACAAGCCCGTGGCGGCCGTAAACGACCTCGCCCTCCGAAAGGCCCCTGGCATTGCGCGCGACCTCCAAAAGCTTTTCCGCAGTGCCGCTTGGCGCGTCCTTTTTGAAGCGGTGGTGCATTTCAACTATTTCTATGTCGTACGCCGCAGGCAGGACTTTCGCCGCGACTCCCACAAGGTAGTTCAGAAGGTTCACGCCGACGGAGTAGTTTCCCGCCCAGACTATCGCGGTCTTTTCCGCGCACCCAAGTATCTCGGCCCTCTGCTCGGCCGTGTGGCCGGTAGTCCCGATTACAAGCGGGGTGCCGGTTTCGGCGCAGAGCCTGGCCATCGCGGGAGTGGCGTCGCGGAAGGAGAAATCAACGGCGCAGTCCGCCTTTGAGATGAAGTCGGCCGGATTGCAGCCTATATCGCATTCGGCGACGATTTCGCATCCGGACTCGGGGGCGCATTCCGCTATCTTGCGCCCCATGCGCCCGTTTGCCCCGTTTAGAAGTATTTTGTATTCGGCCATGTGCGTATCAGAGAATATCCAGGTCTGAGAGGGTTTGCAGGAGCTTGCGCTCGTGCTCCGGGGTCATCCTGCAAAGCGGCAGGCGCACCGCCGAGGAGGCTATCGCTCCGGTCTTTGCAAGGGCGTACTTCGCAGGCACGGGGTTCGGCTCTATGAAAAGGTCCTTGAAAAGCGCCTTCATTCTGGCGTCGAGCGCCTCGGCCTTCGCCCAGTCGCCGGCCCGCGCCGCGCCGACAAGCTCCGCCATCGCGCCGGGCACGATGTTGGAGGCGACGCTCACGACGCCGGACGCGCCGTTTTTCATGAATTCCACTGTCAGCCCGTCGTCCCCGCTCATGACGCACATGCGCCCCGCCGACTTGGCCGACATGTCGCGCACTTTTTCAACCTTGCCGCCGGCCTCCTTTATGGCGATGAAATTCGGATGCGCGTCGCGCAGCCTGAGGGCGGTGTCGTTTTCAATCGCTATGCCGCAGCGGCCGGGGATGCTGTATAGCATAACGGGCTTGTCGGTTATCTTTGCGACTTCGGAAAAGTGAAGGAAAACGCCCTCCTGCGAGGGCTTGTTGTAGTAGGGGGCGACGATGAGAAAGCCCTCCAGGCCGAGCACGTCGCACTCGCGGGTCATCTCGATGGTCTCGGCGGTCGAGTTCGAGCCGGTGCCGGCGAGCACCGGGAGCCGCCCGGCCGCGAATTCGTGGATTTTTACGATTACGTCTATGTGCTCGCGCGGCGTCAGGGTCGGGGACTCGCCCGTGGTGCCGACCGCGACTATGCCGTCGACGCCGCCTTCAACCTGCTGTTCGACGAGGCGTTCAAGCGAGGCGTAGTCGACCTGGCCGTCCTCCTTCATCGGCGTAACGAGCGCCGTCCAAACACCGGAAAATTCTTTGATTGTCATAAATTTTTCCTAGCAAAACCATTCCCGCGCGATTCGCAACACTTTTTAAGGGTTTCTTTGGGCTTTGGCGCGCTCCCTGTAAAAGGAATACGCCTTCAGAAAAGACGGGGTGAAAAGCTCCGGCCGCTCCGCCGCGGCCCGCTCGAAATCTTCCCTTTCCGCCCACTCGACCGAATCCACCTCGTCCGGCGGGCACTCGAACGGGCCGTCGAAAGACGCCGCATAGACCCAGGTGAATTCGTTTTCGCTTTCGGGGCAGGCTTCTATCTTCCCTATTTTTTTGTAGGCGGAAAGGGGCAGGGAGACCCCTAGCTCCTCGCGGGCCTCGCGCAGCAGCGCCTCGTCGTAGCCCTCGCCGGCGTCCACGTGCCCCGAGCAGGAAGTCGTATAGGCGCCGGGGTATGAATCCTTCGTCAAGGCGCGCTTTTGCAGGAGAATCCTGCCGCGGGAGTCGAAAAATATGGCGTGGACTGCCCTGTGCATGAGGCCGTTTGCGTGTATGAAGCTGCGCCTGCCGCGACCTACCGGGGTGTCGGAGGCGTCAACTATGTCGAAGATTTCATCGGGGTTCTGGCCCCGGGGGCGTTCATCTGGCATTTTCCATCCTTATTTTTGAAAAGTCGAAGTCTCCTATTTCAAGCTGCCTTGCGTAGTCGAATACGGGCGGGATTGGCTCGATTACGTCGAAGCCGTTTTCCGCGCGGCTGCGGTTTATGAGGTTCAGCGCGATGAAGTCGAGGGCGACGGGGTCGGAGCTAAGCAAAAGCTCGCGCACGCTCACGGTGAACCCGGCGTTAAATATCGCCCCGCCGACGTACTGCGCGCGCTCGAAACTCATTATGGAGAACAAAAGCGACTCCGAAAGCTCCGGTATGGCCGCGACTTCGGCGACCGCAACCGGCGCGTTTGCGGGGGCAGCGAGGAACCTTTCGCTGTTTGACATGTTCCAGACGGTCGCATTCCCCAGCGCCCCGCATACGCCGATGCCCTCCATGTCGGTTACAGTCGGCAGGTTTATCCAGAAGTCCACGGTGAGAAAGAGCGGCACCGGAAGGTAGCTTTTGCGGGCCTCGGCGTTTTCTTCCGGTGTGAAGGAGAGGGCGTACTTGACGCCGCGCGGCATGAGGGGATTGTCGTAAAACCAGTCCGGGGAAAAGTGGCTTCCGGAGTCGATGTCCACAACTGGCGACCCTTCAAAGTCGTCCGGGACCCCCTTCAGCAAGTCGGCGTATTTCGGCAGGAATCCGCACGAGCGCATCTTCATGCGGGACATGTCCACTATGCACACGTCCCCGCGCGAGTATCCCCGCTTTTCAAGCTCCATGACGACGGCCCTGACGAGGTTCGCGGGCGTGGCGTTTCCGGGGCCGGAATTCGTATAGACTTTTATCCCGACCTTCCCCTTGGCGCCAAGGGATATGCGCCTGCCAGCCTTGGCCTCAAACGCCGAAAAAAGCGCGGCTGTGGCCGCCCGGTACTCCTCCGGTGAGAAGGATTCCATCTCCCGCCTGAACACGGTCCCGGACGCGCCCGAAAACTCCGGCAGGCCGGCGGCGGCCGCAGCTTCGTGCACGGGCGGTACGGCGAGCGATGCAAACGCAAAAAAAACGGCGGCCGCCCGCTCAAAAAGTCGATAATATGGTTTGAAATGTTCCACGCGATGTGAAAATATGCTTTCCGGATTATATAATTTTCGGGTTCATACAAATACAAATCGACCAATATGCAAGCAATGAAGTTCGGATTCAGGCTGGCCGCCTTTGCGGCCGCAGCGGCGTCGGCGGCTTTTTTCGGAGGATGCTCCAGGGAGACGCCCGAACAAAAGCAGGCCAAGCAGCTCGCCGAAATCGACGCCATCGTGAGAGACTCGCAGCGGCTGGTTTTCGAGGAAAAGCCCGAGAAGGCCGTCGAAATCCTTGAGGCCGCCCTGGACTCGTACGGCGAGAGCGCGAAAATATGCGAATCGCTCGCCTACGCATACTCGGGGGCCGGGAAGCCGGAGATGGCGGCAATGTTTTTTGAAAAGGCCGGGGACCTGGACGCATCGAATCCGGATCTCTACCTTTACGCTGCGGGGGCCTACGCGCAGGCCGGGTCCCTCCAGGCCGAGGCTGCGGCCTATTCCAAATATCTGATGAAAAAGCCGGAGAGCTCGCTCGCCTGGAAGTCGATGGCAAAATCCCTCGAAAAGCAGGGGATGTACGAGGACGCCCTGAACGCATACCTGTCGTCGCTCAAGTACGCCGGGCGCCCCGCCACCACGGCCGAGGCCGCCAGCATCGGAACCCTGTTTCTCAAACTCAAAAACAGGGTGCAGGCCAAAAACTGGCTGGAGCCGGCATTAGAGGGAACCATTCCTGAAAACGCGGAAACGCGCGCCGTCATACTAGAGGGCCTCGTGGAGCTTTATCTGGACGAGCGCGACATGGAAAAGCTGCGCCCCGCATTCGGGGAGCTTTCCAAGATAAGGCCGGAAGTCGTAAAATCGCGCTGGCCCGACCTGCAAAAGCAGATTGAGGAATTCGACGCCAAGCTTGAAGAGGCGCGCAAGGCCCTCGAAAAGTCCAAGGCCGAAGCCGAGGCGAAGGCCAAAGCGGAGGAGGAAAGGAAGGCCGCCGAGGCCAAGGCTGCGGAAGAGGCCGCAAAGAAGGCAGAAGAGGAGGAACGGGCGAAGGCGGAGGCTGAGGCAAAGGCCGAAGCCGAGAGAGTGCGCGAGGCGCCGGCCCTCTCGGAGGCCCCCAAGCCGGAAGTTTCCGAGGAGGACGCAGAGCGCGAGCGCTGCATGGGCCTCATCGGCGAGGGCAAGACTGCCGAAGCCGAGCGACTTGCGCAGAAAATAGTGCAGAAAAGCCCGTACAACGCGGAATCATGGCGCGTCCTCTCCGAGGCGTACTCGGCCCGGGGGAAGGACGGGGACGCCTTTGTGGCGGCCCGCGAAGGAATGAGGAACGCCCCCGACGACGTGCGCGCGACGCTCCTTTACCTGAACCGCGCCGGAAAGGTGCTCGGCACCGAAAGGATGCTCGACGAGCTCTACGTCGCCCGCGAGCGCTTCCCGATGAACTGCGAGATAATGCTGGGCCTGGCCCGCACATACGCAAAGGCGGGCAACGCTTCGGAGGCGCGGCACAACTACGGGCTGTTTTTCAAATATGCCGACAGGGACCATCCCCTGCTCGAAGAGGCCCGAGGGGAGTTTTCCCGGATTCCGGAATCCAGATAGGTCCCTCCGCGCCAGATGCCGAAGATAAAGGACAGCACAATCGAGGAAATCAGAAACAGGGTCAACATATGCGACCTTGTTTCTTCATATGTGGCCCTCAAGAGGGCGGGGGCAAGCTTCAAGGGGCTCAGCCCTTTCACATCCGAAAAGACCCCGTCTTTTTTCGTGTATCCCGACAAGGGCTTTTATTACTGTTTCAGCACCAGCCAGGGCGGGGACATATTCAAGTTCGTCCAGACCAAGGAGGGCCTGAACTTCCCGGAGGCCGTGGAATTTATCGCCTCAAGGTTCGGGATAGAGGTCGAATACGAGGCCGGGCGCGGCGCATCGCGCGAAGGCCAGAGCCTGCGCAAGCAGATTTTCGACATACACGAGGACGCTGCGGCCTGGTTTTGCGAAGTTTTCAAAGGCTCCACCGAATTCGGCCGCGAGGCGCGCCGCTACTGGTTCGACGAGCGCAGGTTCGCCCCGGGCAGCGAGGACGCCTTGAGGATAGGCATGTCGCCCGTCGACTGGTCCAGCTTCAAGAAGTCGGCGGAGCGCAAATATTCGTACGAGGCCCTGTGCGAGTGCGGGCTTTTCTTCCCGCCGCGCGGGCGCCAGTCTCCGGCGTCGCTCATGCCGCGCTTCAGGGGCAGGCTCATGATTCCGCTGTGCGACGTCCAGGGCAGGGTGATAGCCTTCACCGCGCGCAAGACCCCGCTCACCCCGGCCGACATCGACTACGAGGAGGGCAAGTACGTCAATTCCCCAGAGACTCCGGTATTCAAAAAGCAGAACATGCTCTTCAACTTCCACCGCGCCCGCAAGGCTGCGGCAGAGCGCGGGTTTTTCATAGTTGTTGAAGGGCAGATAGACGCCATGCGCATGTACGTCTCCGGGTTTGAAAACACGGTGGCGGGCCAGGGCACCGCGCTGGGCGAAAGCCAGTTTGCGCTCATTAAAAGGCACGTCAAAAGCGTGGTGCTTATGCTGGACGGAGACAGCGCGGGCCAGAAGGCCGCAAAGAGGGTGCTGCCCATGTGCCTCGCAGCCGACCTCGAACCGTCAGTATGCGTTCTGCCCGCAGGCGAGGACCCGGACTCCCTGATTCTATCCGGAGGGACGGAGGCAGTCGCCGGGCTTTTGAAGGCGAAAAAAAGCGCGGTTTCCTTCCTTGCCGATTCCTTCAGGGCGCAGTTTCCGGACCCCACCCCGGGGCAGAAGCGGGCGGTTTTGGAGGATATTTACGCCCTGGCGGCGGCATCCCCGTCGTACGTCGTAAAGGACGAGTACCTGCGGGAGGCGGCGGGCGAGCTGGGGGCCGAATACGCGGCGGTCGCCCGGGACTATCTGGCCCGCAACGGCGGCGGCCCGCTCGGCGAAAATAAGATTCGCCGCGCCGAGCGGCAGGTGTTGACAAACGCCGTGTATGATGTATTGCTTATTTGTTTGAATTATCCCGACATAGCGGCGGCCGTTTCAAACTGCATCGACACGGCCTGGCTCGGGGGCGGCTCTGCGGAGGAAAACCTGCTGGGCCGCCTTGTCGCGTATTGCAGAAACGGAGAGCGTCTTGATATATCTGAAATTGAAGAGGAGTCCGAGAGAAACATCGCCTACAAGATAATGGCCGGAGCCGCCGACGGCATCGAAAACCCCGCCCAGACAGCCGCAAAGTGTCTGGAGCGCATACACCGCAACTACTGCGAGTCCGAAATGGAAAAGCTCCGGGCGGTGGTCGAAGGCCCCTCGGCTTCGGAAAGCGAAAAACGCGCGGCCCTGAAGGATTTGAGCGCCATGAGGCGCCTGCTGCGCGAAACCAAGTTTATCATATAAATTGAACAGTACGATAATATAAAGTCTATGGCCAAACCGAGCAAAACTGCCAAATCAAAAGCAAAGGCGCAGCCCGTAAAACCGTCGCGCGCCGCCCCCGCGAAAGCGGCCCCCAAGGCCGCCGCGTCCAAGGCGAAATCCCCCGCAAAGAAAGCCGCCCCATCGAAGGCGCATGCGCCAAAGACTAAAGCCGCCGCCAAGCCGCAAAAAAAGCCCCAGTCCGCCGCTCCCAAGCCCCAGGCTGCGCAGGCCAAGGCCAAGGCGCCCGCAAAAAAGGCGGCTGCCAAGGCTCCGGCTAAGGCGGTTTCAAAAAAATCTCCCTCCCATGCCGCGCCTTCCGCCAAGAAGCCTGCGGTTTCGGTGAACGCCCCGCAGACTGCGAAGACTGCGGTTCCCCAGAAGGTCGAGATGCTCAAGGCCGCAGCGGAGCAGGCGGCGGCGGACAAGGTTCTAACCAAGGTTTCCACGGCCAGGCACAAGAAGGAGCTAAACGAGAAAATCCTCCACCTTGTGAACATTTCAAAGGAGCAGGGCTACCTCACCGTCCAGGACATAAACGAGAACCTGACGGAGAACCTCAACAACCCCGACGAGATTGAAAACGTCATAAACATCCTCGAAAACCTCGATGTCGACATACTCGACACCGACGAAGTTGAGGGCTTCAAACAGCGCATCGAGGAGAGCGAGGAAAAGCAGGTCAAGGCGTCCCAGGCCGACAACCTCGACGACCCCGTGCGCATGTACCTCAAGCAGATGGGGCAGGTTCCCCTGCTTTCGC
This sequence comes from uncultured Opitutales bacterium, assembly GCA_900548185.1. Classification (GTDB taxonomy): domain Bacteria; phylum Verrucomicrobiota; class Verrucomicrobiia; order Opitutales; family Intestinicryptomonadaceae; genus Intestinicryptomonas. Next base: position 168,202 of record URJJ01000001.1, read on the forward strand.
GCGAGCAGGAGGTCTCCATTTCAAGGCGCATAGAGCAGGCGGAAAACAAGGCCTCAAAAGCGCTCTTTTCCGTGGCCCTCACGAACAGGTTCCAGATAGACCTTGCAAAGAAGCTTCTAAACCGCGAGGAGCGCTTCGACAAAATCGTGCTGGACAAGAAAATCGACAGCCGCGAAAAGTATTTCAGGGAGGAGCTTCCCAAGTATCTGGAGGAGGCCGAAAAGCTTGAGGAAAAGCTCGAGAAAGCCTGGACGAACTACGAAAATGCGGATAATCCGACGCAGCAGAAGAGGTCTCTTACGCTCTATAAAAACACCGAGGCCAAGCTCAAGGACGTCTACAAGGGCTACCGCTTCAAGCTGAAGGTCTTCGAGGAATTTTTGGACGGACTCTCCCCCGTCCTGCGCGAGGTGGAGGACTACCTCTTCAAGCTTGAGGCCCTCGAAAAGAGCGGGAAAAAGATAAAGATAGGCGACGAGAAGGGGATACGCGAACGCTTGCTTGCCATACGCAACATGTACCGCCTTGAACCCGCCGACCTGCTGGTTCTCGTCAAGGAAGTGCGCGCCGACATGCGCGAGGCGCACAAGGCGAAAACCGAGATGGTGCGCGCAAACCTGCGCCTTGTGATTTCGATAGCCAAGAAATACACAAACCGCGGCCTCAATTTCCTCGACCTCATCCAGGAGGGCAACATGGGCCTCATGAAGGCCGTCGAAAAGTTCGAGTACCGCAGGGGCTACAAGTTTTCGACCTACGCCACATGGTGGATCCGCCAGGCCATCACGCGCTCGATTGCCGACCAGGCCCGCACCATACGCATACCGGTGCACATGATAGAAACCCTCAACAAGGTGATGCAAATCCAAAAGCAGCTTCTCCAGGAGCTGGGCCACGAGCCTACCCCCGAAGAAGTCGCAAACGAGATGCAGCTTCCCGTGGAGCGGGTCCAGTCAATAATGAAAATGGCCCAGCAGCCGATTTCCCTCCAAAGCCCGGTGGGCGATTCCGACGACACGAATTTCGGGGACTTCATCGAGGACAAGAGCGCGGAAAACCCATACGACATGACCGCCTACTCGCTCCTGCGCGAAAAGCTGATGGATGTCCTCGATTCCCTCACGCCGCGCGAACGCAAGGTATTGAGCCTGCGCTTCGGGCTTCAGGACGGCTATTCGAGGACCCTCGAAGAGGTCGGAAAGCAGTTCAACGTGACCCGCGAACGCATACGGCAAATCGAGGCCAAGGCCCTGCGCAAGATGCGCCACCCGACGCGCAAGCGCCAGCTCCACGGATTCTTCGAGGCGGAAGGGAACAATGCCGGACCGGGGTTTGACCAGTTCAAGAAGAGCCGGGACGATGTTTAGCGCACGGGCGGCGCGGCTTGCCGCGCTGGCAGCCGCCGCGCTCATGGCCGCGCTTCCCACGGGGCTTTTGGCGCAGTCGCTGCGCCGCTCCCCGGTGAAGCTCGGCGCGCCGAAGCAGGAAAAGCCCGAGGCGCGCGAGCTCAGGGAAAGCGATGTGCGCATAGGCAAAATTGTCTGGGCCGACGGGAAGTCGGCGGCGGCCATAGTGCAAAAGAAGATAAACCTTCCCGTGCTGGGCGGCTGGAGTTCGTTTTACTACGCCTGCGACGACAGGCTGACTCCGGTTGCGTCGCTTTCGCCTGCGGATATTTCCCACCGAAACTGCGAGATGTTTTTAATATCGGACGGCTCGGCAGCGCCGGGGGACAGCCTGTTTGTAAAAATAATCCCGCCAAAAAAAGACCTTCTGGAACAGTTGGAAGAGTGAGGCGTTTTTTTGAATCCGGCGGGCGATTTTATCCGCCGGATTTTTTTAACCCGCTTCCTCTCTTTGAATCCGAATTGTGAGCCAGAGGAAAGCGAAATATCCCAAATATCCGCCCGGTTGCGGCGAAAGAAACAGGATTTGCGCACTTTAAACCCGAATGAAAACCGGGAGCAAAGGCGGCAGAAGCCGAGGGGTATATTGCTAATTGGCGACCCCGATGCGGGAGGGTTTTCTCTAAGCCTGCCCCCCCCATACAAGCCGGGCCAAGACGCGCTAATATTTAAAGAAGCAAAATATAGCAAAGCGCACGGCCAATTGCCATTCTCCCTATGCTTTAACAACCCACACCCAAAAAAAACTCTATCCTCATGCGCCCCGGCACAGGAAATCCCGCGCTAATTCGGCCCACTGCAATCTTCCCAACCCTCGGCATCGGAATCTGAAATGGCCTTCACTCTATCAAGTTGCTCTGGCAGAAATAAGCGCCAGGAAGCGGTTGCGTTGGAGTTTTCGGCTCATGCTGCCAATTTAATGCGCCAAAATCCAAGATAAAAAGCGACATCCGCTTTTTCGCTTCTTTTGGGACTTTCCGTAAGTCGCGCAAAAATTTCCAAATCTATGCCAAAGCTCCAACTCTTCCAAACCTAGGCAAACGGGCGGCTGTCCCCCGGCGCCCGTACTTTTCAAGCTGCGGAAGTTTTTTAGCGTGCAAAGACAGATGTTAGGGGAAGCAAATCCCAAGTTTCCGGATTGTGAACCCCGGGAGATGCGGTTTCGCCCCTTTATTGTCTGGGCTGCCCGCTCTGCCGGACATCGGCTTAAAGCCCCGATATGCGGGCCTTCCGGGAGGCGTTTTTTTTTTGGGGAGGGGCTCTTTCGTGAATTTTACGCCCCTTCCGGCTTGCAGTCAAAAAAACGCGGATGCAGGGCGCATCCGCGTTAAAAAATCAAAATCTTTCGCGCGCTACTTCAGGCGGACGATTTCCACGCGCCTGTCATGCTTCGCTTCGGGGGAGTCCTTAGAGACATCCAGCGCCGCGCCGTTTTTGCCCATGGCAACAACTTCGGAGCGGTCGGGGCCCGCGCCGTGCTGGCCGAGGTATTCCTGAACCGATGCGCCGCGCTTGTCGGACAACACGAGGTTGTATTCCTCCGTGCCGTACCAGTCGGTATGGGCGACGAGGGCGACCTTGAGGTCGGGGTTTTCGGAAAGATGGCGGGCGGCCTTCTGCACCTTGGCGCGTTCCGATTCGGGAATCGCGTACTGGTCAAACCCGAAGTAAACGGTCTCGACTATGTCTGCGGGGTCGATGTTGTTCCAGTCCCTGCCTTCGGTGTTGAAGCCGCTGCGGGAGTGCAGGCCGCTTGCGGAGTCGGAAAAGGCGTCGGCGGGAACGTCGCCGCCGTTGATTCCGCCGCTTTGTGTCGCACGCGTGTCAATCGGGGAGACCGGATCGAACGATGTGCATCCGGCCGCAATCATGAGCGCAGAAGCCAAAAAAGCCAGAGATAGAATTTTCTTCATGTTTGTCCTTAAAAAAGTGGATTGTATTTCCAATATTTAAAATTCTATTTTACGGCGCATTGCAAGTTTTTATTACTATAAAAGCGGTTCTTCCGCTTTTTTCCAAGACCTGTGGCGGCGGGCTTTCGCTCCAGGCGGCGCGGCCCGCAGCTTTTCAGGCGCGCCTATTTTGCGGGGGCGGGCGGGATAGGCTCTGTCTCTTATACACATCTCCGAGCCCACGAGACCCTAAGACATCTCGTA
>URJJ01000002.1 GCA_900548185.1 uncultured Opitutales bacterium
TGTCTTAGGGTCTCGTGGGCTCGGAGATGTGTATAAGAGACAGCCCCGGAAAAGCCCGCCCGGCTGGCAGACCCCGAGAAATTTCTGGAAGCCGCCCACAAGGACGCCGTAATGTCGGTATATAACCTTGAGGCTTCCGGGAGGCTCCTCGAAAAGTCCGCGCTCGTGGCGCGCGACGACCCCGCGTTTCCGGGGTTTGAAAAGGAGCTGAAGCTCGCCCTTGAAAACGTCAAAAAGATAAGCTCGCAGAAGCTCAGGAACATGGCCGTTTCAAACGTCGTGCGCGCCATGTCGAGGGCGGGCCTCAATTCCGAGGCCCTCGCCGGGGCGGACTTCATAGACGGGGACGAGGAGGCGGCCTCCGCCGCCCTCCGCGACATAACCGCGAGCCTTTCTGCCAGCGGAGACTTCTCTTCGGCAGTCGGCGTGATAGGCCGCCTGCGCGACGACTCGCGAAAGTCGGCCCTGCTTTCCGGCCTCTCACTGCGCATGGCGGAAGCCGGCCAGACCGACGGCGCCGTCGGCGTTTCCTCACTCATCCGCGACCCGAACGCCCGGGCTGCGGCAATGGCCGAAATCGCGGCCGTAAAATGGAAGGGCGACAAGCCCGGGGCGGCCCGGATACTGGAGCGCGTGGACCCCGCCGCCCTGACCGGCCAGCGGCTCGCACAGTTCTGCGCCCGTGCGGGAATCCCGAGCCAGCCGTACATTTCAGACAGGGCCAACATGCTCTCGCGCCTCCTTTCAATTATTTCGGAGCTGTCCGACGCAGACGAGGGCGCCGCAAAAAAATGGATGGCCGGGGCCCTGGCTCTGGCGGACGGCGTGGAAGACAAAAACGAACTTCCCCCGCTGGTCGTCCAGGCGTGCAAGACAATGCTGCGCATGGGCATGGAGCAGGAGGCGTCCGCCCTCGCCGAAAAGGCGATGTACAGGGGCGACCCCCAGGGCATGTTCAGGGCCTTCGCCGACCTCGGGGCCTTCGCATCCCTCTCCGGGCATCGGAAGGCGGCTGCGGACTCCTTCAAAAAGGCCGCCGCCGTCATAAACGCGGTGGATGCGGCGCGCGTTCCCAATTCGATGTATCTTGCGTGGCAGATGCAGGCATCCAACTTTGACAGGGCTTCTGCGGCGGCGCTTCTGAGGGAGTTTTTGCCGGAGCTGAAGTAGCGAATGGACCGGGGCGCAAAAGTTGCGATGACCGTGGCCGGAAGCGATTCCGGCGGCGGGGCCGGCGTGCAGGCCGACATGCTCTCATTCGCGGCAAACGGCGTTTTTGCAACGAGCGCCGTCGCGGCCCTCACGGCGCAGAACCCTTCGGGCGTCCGAGGGATTTTCGCGCCCCCCCCGGAGTTTCTGACCGCCCAGATGGAGGCGGTATGGGAGTATTTCAGGCCGTCTGCGGCAAAGTGCGGCATGCTGTTTTCAGCCCCGATAGTCGGGGCCGCCGCCGACTTCTTTGAGCGCCGCCGCGAAATAGCCCTTGTGGTCGATCCGGTGATGGTTTCAACTTCGGGGGCGGAGCTTCTCTCTCCAGACGCCGCTGCGGCGCTTATGGAGAGGCTAGCGCCCCTCGCGCGCCTTGTGACCCCAAATCTGGACGAGGCGCGCAGGATGCTCGGGTGCCCGAAAATCTCGGCGGGGGATATGCCGCAGCGCGCGGTGCAGCTTGCAGAAAAGCTCGGCACTTCGGTGCTTCTGAAGGGCGGGCACGCCGAGGGGGGCGACATTCTCACCGACATACTCGCATCGCCGGAGGGCGGGCTTGCGCAGTTCCGCTCCCCCCGCGTGGAGGGGATAGACTCGCACGGGAGCGGTTGCACGCTGAGCGCTGCCGTGTGCGCCCGCCTGGCGCTCGGCGAGGGGCTGGCTGCGGCCGTGGCAAACGCCCGGGCGTACCTCGCTTCAGGGATGGCCGAACCCGTGGCCGCCGGGGGCGAATGCTTTATAAACCATTTCCCCAACCGCAAACCGCGGAGGCTGCAATGACCAAGGAGGCGGAAAACGCCGGGCACAGGTCCAGGCTGAGGGCGAGGTTTATGTCCGGCGGCATGGCGGCTCTCGCGGAATACGAGATTGTCGAGCTTCTCCTTACGTGCGCAATCGCAAGGAGGGACGTAAAGCCCGTTGCCAAGTCGCTCATGGCAAAGTACGGGAGCGTCAAGGCCATCCTGAACGCCGACCCTGCGGAGCTTTCCGCCGTGGAGGGGATGGGCGAGGCTTCGGCATGCATGGTGAAATTTGTGCGCGACCTCATCCCGCTCTACCATTTGCAGACCCTGGAACGCTCGTCAATAGAGCTCGATTCGGTGGACAAGCTCATAGAATTCTTCCGCGCGCGCATGGAGCACGAGAAAAAGGAGGTTCTGGAAATGGCGTGTTTCGACCCTTCGCTGCGGCTGCTGCCCGGAGGGGCGGTAAGGCTGTTTGAGGGCAGCGCAAACTCCGCAAACGTCGATATCCGCCAGATAGTGGAAAAGGCCATAAAGCTGGGCGCCTCTTCCATTGTGATAGCCCACAACCACCCAAACGGCGACGCCCGCCCGTCGCGGGACGACATAGCGTTTACAAGGAGGCTCTCCCTCGCATGCCGCCCCATAAGGCTGGATTTCATAGAACACCTGATAGTGGCTTCCGGCGCCACATTCTCGTTCAGGCGCGACGGGCGCTTTGACGACCTCTGCGACTCCACCGTGCCTTGCGGGGATGACTACGGCGGCGGCGAAAGCGACGTCGCATCCCCGCGCAAACGCCTCAAAACGCAATGAAACGCGAACGCATATTTGCCATAGAAAGCTCGTGCGACGAATCCGCAGCCGCCGTCTTCGACTCCGGGCGCGGGGTGGTGTCGAGCTTCGTGCACACCCAGATAGACCTGCATGCCCTCTACGGCGGCGTGGTCCCGGACCTTGCGAGCACCGAGCACCTGAAAAAGCTCCCGCTCGTGCTGCGGGCCGCGCTGTCCGCGGACGGTTTCGACCCGTCCTCGATAGACCGCATCGCGGCCACTTCCGGCCCGGGGCTTGCAAACTGCCTCGCCATAGGCGTCTCGGCGGCCTCCGCGCTTTCAATCGCGCTCTCCAGGCCCCTGTGCGGGGCAAACCACCTGCGCGGCCATGCCTACTCCCCGTTCATCTCGGTCCACGCTGAAAATCCGGACGCCTTTGCCGACAGGTTCCGCAGTGAGCTTCTCCCCCATCTGGGGCTGCTCGTCTCGGGCGGGAATTCCATACTTTTTGAGATATCCGCGGACGGTAAAATGGGCATGGTGTGCGAGACTCTGGACGACGCCGCAGGCGAGGCCCTCGACAAGGGCGCCAAGCTTCTCGGGATGCCGTACCCCGGGGGGCCTCTGCTCGAAAAGGCCGCGCTCGGCGGAGACGTGCGCAGGTTCCCGTTCCCCAAGGGCGCCGCGCGCAAGCCGGAGGACGACCCGGACTTCAGCTTCTCGGGCCTCAAGACAAGCCTCCGCTACTTTCTGGAGCGGCGCGGCGGGGCCGGCGGGGACCTGCGGGACATATGCGCGTCATACCAGCATGCGGTCGTCGAGCAGCTTCGGAAAAGGTGCGAGTATTTCCTGTCGAAAAAGCAATTCAAAAGCTTCGGGCTTTCCGGGGGCGTGGCGAACAACGCCGGGCTGCGCGCCGCGCTGGAGCGTTCCGCGCGCCGCGCCGGAGCCATGTTTCTGCCGGCTGAAAGGAAGTACTGCGGCGACAACGCCGCGATGATAGCCTTCGCCGCGTGGATTGATCCGGATTCGTGCGCGCAGCCCGCCGGGGGCTCCCTTGCAATCGAGCCTTCCAGGCCGCTATGCCCGCCCTCTTCCGGGCTCTGATTTGGCTGGCCAAAAGCGTATCTACGGGCGTTTCGCCGCCCCTCGCCGAAAAGCGTTGACTCGGCGGCGGATGGGGGAATACAAACAAAATCCATGCCCGCGCCCTCCGAATGGCGCGCGGAACTTTTATTTTATATTTATGAAAAAAGCCGTAAAGACATTCATTCTTGCCGTGGCCCTCGCCGGGGCGTTCGCGGCGGCAGTTCATTCCCAGACCCCCGCCGCGCCTTCGGCCGAGGCCCGGATGCAGGCTCACGCCGCCGAATCCGCACCCGCAGATTCAACGCACGCCGAGGCCGCTGTTCCGGATTCCGCAGGCGTGAGCGCCGAGGAGGAGGAGCCTTCCATAATCGACTCCAAAAAGCTCGACGAGGAAAATATAGAGGGGGCTTCCCACATGAAGCTGGGCCTCAAAAACGCGATAGCCTACGTTAACAAATTTGTGCCTGGATTCCGCAATCTCATGGCGGCCCAGATTTTCGGGGTGTACGTGGGGCTCGTCTTCGGCGCGGGCGCGATAATATTTGCCGCGTGGCTTTTGCAGGGGCTTCTGGTTTCTCTGGCTTTCAGAATCCTTTCTTCCGTGTTCAACCGCACAAAGGCGAGCGTCATGAACAGGCTCTTTGAAAAGATGCGCCGTCCGCTCAAGTGCCTGGTTATGCTCGCTGGAATCCATCTGGCGTTGCTGGTGCTTCTCATCGAGGATTCGATGGTGGTCGCTGCGGGCAGGATATGCAGCGGGCTGGGGTATCTCATAATATTTTGGATGCTCATTTCCGTCACGGATTTTCTGTTCGGGCTTTTGGAGTCGAGGGTAAAGACGAAAAACGCGTCTGCGGTAAACCTGGTGCAGCTTGCAAACAGGGTGTTCAGGTACGCGCTGTTTTTCATAGCCCTCCTCGTTGTTTTGGACATATGCGGGGCCAGAATCGGGGCTGTCGTGGCATCCCTCGGCATAGGCGGCGCGGCCCTGGCATTCGCCTCGCAGGACACCATCGCCAACTTCTTCGGCTCCGTCTCCATCGTCATGGACAGGCCCTTCTCGGTGGGGGACTGGATTGTGGCCGGAAACGTCGAGGGCGTGGTCGATTCAATCGGCGTGCGCTCCACGCGCATACGCACCTTCCCCAAAACCCTCGTGACAGTCCCGAATTCCCTGCTTGCAAAGGAGGCCATCGACAACTGGTCGCGCATGCCCGTGCGCCGCATTACTGCGACGGTGGGCCTGACCTATTCCACCACGGCCGACCAGATGGAGGAAATCGTCGAAGACATACGCCGCATCCTGCGCGAGGATCCGGATGTGGACAGCGGCTCGTTCTACGTAAACTTCACCGAATTCAACTCGTCCTCCCTCGACATATTCCTGTACTACTTCACCCGCAGGGTGGACTACGGGGGCTTCCTTGAAACCAAGCAGCGCGTAAACCTCGCAATAATGAGGGCGGTGTCGGCGCGCGGCCTCTCCATGGCCTTCCCGTCGCGTTCGATATACGTCGAGTCCATGCCGAAGCTCGATTCTTGAGTTCGGCGCAGTGAATGCGCAACTGGCCCCGCGCCTTGCGGGGCTTTTTTTGCCGCCGCAGGGCCGGCCGGAGGATGGGGTTTCCCCCTCTCTGCCCGCAATCCGGCTGTCGGGAGGCGCTTGGAAGTGTGCGTTTCCTTTTTTTGGAATTTTTCGCTTGTTAGGGAATATCGGTTTTGCATGATTTTCGGGCATGAAAAAACTGAGAGCCCTGTTTGCGCTTCTGGCGGTTTCATTTTGCGCCGCAGCCAATGCCGACACAATTACCGTCTTTACGGAGGGAACCTTCGCCGGGGACTCGCGCTACAGCGTAAAGAAGCAGTTCGGGGGTGTTGACGACGAGCTTTGCTGGGCGGCTTCCGCCTCGAACATCCTCCAGCTCTGGCAGGACAGGCGCGCGGGGGAGGGCTTTGAAATCCCCCAGTCGGTTCCCGGAGCCGGTGGAGACATAGGCTCGCAGGCCCTGCGCTCGCAGGAGATTTTCGACGTGTTCGTCTCGAACTGGGAGCAGAAGGCGGGCATTCAAACCCTGGCCTACCAGTGGTACATGACGGGCTCCTATGACCAGTCGGTCGCGGAGAGGACGGGGGCGTCGCTCCCGCTTGATGGCTCTTCGGCAGGGGGGTACTGGTCGGGGCTGGGGCTTGATTTCGCCGGGATTTCCGAAATAACGCAGTTTTACGACAACGAAAACGAAAAGGACAGCGGCGCCTTTAAACGCTATCTCGATACGGCGTTTTCGGAGGGCTGGATGGTGTCGCTGAGCGTCAACAACTGGAACAACCACGCCATTAACCTCTGGGGCTATGAGTGGGATTCCGTCACGGGCGAGCTGACGGGCCTGTGGATTTCCGACTCCGACCAGGAGGGTGTGTTCTCAAACTATCTGGTTGACGTTTACTGGGAGTGGAACGACTTTGGCAAATACGGAATGTGGACCCTGGGGGACGCCCATTTTGACGACCCCTCCCTCGAATTTGAGCTCTCGGGATGGTGGGTGACGCGCGCCGACGCCTTTACCGTCCCGCCCTCCGCCGTTCCGGAGCCTGCGGCCATCGCCTCGGCGTTCGCATTCGCCTCGGCGCTCGCCGCCGCCGGGCGCAGGCTGCGCCGCAGGGTGCGCCCCGCAAAAAAAAGCTTGCGCGCAGCAGGGTTTTCGTCAAACATCCACAACTTTTAAAGCGTTAGATTCCGCGCGGGCGCGAAGCGTCCGGGCGGGGTCCGCGGCTTGTGCGGAAGTCATCGCCGCATTCCAACGACGGTTCCGGCGCGTTGCTGGGGCCGTGGGTTCTGAAATCAGAGCCCCGTTTGCCGTGAAAGAGAAAGCAGAACAAAAATGGCAGAAGACAAAGTAATAGACAAGGAAAGCATCATCAAGGAATACCGCCTTGACGACAAGGACACGGGTTCGTGCGAAGTTCAGGTCGCCCTCCTTTCGGCGAGAATCGCCCACCTGACCGACCACCTCGCCTCCCACAAGAAGGACTTCCACTCCCGCCGCGGGCTGATTGCCATGACCAGCAAGCGCAGGAAGCTCCTCGACTACCTCAAGAGGAACGACCTTGAGCGCTACAATTCGCTCATCGTCCGCCTCGGCCTCCGCCGCTAGGAGCTTTCCAGACTCGCATTTCAGACGGCCCCGTTTCAGGGGCCGTTTTTTTGCGCCCAGGCGGATTTTGGATAGGGCGGGGCCGGGCATTGCGCGCGGCAGGGGGGGCCGGGGCGCTTTTTCATGCGCGGCGCCGGGGCGCCATCCCTCGTCCGGACGGGGTTTATCCTCCCGCCCGGAGCTTCCCCGATGGCTCCTTTCTGCGGCCGGTTTTGCCGGGGGAAGTGTTTGCGGAAAACCCCGATTTGGACTCGACACGTGCGCCTGTTTTGTTTTTTATACCGGGTTTTCAAATGATATTTTATCCGGAAAATTCTTTTCGGGCAAGAAAATCGGCGGATGAGAGGTTCTATCCCTCCGTCGCCAAATCAAGAAAGCAACAGCAGAAAATGGAACAGAAATACCAGGTTGAGGTCAAGGACCTCGGCATCACGATATCCACGGGGCTCATCGCCAGGCAGGCTAACGGCTCCGTGACAATAAGCGTCGGGGAAACGACGCTCTTCGTCGCGGCGACCGCCGCCAACTCCGTCAAGCCCGGGCAGGACTTCTTCCCGCTCACGGTCGATTACCGCGAAAGCTTTTCCGCCGCCGGACGCTTCCCGGGTGGCTACTTCAAGCGCGAAGGCAGGCCGTCCGAAAAGGAAATCCTGACTTCCCGCCTCTGCGACCGCCCCCTGCGCCCCCTATTCCCCAAGGGCTTCATGAACGAGGTGCAGGTCATCGGCCAGGTTCTCACCGTGGACATGGAGCACGACCCTGACGTGCTCATGGTTAACGGCGCGTCCGCAGCCATGCTCATTTCCGACATCCCCTGGGCCGGCCCCGTCGGCTGCGTGAGGATAGGCGAAATCGACGGCGAGTTCGTTGTGAACCCCACCCACGAGCAGATGTACGACTCCACCCTCGACCTCATCTACGTCGGCAACGAAAAGGAGATGATGATGATAGAAGGCTCCGCCGAGCAATGCCCCGACGAACGCTTCATCGAGGCCCTCGAATTCGCCCAGACGCAGGTCGTGAAAATCATCGCCGCCCAAAAGGAGCTTGCGGCCCTCTGCGGCAAGCCCAAGCGCGACTTCACCCTCTACACCGTCAAGCCCGAAATCCTCGACATGTGCAGGGAGTACGTCGGCGGCCGCCTTCTTGAAGCCGTGTTCCAGGACCAGAAGCTCAAGCGCCAGGCCGACGTCGACGCCCTCATGGCGGAGACCGCCGAATTCGTAAAGGGCAAGGTAGGCGAGGAAAACTTCGACGAAAACCAGATAAAGATGGCCTTCGAGGAGCTTCAGGAAACCGTTTACCGCGGCAACATACTCGACGCCGGAAAGCGCTGCGACGGCCGCGGCGTAAAGGAAATCCGCCCGCTCAACGCCATGGTGAACGTCCTGCCGCGCGTCCACGGCTCGGCGATATTCTCACGCGGCGAGACCCAGGCCCTCGTCATCACGACCCTCGGGACTTCGCGCGACACCCAGGAGCTGGACGGCCTCACCGGCGGCGCGAAGGAAAAGTCCTTCATCCTCCACTACAACTTCCCCCCGTACTCTGTCGGCGAAACCGGCCGCTTCGGCTCGCCCGGCCGCCGCGAAATCGGCCATGGCGCGCTCGCGGAGCGCTCCCTCCTGCCGGTTCTCCCCTCCGAGGACGAATTCCCCTACGCGATACGCGTGGTTTCCGAAATAATGGACTCCAACGGCTCGACCTCCATGGCCTCCGTCTGCGGCGGCTGCCTGAGCCTCATGGACGCCGGCGTTCCGATTGAAACCCCGGTTGCGGGCATATCCTGCGGTCTCGTGACGCGCTTTGACGAAAGCGGTGCCCTCCAGAAGCACGTCGTCCTCACCGACATCCTCGGCGCGGAAGACCACTTCGGCGACATGGACTTCAAAATCTGCGGCACCAAAAACGGCATCACCGGCTTCCAGCTCGACCTCAAAATCAAGGGTCTCGACATGGAAATCGCAAAGGAGGCCATCCGCCAGAACAAGGAGGCCCGCACGAAGATTCTCGGCGTCATGGCCGGCGCGCTCGCAGAGCCCAACAAGGAGCTCAAGGAGCACGCCCCGCGCATCAAGATAATGCAGATAGACCCCGAAAAAATCGGCATGCTCATCGGCCCCGGAGGCAAGAACATACGCCGCATAACGGAAGTTTCCGGCGCGCAGATAGACGTGGACGACGACAATCCGGGCAAGGTCCTTATCTTTGCGAAGTCTGCGGCCAGCATGAACCGTGCGGTTTCCGAAGTCGAGCTTGTGACGGGCGAAATCGAAGTCGGAAAGACCTACAAGGGCATAGTCCGCTCCATAAAGGAATTCGGCGCGTTCGTCGAATGCCTGCCGGGCAAGGAGGGCCTTGTGCACATATCCGAGCTCGCGGACTTCCGCGTTAATAAGACTGAGGACGTGTGCAAGCTCGGGGACGAGATGCTCGTAAAGTGCATAGGCATCGACGACAAGGGCAGGGTGAAGCTTTCGCGCCGCGCCGCCCTCTGCGAGCAGCAGGGCATCCCCTATGAGCAGCGCGCCCGCTAAGGGAGGATTTTAGCGGCGGCTTGCATTGCCGCAGCGAATGGCCGCAGGGCCGCGCATAAAGCGCGCGCTTCTGCGGCTTTTTTGCGCCCGGAGCGGCCGGAATCCGGCTATTTGCTCCCTGCGGCTCTCTTATCCTGAACCGCGCCCGAGCGGCGCCGGGTGGGGCGCATGGGTGCTTGCGGCATTTGCCGTGGGGCCGGGATTTTCGGCGCGTTTGCATTTGTTTTGGTTTTGAATGGGAGATGGAGCGCAGGGCGGATTTTTATATGAAGCATTGCGCGGAAAGGGAAGCCCGCTTGCCCTGCCGCGCCGCCTGGTTTTTTGGGCAATTCCAATCTGAGTCATCCCCTTTGTTTTTCCCATTTGTTCCGGACGCTCCGGCCCGTGCCCGCCCTCCAGAAAAAGCATGTTTTTTTATTGCCATGCGCTGGACGGTGCGGATAAATTCCGGACGCTTAACACAACAGTTTTTTGCATGAAAAAAATATTAGGCTGGTTTTTTAAAAACACGCCGCCGCGAATGGACTCCATGGATTTCGCGGTGGCCTTTCTCAGGATTTTTGCGGGGCTTATGATGATTCCCTACGGATGGGGGAAAATCGAAAGGTACGACGCGCTCCGGGTGGGATTCTTCGGCGACCCCGTGGGGTTGGGGCATGAGCCGAGCCTGATAATTTGCATATTCCAGCAGGTGTTCTGTTCGGCGATGCTCGTTTTGGGGGTGCAGTCGCGCTTTGCGGCGTTCATGCTTTTTACCAACATGGCAGTCGCCGTAAAGTTCCACTTCTTCGATCCGTTCTGCGCTGTGAAGGCGCTGCCCATGCTGTTTTTGGGCATCTATGCCTTCCTGGTGGTTTCAGGCGGCGGAAGGTATTCGCTGGACGCCCTCGCATTCAAAAACCATCCGGCTTCCGGACCGTCATGCGGAAACGTCTCAACCGCCCTGCGGACGGCGCTTATGGGGGCCGCGTTTTTCATGTCGTGGATTCTTTTCGGCAACCTGTTCGGCCTGGGGGGATGGATTAGCGCGGCGCTTCTTGCAGTGGTCTTTGTGATGTTTCTCATTTCAATTTACGGATTCTGCCCGTTCCGCTGGGCGATGTCCAAGATGCTCGGGCGGTGATTCGGGCATAAAAAAATGAAAGGCGGATTTTGGAATGAAATCCGCTTGTGCGAAATAAGGGCTTATAAAAAACGCGGCCCGTTTCATTCCCCTGCGGAATTTCCGGCAAAATCCTCAAGAAGGGCGGCTTCCGCTCCCGGCGGCTTTTCCCGCCTCGCAGCCAGCGCCGCCCAAGAAAAATTTGAGCGCGAGGACAAAAAACGTCCCGCGCTTCCGTTTTATCCGCGCCAATGGGGCCGGGCGAAATCCTGCCCGCGCCCCTTTTTTGCGCCCCGCGCGGTCGGGCAGGGCGGCCGCAGCTAGGAGAATATTTCTACTATCGAGCGCATTTTGCCTATGAAAAACTCGACTTCCTCCATGGTGTTATAGAACGCGAACGAGGCCCTGCACGAACCTTGCAGCCCGAGGGAATTCATGAGGGGTTCCGCGCAGTGGTGGCCGGAGCGCACCGCGATTCCTGCGGCGTCGAGCATTGTGGAAATGTCGTTGGGGTGGATGTTTTCCACCGCGAAGGAAACGAGCGGAACCCTGCGGGGCGCCGCGCCCAGTATCCTAACCCCCCTTATCTTTGAAAGCCCCTCAAGGGCTGCGGACAGGAGGGCCTGCTCGTGCCTTTCCGCAGCCTTGCGGTCGATTTGCGACATGTACTCCAGGGCCTTCGCAAACCCTATTGCGCCCGCTATGTTCGGGGTGCCGGCCTCGAAACGCTCCGGCGCGGGGCGGAAGGTCGTCCCCTGCCACGAGACGTTTTCTATCATGTCCCCCCCTCCCATCCACGGGGGCATTCTGTCAAGCAGGCTCTTTCTTGCAATCAGGGCGCCGGAACCGGTCGGGCCGAAGCACTTGTGGGCCGAAACCGACATGAAGTCGCAGTCCGCCGCTTGCAGGCTGTCGAGAAAGTGGGGGGCCGACTGGGCGCAGTCGAGCGAAACGAGGGCGCCTGCGCCGCGGGCTATCTTTGAAATCTCAGCAACGTCGTTTATTGTGCCGAGGACGTTGGAGGCGTGGGCGACGGACACGATTTTCGTGCGCTCGGTTACAAGCGAGGCGAAATTTTCCATGTCGAGCGAACCGTCGGGCAGGACGGCCGCGACCTTTATTTGCGCCCCGGTTCTCATGGCGCACATCTGCCACGGGACGATGTTTGCGTGGTGCTCCATCTGGGTGAGCACTATCTCGTCGCCGGGCCTGAGGAATTCCCCGCCCCAGCAGGAGGCTACGATGTTGAGGGATTCCGTGGCGCCCCTTGTGAACACGCATGCGAAGTCCCCGGGGGCCGAGAAGAATCCGGCGACGGTCGCGCGGGCGTTTTCAAATGCGGTCGTGGCCCGGCGGCTCAGCTCGTGGGCGCTGCGGTGTATGTTGGAGTAGTCGCGCGAGTAGAAGGCGGCCTCGGCGTCTATCACGCACTTCGGCTTCTGCGCGCTTGCGGCGTTGTCGAAATAGACGAGCTTTCCCCCCTCCGTGTTCTGGGCGAGGGCGGGAAAGTCCGCGCGGACTTTTTCCACGTCAAAATTCATATTGCAAAACTAGGGCCTTTCATGGGCGGGCGTCGAGCTTTTATCGCGGGGAAACGCCGGCGGGTGGGACGCCCGTCGTGCCGGCGGGCGGCGCGGCTCCCGAATGCCGCGCGGGCCTCACAGGCTGAGGTCCGCCCTCTCTCCGGGCTGCGGGGGGAAGTCTCTCAGGCAGCCGTCCACCTGGCTTTTGATTCTGGCCGCCCCGAATGTCTCCCTCGTCGTCTTTATCGGCGAATACCCGCGCCAGGCTATGCCTTCCGTTCCGGGCAGGGCCGCCCTTATTTCCATTGTCGCGTAGGCGCCCTGGGAGGATGTGCCTATCTCCCCGGGCCTCGGGGTCTCGGGGGATGGGGGAACCTGGGAGGGGTAGTTGAAGTTCCACTCGGTGAAGGCGGGAGTCAGCTCGAACTGCGCGTCGTTCCTATCCGCGACCCTCTCGAAGCCGCGCCTTGAGAGGTTTGCCTCTATGTCGGAGCCTACCATGGCGTCTATTTGCGCGCGCCCTCCCGAAAATTTGAAAACGTAGTCCCCGCCTTCTGCGGGATTTATGAAGTATCTGGTGAGGCCATTGAATGAGGCCCCGTCCTTCATCGTGTGTATCGGCGAGCAGGCCGATAAAAATGCGGCCGCCGCCAGGAGAAGCGGAAAGAGAAATTTTTTCATGCGGAAAATTTATCGGCTTTTTTGCGTGGATGGCAAGCGTTTTGCTCCGCGCGCGGCGGGGGGCGGGGACCTCCCTGCGGAGCATTTTTTTGCAGAAAATGTTCGCCATCGCCCCCCGCATTCCCCTATAAGGGGTTTTTAATGAGACTTTTCCTTTTACGCCACGCCATCGCAAAAAACGGAGTCCCCGACGAGGCAAGGCCGCTCAGCCGGTCGGGATGCGGGCAGGTGGAGCGGCTTTGCTCCCTGATAAACTCCGGCATGTTTTCGGGCGTGGCCCAGATATGGCACAGCCCGTTTGCCAGGGCCGCAGAAACTGCAAGGCTCTTCAAGGAAAGCGCCGGGATAGCGTCGCCGCTTGTCGAATTCAAAAATATGCGCCCGTCGGACGACCCGCGGGAAATGGCGCGGGCGGTGGCTTCCATATGCGTGTTCGGCGGGGACCTGATGATTGTGGGGCACAACCCGCATTTGGAGGGGCTCGCCGACATTCTGCTGGGCGGGGCGGCGGTTTACTTTTCAAACTGCGCCCTGGCCTGCTTTGAGCTTGAGGAGATGCCCAATATTGAAAACGAGACGGGCTCGTGGTCGCTGTCGTTTTTGCTCTCCCCGAACGAGCTTTGCTGAAGCCGTGAAATTCTCTGCGGCGCGCGGGTTTTGCCCGCGCTTTTTTTGCGTTTTCGCAGGCGGGGGAAGGCCGCGTTTACCAGGCGCGCAGAGCCTCTTTTTGTGCGGAGGGGCCGGATTTTGGGAGCGGGCAGGCTGCCCGGGGCTAGTCTTTTTGCGGGGGAAGCTGAAGGGGGGCGGATGATTTGAAAGACGGGGCGGAGCTTTTGAATGAAATCCGCATTCCTTGCGCAAAGGTTCGGGCTGCCTTTTAGCGGGATTGAAAAGCGCGCGCCGGGGAAGGTTGAAAATCCGAATCGGTGAGCCCGTCCTGTGCGCGCCGGTGCGGGGGCTGTCATGGCCGGTTTTGCCGGGCGCAATTTCGGCGCGGGCGCCTGCTTTTCTCCGGTTTTATATTTCAAATTTTGTTTGACCCCGCAGGCGGGGGGATTTACACTTTTTTTAACATCAAAATCTCCGGCGTGCCGGGGTCGCCGCCGCATCTCTAAACGGGTCTGCGCGCTGCCCGGCTTTGCCGTCCGGCCTGGGGCCGGGCCGGTTTCCCCGGGATTTGCACGGTGAATCTTTCCAACTAAAATCCATATGAAAAACTTATTGAAAGTCCTGCTTTCGGCGGCCGCATGCGCGGCCCTCCCGCTCGGTGCGCTTTTTGGCGAGACCTTTGTTTCGGATTCCCCCCGCCCTATTGACCTTTCAAAATTCCGTCAGGGCGGAATCTATGAAAACCTGATAACGAATTTCGGGATTCCATACAAGACGGCCGACGACGAAATACTGCGTTTCGACATATCCTATCCGAAAGGCCCCGTGCCCGAGGGCGGCTTCCCCCTGGCGGTGTACATACACGGCGGCGCGTGGGTCGGGGGCGAGAGGTTTTCCGGCTACGGGTACTTCAACGACGAGATAAGGCACTACAATTCAAAGGGCATCGCCGTCGCCTCTGTGACGTACCGGTTCGCGCGTGGCTCCAACCCGGCGCGCGGCATGGACGTGTGCGTTGCCGACTGCATGGACGCCCTGCGCTTCATGACAAAGCACGCGCGCACGCTCATGATAAACCCGAAAAAAATCGGCGTTTACGGGCATTCCGCCGGCGGCCACCTGGCTTTCATGGCCGCGCTTGCAGACCAGTCGCTCTTCCCCGGAGACCCCTCCCTGGAGGGCGTGAAATATGAAATAGCCTGCGCCGTCCCCCAGTCGGGGCCCGTGGCGTTCACGAGGATACAGCCCGTAAATCCCGGCCTCTACAAGGTGCTGTTCGGCGGCCGAGGCGACGCCTTCAAGGAAATGCTTAGCCCGCTCAACTACATGGGCAAAAAATGCCCCCCAATGCTCATCCTCCAGGGGGACCGCGACGACCTCGTGCCCGTCGAGGGTGCGCGGGAGATATACGAAAAGGGCAGGGCGGCCGGGGCGCCCGTCGAACTCGTCGTTTCCGAGAACGCCCGCCACTCTTTTGAGGACGCGAAAAATCCGGATAACGACCGGCTTGCCGACATACGCCGCGCGTTTTTTGTGAGGCATCTGGCGGGAGAGTAGCTGCGGGAGCCCGTGCGCCCTGCGGCCCCGGAGGGCTTTGCCTTCCGGGGGAGGGATTTTTTCTGCCGGGTTTTCGCCTGCGGGGCGATGCTGAAAGGGAGTGATGTACCTGCAAATGAAATTTGCTTGCCTCTCCGGCTTCCAGGGCATTTTATCTGCATTAAAACAATGAAACGCCGTACGACATACTCCAGGGAAGACGCGCTGGGCGAGCTGCGCGAATTGGGGGAGCTCCTTCACCGTCTTAAGGAGACCAACGATGAGGTTTTGCGCAGGTTCAAGGCCCTGGAGCACAAGGTAAAGAGAGCCGGCGCGCGCGGCGTGTTCGGCGGCCCCAAGCCGGAGGAGTACCGCCACCTCGACCAGTCGTCGACGATTGGCAGCGTGGCCATGGCGTATATCGAATTTTGCAGGGAGGCGCGCTCGTACCACAAGCATACGGTCAACAATTATTCGAGCTGCCTGTCATCGGTAGGCGCGCTTTCCAACGAAAAGATAGGGATAGGCGCGGAGGAGTTCATGAAGCTTTTCAACCGGGCGACTGCGGGCATAAATCCAAACACCAGAAAGACCCGGCTGTCGGTATTCAGGGGGCTTTTTATTTGGGCTGCGGAAAACGGGATAATAAGCTCCGTCCCGAAAATCTGACGCGGCTTTCCCGCGCCGTTTGTGCGGGGGTGTCAGGGGCGTTCGGCCATTTTGCTTATGGTGGCCCCGATTTCATTTTCAAGGCACATGTAAAAGCGCCTGCATACGCGGCTGGGATAGGAGACGATGTAGTAGCGGTTCGCGCCGCCTGCCAGGTGCCTGCTTATGGTGACGGGAGCCCCGGTTATTCTTGAAAATGCCGCAAGGCCCGACTTCAGGGCCTTCTCTTTGTCGGACGCGGCCCGGAAGTCTTCGATTCTTGTGCAGAGCCTGTCGTGGCGGGCGCATTCGTCCATGACGGGCGCGCCAATTTTTGTGAACTTGTCATGAAGTTTAGGCATTACGCTCACGAGATAGTCAACGCACTTTGCTCTCAGCGGGGCGGACCTGCGCCCGGCTGCCTTTTCGGCTGGGTTTTCAGCGTTCCTTTTCATTTCTTGTTATGGTGGTCTTTTGTAAAATCCAGTCAATAAATATTTCCGTTCATACATTAACTATCCTTGTATTAAGGGAATTATGATTGGGGATTTTGAATGAAATATAACCTTATTGTTGTTATGATGAATATTTATAGGTTATTTTATCTTGACCGGCGCGGCGGGCGGGGCTAGGCAATATTTTTGATATGCGTTCCCAGGCGGACAGCATATCGTGCCAAAATTTAATCAACCCCCAAAGGAAAGGCCGCAGCGATGCCGCGCAAACCGGGACATACAAAGAAAACTACCATGATATCCGTGAGCCTCCCCGCAGAACTCGTAAAGGCGGTGGACAGAATGGCCGAAAGCGAAAACCGAAACAGGAGCAACTTCATCGCAAACGCCCTTTGCCGTCTGGCCCGGGATTTCGCCCGTTCGGAGGGGCGCGGTTCCGGACCGGGCTCCGGCTGCGCCTAGGGCTGCGCGCTGCGGCCGGTCCCCGCGCCGGCATGGCGGCCCTCCGGGCGGAGCGCCCGCCGCCCGAAACCGCTGCATGGGCGCGGCTCCGGAGGGTTCCGGAGGGGGAATTTGCGGGACGCGCTTCCCGCGACCGGGCCTTTGGCGTTTTTTTTTGTTGAACTTTGAAAACCGAACGCCCAATGTATGCGGGATTTTTCCATTGGGAAAGGTCAGAAAGTATTGATTATGATAGATCCTAAGACTATAAAAAATAAGGCTCTTGTGGCGTGGGTTGACGAAGTGGCAGCCCTTGCCACACCTGACAAGGTATTCTGGTGCGACGGTTCGCAGGCAGAGGCTGATTCCCTGTTCAAGCAGATGATCGACAAGGGGATATGCATCAAGCTCAACGAACAGAAGCGCCCCAACAGCTACTACTTCCGCTCGGACCCGCGCGACGTCGCCCGCGTTGAGGCGCGCACGTTTATCTGCTCCAAGACGGAAGCGGAAGCCGGCCCCACCAACCACTGGATGGACCCGGTCGCAATGAAGGAAAAGCTCAACGGGCTTTTCAAGGGCTGCATGAAGGGGCGCACGATGTATGTCATCCCCTTCAGCATGGGCCCCATCGGCGGCCCCATCTCGCAGATAGGCGTCGAAATAACCGACTCGCCCTACGTCGTGGTTTCCATGAGGATTATGGCGCGCGTCAGCCCCAAGGTTCTCGACATCCTCGGCGAAGACGGCAAGTTCGTCAAGTGCCTCCACTCCGTGGGCATGCCGATAAACTCGCCTGAAGACGACGTTCTCTGGCCCTGCAACCCGGAAAACACCTACATCACCCATTTCCCGGAAACCCGCGAAATCATCTCCATCGGTTCCGGCTACGGCGGCAACGCCCTCCTCGGCAAGAAGTGCCTTTCGCTGCGCATAGCTTCGGCAATGGGCCGCGAAGAGGGATGGCTGGCCGAGCACATGCTCATCCTCGGCGTCAAGGATCCCGAAGGCAAGAAGACCTACGTCACTGCGGCCTTCCCGAGCGCGTGCGGCAAGACCAACTTCGCCATGCTCATTCCCCCGGCGGAAATGCTCGAAAAGGGCTGGCAGGTTTCGACAATCGGCGACGACATCGCCTGGATCAAGCCCGGCCCCGACGGCAAGCTTTACGCCATCAATCCTGAAAACGGCTTCTTCGGCGTCGCTCCGGGCACCAGCATGAAGACGAACCCGAACGCCATGCACTCCTGCGAAAAGGATTCCATCTTCACGAACGTCGCGCTCACCGCGGACGGCGACGTGTGGTGGGAAGGCATGACCGACGAGGCTCCGGAAGGCCTCACCGACTGGCACGGCAACCCCTGGAAGCCGGGTTCGGAAACTCCGGCAGCCCACCCGAACAGCCGCTTTACGGCTCCCCTCTACAACTGCCCCTGCATCGACGAAAACGCGGAAAAGCTCGAAGGCGTTCCGGTTTCGGCGATGATAGTCGGCGGCCGCCGCGCAAACGGCATACCCTTGGTGTTTGAGGCGTTCGACTGGGCGCACGGCATATACCTCGGCGCGATGATGGGCTCCGAGCTCACCGCCGCCGCCGAAGGCACGCTGGGCAAGCTCCGCTCCGACCCGATGGCCATGCTGCCGTTTGCAGGCTACAACATGGCCCAGTACCTCGGCCACCTCGTTGAAATGGGCAAGGGCCTCTCGATGACCCCGCGCTTCTTCCACGTCAACTGGTTCCGCAAGAACGCCCAGGGCAAGTTCATGTGGCCCGGATTCGGCCAGAACGCCCGCGTCCTCGCATGGATAACCAAGCGCGTAAACGGCCAGGCCCACGCCAACGAAACGGCTATCGGCCTCATGCCCGACTACGAAGACATCGACTGGCAGGGCCTCGACTACTCCAAGGAAAAGTTCGAGGAGCTGATGACCTACGATTCGCAGGTCGTCGCCACCCAGCCGCTTTCCGAAGAGCTTTACGACCAGCTCCCGAAGTCGCTCAAGATTCAGCGCGAAGCGCTCCTTGAACGCCTCTCCAAGTAGGTCTAAAGGTTTGAAATTTGGGCCGCCCGGGCAAACGGGCGGCCTTTTTTTTGCCTGCGGGGCTTTATGGGAATTTTGGCGGGCTTCGCCAAATTGCGCACAGGGGGCCGCCGCTTCCGGAAAGCGCGGAGCCTGAACGTCCGGGGAGGCGGCCTGCGTGCAGAGCCGTCGGTTTCAGCTTCTTATATTTTTATAAATATAAAGGCACGCGGTAAGGGAAGAGAGCATATCCAGCATGAGAAATGCCGCCTTTAGCGTTATCGGCAGGGCGGCCGTGCCATCCTCAGGGAAGGCGAAAGCCATAGCGGGCGTTCCGAAAAACCGGGCAAGGCAAACGGAAAACATATTCCATTTGTTTTCCCTCCACCGGTCGAAAACGTCGCTTGGGCCGCTTGGTGATGCGTCTATAAAAAGAAACGCAAACGGAAAACATACGAATGCAAATAGATTTTGCCCCTTCCGTGGAATGAATGCCGGTATGTCTTTGCACATTGTGCCTTCCTTTGCGGCAATGGAATCATCTCCGCCTCCTTGCTCGCGGGGGACGGGATTGAAAGCTCGGGCCGTTTGAATGCGGGGGGGCAAGGTCCTTGGAGGCCGGGAAGTTATATTGGGCGGCTTTATTGGCTTGCGTTTTCGTTTCAGGCGTCCAATTTTTAAATTATACGGATTTGGATGTTTCCAAATGAAGCGGAAGTGCGCATTGCGCCGTTTTGCCGGAGGGCGGCGGATTTTCCCCAATAGGCAGGTTTTGCGCCCGAACCCGCTTCCCGCCCAAGCCCGTGATTTTTTGTATGCGTTTAAGGGATGCTTTTCGAGCGGTTTTTAAGGCCAGGGTGTCGGGCGCCGGGGCTGTCGTTTTATTTGCCATTCTCATATACATGCTTGCGCTTGTGCCTGTGGTAATTCCGTGCCAGCACTCCGTATCCCTGAAGATTCACTCCTACAACTGCGCCAAGGCCCTGTGGTCTGCGCTTTCCCTGGAGCTTGACGGCGGAGACATCGAATTTTCCGGGGGGCTGGACGGCGCATTTTCGCGAATGTGCGGTGCAGCCGGCCTGCCGCGCAGCGCGGTTTGGTTCGGCCCCGGCGGCGGGGAGTCCGGCGCTCCCGCATGGGAAATCCTCGCGAGGATACCGCGGAACTCGCCGCCTGACATGCCGATTGCGTGGACGCGCGGGCTGGGGCCCGACGGCGCGTGGGATGCGTCCGGGGGCGTGTTCGGGGCCTCCGGGGGGCACATCGTTTTCTTCGGCGGGAAAATTGAATGGCGCGAAACCCTCTTTGATGATGACGGGCGGCCTGTATTGAAAAACTTCAAAACAGGCGCGCCTACATGCGACATCGGGGAGGCCGTGTTCGGCGGGGAAGGCAACATACTGCGCGACTGACTCGGCGCCGGTTTTGCGGGGCGTGCGGATTTGCCCCCGGCAAACATGGCGGCAAATGGCGGCGTTTTGCCGCTTTTTTTGAAACTCCGGGGCGTCTTCTATTGTTTTATATTTCAAAGAATGCGTTTGAAAAAATCCCTGTTTCTGCGGGTTTGCGGGCGGTTTGCGGTTTTTTTTGAAGAACAATCCATTTATTGCCTTGCATTTGCGGAAAATTCGCATAGAAAGAATGCAGATCTCTCAAGGGGGCGGATATTAAGTATGCGATGTGGGATGGGAAGCGATTTTCAACAATCAATTCTCAATAAACGAAAGGTGATACTGATGTCTGAAGATAGTCCGAGAGTGTTTGTAAAGGTTGTCCTTGTCGCGGCGGTGTTTGTGGCAGTGGGGCTGTATTTCACCGCACCGATGTTTTATTCGGGCCATTCGGTGGATGAGACCAGAATAAAGGTCATGAGTTCTGCCAAGAACATATGGGAGGCTTGGGTAAACAGCAGCCTTCGGTTCGATTCCGAGCGTCCGCCAAAGGGCGTCCACAGGGCGGCGGCCGCGCTCGCCATACAGCATAAGGGCGTAATTGAGATGAAGGCCAGCGACTGGGCGTTCCCGTTCGACCCTCTCGTCCAGGACTGCTTCGGCTCGCCGGAGGAAATGCCAAAGAACATCCTCCAGCCCGTCGAGTCCCTGAACCGCACGATTTATATAGACCGCGACTTCAAGCGTTCGCCCGTGAGCTGGGAGATGGCGGTGGGCATACCGGTTGACGCCCCGAAGGACACCCCGCTGATGTGGACCCGGGGGCTGAAAAAGGACGGCACGTGGAGCGCGGAAAACGGGGTCTTTGGCGACAAGGGCGGCTATGTCGTCTTTGTGGACGGGCGCATCAGGTGGTTTGAGAAACTCTCAAATAAAAACGGGGGAGAACTTGTGAAGTACGGAACCAGGGAGCCGACTGCCGATATAGGCGAGGCCGTCTGCGGCGGAATTGCCAACATCCGCAAAAGCGCCGGGACCGTGGCCCTCCTCGATTGACAGGCATGGGCGGACGCCCGGCCGGGCGCATTGAAAAAACGCGGGATGCGCCGTTTTGCGCCCCCGCGTTTTTTGCGATTTCTGGCCCCGCTTAAGGCGCCGTTTGCCGCTGCGGGAATGCGCTTTGTGCGTCATGAAAATTTCGGCCTCGCCCGCGCGGCGGCTATTAGCGCGATTCCCGCCGCTATGCAAAATAGCGAGTAGAACGTGCCGCGGCTCATGCCCATTATGAGCGCAACTCCGAAGTCGGGCTCGCGGAACATTTCGCAAAATATGCGCGCGGCGGCGTAAAGCAGGAAAAATTCGCCCGCTATCTGCCCGTTGGGGAGCCTGAATTTCCAGAATCTCCACTGGAGCACTACGAAAATCAAAAGCCCCTCCGCCGCCGCCTCGTAGAGCTGCGAAGGGTGCCGGGCCGCTATCTGGGAGAGCGCGGCGCCCGCGGGCGCGCTGTGCGGGAACACCATTGCCCACGGCACATCGGTTACTTTGCCCCAGAGCTCGCCGTTTACAAAGTTTGCGATTCTGCCAAGGAATATCCCGGGGGTCGCGACCGTCGCTATTATGTCCGCAATTTTCAGGAAGGGGACCTTGTGGACTTTTGAGAAGAGCAGGGCGGCGGCGAACACCCCGATGAATCCGCCGTGGCTCGCCATTCCGCCCTTGTATATCTGGAGGGCTACGAGCGGGTTTGCGGAAAACGCGGCCCAGTCGTAAAAGAGCATGTAGCCCATGCGCCCGCCCAGCACCACGCCGAAGAGCAGGTAGGTTATGAGGCTCGAATTGCCGTCCTTTGAAAGCGGGGAGCGGCCCCTGGATGAATACAGGTTCATGAGAAGCAGCGCGATTACAAAGCCCGCCAGGTAGGCCAGCCCGTACCAGCGGATGCCCTCGAGCGCCCATCCTTCGGGGAAGCGCAGCGCGAAGGGGTTGAAGTCCACGACGTAGTGGGCGAAGATTTCTGGGGCTGAAAACATGGAGGGGCATTGTCGGCTTTTGAAGCGGAAATGACAAGCCATTTGAGGGGCGAATAAAAAGTTTGAACTTGGGTGCGCCTGTGCTAGTCTCTTTGGCAATTTTTATAAAAAAATGAACGAATTCGATTTAAAAAGCCTGATAGACTCCCGCTTCGGCCAGAATTACGAACTGCACGACAAGTACATGAACCGCACGCTTGCGAAGGTTCTGCGGACTATCGGCTTTGCCAAGAGCTACAAGAGCGCCAAGGGCGCCTACCTGTACGACGCCGACGGCAGCGACTACCTCGACTTTCTTAGCGGGTACGGCGTTTTCGGAATGGGGCGGAACCACCCTGTGATAGCAAAGGCGCTCAAGGACGCCCTCGACATGGACCTCCCCAACATGGTCCAGCTTGACTGCGCCCTCTTGAGCGGGCTGCTTGCAGAACAGCTCGCAATCCGCGCCGGCGGCAGGCGCAATGCCGTGTTTTTGTGCAATTCCGGAACCGAGGCCAACGAGGGCGCCATCAAGTTCGCAAGGGCCCACACCGGGCGCCCGCGCGTGCTTTCGATGTCGGGCGCGTACCACGGCCTTTCTTACGGGTCTTTGTCGCTCACTGTAAACAGCCATTTCCAGGAAGGCTTCGGCCCGCTTTTGCCGGGGCTGGGGTGCGTCAGGTTCAACGACCTCGACATGCTTGAAGACGAGCTCAAAAAGGGCGACGTCGCCGCTTTCATATTCGAGCCCGTCCAGGGCAAGGGCGTGCACATCCCCGACGACGGCTATTTCCCGAAGGCGCAGGAGCTTTGCCGCAAGTACGGCGCGCTGTTTGTCGCAGACGAAGTTCAGACGGGGCTGGGGCGCACGGGCAAGATGTTCGCCTTCCAGCACTGGGACCTCGATCCGGACATCATAACGGTGGCGAAGACCCTGAGCGGCGGGTACGTGCCGTGCGCGGCTTTCATAACCACGCGCGAAATCCACCAGAGCGCGTTCTCAAGCCTCGACCGCTGCGTGGTCCACTCGACAACTTTCGGCCGCAACAACCTCGCGATGGTCGCCGGTCTCGCGTCCCTGAGCGTGCTCGACTCCGAAAACCTCGTCGAGCGCAGCGCGCAGATGGGCGCAAAGCTCATGGCGCGCATCGACGCCCTCCGCCAGAAGCACGAATTTCTCAAGGAGGTCCGAGGCAAGGGGCTTATGATTGCCATCGAATTCCAGGAGCCGAAATCCATGCTGAAAAAGGCGTCCTGGAAGGCCCTGAAGCTCGCAAACGACGCCCTCTTTACGCAGATGATGGTAACCTCCATGATGGACGGCCCGCGCGTGCTCACCCAGGTGGCGAGCCACGGCCTCGACGCCATGAAAATCCTCCCGCCCTACATAATCGGCGACGCCGAAATCGACCGCTTTGTAAACGGCCTGGACGACTCCCTCTCAAAGGCCGCCAATATCACGGGGCCGCTTTGGAAGTTCGGGATGAGGCTGCTTGCTGCGTCGAGGGAAAACAAGGCCGCGTCATAGGAGATGGTGGACTTTGCGCAGTTTGAAGCCTCGCTTGCGCTCTTGAAAGAGCGCGTGGAGTCCGCGTGCGCGGCCTGCGGGCGCGATGCGGGGGAGGTGGCGATTCTGCCTGTCACAAAGAACCATCCGGCGGACGCCGCCCGCTTCGCCCTCGCGGCGGGGCTTGGGCGCGCCGGCGAAAACAGGGTCCAGGAGGCCGAGGAAAAGGTCCCGGCCGTCCCCGGCCTTGAGTGGGAGTTGATAGGGCACCTCCAGGCGAACAAGGCAAGGCGCGCCGCCGGGCTTTTTTCGCGCATACAAAGCGTTGACAGCCTGCGCCTGGCTTCCAGGCTCGACGCCGCCGCAGGCGAGCTCGGCAAGAGGCTGCGCATACTCCTCCAGATAAATTCCGGGCGCGACCCCGCCAAGTTCGGCGCCGATATCGAGGACGCCCCTGCGCTCCTTGAGGGGGCGCTTTCGCTCCCCAACCTTTCCGTCGAGGGCCTCATGACGGTCGCCCCGATAGACTCGACGCTCGACGCCGCCTCGCGCGCGTTCGCGGCCCTGCGCGAAATCCGCGACGGGCTTTCCTCGAGTTTCGGCGTCCCGCTTCCGGAGCTTTCGATGGGGATGTCCGGCGACCTCGAACGCGCCGTCGCGGAAGGCTCGACGATGGTGCGGGTGGGAACTTTTCTCTTCGGCGAAAGGGACTATGCAAAGTGATGCCTGCGCGCGCGTTTTCAGCGCGGGAGACCTCGGCTCCGCCCGGTTCGCCCCCGTCTCGCTTGCCGTGTTCGGCCATCCCGTGGCGCACTCGCTAAGCCCCCTTATGCAAAATGCGGCGCTCGCCGAAATGGCGAAGGC
Organism: uncultured Opitutales bacterium; assembly: GCA_900548185.1. Lineage (GTDB taxonomy): Bacteria > Verrucomicrobiota > Verrucomicrobiia > Opitutales > Intestinicryptomonadaceae > Intestinicryptomonas. The sequence goes on from URJJ01000002.1 coordinate 24,298, forward strand.
TGACCCGCGCTTTTCGGAATGGGCGTACTACAAGTTCGACGTGCCGCCGGAGGAGCTTTGCGGGGCGCTTCCGGAGTTCGGCAAGGCGGGGTTCGCCGGGATAAACCTGACCATCCCCCACAAGGAGGTGGTGTTTTCCTGCGCGGAAAAAAACGGGATAGAGTTTGACGAATTTTCCCGGCTTGCGGGCGCGTGCAACACACTCTCCCGGCGCGGGGACGGCTGGCTGGGCACGAACACCGACGGCTTCGGCCTCGCGCGCGCGCTTGAAATTTCCTGCGGCGCGGGGTTTGAAAATTCCGACGTCGTGATTTTCGGCGCGGGAGGGGCCGCAAAGGCGGCGTGCTTCCGCGCGCTTCTGGACGGATGCGCAAGCCTCAGGATTTCAAACCGCACGCGCTCCAGAATGGACGCCCTGCTGGGGGCTGTGTCTGCGGCGGGATATTCCGCCTCGGCCCTTTCGGACCTCTCGGAGATTCCCGACGGGGCTGTTTTGATAAACGCGACTTCCGTGGGGCTCGGGCCGGACGACCCGCCTGTCGCGGACTTCGCCCGGATTCCGAAGGGCTGCGTGTTTTTCGACATGCCCTATGCGCGGGGGCGCGAAACCGCGTCGGTTCTTGCTGCGCGCGCGGCGGGGCTGCGGGCCGCCGCTTCGGGGCTTGAAATGCTGGCATGGCAGGGCGCAAAGTCGCTTTCAGTCTGGACGGGCGGGCCCCTCATGGGGGCCGTCATGTCGGAGGCCCTGGGGCGGGCGTGATTCGGCCGCCTGCCGGATTTTTCGCGGAAGGCGCGCGTCTTTTCCGGGTGGAGGCATTTTTTATCCCGATTGAGTGCGCCGTTTTTCGACTGCTTTGCGGGACTTCTCCGCCCGTTCCGGCCGGGATGTTTTGGGGCATGCAACATTGCGCTGGAACGGGGCGCAGTTTTGTGTTTTTATCTTAAAAATTGAAATTTGTACCGCATGGCGGGTTCCCCGGCCTGCTCGGCATCTTTAAACACGCATGAACATGAAAAAAATCTACGAAAGCTTTTTGCGCGCTGCAGCGTCCTCGCGCAGAATCGGCCTTGCGCTCATGCGCGTGGCAATCTTTGTGATATTCGCCTGGATAGGGGCGCTTAAATTCTGGCAGTACGAGGCAAACGGAATCGTGCCGTTTGTGGCAAACAGCCCATTCATGAGCTTCTTCTACGCAAAGGAGGCTCCCGAATACGCGTCCTACAAAATTCCGGAGGGGGCGGCCGACGAGAAAAAGACCGAATGGCACAGGGAAAACCGAACCTACGAATTTTCCCGCGGATTGGGTATTCTGATAATCTCCATTGGCACGCTCGTCCTGCTCGGGGGATTCTTCCCCAGGGTGGCGCTCCTGGGCGATTCGCTCGTGATTGCAATGACCCTCGGGACGCTTTCATTCCTCGCCACCACCCCGGAAGTCTGGGTCCCGGCCCTCGGCTCGCCCGAGCACGGATTCCCGCTCCTGTCCGGAGCCGGCAGGCTCGTGATAAAGGACATTGCGATTCTCGCGGGCGCCGTGATTCTCCTGGGAGACACCGCTTCCAGAATCCTCTCGCAAAAGGCCGGCCGGGCTAACTCTTAAAGCGGGGCTTCAACCGTTTGAAGCATCCCCCCGCTTGTCGGGGCGAAATCGGACGGGGCGCCGCCCGTTCGCATTCTCCGGCGCGCCCCGGCCCCGCCGCCGGGCGGCTTTCACTCGTCGTCTTTTATGACATCCCTTGCGCTCCTTCCGCCTATCACAAGGTCTGTTGCGGCGTAATTTCCGTTTTTAAGCCTTATGCAAAGCCACGAATCTTTGCGGTTTGGGGTTGATGCGGAGGTTTCCTTTAAAAGCGCCTTTTCGACCTTTTTTACATCATGCTCGTTCATGAAATATTTTTTCATTCCGTATTTAAACCTCAGCATGATGATGGGTTCGGGTCTTGGAATGTCGTACTTTTCCGTTTCCTTATTCCATTTGTGGGACGAATAATAGCCGGCTTCCATGAGGATTGCGCCGCGCATGTCTGAGGGCTTTTTCATGGAGTATTCCCTTATTTTGGCAAAGCCTTCGCCGTCCGGCTCTAGAACCGCCCATACCGGGGTATTATAGAGCGGCATATTGCTGTTTTCTTGCATACTCCTGTGCTTTTCGGAGGAGTTGGCGGAGTCTTTCGCCCGCTGGGCAAGCCGCTTTTCAAGCTCGGGAATCTTTTCGAGATAGGGCGTTTCAAGGTCCTCGATGTTTACAAATACATACCGGCCACGGAACGAATCGTAAGGGTCTCTTGCACTGCATTTCAACCTGAACTCGTCTCCGGTTCTGACAGTGTCTTCGCATTCCAATATGGAGCGGACGCCCGATAAAATCTGGAATGAAAGAAGCGCCGCAAAAGCCGCCAGGGCCGTTTTTTCCCATGCCTTATTCATAGCGGGCCGCCTTTTTTGAAAGTATGATGTTGGAGGCTATCAGAAGCGCGCCCGCCCCCGCGAAAACGAGGGAGCGCAGCATTATTCCGAGGTCCGGGTCGAAGAACTTTACGGCCGCCTGGACCGCCAACAGTATGAGGCCGACATTCATGCGGACGCGGTCTGCGCGGCTGAAACCGCCCAGAAACAGAATCAGCGCGACTGCGAACATCAGCGCGTTTGCGGCAATCACCGCAATTCCGCCCAGGGAGGGCGCGAACGCGCCGACCGGCAGGATGAGGCATGCGGCCAGGACTGCGGCGTCCTTTGCGCGCAGTTTCAGGGCCGTGGCGGCGCACGCGGCGGTTCCTGCCGCCGCAATGGCAAGCAGCGCCAGGCAGTTCCAGGCTCGGAGGAGGCTGGCGCCTTCCAGTCCGGAGAATTGGTCGGGCACGGACCTGTAAGACGCCGGGGTGCCGAAGCACATGGCAGACAGCGCAAATCCGAAGATTCCCGCCCAGAACATCGGGTTTCTCGCAAGCGGCAGGCCGCGGGCTGTCATGACAACCGACATGGAAAGTAAAAATGTTCCCGCCGCGCAGTAGAGCAGGTCAAAATCTATGCGCACAGGCCCGATTGCGAAGTTGGAGCATGCGGCGATGCCGACAAGCACGGGCGGGGCCAATGCGAAAAACACATAGGAGCAGGCCGTATTCAGCGCGCCGGGCTTCCCGTATTTCAAAAGGGCGTATCCGAACATTGCAATGAGGGCAAGTTCGCACGTAAAGAGCGCCTTTATCTCCGAAGCCCATATGGAAAACGAACACATGATGGCCACGGCGCACATGGCAAGCCGCGAGCCGAATACAAATGGGATGGCCGCAGTGAGCGCCGCCACGGCCGCAGCATAGTCGGCAATATCGCCGTCTATATGGTATATCTGCGAAATTGCGGCCGTCATCGCGGCGGCTCCGGCGAAATTGAGGAGGGCGGCCCCCTCGGCCCACGGGCTGCCGCGCCCGCATTTTGAAAGGGCGGCAAATCCCAAAACTGCGGATATGCCAAGGGGCGCAAACCCCAGCGCGATTCTGGCTGTGAAAGAGAGGCCGTCCCAGTTGTGCGCCACATAAAGAATCACTCCGAGGGCGATGAGTGCGGTTCCGGCCAGATAGAGCGCGGTTTGGAACGGCCTTCCCGCGCCTGAAATGCCGGTTTTAAGATATGCCGAAAGCCTCGCCGAACTTTCGGAATCCAACAGGCCGGCCCTCTCGTATTCGGGCAGGCGTTTCAAAAGCTCGCTTTCAAAATTTGCCATAACCGTCTTTTTTTGCATTTGAAAGCAAATGCAGCCCGGATGCAATAGGAATTTTTAGCGGATTTTTTGATAGTAGGACGCCGCCGAAAGCGCATGGGTCTGGGGTTTGCCCGGCCAGTCTGCATGGTGGCGGGGCCATTAATGGCATCCCCATGCACCTTGCGAATGCGGAATCTGCCGTGGATTTTGCAGGGAGGAGGCGCGGCGGGGCGGCAATTCGCGGGCATTGCCCGGGCGGCGCGCCGTCTGGGGATGGGCGGGCATTTTCTCCATACTGTGTCTGCGGCCGGGGCGTCTTGCGGCTTGTGGGCACGGGTTGCGCCGCTTGCGAGGAAGGATTGGGTCTAGCGCAGACGAGGGAGAAAGTGGGTTTGGGGGATGAAATTTTGCGCGGAGAGGAGCGTACCCAACCCGCCGCGAAGCGCCGCCTGATTTTTCGTTTTTCTTGGGGGATTGCAGCCTTTGCCAGTCTCTTCGATTTTTCATTCTGGCCTTGTTTGCGGCAAAATGGGATGCCCTCCCGAAACATGGCCGCGCGAATTTTTCGCGGTTGCCGCGAAGGGGCGGAGCCTATTCTCCGCTCGGCGTTTCCCGCGCCGCTTGCGCGGGGTGCGTCAAATCCCCGGATGCGCTGCGTGCAGCGGCGTTTCTGCGCAAAAAAACCGGGCGGAGGAATGTCCCTCCGCCCGGAAAAAGAGAAGAATCAAAATCTGTGCGCAAAGCCTACTGGGCGAGGCGCTTTTCCTTGACCTTCGAGGCTTCCTTGCCAATCCTGTCGCGCAGGTAGTAGAGGCGCGCCTTCATCGTGACGGACTCGCGCTCGACCTCAATCTTCTCGATGTTGGGCGAGTTGAGGGGGAATACGCGCTCCACGCCTTCGCCGTAGGATATGCGGCGGACCGTGAAGGTTTCGTGTATGCCGCTGCCTTTGCGGGCGATTACGATGCCTGCGAAAATCTGGATGCGTTCCTTGTCGCCTTCGCGGACCTTGGTGTGTACGCGCACGCCGTCGCCAACCTTGAAGCTTGTGACGTTTTCCTTGATCTGCGCCTTGGTTATGTCGTTGAGCAATTCCTGATTCATATTGTATCCTTTTGCTTTAAAATGTCCGGTCGTCTTTTTTTGGTCTTTTCGAGCTGTCTTTCGCGCCTCCAGGCCTCGATTTCCGCATGGTTTCCCGAGAGCAGGACTTCGGGAACCTTCATGCCCCTGAAGTCCGCAGGACGGGTATATTGTGGAAAGGAAAGGAGATTGGAGTTAAAAGAATCGTACGTCAAGGAATTTTCTTCTCCCAAAACTCCCGGAACATGCCTTGCCACGGTGTCGACCAGAACCGCCGCGGGCAGTGTGCCGTTTGTCAGGACGTAATCGCCTATGGAAATTTCCCTGTCGATAAGCTTTTCGCGAATGCGCTCGTCTATGCCCTCGTAATGGCCGCTCAGGATTACCAGGTGGCCCGCCGAGGCAAGCTCCGATGCGATTCCGGGCGTGAGCCTTTCACCGTCGGGGCACATGTAAATTCTCACGCACGATTCGCTTTGCAGCTCCTCTATTGCGGAAAATATTGGCTCGGGCTTCATAAGCATCCCGGGGCCCCCCCCGAAAGGGCGGTCGTCGGTTATCTTGTGCCTGCCTTCGGCCCAGTCGCGAATATTGTGCACGCGCAAATCCAAAATTCCGGCCTTCTGCGCCCTGCCCAGCATGCTCTCGTTCAAAAAACCGTCGAGCATCGCGGGGAAGAGGGTTAGGAAGTCCACTTTCAGATGAGCCATGCCTGTATTGAATAAAAAACCGCCGTTGGAGGCGGTCTGGGTGGGACTGCGCCGCCAAACGCCTTTAGGCGCCGGCGACTTCCTTCTTCGCGCGCTTCACGAGCGCCTTGGCCGTGTCGCTCATCTGCGCGCCCACGCCCGTCCAGTAGTCGACGCGCTCAAGGTTGAGCTTGCATTCGACTTCCTGGCCGCAGGCCTTCGGATTGTAGAAGCCGAGGTTTTCCACAAACTTGCCGTCGCGCCTTGAAGACTGTTCCGTCACAACCATCCGGTAGGTGGGGGCGTGCTTGGAGCCGTGCCTTTGTAATCTGATTCTGAGTGCCATTTTGCTTTTCTGATTCCTTAAATTTTTAAAACGTAAAATGAAACGGCCTTGAAAATGATTTGTCAACCACTTTTTTTCCGCGCCGCCCGGCGCGCGCCGGGAAGCCCCGCGCGGCGCGGTATGCTGGCGCGGGGGCGCGAGATAGGCCCGGTGGGCGCGGCCGCCGTTCGGCGGGGATGTTTTGCGCGCGGTGATTTTATTCAAAAACTTTGACAGGCCGCCGAAAGCCGCCAAATCCCGATGAAAGCAGGGGGGGGCTGCGGACGGTTGTGGGCTTTTCAAATTTCTTTGAGGAAAAATCGCCATCCGGGCCGGCAGCCTGCCGGAAAATCGGATGTTTGAGGAGGAACCGTCCGCCGTTTTTTTTAATCTCCCCTCCTGGGTAAAATTCCACGCCCGCAGCCGCGCGCAGGAGTCTACATCGCCCCCCCCGTTCGGGCAGCAGGCGCAATTCCGCAGAGCCTCTCGGGGAGGGACGCCATTGTTTGCGGCCTGCGGGGGGGCGCCTGTCAGGCAGTTCCGCCCGGGAGATGAAGCTCTTGCGTGCCGTGCGGGAGGTGGCGCAAAAAAACCCTCCTTAACATGCGTGTTCGGAGGGCTTTTGGTTTTTCTTTGCGCGTGTTTTCTTTACGCGTGCATGCGGCTGCGCGGGGGGCGTTTAGAAGTCGCGGATTTCGGCAATGGCCTTCGCGTTCAGAGCCGGGTCTATGCGCTTTGCAAGCCCCGCAAGAACCGCGCCCGGGCCGCATTCGTAGTACTGGTCTATCCCGAGCTTTGAGCAGTTTCTGACGCACAGCTCCCACTTGACGGGGGAGACCACCTGCTTTACGAGGGCCTTCTTTATTTCGGCGGGGTCGGAAATCCTTTCGCCTGTCACGTTTGTGAATACCGCGAGCTTCGGGGCCTTGAACTCGAAGCCTTCGAGGAATTTCTCAAACTTGGCGCGCGCCGGCTCCATGAGGCGGCTGTGGTAGGCGCCGGCGACCTTCAGGGGGACGACGAGCTTGAACGCCTTGCGCTCCTTTGCGGCGGCTGTGGCGGCCTCGACCTTTTCGGCCTCGCCGGATATAACGACCTGGCCGGGGCAGTTGAGGTTTGCCATGTCGATGTCGAACTCCTCGCAGTACGGGGCAACCTGTTCGACGGTTCCCCCGATGAAGCAGGCCATCGCGCCCTTGGAGGCGTCGCATGCCTCCTGCATGAGCCTTCCGCGTTCGGCCACTATTTTGAGGCCGTCTTCAAAAGAGTAGGTCTCAGCCGCCGCGTGCGCGGTCAGCTCGCCGAGCGACAGGCCAAGGGCCGCCTTGAGTTCGCCGAGCAGCCCGCGCTTCCTCAGGACCGCCATCACGGACATCCCGTGCAGGAAGAGGGCCGGCTGGCATACGCTCGTCTTTGTGAGCTCCTCCATGGGGCCTTCGAAGCAGAGCTTTGAAAGGGGCATGCCCAGTGCCGCGTCGGCCCGGCCGAAAAGCTCCCTTACTTCCGGTTCCGATTCGTACAGGCTCTTTGCCATTCCCACGCTTTGGGCCCCCTGGCCCGAAAACCATAGTGCGCTTGTCATATGTATTCCTTTGCTTTTTGTTTTTTCTGGAGGCTTGATGCCGCGCGGGAAGCGCCACCGCTACTTCGCGGGGACGCTTGGCGCGCCGCCGTCTTCGGCTTCCGCCAAGCCTTTCTTAAATTCAACGAGGCCCTTTGCAATGTCAAGAGAAAGCTCGTTGAGGGCGCGCTCCACGGCCACGGCGTAGCCGATGTATCCCGCGCCCGAGGGGATTTCCCTTACAAACAGCCTTGCAGTCTGGGCCTCGGTCTTTGCGCCCGAGGGCTTGACAAGCTCCCAGCGGGCCTTGAAGTCCAGCTTTCCGCCCACCTGGCCTATGCACTCCACGATTATGACGCGCAGGGTTATGGCGTCCTTTTCGGGGGCCATGCCCGGATAGGCGTAAACGTTTTGCGAGCGCACCATCTTTGAGATGTCCGTCGCTATGACGCGCGTGAACGAGTCCACGGGGTATTCCGGCCAGCGGTTGAAGTCGGATATCATTACTTCCGGGGAGCCCGCCGCCTTTGAGACTATCTGCTGGCGCGACATGTACGCGGGAATCCTCACCTGCGAAATGTTGAGCATGACGTTTTCCGCGCCCGGCACCGTCTCCGGGGTGGAGGCCGAACTCAGTACGTAGTAGCGCGTGGGGTCCTCCTTCGGCTGGAGGAAGTCCCCCACGCAGGAGGTCAAAAAGAGTGGAGCCGCGGCGGCGGCGAGGAATGCGATTTTTCTGGAGTCCACGATGTTTCCTTTTTTTTCGCCTATTTTTCGTTTGACGGCTTGCCGGTTATTATGGCGTTGGGGTTGCGCTCGATGAAGTCGGCCAGGGCCTTGACCGATATGGAGGCGTCGCCGAGGTTTTTAAGGAGCATTGAAAGCTCGTAGCGGAACGGGGACTGCGGGGATATGGCCGCGTCCACGTCGTCGAGGACGGTGTTCACCTTCTCCATCGTGCCCGATGCGTTCTTGTGGAGGGAGCCGATGGCGGCGTCCGTCTTTGCCATGAAAGACTGGGCGTCGACGAGCATCTTGTTCAGGTTTTTGAGCGATTCCCGGAGGTTCGAGTCGGCGGAGAGCTTTTCGATATTTTTGAGCGAGGCTACGAGGGAGGCGTTTATGGTCTGCACGTCTAGCTCCGAAATCTTGCCGTTAGCGGACACGAGGAGCCTGTCGAGGTTTTCGCCTATCGACTTGAAGTCTATCTCCGAAATCTGGAGCATGGTGTTTTCTATCTTCTTTGCGAGGTCGGACAGGCCGGACGGGGCCACGGGGATTTCCACCATGTCCCCGCGCCGCTTGTGGAGCACGTACTTTTCCCCGGGGTTTGCGAAGAAGTCCAGCTCCACGTACAGCATGCCGGTGACAATGCTCTGGTAGTTGAGCATGGCCCGCAGGCCGTCGTCTATCTGGTTCATGAGCGAGTCGCTGCCGCCGCCGTCCTTGCGGGCTTCCTTCGTGCGGCGCTTCACCACGTCGAGGTCTATCGAAAGGTACACCGAAATGGACGACTTTCTCACGTCAGTGGGGGAGACGAATATGGATATGTCCTTCACTTTGCCGATGGTGACTCCCTTGTATTTCACGGGCGCGCCAACGTCCAGCCCGTTTATGCTGTCCTGGAAGTAGCATACGACGGTTTCGGTCTTTGTGAAAAATTTGGCCGCGCCGAATACCATAATCGCGATGAGCGCCAGCATCGAGGCGCCGACGACGAATATGCCTATCGCAACTGGGTTTGCTTTCTTACTCATGTTCGTGCTTCTCCTTTAGGGGGTCTACGCCCCTGTTCAAGAACGTTCTTACATCCTCGCTGCCGTTTGCCAAAAGCTCGCGGGGGCTGCCTACGGCCGACTGCGTGCGGGTTTTTGCGTCGAGGAATATCGCCCGGTCCGCTATCGTGAAAATGCTGGCAAGCTCGTGGGTGACCACCACTATCGTGGCCCCGAGGGAGTCGCGCATCTGCAGTATGAGCTCGTCGAGCCTCCTTGAGGAGACCGGGTCCAGCCCCGCGCTAGGCTCGTCGAAAAACAGTATGTTGGGGTCGAGGGCTATCGCCCTGGCGAGGCCCGCGCGCTTGCACATGCCCCCGCTTATCTCCGAGGGGTAGAAGGCGCCAAAGCCCCTCAGCCCGACGAGGGCGAGCTTCAGGTTCACGAGTTCGTCCACGTCCTGCTGAGGCAGGTCGGTGAATTCGCGCATCGGCAGGGCGACGTTTTCAGAAAGCGTCATCGACGACCACAGCGCCCCCCCCTGGTAGAGGACGCCGAACGAGCGCAGCATCTTCGTGCGCTCTTCCGGGGCGGCGTGCGTGAAGTCCCTGCCGTCGTAGTACACGGTTCCGGCGGCGGGCTCAAGCAGCCCTATCATGTTCCGCAAAAGCGTGCTCTTGCCGCATCCGGATCCGCCCATTATCACGAAGATTTCGCCGGCCTTCACGGAGAAGTTGAGGTCGCTCATCACGACGAAGTCGCCGTAGGCCAGCGTCAGATCCTTTACAGTTATCTTGTCTTCGCCGCTCATATTCCGAAAATGTTAAAGAGGACCGCAAATATGGCGTCGGCCACGATTATGAGGGTTATGCTCGTCACGACGCTGGAGGTGGCGGCGAGGCCGACAGCCGAGGAGCTGGAGCCGCACGTCATGCCTTTCATGCATCCCACGACCGCGACTATTACCCCGAAAAGCAGGCTCTTGCCGACGCCCGTGGCGCACTGGACGAGGTCGAGGGAGGCCATTGTGCGGCCCATGTAGGCGTCGTAGTTTATGTCGAACATGCCCCAGCCTATGGCGAATCCGCCGAGCATTCCGATGAAGTCCGCAAACACGGTGAGGAGCGGGAACATCATTATCAGGGCCAGTATGCGGGGGACCACCAGGAATTCGAGGGGCGATATGCCGAAGGTTCTGAAGGCCGCGATTTCCTCGTTTACGTTCATCGAGCCGAGTTCGGCCGAGTAGGCAGCGCCGGTGCGCCCGGCCATGACTATGGCGACCATCATGGCGCCCATCTCGCGCACCATGGCGAGGCCCACGAGGTCGGCCACGAATATTTCCGAGCCGTATTTCGCAAGCTGTATCGCGCCGACAAACGCGAGTATCAGGCCGACGAGGAAGCTTATCAGGCCCACTATCGGCAGCGCCTCCGGCCCGGCCCGCTGGACCGCGAGCATGAGGTCTGAAACCCTGAAGCGCGCCCGGCCCGCCAGAAAGTTGCCGCTCGCCATGACCAGCTCGCCGAAAAAGCGCATCTGCTCCTCGAACTTTTCGATGGTGGACATGGCGTGGCGGCCCATGTGGTAGAAAATGTTGCGGGACGAAACGGCCTTGCGCGCGTCCTTCTTTTCGGGCACGGCGACGGCCAGCTCCAAAAGCGAGCGCGGGCCCCGGGGAAGGCTGTCCATGTCGAACTTGGCGCCTGTGTCGGCGCAGGCGTCGTATATGCGCAGAATCAGGCACACGAGGGCCGAGTCGAACTTCCCGAGCGCCGAGCAGTCGAACGACACCTCCCTCAACCCGGGCCTGATGTCGCGCAGGACGCGGTTTATGCCCGTGCGGTTCTCAGTGGTGAGCCAGTCGCCTGAAATTTTCACGCAGGCGCGCCCGCCGGATTCGCGCACGTGGGCGGTGGCGGTTATTATGCTGCCGGGCTTCCGGAATCTGAAGGGATTTAACCGCATAAAAAAAATTCCGCATTTCATAATTGCGGAATTTTTGTGAAAATAGAAGCTTTTTTTGGCGGGCGGGCCTAGTAATTCTCGTCGTCGAAGTCGCCGTCCGGCTCGTCCTTGTAGTCGTAGCCGTCGCCGTCATCGTCGTCGTCCTCGTCCCACTGCATCGTTTCGTCCTCCTCGATGTTTTCCTCTTCGCCGGGGAGGTCGTCGATGTCGTCGTACTCGTCCTCTTCGGACTTGCGCTTTTCAAAGTCCTCGTCGTCGTCCTCCAGCGAATAGCCCTCGGGGACGTATTCGAGAATGTCCATGACTTCCGGGAAGGCGTGGATGGCCTTGCCTTCCATGTAGTCGTTGTGGTACTTTTCGCGCACCTCGTCCTCAAGGTCCTCTATGGCGAGCTTCTCCTCGAACGAGAAGGTGTCGTTTAGCATCTTTATCTGGAGGGAGGTGATGTGGTCGAGGAATTCCGCGTAGGGGGAGCTTTCGTCGTCGAGGTTGTTGGGCAGCAGGAAATACTGCTCGTCGTCAAACACGGAGCCTGTGACCTTGGAAATTTTTACGGAATCCTTGCCGGCCTTGCCGTCGATTGCGAAGGTGAAGAAGGCGTTTTCCACAATGCTGTCCTGGAGGCCGTATTCCTTGAGGGCGGAGAGTGTTTCCGTCATGTGCGCCGCCTGGCGCGGGTCTATTACGCTGAGGCCGTCGGCGTCCCAGTTTACCTTGTCGCTCGTTTCGGACACCCACCAGTTCAGGTCCTGCCCGAGGCGCACCTTGCACCACTTCAGCTTGCTTGAATTCTTTGCCATGATTGAAAAAAATTTCGCGTACTATCTACGCATAATTGGCATTTTGGCGAGCATTTTTTTTGAAGCGCGCGCTTTGCCTTGGGGCCGCCGAGACCTCCTGGGGGCCTCCCGCGCCTGCGGTGTGTAAACCCGGCGTCTCTCCCGGGGCGCGCGCCGGAGAGGCGCATTGCACCCCCTGTTTTGTGATGCGAAGACCTGGCGATTCTTGCAAAGGTCGGGATTTTTTGCGGAGCCCGCGCTGTCCTGGTTTTTCTGTATGAGGGCGCGCCGTCCGCCTCCCTCCCGCGCCTGCGGGGCGCTGCGGCGGGAGCCTCATTCCGGGCGCTGCAAATATCGGGAAGGGTCGGAGGGGGACGGGGCGGCAGGTCTCGGCTTTTGCCGGCTTGTCTCCGCGCCGGATTTGCGTGTTGCCATCCAAGGCCTGCGCGGACTCTTCGCCCCCCGGGGATTTTGTGCGCAGCGTGCGGACTGCTGGCGGTAGGCGTCTTCCATGCGGATTTTTTTCTAAAAATTTGCGCGGGTCGGCGGCGCGGATTTCGCATTTTTTGCAGTTTTCTGTCTTCCCCGGACGGATTGCGTTTGGAAATCCGCCTTGCCTTTTCCAATCCATGCCCGGTGTCTTTTGGGCAAATTTTTCCGCCGGGGTGCGCGCCGGATGCGGGCGCAAAAAAAGCGCCCTTAAAATTGGGCGCTTCATATTTTTATGCCGCGTGCGGCCCATGCCTTTTTTGCGGATTAAAAAAACGCCGCAAAAAAAAGCCCGGAGGGTTTCCGCCTCCGGGCGCAAGGGGAAGCCCTCGCTATTCGAGCTGGCTCTTGAGGATGTTCTTGGAGCCGCCGCGAATGGCCTGGCTGATGTCAAACGTCGGCATGGTTTCGTTGTAGCGCTTGAGTTCGCCGCGCGGGTTGACCTCTTCGTCGCGGAGGGCGTCAAACCACTTGACGGACATGTCGACGAACGCGATGTGGCCGCCCTGGTCGGCGAACACGCCCTCGTTCTTGTCCCATTGGCCGGTCGGCTTGAGGCCGCGGGTCCAGAGGAGCGGAGTGTAGCTGGGGGCGTTGGCGGGAACGGCGTTTGCGACTTCCCAACTGAGGGGGAACGCCTTGAATTCTTCGCTTATCTTCCACTTGCTGCCAATCTTGTCGCCGATATTGACGGGCATCGTAGCGCCGGTGCCGAGCTTGTCGCTGACGATGGGGTCGAAGTCGAGTATCCAGAAGGCGGGCATGTTCAAATCGGCGTGTTCGGCGAGCCTGAACGCCCATTCGTGGATGCTGTCGGTGTTGATGGAGCGGCTCCTTTCGCCCTTCGCATAGGACTGCCATGCCGTCGCTATGCCCTTGGCCTGGTTGAGGGACTTCAGCTTGTTTGCCGAACCCATTGCGCCAGTGAGCGCCGGCATAACCAAACCAGCCAAAACCGCGATAATACTAATGACGATGAGCAGTTCAACGAGCGTGAACGCCTTGCGTGATTGTCTGTTTTTCATGATTTCCTTTTTGATGTTGTAAATAAGAGGTCTGAAATTTTCCGTCTTCGCCCGCCGGCCCGGCCCCGGTCGGCCTGCGGGTGCGGACGCGCCGCAGCGCGGGCTGTGCGCCAACTGTTGCGCCGGTTCTGCGTCCGTGCTTTCGTGCGGCAGTCTCTCGCGGTCCGGGCATGCGCCCCAATCCACTGAACACCCCCTTGAAAGCTGTAAAAATAGTCTTAAAAAAATGAAATTTTTGCAAGGCTTTTTTTGCAAAAATCCCCCCGCGCCTGAAACGCGCCCCTCGCGGCCGCCGTTATTGCGGCGCAAAAAAAGGGCCGCGCTTTCCGCGCGGCCCCCTGAAAAAAGTTTCAGCCCGGCTCAGTAGGGGAGGGGGAACTTGGCGCAGAGGCCCACCGCGATGTCTTTCGCCTTGGCGATGGCGGCTTCGTCCTCGGGGTTGGAGAGCACGAGGTCGATGGCTTCGGCGATTTTTACCATCTCGTCTTCGCCCATGCCGCGGGAGGTCACCGCTGCGGTTCCGAGGCGGATGCCGCTGGCCTGGAAGGGGGAGCGGGTTTCGCCGGGGACGGTGTTTTTGTTGGTCGTTATGTTCGCCCTGTCGAGCGCGGCCTGTGCCGCCTTGCCCGTCAGGTCGGGGTTGCGCTTGCGCAGGTCGATGAGGAGCAGGTGGTTGTCCGTGCCGCCGGAGACGAGGCCGTGGCCGCGCCTTGAAAGCTCGTCCGCGAGCTTTGCGGTGTTTTTTACTATCTGCTTTGCGTATTCCTTGAAGGAGTCCTTGAGGGCCTCGCCGAAGCACACGGCCTTGGCGGCTATGACGTGCATGAGCGGCCCGCCCTGGTTGCCCGGGAACACCGAGGAGTTGACGGCCTTTGCGTACTGTTCGCGGCACATTATCATCCCGCCGCGCGGGCCGCGGAGGGTCTTGTGCGTCGTGGTCGTGACAAAGTCGCAGTAGGGGACGGGGTTCGGATGGACGCCGGCCGCGACGAGGGCGGCGATGTGGGCGATGTCGGCCATGAGCATGGCGCCGCATTTCTTTGCGATTTCGCCGACCCTTTCAAAGTCTATGATGCGCGGGTATGCGCTCGCGCCCACCACGATGAGCTTGGGCTTTTCGGCCATCGCGGTTTCCTCCAGCTTGTCGTAGTCTATGCGCCCGGTCTTTTCGTCCACGCCGTAGGGGACTATGCGGTAGAGCATCCCCGAGAGGTTCATGGGGTGGCCGTGGCTCAGGTGGCCGCCGTGCTCGAGGGACATGGAAAGAATCTTGTCGCCGGGCTTTAAGACCGCCGTGTAAACGGCGATGTTGGCCTGCGAGCCGGAATGCGGCTGCACGTTGGCGTGCTCCGCCCCGAAGAGCTGCTTTGCCCTGTCGATTGCCAACTGCTCAACAACGTCAACGAATTCGCAGCCGCCGTAGTATCGCTTTGCCGGGTACCCTTCGGCGTACTTGTTCGTGAGGGTGGAACCCATTGCCTGCATGACCGCCGGGAGCGTGAAGTTCTCCGAAGCGATGAGCTCAAGGTGGGTCTGCTGGCGATTGGTTTCCTTTTCTATCGCCTCGAAGACCGCCGGGTCAAGTTCTTTGAGTGGAGTTGCAGAGATGGCCTTATTCATAAAAGACTTCACAAGCTACGGCCTTTGCGCCCGGTGTCAACAAATAAGCTCCCGCGCCGCCAAAATGCTCCCCGGCTCCGGGCGGCCTCCCCGGCGCGCCGCCGTCAAAGTTCGGCGTGAAGCGCGTCCAGCCTTTCGCGCAGGCGTGCGGTCCCGGCCGCAAGCCCTGCGGCGTCGGCGGACTTTGCCGCAGTTTCGGCTGCCTTTGCAATTTCGGCCGTCTCCGCGTCTCCGCAGTTTAGCGCGCATCCCTTGACAGAATGCGCGGCCATTGCCGTCTCGGGCGACGGGGCGCCCCCTTCGAGCGCCGCAAGGCTGTCCTCCAGCGTCTTTGCATAGGAGGCCAAAAGCCCGAGGGCTTCCGCTCCCTCAAGCCCGAATGATTCGGCGAGGTGGGAGAGTATCTGCTCCTTCATTTTTCGTATGGTATTGTGAATACGGTTTCGTTTAAAATGTCGGCGTACCGGCACCGCTTTATTGAGGAGGCTATCTCCCTTATCATTGCAAGCCCCCTGCCGGAGCCCGCGAGGGCGCCGTCTGCGGTTCCGCTTGCGCCGGGCGGGATCTCCGGATCCCATTTTCTGCCCTTGTCGTGGAAGGTTATCCGCACGTCCTCCGCCCGGAATTCCACATGCGCCGAAATTATGGGCCGCGGCGCGCTGCGTCCCCCGAGCCCGTGCACGACAACGTTGTTGAGAAACTCGGATGAAAGAATCTCGGCCTTTGCCGCGAAGCGCCCGTTTCCGGTCTTTTCGAGCGCGAGGGCCCCCGCCTTCTGGGCGAAGGCGTCTATGTCGGGGAACATCGGGCTTATGGAGAAGTCGAAGCTGTCCGGCTTCGGGGAGTATGCGGAAAAGGCGGCGAGGGATATGTCGTCTGCTATCCGGTCGGAGCCCAGCTTGAACATCGCGTCCGCTATCCTGAAGACCGACGCGGGGCTTGCCCCTCCACCTGCGAAGGATTCGATGAATTCCGCCATCGCCGCGCCGCCCCCGGGCCTGTCTTGAAGCTCTTCGAGGCCGTCTGTGTATGAAAAGAGAACCGCGTCCTCCGGAAATTCGGCGCAGACCGTGTCCTGGGGGCCGTACACCGTGCCGCGCACAAGGCCGACCGGGAGCGCGCCGAGGCCGCGCGGGTTCATCGTTGAAGCCCCGCCCGCCGGGGTGTACATTATGAAGTCCGGATGCCCGGCGCTCTGGAAGGATATGGAGCGCTTCCGGAAGTCCGTCACAGCGACAAGGCAGGTCATGTAGCGGTCCGCACCGAGGCCGGACATGAAGGTCTGGAGGTGGTTCAGCGCCCCGTGCGGGGTTATGCTCCCTGCGGGGGTTAGTCTGATGTATTTTGCCAGGGAGTATTCGACTGCCGACATGCACAGGGCGGACTGAATCCCGTGCCCGGATATGTCCCCCATTATCGAAAGGAAAACGCCGTCTGAAATTTCTGTGAAGCTGAAAATGTCGCCCGTTATTTTCATATAGGGGCGGTAGCAGAAGCAGAAGCGCGCGCCGCCGGAAATCGTGTCCCAGTTCGGGAACATAAGGCGCTGCACCTCCCCCGCGAGCGCCGCGTCCTTTTCCATCTCGGCGAAGTATCTTTTCTTCTCCTCCTCCGAGATGCGCTGGGAGACGATGGAGTTGATTTTAGAGACGAGCTCGCCTCGGCTGAAGGACTTCCCCTGGTAGTATGTGTTCCTGTCCCCGGAAATTTTTTTCAGCATCGTGCCGTTTATGTCGTCCACTTTCGCGGTGAGCATTATCACGGGGATTTCGGGGTCGGAATTCCTGATGAGGGAAAGGAGCTCGAAGCCGTCTATCCCCGGCATCACGACGTCGAGCAGCACAATGTCAAAGCCGCCCCCCTTGAACGCCGCCATGGCCGACATCGCGTCGCGGCAGGCGACGAGGTCGAAGGCGGGCGGTGGCAGGCAGGCGCGCTGGATTTTGAGGATGTACTCGTCGTCGTCAACCGCCAGGACTTTCACGGGTTTTTCCATTGATACCGCAATGCAAACTGCGGGATTCCGGCGGTTTTGTCAACGAGTTTGCAGTTTTTTTGGAAATAATGTTGCCTCGCGTGTATTTTCTATCAAATTTGACTGGCAAACAAGTTGATTGAAATGCATATTACTATAAGCGAGGTTGACGGGGTGCATTTTGCTGCGGTGGACGGAAGGTTCACCGTGGGGAATGAGGGGACGTTCAAATCTGAGATGGCCTGCATTTCCGGCAAGGCTTCAAAAATCGTTCTGGACTGCTCCAAAATGGAATATATCGACTCCACGGGCCTCGGCGCCGTGGTGCGCTTTTTCAAGGAGTTCACGGAAAAGGGCGGGAAGTTCGCGCTCGCTGCGCTCCAGTCAAAGCCGAGGCTTGTCTTTGAAATCACGAGGGCGTACAAGATTTTCGACATATTCGACACTCCGGAACTGGCGGCGAAATCCTTCAAGTAGAGAGGATGCAAAGGCCCTGCCGCAGGGGCGCGGAGGTTGTGCACTTTCGGCGGCATTAAAATTGACGTGGGCGGGCGGACGGAGCCGGGGCTGAAACTTTCCGTTCACGCGTCGAAAAACGAAACCCGTTCGCGGGAATATCCAGACTGCCCCGCCAGTGCGTCGGCGCGGGCGAATCGTCCACGGAGGCGGTGCTCCGCTTGGATGTGGCCGCCATCTCAAGCCCCTGGGCGGGATAATCTCACGGGGCGCATGGCAAGGACAGGGTCGGGAAGCATATGCGTGAAAACGCCCGGCGTGATTCCCGCCTCCCCGAAGACGGGAAAGGAGGTTGCAAGCGGCCGCATGGGGTTTATTTACGTAGATGCCATTACCCCTTGCAACCAGCGCAATCCCGTCTCAGAGCCGACTTCTCGGACTTGCCATCGGGAAGTATCTTTTCAACCAATATACCCATGCAGTCATAGTTGAACTTGGCAATCCTGCCCTTTCGGTTAACCTCTATCTCCTTGTCTAGATAGCCGTATTTCCAGGACGCGTCAATTTGCCATTTAGATACTCTTCAAGGAGGCGCCTGCCTTGTCATACTTATAGGCTCTTTCACCATCTGGATCTTTGAGGGAAGCAATATGATTCGCCTTGCCGTGCTCGTAAGACCAAACCAAATCGCCTATCTTTTTTTTCGGAAAGATTGCCACGTTCATCGTACGAATAACACCCGTTGGCACGCTCTGCGCCCGCATATTCAACCTGAGCCAAACGCCCAAGTTCATCGTAAAATTATTTGACCTCTGCGGCCCTGACAAAAGGGATAATGTAGCTATCATTCCTGCCAGCAGATACATCCCGAGTTCGTCTTCGAATTTCCTATTCTACTTGCATAGTTATAATTTTGAAAAGCATATTACAACATTGTTTAAAATAAGCTTCCCCCAAAAAACAGGAACGAGCAATAAAATTAAAAAAAAGCAACGCCAATAAAAATATCAGTTTTAATTAAATATATCGCATGAAAGAACAATTGGCTGTTAAATCCGACCCAAACATTACAGACAAAAAATAGCCGCCGGAAGTTTCCTGGCAGGCTTGCAGTGCGATAAAGTTAAAAACTGGTGCTGTCATCCGCCTATTGCCAGTTTTTCTCTTATATTTATAGATTGCGGAAAGAAGCTAGATTCCCTTTGTATTTGGATGATGCTTTTTGGAGAGAAAACTCATTTATCGAATATTTCTTCAATTTTTCCCTAAGCTGTTTATTCGTTATTTTGAATAAATATTCATTTGTCTTTGTATCCAGAAAGAAATAGACTTTTTCCGAGCCATCCGCAAGATTGCCATGTTTTCCAATTATAATCCTTCCGTCATCGTTTATTTCAGAAACTACCAGCCTTTTGCCATCCAAAATTTCTGAGAATACGCGCAGGCTCTTCTTATCAGATTTCATGAGTGTTGTCGGCAATACCGTAGAATCTGCATTGAACATGAAGATATCGCCTGCAACGCTTACAATTTTTCGCCCGGAAAAGACTGAGTTTAAGTGATCGCCGCCCTGAAGGTTGCATGTGCTAAAAAGCATGCAAAGAGAAATTAATAATGCATATAATTTTTTCCCCATGTTTGAATTTACTTAGAATTCTCCGCTGAGATATATTGATGTATCCCCATATATATTAAAAGGATAAATGAATCCGCCGGCTTGAAGGCGAGCAAATATATTCACCAAAGCATTATCCCCAATGGCAAAATCGTAAATGTCATAAAATCTTAATTTGATATTTTGCTCATAAGTATAGAAATCTGTCCCGCCTGGAACTTCATTTATTTTTGAAGACTTTTACTATATATCAAATATAAACGGAATCATTTCCCACGCATTATTTTCTGAAATATACAATATAAAGAAAAACTCTTCTATGGCATCGCTACGCTTGTTTTTTATTTTTACGTTGAAAATATATCCGTCAAAATATTTATTAATATTCCCAAATTCAAGATTATCGGCGCCTGCTTCCTTTGTTAATCTCCAAAACAATGCAAATTTCGATGCGGCATTTTCATTGTTTGTAAGATTCAAAGATGCAACGGCCTTTGCAAAGTCAGAAAGTTTTACGGCGTTAACGAATCTCTCGTACAGCTCCTTTGCGGTTGTATAATATTTTGCATCCTTATTTGCCAGCTTTTTTGCAATGCCCAAACTGCTTGTAGTTTTGTTTTTTTTGCCAGTAAAAAGAATAAAGACATACTCGGGAGTATCATATATTGGCCTGTCTTTGTCGAACTTGTCTATAACGAGAAATTCTGAAGCGCAATCCGACGAAACGTTTGTGTTAATTGCCTTTTTTAGGGCATCATTTTCCGAAAAATTTAAACTTATATTTATAGCTTTACAGCTTTCGTTGATTGTTAGTCGTTCTGCGTCAATTTTAATATCATACCCATCTCTGTTGTATTCTCCATGAAAATAAGAATTTTCAGGATTAAGTTCCAATGAATATAAAACATCATAATGAGTTCCGTTATACTTTAGTATGCAAATGCATTCAAATTTAGGATTCATTTGTGAAAATAAGGCGCGGGAATATAACGCGTTATTTTCACCGGAATCTTCGTAGCCCATGAAACATGCAGATTCGGTTACAACCTGCCTTGAGGCGGTTTCTTGATGTTTGCATCCGCATAATGCAAATGTGAACAAAAATATATTTAACAAAAAAAATGTGATATTAGGTTTCATTTTTCTACGACAAAGAATGTTCTCGGGTGAGTCGGCTTGGTTACAGTTGATACATCAAAAGAATATGAATACTCTCCTTATTTTACATTTGCATAATTACCTCTGGCGGCATGGGGTTCATTCACGTAAATGTCATTGCCTCGGGCAACCAACGCAATCCCGTCCCAAACCCATTTCTCGGAGCTTCCGTCTGGCAAGACCTTTTCAACAAGCGCCCATGCCGTCATAGTTGAACTTCGTAATTGCATGGTTAAAATTTTGGTAAACTCTCTTTAAACAGATACAAATAATAAAACTAAAAAATGTAGTGTCAATAAAAATATCAATTTTAATCAAATATATCGCATAAAAGAACAATTGACTGTTAAATCCGGCCCAAACGCTCCAGACAAAATAGAAAGCTGCTGGGAGTTTCCCGGCAGCCGATGATAAATAAAAGTTCCTAAGCTAATTCAATGATGGCAGATAGGTATTTGGTGGCAAGTTTATGAAAAACTCTCCCTTCAATTTTGTCTGCCCATTAAGCGGAAAGTTTCCGTAGTATATCTGATAATCTTCAAGCACAGGCACGCCAAGAATATCGACATAATTTCCACTACTTGACATCCTAACCAAGCCTGCTCTATTTTTATCCATAAAATCCTGCGTCAACCTAACTAATTGAATATCTTTGCTTTTCCTCAACTGGTATACAATCAAATAAGCGCTGTCCCGATCCTTCCTGATAAAGGTAATTGATACATAGTTATCAGATGTACCCCGTATTTCCGAACCTCTTGCTTCAGGCGGATTGTCGATATGTTGAGTACTATTGCGTCCAAGGACGAATGCAAATACAGATAACAATATTAAAGGTAGAATATATTTATAATTCATAATTCAATCATTAACCCTTCCCGTTTAATTGTATTCGCCAATGTCGCATATCTGGCCTTTTTCATGCGCTGCCTCAACTTCTTTGCTTGTCCCGTGCAAAAACGACGAGCAGGTATTCGTTTTTCTGCGGAAAAGTGTTATTTGTTCTCAAAACGGGCCTGGAATCGCCTGCGGCATTTGCCTTCGCAAACTCCTGAAATTTGCCGCCGGAATTCTTTTCTTCAACTTCAATATATTTTATAAGGATTGGCTCATCGCATAATGGAATGATTCCGGATTCGGTAGAAGCGCAGTTGATAAATTCGTTAAAAAGATGCTGCTTGATTTTATATTTAAAGAAATGGCGGTTGCCGGTACCGATTGTATTGCTGCCGATTTCCAGCCTGATATTGTTAAGATTAATGGATCCGCTGTAATGCCCCCCAATATTGACAGGGAGGAAAGTTATGAGCTGATAATCCGAATCGGGTGCGCCAAAAGTTTTTCCAAAAAGAACGAAAGAATAATCCGGATCCGGTGAATATTTTGATATATGTTTTTGAACTTGCGAGGATAATACGTTTTTTAATTCAGCCGGAATTTTATTGTTTTCGGAAAGTTTGTCGGATGGTAACTGGCTGGCCCCGCCATCCGTTGGAGACGAGCATCCCAACAGGCTGAGAAATGCGGCGACTATTATTAATATTTTGAAATTCATATAATTATTTCTCCGCTATAAATGTTTGAGCGCCGCTTGTTGAATCCGTATAATCTTTGATTGTAAGCTCTGATTATGGCATAAAAAGTTTCATCCTTGCTTGGGGAGAAACTCCAGTTAATGCTATTAATCTCTCCCAAAACAAATATAAATGATAAACCCAAAAAATACAGTGTCAATAGAAATATCAAATTTATCTAATATGCAGTGGTGAGCTGGTAAAAATCATAGGGCAAATTAGGGAAAAAAGACGGTAAAATGACCGTTTTTGGCTGGCGAGACCTTGCCTCCCGGAATCCCGTAGGATTTTGCGCAAATTTATAATTCCTTTAAAGTGCGAAAATTGCGGACTCTGGAAGTGGTTTCACCGCCAGCAATCCCTCTTTAATGGGAGAGGTGGCGCAATCCCCGGGAAAACAAATAAGCCGCAAGCTGTTGAACTTGCGGCTTTTAAAATGGTGGGAGTACGCAGACTCGAACTGCGGACCCCTTGCGTGTCATGCAAGTGCTCTAACCAACTGAGCTATACCCCCAAGTAAATTGGATGCATAAAAGCCTTCTAGAGGCTAATATTATTTGAATGAGAGTGGATTAATGTGCCGCCGATTGCAAGAAAAATATTTTAGAATTTTACCTTTTGCCGTACATCCCCCATTAGGCGCCTGGGGCGGGCGCGGCGCAAGGCCCGTCCTCCGGCCGCAGTGCAATGGGCATGTTTTAAGGGAGGGCACGGGGATTTCGTGCCTGCCTGATTCCGTTTCAGGGTTCAAATTGCGCCCTTGGTTTTATGCTATTTGAAAAGATGCCGCAGGATTGTCTGTTTGGAGTTTGCGCGTATAGGGTTTGGGGTTTTCGTATCGGTAAGCGCAAGAGCCGGGGGGGGGCGTCGTTTTCTGGGAAAGCCCCGCTTTAATGGGATGGGATTTCGGCGCAGAATCCGCTCTATGTTTATAACAGGGGCTGGGGCCTTGCGGTTCGTATTTCTCATGTATTCCAAAGGCCGCTTCGGGCCGATTAGGCTGGGCGGATGTGCGCATCTTTAAAATCAATGCGCCATATGCGGAATTGGAGGCGGAAATGTCAGGCGTCTTTTTGGATTTCTTTGATGCGGAAATCTCCTTGCGCCTTGTCGAAAAATCGGACGCTATTGATGCGGACAGCTTCCGGGCGTTTGGAAAAAATCCGGCGCCATAAAAATTTCCTAAGGAATTTGCATTTTGTGGATTTTCAATGGAAGGGGAAGAATCAAGCCTTTCATCGGATTGCTTGAATGCTCTTTTGGGGCGTTGCAAATTTCTTGCGCTTTTTGCAGATTCTGCGGGGGATAATCATCCGCCCAAAGCGGGTGCCCTCGGGCTTTTTAGATGTCTTATGATATATTTTTGCGCTTTATCCTGGATTATAATCCGCTTGTTCCAATCGGCAGGCGGAGCGGCAATATCTGCGCCAAAAAGGGGTAGGGGGGCATTTTTTGGAGTGTAGCGTGCTCCATTATTTTAAATATGCAGCCGGTTGCGCATTTTTAAGCTCGCCATTTCCCACCAAAACCTGCGGCATTTTGCATTTGCGCTCGTCTCGGGAAAATTCATTAAAGCCTCCCCCAAGACGGGCATTTTTTATGCCAAAATACGGCCCGCGCCGAACTCCGCATATGCCGGGAGCTTTCATGAAGCGGCATGCGCATTCGGGAGCCTGGCCGTTTTTAGATGCCGCCTTTTGGGGACGGGGCAGGGGGCGCTTTCCGTAAAATATGCGGCAGGAGGGCGCCGCGCAAATGATCAAAGAAATGTTGTAGGGCCTCCGCCTGTGCCGTCTTGCCGTTGGGGTTCCGGCTGCCTTTAAACAACCAGGTGGGTGCTACCGAAGAACTTCCGCCTTCCGCTTTCGCGGCATGGCGTCCATCGCTGTGCGGATCAAGCTCCCTAATTACAATCATTAAGGCTGCGAACCCAATTCGCTATGCCACGAACACTGCAGAGGTTGGGAAAGAGGCTCGCACAAGCCCCGCTATTTGTCAATACCAACGCTTATTCGCGCGCCCGGTTTTCGTCCCGGGCCTGCGCGGGCTGCGGGGCGGAAACTCGGGGGGTATAATGAAATCCGCCGGACTGCGGGAAAGCCTGTCGGAGGCTGCTCCCCGTGAAGTTGAGCTGGCCGTCCTTTGGGAAATTTTAGCCCACAAGGGGATTTTGTTTTTTGCGGGAAATTTCCGCACAGTCCAAACCATTCGCCATCCATTCCGCCTGCATCAAACGTCGTCTGCGGATTTTTTTAGGAGGCGGCGGTCTGCGGAAAATTGGAGGGGCAGGGCGGTTCCATGAATGCGAATATCCGCATAATGCCAGTTTCCGTTCGCGCAGGCGATATTTTCCTTGGGCGGATTTGGCTATTGACGGAGCTTTCGCGGGGACGCAAAATGACTGTGAAAATCTGAGTCTGCCATGTATTGCACAAAATGCGGAGTCCCCGCCCGCCCGCATGCGCGCCATTGCCACAAGTGCGGCGCGCCCCTTGAACCCGGAGCTTCTTCCGCCGGGGCGGGGAGGGCGCCGCCGGGTTTTTCCGGCGGCGTGCCTGGATGTGCGGAGTCTGGGCGAAGCGGCGGGGTCGGGGCGGATATTGCGGCATCCGGGAAAGTCCCCAGCTACATGCTCCTTTCCGCCGTGGCGTTTATGCTGTTTTTCCCGATGGGAATTTTTGCCGTCTACTACTCCGCAAAATGCATGTCGCGCAGGGCTTGCGGGGACTTTGACGGCTCGCGCAGAATGTCCTCGAAGGCGCTTTCTTTCGGCGTGGCGTCTGCCGTGCTTGCGGTTGCCGTTCACGCGGCGTATGGAGCATTTTTAAAGACCCTGATTTGAATGCCGATGCAAAATCTGAAATGCAAAAGATGCTCCCGCGAACTGTTTGAGGGGGACAATTTCTGCCCGTCGTGCGGCGCTCCGGTTTCCGGCGCGCATCGGGACTTTGACGACGGCGGGGCCGCATGCCTTGTCTCGCTTCTTGCGTTGGGAAACTGGTTTGCCGCGGCGGGGCTCTTTTACGCCCGGGCGGCCAGAAGGGCGGCGGAGCGTTCGGATTTTGAGGCCGCATCCGCACTTGCGGCGATTGCGCGCCGATGGGCATGGTGGGGGCTCATCCCATCTTCTGCGATAAATGTGTGGATAATATACAAGTTTACAGTGTTCATATTTTCGTTTGTGTCTGGCATTTCGCGGGCGTCCGGGCTTTAGGGGCGGTTTTTGTCAAACTTAGCCTTGTAACAATTGTGAAATTATGCCTTAATGGTATCCCAAAAAAAGGATTTATATGAAAAATGTAAGCGCTAGTTCTGCGTTTGTTGTATTATTAGTATTTTTTGCGGCGGCGCTGGTGTTTTCGTCGGTCGTTGTCATAGGGCCGGACGAGAGGGGCGTGAAGGTCACGCTCGGCAAGGTGGATTCGGGTGTGCTGAATCCGGGCGTAAATTTCAAGACTCCGTTCATCTCAAAAATCGAGACTTTCAAGGTCTCGACCAACAAGGCGGGGTGGAAGTTCGACACGTTCTCTTCGGACTTGCAGAGCGTTGAAATGGATATCGACATAATCTGGAAGTTCAACCCGTCAAAGATAGACTTGCTGGTTACAACCTACAAAAATTCCCCGCTTGAGACCATAATCCAGCCCACGATGTCCGAATGCATAAAGCAGATATGCAAGTCGATGACCGCCGAACAGATTGTCAAGATGCGCGACAAGATAAGAAGCGAGGTGAAGGACATGTTCCTCTCCCGCGTGAATCCGTACGAAATTTTCATCGTAGAGGATGTGATAATAAACAACATGGAGCTTTCAAAGGAGCTCAACCGCGCCATTGAGCAGAAAATGGTGCAGGACCAGGAAGCCCAGAAGGCGGAATTTATAAAAAAGCAGAAAACCGTCGAGGCCGAGACTGCGCGCGTGCAGGCGGAGGGGCTTGCCAAGGCCGAAATTGAAAAGGCCAGCGGCCAGGCCAAGGCGATAGAGCTTGAGGCCCAGGCGAAGGCCAAGGCCATCCTCATGATTGCGGAGGCGGAAGCCAAGGCTTTCGAGCAGAAGGGAGAGGCCCTCAAACGCTTCCCGGAGGCGATACGCGACCTCACTATCCGCTCGTGGGACGGGAAGCTGCCGGTTTTTCTCAATTCGGCCCCCGGTTCGGATTCCCCGTTTACCATAATGCTTGACGGGCGCGCCCTCGATTCGTCCGCCGCCCGCGCTGCGCCCGCCTCCGGGAAGTAGCCGTTTGCGAGAGCCGTCCCGGCCGCGCGCCTTGGGTGATGGGGCGGGGCTTTCCCTCCCCGGATTCTTGAGCTTGCCGGAAGCGCGCGGGGCGCATTGGAATGCCCGTTTAACGGAACTGCCCTTGCCGGACTGTCCGGTTTCCAAAAGGCGAAAGGCATCGTGCGATAAAATCGCGGATTTTTCCGCGGAGTCCGCCTATTTAAAGACAGGGCTTCCCGCACGCGCGTCCCAAACGCAAACGCCGCCTGTCATTTCTCAAATTTTATTCGCCCGGATTCTGCAGGCCCGCCGATGCTTGAAACATGGGACTGGGAAGGGAGGATTGCGGGAAACAATGGGAATTTGCCGGATATTAAAATGCCCTGCGGCCGGTTTTGTTCCCGGATACGGATTTTGGAATTTTTCACAACCCTCAAAAAAGGAAGCGGGATTTGGAAACGTATCTCGCTCCTGCCCGCAGCTCCCGATTCCCCGCACGCCGCCGCGCCATGGGGGAGGAAATAAAAGGCTCCCGCAGGAGATGCGGAGAGGCTGAAACGGGAGCGCATAGAGCAAGAGGCGTCTCCATTCCGCAGAATCCCCAGGTGGCGGCGGGCGTGGCGCAGGGGCGGAATGTCCGCGCCAAATAAAAGGCGGCGCCCCGGTTTTAGCCGGGTGCGCCGCCGAAATATCCGAATGTCCCGCGCCCTATCTCCTGCTTATATTGGAGGATAGGAGCTCCTTCAGGTATTCGGGGTGGTTCTTGCACTCGAAGGCCGCCTCCAAATCGCGGGAGCTTGCGCCGTCGCCTTCAAAGACTATCGTTATCCTGTTCCAGCCCTTGTCCAGGCAGAGCTTCTGCTGCGCGGCGTCGGCGCCGTTAAGCCTGAGCTTTATGGCGTTTTTCGAGGCGAGGTCGAGGGTCGGCATGTTTGGCTCCGAGAGCAGGTCCACGAGTGAGCGCGGGCTGTACACCCAGAAATCGACCTCCCTCACGTCGCCGGGAACCTTTATTTTCCCGTCGGGATTTTCGACGGTGCCGAAGTCGCCGTTATTCTTGAGCGAGCGGGCCTTCACAAGCCTGCCGGAGGCGTCCAGGGCGCGGGCGGCGTCGGCATTTGACTGGGAGAATTTCGCGCCGGCGTTTTCGAGCATCCTGGCGACAAGCGGCAGCGTCTCCTGCTTGAGCGGGGAGAAGTCAAGCGAGCTTATTATGATGTCGGCCTTGCCTATCTTAAGCTCTGCGATTGCAGCAGGCTCGCCGTTTTCCTCGCGCTCGCTGCGCAGCACCGCCGCAGTTTTTGCGTATTCGGACTTCTTGTTCCAGCGCGACCAGTCGGCCGGGCAGGCGGAAAGGAGGACGGTTGCCATCTTTGCGAAGTCCCCGCCGATGCCGTACTTCATCATGGTGCGCTCGGGGTCGTCGTTGAGAAGCTCGGTGAAGTAGAAGTCGGAGTTGTTGAGGCCGGCCAGCAGGGGGGCGTCGGCCGTCTTTACAAACGACGTCGCCTTGCGCGGCGAGAGGACGATTTTGTATGGAAGCACCGAATTGAGCTGTTCGGCGCTTTCCGGAGAAAGCCCCAGAACCACTATGCGCGCGCCGTCCCGCGCGGCCTTCTTGAATGCCCCGAAGTCCTCAATCTCCTTTGAGCCGTCGAATATGGCGACCGCGTTTTTGAGCGAGGCCGGGGGCCTGCCGGCGTCGAGCCCCGCCTCCTTGAGCTGCATCGCAAGCTCGGAGTTCTGGGAGGCGAAAAGCGCTGTGGCGCCCGGGGCGAACGGCTGGGCCTTCCAGTCGGCCGCGGCGCGTTCTATTTCAAAGTCCGCAATCGGGTCCGAGTTTGCGGCGCGGACGGCGAAGAACATCGGCCACGGCTCGTAGAGCGGAAGCGACAGGTCGTAGCCCGGGTTGAGCGTGGTGGTGTACGGGCCCAGGCGCTCCGGCTGCATTCCGGGGACGCCCTCCACAAATTCGGGGAAGAGCACGCCGTCCTGCGGAGTGGGCTTTTTGGACGTGTCGGCCAGGCCCAGCGGCATGGGCTTCAGCCCGTACCACACGGTGTTGAACACCGACGCGTATGCGGCCCCCAGCTCGCGCTGCTGCCTGAGCGAGCCGTAGGCTTCGATTGCGATTGCCTCCATGCGCCCCTGCATGGATTCGTAGGCCCTTTCGCCGTTAAACTTTGACGCCTGCTTCGGCGTGCCGTAGTATGCCATGGTCTGCTCACCCACGCCCCACGGCACCTGCGATTTCGACAGGTTTTTGATGTCGGCGTAGTGCCCCATCTTTGTCGGGAGTTCGGTGGGCAGGTTCGTTTCGCCGTCGCCTGAAATCCAGTCGCGCGTCGGGTCGAGGGCGCGCACGGTCCGCGTCCAGCCGTTCATTTCCGCGACGAGCCTGTCGATGATTTCCTGCGGGGACTTGAACACGTGGAGCCCGACTGCGAACACTTCGTTGCAGACGCTCCATCCGAAGACCGACGGGTGGTTGCGGTCGCGCATGACGAGCCTTTTTACGTGGTCGTCGGCGCGCTTCCAGTAGTCTTCGCTGTCGTACTTGGGGCCGCCGCCGCTCGCCCATATGGCGGATTCGTCGAGGACGCACACGCCCATTTCGTCGGCGAGGTCCATGTAGAACGAGGGGTAGGGCTGGGCGTGGAAGCGCACCGCGTTGATGTTGGCGTCCTTCATCATGTTGAAGAGGCCCCAGGCGTAGCGGCGCGTCATCTGCGGGACCCCCATGAAGTGCCACGAGTCGCCCTTGAGGCTGAATTTCTTCCCGTTTAGGAATAGGTCCTTCCCCTCTATCGAGAACTGCCTCCAGCCGAAACGCTGGCTCTTGGCGTCCTTCGAGGCGCCGTCAAGCGTCACAACCGCGCCGTAGAGGTTGGGCGAATCCGGCGTCCACGCGTCGAGCTTTCCGGCGACCCTGGCCTTGAACTCCACCTTCTTGGAGGAGGATGCGGGTATCGAGACGCCCTGCCGGGGCTCGAACCTGAGCGACGGGGCGGAGTCGTAGATGCCCTTTTCGACCGGGGCGTCGGCCACCGAACGCCCGGCGAGGTTTATCCACCTGCGCGCGTCAGCCTTCGCGTTTACGGTCTTTGCCGACTTGGAGGCGTTCATTATCTCGACTTCGAGGGTGAGCGTGTCCCCTTTGAGGTCTGGCTTTGCAAATATGTCCTTCACGTAGACTTCCGGGTAGGAGAAGAGCCACACGTCCTGCCATATCCCCGAGACGTGCTCGCCCCAGAATGAGCCGCCCATGTAGGGCATTCGGCCGTTTTTGCCGTTTTCGTTGTAAAGCTCTGCCTTGGCTACGCCGACCAGTATCTCGTTTTTGCCGCCGATTTTCAGCATGTCGGTTATGTCGGCTTCAAAAGGCATGAAAAGGTCGAAGTTTTCCATGGCCTTCCTGCCGTTTACGTAAACCTCGCAGTTCCCGAGAACCCCGTCGAAGCGCAGTATCGCGCGCCTGCCCTTCCATGAGGCCGGAATGTCGACGGACCTTCTCATCCAGCCGATTTTTGCGTCTTCCCACTTCTTGGGATAGCTCGGGTAGGTGAGGAAGTCCCCGCCGGGCGCGCGCCTGTCTTTTGCAAAGCGGTTCACGTTCCACGGGGACGGGATTTTTATTTTAACCTCGTCGGCCTTGAATTCGGCGGGGAGGGCGAAGTCCGCCTTTGAGTTCTTGTAAACGGGCATGAAGTCCCACCTGCCGTTCAGGCAGATTTCGGAGCGCATGCCCTCCTCGGCGTTGGTTATTTTGCCCGCGAGCGGGTTGAAGCGGTGGTCGTATTTGACGCCCTGGGCGGGCGAGTGCCCGCAGGCGAAAACCGCCGCCGCGCAGAGTGCCGCGCGGACGATTTTTCCAGTTTTTGACATATCTTTTTCCTCTTTGCGTTTCATGCGGGCGCGCGAAAATCCCCCGATCGGGCGCGCTGCGCACACTGTTAAAGTAATGCGCGATATTACCCCGGAACATCCGCCAGTAAAGCCTAATTTTAATTCGGGGCGCGCGGCCCGCATGTTTGCATGGGGCGCGTCCGGGGGGAGCGTTTATATTACAGTAAAACAACTCGACCCTGTTTGTAATATGCTTTTAACCAACGACTTTTATTTTAGGTTTTCCCGGCCTTTGCGGCGGTTTTCCGGCTTTGCGGGAGGATTTTCTTCTTGAAAGGCGCGCGGGGGAAAATAGCTTGGCGGCATGAAGCTGAGCATTGGCATTGACTATGGGACTAACTCCTGCCGGGCTGTCGTGGCCGACTGCGCCACCGGCGAGGAGCTGGGGACTGCGGTTTACAACTACCGCTGCGGGCACCAGGGCGTTATGACCGACCCGCGCGACGCGAACGTCGCGCGCCAGAGCCCCCGGGACTATCTGGACGGGCTCCGCGAATCCGTCCGGGGCGCTATCGCCGAAGCCATGGAAAAGGTGCCTTCAATCCGGCCGTCCGACTTTGTGGGAATCGGCGTCGATACCACCGGCTCCAGCCCGCTTCCGCTGGCCGGGGACAATTCGCCCCTGGCCTTCGACCCGAGGTTCGAGGAAAACCCGAACGCCCAGTGCTGGCTTTGGAAGGACCACACTTCCTATGCGGAGGCCGCGAAAATCACGGAGCTTGCCAGGCGGCACAGGCCGCAGTTTGTGGCAAAGTGCGGCGGGACGTACTCCTCGGAATGGTGGTGGAGCAAAATATGGCGGTGCCTTAATTCCGACCCGGAAGTGTTCGCCGCAGCCCGCTCGTGGGCGGAAATCGCCGACTGGATTCCGTCCGTGCTGGCCGGCGTCAAGGACCCCCTCAAGATAGTCCGAGGCGCGTGCGCCGCCGGGCACAAGGCGATGTATTCCGACGACTGGGGCGGGCTGCCGGACGCCGAGTTTTTGTCGATGCTCTCCCCCGAAATCGCGGCGCTCAGGGAAAGGCTTTACGAAAAGGCGCACTCCTGCGGGGAAACCGCCGGGAAGCTGTGCGCGGAGTGGGCCGAAATACTCGGCCTTCCGGAGGGCATCCCGATTGCCGTGGGCGAATTTGACGTGCATTACGGGGCGGTTGGGTGCGGCGTCGGCAAGGGGGTTCTCGTGCGCGCCGTCGGGACTTCCACTTGCGACTGCACGGTCTGGCCCCTCGGCGAGCCCCTCCCCGACATCCCCGGCATATGCGGCATCGCCAAGGGCTCCATCCTGCCCGGATGCTACGGGCTGGAGGCCGGCCAGAGCGCCGTGGGCGACATCTTCAAGTGGTGGGTCGAGGTCATCCTCGGGGGCGGCGGCGATACTTTCGGAGAGCTGCGCGCGGAGGCCGAAAAGCAGAAGCCCGGCGAGAGCGGCCTAATCGCGCTCGACTGGAACAACGGCAACCGCACTGTCCTCGTCGACCAGCGCCTCACGGGCCTCATCGTCGGCCAGACCCTCCAGACCAGGCCGTTTGAAATCTACCGCGCCCTCGTCGAGGCGACCGCCTTCGGCGCGCGCATGATAATGGAGCGCTTCGAGGAATACGGGGTAAAAATCGAAAAGATTGTCTGCTGCGGGGGAATAGCCGAAAAGGACCCGATGACCATGCAGATATATTCGGACGTGGCAAACCGCGAGATATTCGTGTCGCGCTCCGCGCAGACCTGCGCGCTGGGGGCCGCAATCGCCGGCGCCGTTGCGGGCGGGGCGCACAAGACCTACGCGGAGGCGCAGGCGGCGATGACGGGCGTCAAGGAGAAATCCTACCGGCCCGTGCCGGAGAACGCGGAAGTTTACGGAAGGCTGTTTGCCATATACAGGGAGCTTCACGACGCCTTCGGGGGCGCCGCCGTCCGGGACCTCGGCTCTGTCATGAAGGACCTTTTGAAAATCAAGGAAGAGCAGAAAGGCGTGGCATGAAATACTCCGGCATAAGGGAGGAGGCCTGCGCGGCAAACAGGATGCTGCCCGCCTCCGGCCTGGTCTCTATGACTTTCGGCAACGTCGGCGTGTTCGACAGGGACGCGGGCGTGTTTGCAATAAAGCCCAGCGGCGTGGACTATTCCGAGCTCACCCCCGAAAGCATGGTCGTTGTGGACCTCGACTGCCGGGTTGTGGACGGCAGCCTGCGCCCTTCGAGCGACACGCCCACCTACGCCGTGCTTTTCAGGGAGTTCGGCGTTCCGGCCGCAGTGCACACGCATTCTGCGCACGCTACCGTATTTGCGCAGGCCGGCATGCCCGTCCCGGCCTTCGGCACCACCCACGCGGACCACTTCCACGGCGACGTCCCCGTGACGCGGCGGCTCTCGCCACGGGAAATCGCGGGCGACTACGAGGCGGAGACCGGAAAAGTCATAGTGGAAACCTTCCGCAGCCTCGGCCTGGACCCCTCGGCAATGCCCGCAGTGCTGGTCTGCTCACACGGCCCTTTCGCCTGGGGCTCGGACGGAAAAAAAGCCGTGATGAACGCTTTGGCGCTTGAAATATGCGCTGAAATGGCATTTAAGACGTTGCTTGTTAATCCCGAAGCGCAGCGCATGCAGCGCGAGCTTCTCGACAAGCACTACCTTCGCAAGCACGGGGCGTCCGCATACTACGGGCAGCCCGGAAACTAACAGAAAACACAAAAATATATTATGCATCCAATAGACTGGGCGATAATCGGCCTGTATTTTGTGGTCATCGGCTTCATAGCATGGTGGACGGGCCGCAACCAAAAGTCGACGAAGGACTACTTCCTCGCCGGCCGCAGCGTGGGGTGGTTCGCCATCGGCGCTTCGATATTCACTGCGAACATAGGTTCCGAGCACATAGTGGGCCTTGCGGGCTCGGGCGCGATAAGCGGCATGGGCATGGCCCACTGGGAGATGCACGCGTGGGTTCTGATACTGCTCGCGTACGTCTTTGTGCCGTTTTACTATAAGTCGGGCGTCTACACGATTCCCGAGTTTCTGGAGAGGCGCTTCGGGGCGCGCGCGCGCTGGCTCCTCTCTGTCGTATCGCTTGTGGCGTACGTCTTTACGAAGGTCAGCGTGACAGTCTATGCTGGCGCCGTGGTGTTCCAGGCGCTCCTGCCCGACACTTTCGGCTCGGCGGAAAACGCCTTCTGGGTCGGGGCGTTTACCACCGTCATCCTCACCGGCATATACACGGTTTTCGGCGGCATGCGCGCCATACTTTACACGGCGGCCCCGCAGGCGGTGCTCCTCATCGCAGGCTCCGGCATCATAACCTATTTCGGCCTCAAGACCCTTTCGGGATTTGCCATCGACGGGCAGGAGTACGGCACGATAATCGACGGCTGGAACGTGCTTGTTTCGACCGCCAGCTCCAACGCCGACAATTTCGCCCTCTGGCGCCCGCTCTCCGACCCCCACTATCCGTGGCTCGCGGTCATGATAGCAAGCCCCATCATCGGCATATGGTACTGGTGCACCGACCAGTACATCGTCCAGCGCGTGTTTTCGGCCTCCGACCTGGAAGTCGCCCGCAAGGGCGCGCTCTTCGGCGGCATACTCAAGCTGACTCCCATACTCATATTCCTGATTCCCGGTATGATAGGCTGGGCGCTCTTCAAGAACGACCCCTCCAGGTTCGCCCTTGCAATGAACGAAAACGGCACGGTGAACGGCGACCTCGTATTCCCGATGCTCGTGCGCACCCTCCTGCCCGTGGGCGTGCGGGGTCTCATCGTGGCCTGCCTGCTCGCGGCCCTAATGAGCTCGCTCGCCTCCCTCTTCAATTCCAGCGCCTCGCTCTTTACAGTGGACATTTACGAGAAGCTTCGCCCCGGCTGCTCCGAAAAGCACCTTGTAAACGTCGGCAGAATCGCAACGACCGTGGTCGTCGGCCTCGGCATGATATGGATTCCCGTCATGAAAATCATCTCAAGCGGGGGCCTTTACGACTATTTGCAGAGCGTCCAGGGCTATCTGGCCCCGTCCATTGCGGCGGTTTTCCTGTTCGGGGTTTTCTGGAAGCGCATGAACGGCACAGGCGCAATGTGGGGGCTTCTCACCGGATTTGTGCTCGGCATGGCAAAGCTTACCATCCAGACCTTCTTCGGTTCCGGGGAGGGGAAGATTCACGACCCTGCCTTCCTCGCCGCAATAGGCGACTTCAACCCTTACTACGCCACTGGCATACTCTTTGCCCTCAGCATCGCGGCCCTGGTGGTTTCGTCGCTTATGACTGCTGCTCCGGACAAAAGGCACACCGACGGCCTCACGTATTCGTGGCTCATGTCCGACCCCAAGGCGCGCAGCGAAATCGCCTCAACGTGGGGCTGGTCGAACAAGCTCTTTGCGGCCGTCATCGTGGTCGGCGTCTTGGGCATGTACCTCTACTTCTCGTTCTGGCTCGGCTAGGATTCGAGGGCGGAGTTTTCCGGGACTGCCTCCCGGAAAACGGCGAAAGGCCGGGGTTTTCCCCGGCCTTTTCTGCACCCCGAGTCCGTTCCGGGGCTCACCCGCCCGCAGGTTCGCCTGCGCAGATGCGGGGCTCTGCCTTGCGCCTGAAACCCCGGACGCCGCAGGGCGTATTTCCGCGCCCGCTTGCGGGTGGGAAGGGCGGCTAGAGGGCCGTCCCCCTCTTTGGCCTGAAAAGCTTTGACACGTCGACGCCCTCAAACTCAAGGAGCCTGATTTTTTTGTCAAGCCCCCCGGAATATCCCGTGAGGCTTCCGTTTGCCCCGACTACGCGGT
Source organism: uncultured Opitutales bacterium (assembly GCA_900548185.1). Classification (GTDB taxonomy): domain Bacteria; phylum Verrucomicrobiota; class Verrucomicrobiia; order Opitutales; family Intestinicryptomonadaceae; genus Intestinicryptomonas. The sequence goes on from URJJ01000002.1 coordinate 58,918, forward strand.
GGCATGGTATTATTATTGATATGGGGTTGCGGCCCACGGCTCCGCCCACGGCCTGGGCGGACATCCTCCCTTTGCCTGTCAGAGCCGCCATCTTTTTTGCAATATCCCCGTATGTCGAGACTTCCCCGTAGGGAATTTCGCAGAGCATCCTCCAGACCGCATTCCGGAAGGGGCTTCCGGCCAGCGGCGCGAGGGGGAGGAGGGAAATTTCAGGCTTTTTCCCGGCAAAATAGTCGTCGAGCCACCTGCGCGCCAGCATGAGGGCGGGAATGCCGGGGTTTTCCTCCGGGGGCGCAAATACGCCGTCCATAAAATATTTTTGGCCCTCCATCCACAATCCGGTGAGGGCGGTCCCGTCGCTTGTAAGCGTCAGCGGGCCGATGGGGGACTGGCAATGGGCGGAATATTGCGCGGCTCTGTCTGGCATGGCTTGAATGTTTTGCGGTATATTGCTATCGGATGCCGAAAACGGGCCGCAAGCTTTTTTTTTCGGGGAGGGCCATCCGCGTCCGCCCGGCTGGGTTATGCCGCTTTGCGCGTCCTGCCCCCGCCGCGAAGCGCGGAGGGCGCAGGGGAGCTGCGAGGGAGTTGGCGCGCGGCGGCAAACGGCCCTCAGCGCGGCATCTTTGCAAGGCGCGGGGCGCGCCTGGGCTTGTGCATTATAGTGTCTGACTCCGCCCACTCGGGGCTCACCAGGGTTGCGGTTATGGTTCCGCTGCGTTCGGCCGCGTTTGAATAGAGCATTTGCGAGAGCTTCTCGACGGCGGCCTCGCCGGCCAAGTCGTTGCGCTGGTCCATGCCGGCCCATTCAGGCTCGTCCCTCCGGCGCTCAAGCTGGATGAGAGCCACGTCTTCGGGGACGCGGACGCCCAGCTCCTCAAGCCATTTTTTCGGGGTGTTGAAAAGGCATATTATGGCGTCGGGGGCGTTTGATTCAAACCACTTCTTAAAAAGCGCGGCGTTGCGCTTTGCGGCCGAGACTTCAAAGAAGGGGTCTATGCGCGCCTCCTGCGGCATCGCAAGCTGCGCCCGCAGGAATCCGCCCGTAAAGCGCCCCTCTATGAGGGAGTCTATTTCCCTGTCGAGGACGAGCGCCGGGCGGAGGTAGCCGTGGGCCAGCGCCTGGAGCGTGGCGTGGTAGGCTATGAGGAAATGGTCCGCGCAGGCGAAGTTGAGCGTGGGGCCGTAGGTGCGCACGCCGGTTATCACAAACTTGAAGTCCCTCCAGACTGCGGTGAATCTGGATGGGAGGCGGTTGTTGTCCATGAGGCCGGTTATGACGCCGCCGCGTATCCCGCGCGAGCGCAGTATGCGGGCTAGCTTGCGGCCGTCGAGGCCCGGGTCGTGCAGCCAGAATTCGTCTACGGCAAAGCCCTCGCGCTCTGCGGCGCGGCGGATTCCCTCGACATACCTCGGGATGGTCGGGTGGGCGCTCAGGGCGCACCTGTCCTCGTTCGCGTTTATGAGGGCGATGGTTTCGCGGTATTTTTTAAGCCCGGAAGTCTTTATCTCGGACATGAACCTGGAGAAGGCGGCGTTTTTCTCGTATCCCAGGGCCTTGGCGGTGTCCAGAACCCGCTTGGCGGTCTTTGCCGATATAGCCGGGGAGCCACGTAGGGCCAGCGAAACCGTGTTTTTAGAGCACCCGACTGCGCGGGCTATGTCCGACATTCCCAAGGGTTTTCCCATAAAGTGGTCCTCCATGTTGGCCGCCCTCCGCGAAAGCGGCGGGTATTACGGCATTCTCTTCTGATTACGCGTCGTACCATAGCGCCCGCAGAGGGGGCCTGCAAGCAAATTTCATTTGACAGTCAAATAAAAATATTGCGCGCCGCTCTCGACATTTGCGGCGGCCCTTTTTTTAATGTTTAAAAAAAAGGGAGAACTGTTTTTTATGGGTAAGCCGTTGAAAATTTTTGCCGCCGCTGCGCTCACTGCCGCCGCCGCGCTCCTGCGCGCGGAAAGCGAGCCGTGGAACGACCTGGGCGTTCTTGAAATAAACCGCGAGGAGCCGCACGCGTTTTTCACCGTCGCGGACAGCTTTGAGGACGCGCTCAGGCCGGTGGGCATTGAAGACGTTGAAAAAATCTATGCCGGGGCGAACTATCTCAGCCTGAACGGCAGGTGGAAGTTCTTCTTCGCAGACACCCCGGAGCAGGTGCGCCCGGAATTTTTCGGTAGGGATTTCGACGACTCAGCCTGGGCCGGGATAGACGTGCCCGGAACCTGGCAGACCCAGGGCTACGACACAATTTCCTACACGAACACAAAGCTCGAATTCTTCTTCGACCGCGAGGGCAGGTGGCTGCCCGAGTTCGCGGGCATGGACGGCCCGGAAATCCCGCCGGGGCTAGCGGAGCCGTCGATTCCGGAGGCGCACCGCCAGCGCGCGGTTTACAGGACATCTTTCGACCTTCCCGCCGGGTGGGCGCAAAAGGAGGTCTTTCTCAAGTTCGGCGGCGTGAAGTCCGGATTCAAGCTGTTTGTAAACGGGGTTTTTGCGGGCTATTCCGAGGACTGTTTCACCCCGGCCGAATTCAACGTCACAAGGCACCTGCGCCCGGGCCGCAACTCCGTGGCGCTCGAAGTTTACAAGTTTACAACCGGAAGCTTTTTCGAGGCTCAGGACATGCCCCACACGATGGGGATTTTCAGGGATGTCGAGGCCGTGGCGCGCCCGAAGGTCTTCCTGCGCGACTACTATGCCGTGGCGGACCTTTCACCCGACTTTAAAAGCGCCTCTCTCGACGTGGCCCTCGACGTGGCAAACCTTTCCGGAGCCGCGGCGGGCGGCGTCAGGGCCGACGTTTTCATAGCGGATTCCGCCGGGAAAATCCTGGGCGGAGCACCGTTAGCTTCGGGGGTTTTGGACTGCGCCCCGGGCGGGGGAAAGCTGCGCCTCAAGGGCGAGGCGTCACAGTTTGAGCTCTGGAGTCCGGACAAGCCCAACCTGTATTCCATCGTGATACGCCTCTCTGACTCCGCCGGGGCCGAGATTGAGTCGGTCCGCGCCGACTTCGCCTTCAGAAAACTTGAAATACGCGGCAGGGAGATTTTCCTAAACGGCGTCCCCTTCCTCATAAAGGGCGCCAACCGCCACAACTGGTCGCCCGACAAGGGCAGCGCTGTCGATTTCAAATGGCTCGTGCTCGACTGCGAGCTGATGAAGCGCGCAAACATAAACGCCATACGCACATCCCACTACCCCAACGACGAGAAGTTTCTGATGCTGTGCTCCCGCTACGGATTTGCCGTGATGGACGAAAACAACCACGAAACCCACGACATGCGCCGCCATCTGCCCGCCGAAAACGACAAGTTCGTGCGCCCCGGCGTGTGGCGCATGCGAAACCTCGTCATGCGCGACAGAAACGTCCCGTGCGTCCTCTTCTGGTCCCTCGGCAACGAGTCGGGCACCTACCATACGAAGTCCCACAAGGCAATGGAGGCGGAGGCACGCGCCCTCGACCCGACGCGCCCCGTCCACAGCGAGCCGGGCGCGGGGCAGGAGTCGAACACATCGGATTTCGTCTCCCCAATGTACGGCGGCATGGGCCGCATGCGCCAGTATTTGAACGGCGAGCCCGCAAAGCCCTTCATATTCTGCGAATACTGCTTCGCCCAGGGCAACGCCATCGGGAACCTCAACGACATCTGGGACATGATGCGCTCCACGCCCTCCCTCAACGGGGGGTTCATCTGGGACTGGGTCGACCGCACCCTGATTCTCAAGCGGCCCGGCGGCGGCACGTATTTCGCGGACGGGCGGGACTTCGGCACAAAGCCCTCGGCCGGCACGTGGTGCGCCTCGGGCATAGTGTTTTCGGACAGGACGCTGCCCTCCAAGTATTTTGAAGTCCAGAGCGTTTATGCGGACATAAGAATGGACGCCATCGACGCCGCCGGGGGGCGCTTCAAAATCAAAAACGAGTTTGTCGGCACGGACCTTTCGGAGTTCGTCCCCGAGATAAGGGTTGAGCGCGAGGGCGTCGAAGTCGCAAGAAAGCGTTTCGCGCCGGTTTCTCTCGCCCCCGGAAAGGAGGGGGAGTTTGAGTTCCCGCTTCCCGGGTTCGATTCGTCGGCCCCTGGCGAATACTGGGCCGAACTCGCGTTTTTGCGCAGGGACGGCGCGCCCTTTGCCGGGGCCGGGACCGTCGCGGCCTCGCGGCAGTTTTTCCTGAAAAAATCCGGCTCCGGCCGGGAGCTGCCCAAGGGCGGCTCCGTGTCCGTCAAATCTTCAGACGGCCTTGCGACCATCTCGGCGGGGCCTGTCAGGGCCGTGTTCGACTCCGTTAACCCGCGCCTTGTCCGCCTTGAAAACAGGGGCAAGCCCGTTATATCATCCCCTGTCGAATTCGACATATCATCCGCCTGGATGGACAACCACGGCAGGTTCCGCCGGGACGCCGAAGCCGCCCAGCTCGGCTCCCTGAAGCCCGCGGGAAGCTCGTTTAAGGTTGAGAGGCTCTCAAATTCGGCGGCGCGCGCGGAGTGCGTTTCGCTCCTGGCAAACCAGGACGGCGACGGCTTCGAGGTGCGCCAGGTTTACACGGTGCTCGCCTCCGGAGCCGTGCAGCTCGCAGTGAGGGTGGCGAAGGTAAACGACATGCCGCCCGACATACTGCTGCCCCGCGTGGGCGTGCGCATGGGACTGCCGGGCGGGCTGTCGCGCATATCATACTTCGGCCGCGGCCCCCTGCAAAACTATTGCGACACTCCTGAAGCCTCGCGGGTGGGCGTCCACAAGATAAACCTCTCCCGCGAAATCGAGCGATACGTCGACCCCCAGGACTGCGGAAACCGGGAAGGGGTGCGGCGCATGGAGCTTGCGGACGGGTCGGGGATGGGGATGGCCGTCGTGTGCGAGACCCCCCTTCCGGTGTCCGTCCTGCCGTACACGCAGGCCCAGCTTTCGGAGGCGATGCATCCGGAGGACCTCCCCGAGCCCGGGGACAGCGAGCTGCGCGTCGCGTGGAAGGTTGCGGGCGTCGGCAACGGGGCGCTCGGGCCAAACACCCTCGAAAAATACCTCCCGAACTTTGAGGGGAGCGTGGATTTCAAATTCATGATTCTGCCGCTTTCCGGACGCCCCGCCGACCTCCAGGGGCTGAGGTTCCCTAAGGAATTCGACTTCAATTTTGAAAGGCTGCAAAAGAACATACGCGATTCCAAACTGAAGCCCGAGCCGGAAGGCTCGTGGATTTCGGAGGGCGCAAAGGTGTCGTACAGCTCGCGCGAGGGGATGTACGCCCCGGCGCAGGACACCCTCCTTGCCGCGCGCGGCGACAATTTCGCCTTCCACACCAAGCGCGACGAGCCCGAACAGTGGCTCGAAGTCGACCTCGGCTCCGAACGCGAAATTACGGGATGCGTCATATTCAACCGCAAGGACGCCCAGGGCGACCGCACCGACAGGCTCGCCATGTACGTCTCCCGGGACGGCAAAAACTGGCGCGAAGTGTGGCGGACTTCCCGGGCGAAACGCTCGTGGACGGTGAACCTCAAGCCGTCCCAAAAGGCGCGATACCTGAAGCTTGTCCTTGAAAAGAAGGAGTATTTCCACCTTAGCGGCCTCAAAATTTACGGGAAATGAATCCCGCCCTCCGGCCGCACCCCGCCGATTGCGGGCGTCTTGCGGCTGCGGGGATTCAGGGGTTTATCTGCGCTTCTTTGCCATCTGCTGCGGGCGCGCCCCGCCGACGCCCCGCCGCAGTTTTTAAATGCCGGGTACAAGTCCCGGAGAGATTTCGGAGGGGGCGCTTTAAAGCGTGCAGGGCGCCGCTATTTCTGCTGCGGGCGCGGGCTACGTGCGGCGTTTCTGTGCTTTAGACGCCGCCGCATCCGGGCCTTGCCTGCGCCGTTTGCTGCCGTAAATGCCGCCCGGGGGATTCTGGAAGGTGCGGGCAAACCTGGAAGTTCGTTTTCAAACTCCCGCTTAAAACGCCCGTTTGCGGGCGGAGGCTGCGTTGGCGCCCGCCAAAACGCGGCGGGAAATCTGCGACCGCCTGAAACTTTTTTTGCGGGGGCGCGCCTTGCCGGAAATCTCGCCGGGCGCATGGGGCAATGAATGCCCGGGCGTGCCCCGCCTTCCCGCCTTGAAAAACGGGAGGATGGCAAATGCGGGGGGCGGCACCGCCGTTTTTAATGCGGGGAAATCCCCAATCTGGCGGCGCTAAAAAAGCGGGCCGGGACTAAAGGCTCGCTTTCAAATTGAAAAACTGGTGGAGATACTCGGGCTCGAACCGAGGACCCCATGCGTGTGATGCATGTGCTCTAACCAACTGAGCTATATCTCCCCGAAACCGCTTTCACGGTTAAGTTAATTCAATTTACCATGGCACATCCCGGAGGATTTGCAAGATAAAATTGCGGTTAATGGTGCGGGTTGTGCCCGCCAATGCGTTTGGGCTACAATTTTTACGGCTATTTGGCGGCGGGGTGGGGGTGCCCGTTTCCTGCTTTCGGGGAATGCGCCGGAAGCATGCGCCCCTCTTCCGTTTTTTTAAGGCTAAACGGAATCGGTTTTGCGGCGCATGCGCTTTGAGCAGTTAAATCCCCTCCATAGTCTGGCGGGGCAAACGAGCCTGCCGGACGCATGCCTGCTGTGCAACCCCTCTGCCGCCTTTCCTCCCCGTGCCGCTCGTAAAATTTTCAAAAATCCGCCGCCTCACCCTCATCCGAATGCGCGGATTTACCCTAATGGGCTTCGTAAGCGGCGGGGGGGGGCTGCCCTAAATCTTCCATTAAAAAAATCCGGGCCTTTGTCCGGGGCCCATGTTTTTTGTTTCACGCCCTGCCGCGCCATTTGCGAGGCGCGGAATACTTTTCCTGCGCAAAAAAAAAAGGCGCGCCCAAAGGCGCGCCGGAAAATGGTTCGGTTTCAATACGACTTTGCAAACACGACGCGCCTCTTGCTCGGACGCCCTGAAAACGGGCATACGCCCGGAGTGTCGTCGCCTTCGAGCGGTATGCAGCGCACCGTGACCTTGAGATCCTTGCGGAGCATGTCCTCGACTTCGGCGGAGCCGTCGAAGTGCGCCATGGCAAATCCACCGTGGATTTCCGGCTTCGCCTCGTTTTTCGGGGTGAAGAACGAGTAGAAATCGTCCTTTGAATCGATATTGACCGTGTTTTCCTCGCGGTAACTGAGCGCGCGGGCGAGGAGGTTTGACTGTATTTCGGAGAGGATGTCCGGGATTGTCGCCACAAATTCCGCGCGCGGGATGGCCTTCTTTGAGCCGTCGTCGCGCCGCCCCATGAATACGGAGCCCGAGGCGATGTCGCGCGGGCCCGCCTCTATGCGCACGGGGACCCCCTTCTTTATCCAGCCCCACGCCTTGTCCCCGCCCCGGATGTCGCGGGCGTCGACTTCCACTCGCAGCGGCTGGCCGTCGTAGAGGACGCCGGATAGCTCGCGGCGGAGGCTCTCGCAGTATTCCATCACGGAAGCCCTGTCGGAGTCGCTGCGCACCACGGGCATTATCACGACGTGCAGGGGGGCTATCCTCGGGGGGAGGACGAGCCCGTCGTCGTCTGAATGCGTCATGACAAGTCCGCCCACCAGGCGGGTCGAGACGCCCCAGCTCGTGGTCCAGGCGTACTCCTGGGTTCCCGCCTCGGAGAGGTAGCGTATGTTGCTTGCCTTTGCGAAATTCTGGCCGAGGAAGTGGGATGTGCCGGCCTGGAGCGCCTTTCTGTCCTGCATCATGGCTTCGATGCAGTAGGTCGTGACGGCCCCGGGGAACTTTTCGCCCTCGGTCTTGCGGCCGCATATCACGGGCATTGCCATGTAGTTTTGCGCGAAGTCCTCATATACGCGGAGCATGCGGTTTGTCTCCTCGACAGCCTCGGCTTCGGTCGCGTGCGCTGTGTGGCCCTCCTGCCAGAGGAACTCGGCGGTGCGCAGGAAAAGTCGCGTGCGCATCTCCCAGCGGACGACGTTGGCCCACTGGTTCACGAGTATGGGGAGGTCCCGGTAGGACTGCACCCACTTTGAGTACATCTCGCCGATTATGGTTTCCGAAGTGGGGCGCACGATGAGCGGCTCCTCAAGCGGCGCTGACGGCACCAGCTTGCCCTCGGCGTTCAGCTCGAGCTTCGAGTGCGTGACGACGGCGCATTCCTTGGCGAACCCCTCGACGTGCTCCGCCTCCTTTTCAAGGTAGCTCACGGGGATGAACAGCGGAAAGTACGCGTTCTTGTGGCCCGTGTCCTTGAACATCTTGTCGAGGACGCGCTGCATGTTCTCCCAGAGGGAGTAGCCCCAGGGCTTTATCACCATGCACCCGCGGACGGGGCTGTTTTCCGCCAGCTCCGCGGCCTTTACGACCTGCTGGTACCATTCTGGATAGTCCTCGCCCCTCGTGGGCGAGATAGCGCTTTTCTTTTCCTTTGCCATTTCAGTTGGAATGCTTGCTTTGAAGGTTTCGGCGCCCCTCGGGCGGATTGCCCGGGGCGCGGAATGCGGGCGTCCGGGGGATGCTAGCCGATATATTCGGCGTCAAGCCACTTGCGCAGGACTTGGGGGACCCTCACGCGGCCGTCGGGCTCGGCGTTGTTTTCGAGGATTGCTGCAAGCACGCGGGGAATGGCCAGCCCTGAGCCGTTCAGCGTGTGGACAAACTGGGCCTTCCCGCCGTCTGCGGGACGGTAGCGGATGCCGGCGCGGCGCGCCTGGAAGTCTGTAAAGCACGAGCAGCTCGACACTTCAAGCCACTTCTGCTGGCCCGCGGCCCATACTTCGAGGTCGAACTGCTTGGCGTGCGGAAAGCCTATGTCGCCCGTGCATATCAAAAGCACCCTGTATGGGAGTTCGAGCTTGCGGAGTATCCCCTCGGCGTCGAGGCGCAGCTTTTCAAGCTCGTCCATGGAGGTGTCGGGGCGGACCCATTTTACAAGCTCCACCTTGTCGAACTGGTGCAGGCGGTTGAGGCCGCGCACGTCCTTGCCCCAGGAGCCGGCCTCGCGGCGGAAGCACGGGGTGTAGCCGCAGTGGTAGACGGGCAGGTCCTTTTCGTCGAATGTCTCGTTGCGGTAGAAGTTCGTGAGGGGGACTTCTGCGGTCGGAATCATGTAGAAGTCGTCCTGCGCGTCGTGGTACATCTGGCCCTCCTTGTCGGGGAGCTGCCCGGTGGCCGTCGCGGAGGCGGCGTTTACCATTATCGGGCACATGAGCTCCTCGTAGCCGTTTGCGCGGGCCTCTTCGAGGAATAGGGCAAGAAGCGCGCGCACGAGCCTGGCCATGTCGCCGCGGTAGAAGGGGAAGCCAGCGCCAGTGACCTTCACGCCGCGCTGGAAGTCGAGGGCCTTTTCAAAGAGCGGCAGGTCCCAGTGGGGCCTCGCGTTTTTTATGGCGGAGGCGTCGCCCCATTCGGAAACCGTCACGTTGTCCTTTTCGTCCCTGCCGACGGGGACCGAGGGGTCGGGGATGTTGGGGATTGTAAGCATCATCTGCCGCCACTTTTTGTCGGCTTCGGCGGCTTCCGCCTCCAGGGCCTTTACCTTTGCGGCGGCCTCCCTCAGCTCTGCGAGCTTGGCCTTGAATTCTTCGCCGCCCTTGGGGAGCTTCGCCATTTCGGCGTTTGCCGCGTTCTGCGCGGCGCGGGCCTCTTCGGCGGAGCTAACGAGCGCGCGGCGCTTCGAATCGAATTCGAGTATGGCGTCGAGGTCGCAGTCAAATTTTTTGAGCGCGATTCCGCTGCGCACCCTTTCCGTCTCTTCCCTCAAGACTTTAATATCTATCATAAGGGTCTATTAAGGATAAAATCCCCCGCCATTACAACAAAGATTTGACTTTTTTTCTGTAAAATAGGACAACAAATTTTCGATACTTAAACGTTTATGGCTAAAAAAGACGAATTTTCGGAAAACGCCTGCTGCGGCGGGGAAAACTGCTCCTGCGGCGAGGGCGGACAGTGCGCGGATTCGGCGCAGAACCCGGGCGGCGAGTGCGGATGCTCCCAGCCCTCTGAAATCGAAACTTTGAAGGCAGCCCTCGCAAAGGCGCAGGAGGAGGCCAGGAAAAACTACGACTCCTTCCTCCGCTCGGCCGCCGACCTCGACACCTTCCGCCGCCGCATACAGCGCGACATGGAGGACATGCGCAAGTTCTCGATACAGCCCTTCGTAGAGGAGCTTCTCCCCTCCATCGACAACCTCGAACTCGGCCTGAACCACGCAAAAAAGGACAAGAACTTCAAGGAGCTCGTCGTGGGCATCGAAATGGTTCTTGGGCAGATAAAGAAGGTTTTCTCCAATTTCGGAATAGTTGAAATCAGCCCGCTTGGCGGGGACTTCGACCCGAATTTCCACGAATGCGTGGCCCATGAGCCGAGCGACAAGTACGCGGAAAACAAGGTTTCCTCCATAATGCGCGTAGGCTACACGCTTAACGGGCGCCTCATACGGCCCGCTTCGGTTGTGGTTTCCTGCGGCTCGAAGAAGGAGTGAGTTTGGCGATGGCTGAAGACTACTACGAGCTCTTGGGAGTCTCCAAGGACGCGACTGCGCAGGACATCAAAAAGGCCTACCGCAAGCTCGCGCTCAAATACCACCCCGACCGCAACCCCGGCGACAAGGCTGCGGAGGAAAAATTCAAGCAGGTGTCCGACGCCTACCAGGTGCTCTCCGACGACGAGAAGCGCGCCGCCTACGACCGGTACGGCCCGGCGGCCTTCGAGGCGGGCGGCATGGGCTCCGCCGCGGCGTCGGGCGGCATGGGAGGCATGGGCGGATTCCGCGACGCCTCGGACGTCTTCCGCGAATTTTTCGGCGGCATGGGCGGCGGAGGATTTGAATCCTTCTTCGGCGGCATGGGCGGCGGCGCGCGGGAGGCTTCGATTGACCCGAACGCGCCGCAGCGCGGCAGCGACCTGCGCATGGAGCTTTCAATAACCCTGGAGGAGGCCGCAACCGGCGTGGAAAAAACCATACGCTATTCCCGCCTCGCCGCGTGCCCGACGTGCGGCGGCTTCGGCACCACCGACAGGTCCTCCAAGAAGGCCTGCCCGACCTGCAAGGGCAGGGGGCAGGTAATGTCGTCCTCCGGCTTTGTCAGGTTTTCGCAGACCTGCCCGAAGTGCGAGGGCAGGGGATATGTCATCGAGGACCCCTGCAAGGCGTGCGGCGGCACCGGCCTCGTGCGCGAAAAGACCGAGACTTCGATAAAGATTCCGGCCGGCGTCTATACCGGCTCGCGCCTGCGCAAGGCGGGGGCGGGCAACGCCGGTGAAAACGGCGGCCCGGCGGGCGATCTCTACGTCGTCATCGACGTCAAGGAGAGCGACGTTTTCGAGCGCGACGGCGACGACCTGAGGCTCGACATGCCCATCAAGTTCACGCTCGCTGCCCTGGGCGGGTCCATCGAGGTGAAGACCCTGACGGGCAAGGTCGCGCTCAAAATTCCCGCCGGAACCCAGACCGGCACCGTGTTCCGCCTGAAGGGCCACGGCATGCCGAAGCTCCGGGGGGGCTCGAACGGCGACGAGTACATAAAGGTCCACGTCGAGGTTCCCAAGAGCCTGTCGTCAGAGCAGCGCAAGAAGCTCGAAGAGTTTGCGCTCTCCTGCGGGGACGACAAGAACGAGCCGTCGTTTTTCAGCAGGGCCAAAAAGTTCTTCTCCTGACCGGCGGGGCCGCCCGGCCCGGCTTTCCCCTTTCGGCTCCGCCCCGGCCTTTCCGAGGGCGGGGCGTTTTGTTTGCGGGCGCGCCGCCCCGGCTCCCGCCGCCGGCTTTTAACAGGCAAAGCATTGCACATATGAGAAACGCCATACCTCCGGAGGCCGACATGGAGCGCCTCGACCGCGCGGCAAAATCCATCGTCGCCCGCAAGTTCAACCAGCTTGGCTATCCGTTCGACCAGGACACGGATTTGCGCCCGTTTTACCGGTGGCTCGCCGAGACGGGCCTGTGCGACGTCACCCTCATAAACGTCGGCGACCCTTACAAGTCCGACTGGGACATGCTGAACACGGACGAGTTCGAGCGCGAGGCGGTCGACTTTCTCGCCTCGCATTACGGTTTCGGCGGCCGCCACTGGGGGGTGGTCTCAAACGGGGGGTCGGACGGCAACATGCACGGCGTATATTTCGGGCGGAAGGCGATGAAGGCCGCGTGCGGCGTCGAGCCGATCTTATACGTGTCCGACGAGGCGCACTATTCCCTGAAGAAAATCGGCGACATCCAGAATATCGAAACCAGGACGGTGAAGGCTTTCAGTATGGGCCAGATGGACCCCTCTGACCTGCGCCGCAAAATCGACCCGACCCGACCCGCGCTCATCGCGATTGCGATAGGCGGCACGTTCAAGGGCGCGATAGACGACCAGTCCGCCATATCCGAAGTCCTCGGCGAAGTCCGCCCGCCCGCAGTTTACCGCCATCTGGACGTCGCCCTGTTCGGCGGCTACCTGCCGTTTTTGGGCGACGGGCGCGCCCGCTCGATTCTGGACGCCGGGCGGATGGGTTTCGACTCCCTCGCGGTTTCGGGGCACAAGTTCCTGGCGCTGAACGAGCCGGCCGGGGTTTTCGTCTGCCGCCGCGAAATTCTGGACTATGTGAACGAAAATCCGGTGCCCTACCTGAACGGCGTAATCCCGACCCTGAGCTGTTCCCGCAGCGGCTTTGACGCCCTGAAGCTCTTCTGGCGCCTGAAGTCCGCCGGCGAGGAGGGGCTGCACAGCCAGGCGGAGCGCATCATGGAAATGTCGGAGCTAATGCTGGAATCGCTCCGCCTCAGAGGCGTTCCCGCTTGGAAAAACGAATTTTCAAACACGGTGTTCTTCCGCCGCCCCTCCCGCGAAACCGTGAAGAAGTACGCGCTTGCGTGCGGCTCCGATCCGGAGTTCGGCGACCTCGCGCACATTGTGGTGATGCAGTATTTCACCCCGGAGCTCATAGCGGCTGTCGCGCGGGACGTGGCGGGCTGAGGGGCCGCCCCCCGCCTTCCGCAGGCTGGGTATCGAAATCGGCGGGGCGTTGCGGGATGCCCGGCTTTCTCGCGCCCTCCTTCCGCATCCCGCAGGGCGGGGCGGCATCTTTTCGCATCAGGCTGCGCGCTGCGGCGTCACATGGAAAAGATGAGAAGCACGGGGGATTTCGGATTGCCCGAATCCGAGAAAGCCGCAGGCCCAAACGGCTCCGCAAACCTGCGGACCGCCTCGTATTCCTCCTCCCCGCCGCCGTGGCCCCGGTAGCATAGCAGGCTCACCAGGTTTGCGCCGGGCGCCAGAAGCGCTCCGAGGCTTTCCAACGCGGCGACTGTGGTTTCCGGGCGCGTCACTACGGACTTGTCCGAACCCGGGAGCCATCCCAGGTTGAACATTGCGGCATTTATCGCGCCGCGGAACCCGGCGGGTATTTTTTCGGCCATGAGCGAGTGGGAGAGGTTGAATATTTCCACTCGCGCGGCAAGCCCTGCGCTTTCGAGGCGCGCGGCGGAGGCTTCGCAGGCGGCCTTTTGGAGGTCGAATGCGAACACCCTGCCCAGGGGGCCGACGGCCCTCGCGAGCGCGAGCGTGTCGAATCCGTTGCCGCAGGTCGCGTCCACGGCCGCAGGCGCGCGGAATCCCGACAGGAATTTTCCGATTTCGCCGTTTGCCTTGAGGGTGAGGTTCATTGCGCAGATGCTTGCGTTTTGCGCGGCAGGGGCAAGTGAAAATGAAACTTTTGGCTCGTTTGCGGTGTCAAAGCCAAAAAAGGGTGCGCGTTGGGCGGATCTTTTTTTGTTTCATTTTCCGCCCGGGGCGAATTTTCTATTTGCATCCGAAGGGGCGTTTGCTATAGATATAAGTTAGGAAAGGACAACTATATATGCCAAACAAGTCGAAATGCCCGTATTGCAACGCCACAATTACGCGCCTTAATATCGAGGAGATAGAGCTGGAGCGCGAATCCGGCGGCCCGTGGAAGGGGGTGTCTTACGCCTGCCCCGTATGCCGGAAAATTTTGACGGTTAGCATAAATCCCGACGTCGTAAAAAACAACATTTACGCGCACATGCAGACCGTCGTCGATTCCGCGTTGAAAAAATAGCCCTTGCGCCCGCAGCCGTTGCGCATGCGTGCAAAGCGGACTTGCCCCGGCGGGGCGTCTTCCGCCCGGCGCCTGTGTCTGGCCGGAGGGGGCTGCGCGCTGCGGTTTTTGCGGCGCAGGATGCGCAGCCGGAGTGCCGCCTGCGAGCCGGATTTTTCCCGGGGTTCGCATCTTTCCCGGAGGCGCGCACATTAGGCGCTTCCGGGGGCGCTGTTTTGTCCGGAGCATGCTGTGCATGTTCCGGAGTGGGTTTCCCGCCGCCGCAGGCCGGGCAAATCTAACTTGACGCGGCGCGCAGGCGGCGTCTATATTCGTCGGCTTTAAGGATTTTACTATGGTTGACATGGCGACAATCGAGGGCCTTTGCAAGCGCAGGGGGTTTATTTTCAGATCTTCCGAAATCTACGGCGGATTCAACGGGTTTTTCGACTACGGGCCGCTTGGCGTGGAGCTTAAAAACAATATTAAGGCCGCGTGGTGGAAGGACTTCGTCCATATGCGCGACGACGTCGTCGGTCTGGACGCCTCAATCATAATGCACCCGAACGTGTGGCGGGCATCCGGGCACGTCGAGGGTTTCTCCGACCCGATGGTCGACTGCCGCGAATCCAAGCTCCGCTTCCGCGCGGACCAGATTTTTTTCGCGAAAGTCCTCGTTGACGGCGAGGAGATAGGCTACGTCAGCGTCCTTGAGGACGACGGCATGCAGCGCGAGGCCGAGGACAAGGCCGCGCATCTGAAGCGCAAGCTTTCAAAGCAGGGCGCCCTCGGGGAGGTCGTCCTCAAAAACTACATGGAGGCGAAGCCCTTTGAGTACGAGCTTATCCCGTCGCCTGCGACCGGCAACCCCGGCACACTCACGCCCCCGCGCGACTTCAACCTGATGTTCCAGACCTACGTTGGCGCCCTCCGCGACGAAACCGCCGTGGCATACCTCAGGCCCGAAACAGCCCAGGGGATTTTCGCCGATTTCAAGAACATAGTCGACACCTCGCGCGTCAAGGTTCCCTTCGGCATCGCCCAGATAGGCAAGGCCTTCCGCAACGAGATAACCCCGCGCAACTTCATATTCCGCAGCCGCGAATTCGAGCAGATGGAAATCGAATACTTCATCTCCCCGTACGACGACTGGAAGACCCTGCACCGCCAGTGGATAGACGCCTGCAAAAACTGGTTCGTCTCCATCGGCATTCCCGCCGAAAGCCTGGCCGAGGACGTCCATCCGCAGGAGAAGCTCGCCCACTACGCCAAGGCCTGCACCGACATCACATTCCATTTCCCGCACGGCCTCCAGGAGCTTCAGGGCATCGCCGTGCGCGGCAATTTCGACCTCACCCAGCACCAGAACGCCTCCCACGCCAACCTCGAATACTTCGACGAGGCGCGCAAGGAAAAGTACCTCCCGCACGTGATAGAGCCGTCGCTCGGCGTCGACAGGACATTCCTGGCCGTCATGAGCGCCGCCTATTCCGAGGACGAGGTCCCCAACGACAAGGGCCAGGCGGAAAAGCGCACGTTCCTCAAATTCCACCCGAGGGTCGCCCCGTTCAAGGCGGCCGTGTTCCCGCTTGTGAAGAACAAGCCCGAACTCTTCGAGCTTTCAAGGCAGGTGTTCCGGAAGCTCCGCAGCCGCTGGAACGTGTTCTTTGACGCGACCGGCGCAATCGGCCGCCGCTACCGCCGCCAGGACGAAATAGGAACCCCGTTTTGCATTACGGTCGACTTCCAGACGCTCGAGGGCGACGGCAGCGTGACGCTGCGCGAGCGCGACACCACAAAGCAGGTGCGCCTGAGCGTGGACGAAGTTGTAAAATACATTGAAGAGGCGGGGGCCTGAGGGCCTTTCGCGCGCTTTTTGCGGCCGGGGCCGCCCCATTGCGGGGCGGCCTCACGCGTAGTCTTCCGGCAGGTACGAATTGCAGCTTATCCTCATGTCGGACGACCATTGGAGGTCGTCCGCGCCGAGGCCGGAATTTATGTAGAAGGTCTTTTCCTTCCCGAAAAACTCCACAGTCTGCGAGCCGATGTTTGTCTCGGTGGGCGGCCCGGAGTGGAGGTTGAGAGCTAGCCTGAAGCCGCATCTCGCGGAGGCTGTCATGCAGTAGGAGTAGATGGGGGCGGTCTGGAAGTCGGTATCGGGGAGGATGAAGGCTTCGTCGTCCAATATCGGCCCCCATATCGAAAGCAGGGTTGAGACCGCCCCGTTGCCCCGCAGCTCGGTTATGTAAAACCTCCCCGAGCCGCGCATGCACGGCTCCTGGAGCAGCATCCCGTCGGCGCGGAGGCTGGAGCGCTCCAGCTTGCCGTCCCCGCTCAGGTAGGATTCGCCAATCGAGGTGGACTTGTAGGTCTCGGAGTTCTCGTCGCGGTCTTGCGACTGCGCCCTCATGGCGACTTCCACTTCTATCGAGCGCAGGTTCCAGAATATGTGCGCGGCCTCTTTCAGCGTGTAGCCTTCCAGGAGGTTGTACCTTTCAAACTCCGACAGGTCGCTTTTGAAAGACGGGAACACCGGAAACCCGAAGAATCTGGAAAGCGATGTGAATTTTCTGGGCATGGCTTTTCAGATGAGGGCGGGTGAACTCATGAGGACGTAGGCTTTGGCTATCTCGCCGTTTTGCACGACCGTGACGGGCCTGAGCTTCACTTCCGTGGGCTCGCCGCCTTCCATGTCGTCGAGGCTTATGATTATTTTCTTTTCCGGTTCCAGCGAGTTTTCCACCTTTATAGTCCCGACTTCGGCAAGCCGGCTGAAGGCGGCGTTTTGGGCGAGGTTTTCGCCGGTGTCAAACGTCCTGTCGCCCTTTCCCGAGCCGCGCGCGGTCTGCGTTTCGGGTATTTTTCTGGGGCGGGCGGTCCTGAAAAGCTGGGCGATGCCCGAGGGGTAGAGGTGCTTGGGCGGGCCGAATTTGAGAGTCGCGGTGCGCCTGAAAAGGTCCAGAGTTTCCTGGGTGACTACGGCGCCCGAAAATTCGGACATCCACGAGACGCGCTTGCAGAATGCGCCGGCAAAGTCGGTTTCGACTGCGGCGGCGCTCCCCTCTACCGGGGCGTCTTTCACAGCTTCGTACACGGCCTTTGCGACCCCCTTGGGCGTCTTTTCCTCAAATGACGAAAATATGCGCCTTGAATAGTTGTAGGTCGAGGCGTCGGTTGCCACGATTTTCAGGGTGCAGTTGTGGAGGCTCAGCCTCTTCCCGCTCGCGTCGAAAGCCGCCACCGTGGCGGTTATGACGTCCTCTTCGGCGCTTTTCATCATCCAGTCCATCACGGTTCCCGACACGAGTTCGCGCGGGAGGGTCGATTTTCTTGACGGGTTTTGGATTTCAAATGTCGCGGCTTCGGGGTTGGCGAGGGAGGGGATTTTTTCGCGCCACCAGTCCTCGTTTCCCATGCGTATTTCCCTGGTCTTTATTTTCTGCGTCTGTATGCGGGATTTGTGCCCGGCGAGGGGGACGGTGAATACCAGCGTCTTTCTGCCGGGTTGCGCGGCGCCCTCCGGCCATGTGTCGTATTCGACGCTCTCCCAGGACTGCCCGTCTGCGGAATTGCTCTTCTCGTAAATCACGCACACGCTTTCCGCGCGCATGTCCTCCCTCGCGCAGTGCGCCACCCTCGCCATGCTCATCCCGTCCAGGCTCTTTTCCGGCAGCGATGCGCGCCTTTTTATGTGGAGGGCCGGGACTTCTGACGAGTAGTCGAAAAACGACACGGCGTCGGGGGTCCACCTGAGCACGCGCAGCACGGCCTCCGCGCACGACATGTCCGTCATTTCGTCGGACGGGATTTCCGTCGGGGCCTCTATTTCCCCCGCCTCCATGGCGGCTCCGTGGGCCGCCGCAAAGTCGAGTATCTCCTTTAGCTGCGCCTGCGAGGATATTTTTTCGCCGTCCCTGTCCTGGCCGAGGATTGCGCGGGTTTTCATGACATTTTTAACGCCGCCTTCTCCGGGCGTTTCCTGCGCCCATTCCTGCATGAACGGGATTTCGCAAAGGTCCTGCCACGGGCTTTTGAACGTGTATTCGTAAACGTCCCCCGCGGCAGACTTAACCGTGCGCTTTTCCGCGCACCTCCCGGCAAACTTTCGGACGCCGTCAAACAGGAGGCTTATCTGGCCGCCTGCGGGCGACAGCCCGGGATTCCGGCAGGACACGGAAAATTCGTCGCATGCGAGGGTCTTGAAGCTCAGGCGCGCCGACAGCGCCCCGATTTCTTCGAGCGTGCGGGACGCACCGCCTGTTTCGATGGTCCAGCTCACAGGTCTATCCTCACTGTTTCCATTTGCGAGGCGCTCTCCTCAAGCCGCGCCGCAAGGCTTTCTATTTCCTCGTTGAGCCGGGCGAGCTGGCTTTTCAGCTCCTCCACGGCCTCCCCGAGCGTCTTTGCAATTTCTTCGGCGTCAGAGTCCATTGTCCGCATCCTTTCCTGATGAAAATTCAAAAGTGTGCCGCGTGATTCGGCCGTCTATTGCGCCCCTGCACTTCGAGAGCGCGGCGCACCTGAATACCTTTTGCTTCCTGCCCCCCGCGAACTCTATTTTCAAGTCCGCCGGAGAGCGCCCTGCGGCTTCGTACATGGTTTCAAAAAGCGCCTCCTCCGCAGCTTCCGGGGTTTTGTGCGGCCTTTCCACGGCAAACGACAGCTCGCTTTTTGAGTTTCCCCTGTCGCTTACCACGGCGTTTTCAAAGCCTATGGCGCTGTCCGACTGGAGCAGCCGCTTGAGCGAGGCCGAGAATCCCGCCGGAGTTTCCCCGGCGGCGCATATTTCGTAGTTTCCGAATGTTATCCTCATTTTTATCCTACTCCAGCACCGATTGCGCCTTGAAGTTCACGGCTATTGCAGAGACCGCCTTACGCGGCGTTTCGATGCGCTGCCACGGTTCGGATTCCGCTATTGCGACTTTTCCGTATCCGCATTCGAGCGGGGCCGTCCACCCGTGCAGGGCCCTCGTGACGCCTTCGGCAAGGGTTGCGGCGGAGGGCGAGTGCCTCGCGGCCATGTCGTCCCTCTCTATTACAACCTGCATGGCGACCTTTGAAAACGCGGGCCCTGCGGCATATTTCGATGCCGCCTCGGGCATCGGGATGCGCACGGTTATCTTGACGCCGCACGCCTTTCCCCCGTTGGGCGCGTACCCTTCGCGCACTATGTCGGCGACTGCGAACTCCCCGAGGCCCGAAAGCCTCCTTGCGGCCGCCTCCTGGAGCCTGTCCATTTCGCCCCTCATTTCACAGCCCCTCCATGTTTTTTGAGGTGAAGAACCCCTTTCTCGCGCGCCCGAAGCTGAGCCCCTTTTTTGAAGCCGCCCTTATGCCGCAGACGGGCCTCGTCACCGGGAGTTCCGAAGCTGCCACCCTCCTTAGGGTCTCTCGCGCGAGGTCGGCCCGCTTTGCGATGGATTCGGGCATGTCCAAGGCCGGGATTCTGGCCTGGAGGGCCTCCAGCGCCAGGCTTGTGGCGCATTCCTTGAGTTCCGGCGGAATTTTTGAATGGTCCGGATCCAGCGCGTTGACTTCGCCCGCCGCAATTTCTGCGCGTATCCTGGCAGTCACCGATGAAATCACGTCCTCTGCGATGTCCCGCCCCGGGGAGGCGAGTTCCGCCGCGCGCAGGACTTCGAGCTGGGGCTTGTTTAGCGCGCATTCGAGGTCCCCGTGTCTTACTTTTATCCAGTTCATAGCGTCCTTTCGGTTGCGGATCCCCCGCCGCGCCAAAACGGCGCGGCGGGGGCCGGCGTCAGCCGTTTTTCACGGACAGCGCGCGGACGCCTATTTCGCTGGCGGCCACGATGCTGGAATAGTGCTCCACGGTTATGTCGGTGTATTTTGCGTGCTCGTCGCAGTACACCCTGAACGGGGAGCCGCCCTCGGCTGGCGTGTAGAAGCGCTTGAGGTTTGAGGGCTCGTCCTTGGAGATGGAGTCGGTCGCGCAGAATGCGAACACCTTTCCGGAGGCAATCCTGCTCTTCTGGCCGGGGGCCGACTGGTAGCGGGCCGAGATTACCTCGCAGCCGTCGAGCAGCAGCTTTGCGCCGAGTTCCGCAGGCGTGAGGGAGCTTGCCCTGAAGGCGACCGATGTGGACTGGCTTTCGAGGCAGTCCATGCGCATTCCCCACGCGCCCTCGCCGAACAGCACCTTGTTGGGGCGGACGCCGCTTTCGTCGGCGGCTTCGGAGAGCATTTCGCGTATGTCGGCGTCGGGGTTTGAGACTGCGGATGCGCTCCACACCGTGTCGCTCTCCGCCCCCTTTGCGATGGTTTCGAGCGCGGCTATGGCGCGGCGCAGCTCGTTTCTCATGAGCCGCTGGAGCAGGACGCCCGTATATCGCTCCTGCCAGTCGTCGCCGACCACCTCGTCGTGGTCTATGCGCATGGTGAGGCCCTTGTTGAGGGTCTTTTCGTTCACGGACTCGCCCGAGTAGCGCACCCTCTTGAATTCGGAGCCGATGGCGCGCACGTCGTCGCTTTCGGAGTAGAATGCCTCGGCGTTGTCGGCGCGCTTGAATTCAAAGCGGCGGCCGACGGGCACGGGAGGGGCTATGAAGTCCAGGAGCTTGGAGACGTCGCCGTCCCTCCAGCCTACGGTGAATGCGGTCAGCGGCTCGGAGTAGGTTGCCGCGCTGAATTTGCTTTCGTTTGCTGTCGTTATCGTATTCATCTTTCCGGGTGTTATGGTTAGGCGTTCCTTACGACCATCCAGTTGATGACGGTCGAGCCGTTCGCGCCGTTTTGGTTGAGCGTGAATGTGACGGCCGTCGCATCCTCGTTGATTTGTCCCTTCACCGACGTTGCGCTTCCGCCCGCCTCGGCGATTACCGCGAACACGGCGTCCCCGCTTTTGATTCCGCCCAGGGCCATCGTGTCGGTCGTCGCCGCGCCGCCGTTCCATGTGTGGGAGCCGCACGCCAGTATTTCGTACGCCTTCATCCCGAAGCCCTGCGGGTCGACCTCGACTACCCCTCCGGAGGGCGCGGGCGTCAGGGCCACGCCGACTTTGTGGCAGCCGGGCGACATGGAGGCGCTCACCTTTCCGGCTGCGGCCGAATACAGGGCGTCCCCGGTTTCCACCGCGCCTATGGCGACGCATATGACTGTGCTTTCGGCGCATCCGGGCAGGGCGACGTCAACGGGGTCCCCGGCTTCGCCGCAGTCTGTGCAGACGCCGACCGGGCGCTCGTCGGCCCCCGCGAGGGCGACGCCGCCTTCGACCGCCTTCACGAGCAGGTTGGACTGGGGCAGCGCGGATTTCGCGAAAGCCGTCATGTGTCCGGCGTGGGTTCCTTCGGCTATGTTGCAGAAGTCTGGTTTCCGAGCCCCGGCGGCCGCGATTTTTCCTGCGGCGCGAAGGGCTGCGCTAATTATGTTTTCCATGTTTTTCCTTTATTTTGCGGGGCGTTCATTCGTCCCGAAATTTGCCGGGCGCTTTGCGCCGTAATATTTCCGCCTGAGCAGGGCGAAGCTTTTCACGTAGCTTTCCCCGGTTTTTTCCGCCCGTTCGGATGCGAGGCGCGCGAGTTCGGCCGGGGAGGGTTTGCGCGACATTTTTGCGAGCCCTGAGTCTATGCGTTCGCGCCTCACGCGTTCGGCCTCCTTTGAGATAGCCTCGGCCGTCCGCGCGCACCTTGCGATTTTCGGGGCCATGGCGGAGCACCGCTGAACGGCTTCCTCCGCGCCCCTTGCGCATTTTTGCATCGCCTCTCCCCGCGCCGAACGCCCGGGGGAGAGTATGCTGCCGCTCCCCGGAATGTTGGGGTTGTTTGTCATGCCAACGGATATAAGGCGCACGGGCCTGTACCTCCCGTCCTCCAGCCGCTGCATCTGCCAGCGCGGCGAGAGCCACCTCAGCTCCCCTTCGGACAGCTTTTTGTAGGCTTCTTCGGAGTACCTTGCGGATATCGCAATCCCCTCGGGCGTGGCCGACACGCTCTCCACGCGCCCGACGGCCCTGGCCTTGTGCGGATGCCTGCCGTCGTCGGGGTGGCCGACGTATATCGGAAGCCCCCATATCCTGTCGAATCCGCGCATGAACGAGTCGCGTATTCTGCGCGCCGCCTCCTCGTCCACGAGCTGCATCCCCTTCCTGTGGCTCCACTGCCCGTAGGGGCTAAGGAGCTGGACCACGCCCCTCGCGCAGCTATTCATCGGCGTTTCCCCCGGATTCGCCTCCGGTTTTGTCTTTTGCGCCCGTCCCGGGCTGCGTCTCTTTGCCCCTTTCAAGCAGGGGGTATCCGAAGCGTTTTGCAATTTTCAGCGGGTCTGGCGGCAGACCGATTTTGGCGAGCCGCTCTATCACCTCCAGCTCCGCGAGGTGGGTTTCGTAGTCTGGCAGCCGCAGGGAAAATTTCGCAAGCGGGGTCTCATCGCCGAAAATCAGCCTTATTACCGTCCTGTCCACCTGGGCGTTCAGGGTTGAGGATATGTTTTCGGCATCGTCCTCCTCTATGAGGGTGCTTTCGTACCACTGCGAGGAGGAGCCCATCCGTGAGTCCCCGCTCATGGTGGCCAGGTCCCCGCCCCGCCAAAGCGAGCAGAGCATCCTGTCCATCCTCTCGACAAGCTGGGGGTATGGCAGCGCGCCGCGGCTTGAGAGGTCTATGGCCTCCATGTCGGTCCCCTGCGAAAATACCGCGTGGAATTCCGCGCCGAAGTCGCTCGCCGCGCGGCAAGCGGCCTCCCACTGTTCGCTTCCCGGAAAGGCGTCTGTCTTTGCCTTTATGCCGGGCATGCCGTTTCTTTCGCAGTATATGAGCCAGTCGCGCAGGGTGAGGTTTTTGAAAAGGTATGCGATTGAGCTGGGGAACATCAGGCCGTCTGATACTGTCACGAGCCATTCCCCGGCGTCCAGCTCGGCGCCGTCTGTCAACTGGCCCTCCCTCTCCAGGAGGCGGAGGCGCCCGGATGTGTTTTCAAACATCCAGAGCGGGTAGGCCGTGAATTTTCCGGAGAGTGTCCCGCCCTTTCTGAAATACTCTACCCTGTGGGCGGCGTATTTCATGCCGACGGCCGACATCATCTGGGCGATGAGGAGCCTCAGCCCCCCGCGCTCGTTTGCGTCGCTGAAGTTTTCGGCTTCTACTGAGGCGTAGAACCCGCGGAGCGCCTCGGCGTGGCGCCTGGCCCTGGGCGAGTCCTCAAGCTCGACCACCTCCCCGTCGAGCCGCGCTACGCACTTGCACCTTTTAAGGTAAAGGCCGCTTATGGCGTCGTCGCGCCTTATTATTGCCTCGAATATTCTGGCGGCCTCGCCGAGCCTGCCGTTTTCAAAGGATTCCAAGGCCCGCGACAGCGTTTCGGGGCGGAGGCCGCGCACCGCGCTGAAGCGCATCCTCCCTGCGCGGGATAGTGTGTGTGTCGTTTGGTTGCCGTTCATGGTTGGCGACTATACACCGCTTTTTATGATTGTGCAAATTTACTTTTGATACTTTTGAATAAACTAAAAGATTTGATATTTTTGAACCCCGCGTCCCCCGCCGCACGAGATTTTTTTAAAATGCGGTTGAAAAAGCTCTCCGCCCCGCCTTTGATTTGTGGCGATGGAAAATGCCGGAGAAGAGATACTTTCCCTGCGCCGCCTACTCGCCGGGTACGAGCGGCTCTACCGCCTTGAAAACGCCCCCGCGATAAGCGACGCCCAGTACGATTCGCTGATGCGCAGGCTGCGCGAGCTCGAGGCCGCCCACCCGGAATTTGCCGACGCCTCCTCTCCCTCCGTCTCCGTCGGCGACGACTCCTCGCCGGGCTTCGACAAGCGCCCGCACCTCTCAAAAATGCTGAGCCTCGACAACGCCTTCACGCTCGACGAGCTCCGCGAGTTCGACGAGCGCCTCCGCAAGGCCCTGGGAAAGGAAGGCCCGCTCGCCTACGAGGTCGAGCCCAAGATAGACGGGGCCGGAATATCTGCGGTGTACGAAAACGGCAGGCTCTCCCGCCTTCTCACACGTGGAAACGGCAGCGAGGGCGACGACATAACCCGCAACATTTCCGTCTTTAAGAACATCCCCCTTTCCCTCGCGGGCCCGCGCATTCCAAGCCTTCTTGAGGTGCGCGGCGAGGCGTACATGCTGAATTCCGATTTCGAGGCAATGCGCGCCCGCCAGGAGGCGGAAAACGCGGAGCTTGAGCAGGAGGAGTTCGAGGGCGCCGAGGGCGCGCGCCAGCCGAGAAAGAAGGCGGCCATATACGCAAACCCGCGCAACCTTGCGGCCGGAACCATGAAGCTTCTTGACAAGTCGGCGCTGGAGGGCAGGTCTTTATACGCCTCGTTTTATTCGCTCGGGAAGGTTTTGGGCGCGGAGGTTTCGAGGCAGTCGCTCCTCGCGGAATTTCTGGAATCCCTCGGGCTTCCGTCGCTTTCCTGGCGCGCCGCGGCTTTGGGGATTGAGGAGGTTTACGAGCGGATAGTCCGGCTTGATTCGGAGCGCAGGTCGTTCGACTTCAATACGGACGGGGCTGTCGTAAAGCTCGACGACATGTCCCTCTACGCCCTCGCAGGCTGGACCAGCAAGGCGCCGCGCTGGGCGGTCGCGTGGAAGTACAGGCCCGCTCGCGCCGAGGTCGTAATTTACGACATAACCCTCCAGGTGGGCCGCACGGGGGCCGTGACGCCCGTCGCGGAGCTTGAGGACGCTTCCCGTCCCGGAAGCCGCCTGCCCGTTCAGCTCTCAGGCTCAAGCGTCTCCCGCGCGACGCTCCACAATTTCGACGAAATCGCCCGGAGGGACATCCGCGTAGGCGACACCGCCTCCGTGGAAAAGGCTGGCGAGATAATTCCTGCGGTGGTGACTGTATTCCCCGGTAAGCGGGGCGCGGGCTCCCTGCCGTTCAAGGCTCCGGAACGCTGCCCGGCGTGCGGCTCCGCCCTCGTGCGCGACGTTTCGGAGGCGATTTTAAGGTGCATAAATCCCGAATGCCCGGAGCAGATGCGCCGCCGGATAATCCATTTCGCATCGCGCGGCTGCATGGATATAGAGGGGCTTGGCGAGGCCGTGGTGACCCAGCTTGCGGACCTCGGCCTTGTGGGCAACTGCGCCGACATCTATTCGCTTTCGGCCGACGGCCTTCTGCGGCTCAGGAATTTCAAGCAAAAGAGCGTGGACAACCTCCTGAAGGCGATATCCGAAAGCAGGTCCCGCGACCTTTGGAGGCTCGTGTTCGGCCTTGGCATCCCGTATGTCGGCGAGCGCGTCGCAAAGGATCTTGCGGCCTCTTTCAAGACGCTCGACGCCCTTGCCGCCTCCGACATCCAGTCGCTGTCCGGCGTGCCGGGGGTGGGGGAGAAGATAGTGTATTCCGTGCTCGAATTTTTCCGCAGCGGGGAAAATCTGAAAATAATCGAGAAATTGCGGGCCTGCGGGCTGAATTTCAGCGCGCGCGGGCAGCCGCTGTCCGGCGCATTGTCCGGAAAAATATTTGCCTTTACCGGGACCTTGAAAACCATGGGGCGTTCCGAGGCAAAGAGGCTCGTCGAATCCTACGGCGGCCGCTCGGCCTCGTCAGTCTCGTCAGCCACCGACTTTCTCGTGGCGGCCGGGGCGGCATCGTCAAAGCTTGAAAAGGCCCGCTTACTGGGTGTTAAAACAATATCTGAAGATGAGTTTCTGGCTATGCTTGAATCGGCAAAGGCCGGCGTTTCCGCTTCGGGAGCGGATTCGGATGCCGCCCCTCCGCCGGCTTCCCCTCCGCCCGGGGACGACCCGCAGATGACGCTTTTTTAACAGCTTCCGCTTCCTCCGTTCAAATTTGCGGGTGCGGGAAGCGGCTTACTTGTAAAATTTCGGCGCACGGCCCATGGGGGCGCATGCGCCGTCCTGAATCCGGGGGGGCATGCCGGAAATTCTTTTTTCCCCATTGGGAACGAGGTGCGGGGGCGCATTCAAGGATTGTGCGGGGCTTTGATTTTCCAATCCCATGGCGGGCGCAAACGGCAAAAATGCCGCATGCTTTCCGGTGCCGCGCAAAATCCGCTTTCTTTTGCGCCGTGCCGTCGCCACTTGCGCATTGCAGCCGCAAGAAGAGTCTGAGATAGATGTGCCCGAAAGGCGGATTATTGAATGAATTTTGGTAGCTATATATAAGTTTACACAAAAATCTTGACTTGGTGTAAAATTCTTCCTTTATTTTATGGTATGTAAAAAATCACAATGATAAACAAAGACATCGAATCTATTTTAGAACTAATACAAACTTTTCCGAATGAGCAAGCTTGTATTAATCATCTTGAAGCTCTTCGATGGAATGGAAATATTGTAAGTCCCTTTGATGCAAAGTCTAAAGTATATAAGTGCAAAGGCAATAAATACCGCTGTAAAAACACAGGCAAATATTTTAACGTCAAAACAAATACACTTTTTGACAATACCAAAATCGAACTTCAAAAATGGTTTCTGGCTATTTGGCTAGTAACTTGCTATAAAAAGAGAATTTCCTCTTTACAGTTGGCAAGAGATATTCATGTAACCCAAAAGACAGCTTGGTTTATGCTTCAACGCATACGAAACTGTTTTGGTTCAGATAATGATGGCGACTTAGATGGAAATGTTGAAATTGACGAAATATTTGTAGGCGGCAAAAATAAGAATAGGCACAAAGATAAAGAAGTTCCAATGAGTCAATGTCGTAGCTTTAAAGGCAAAACTCTTGTTTTTGGAATGCTTCAAAGAGGCGGTAGGCTTATTGCAAAGGTCGTTTCAGATACTTCTATAAAGAGTCTCGCGCCACGAATATTCCAGTATATAAAATTGGATAGTACTATTTATACTTACGAATGGAATTACGGAACTCTTTCAAAGTATTTTACTTATAGGTTCATTTGTCATGCCGCAAAAGTATATGTAAATGGCGATATATACACAAATACGATAGGAGGCTTTTGGGGAATATTTAAGCGCGGAATTGTTGGAATATATCAATCTGTTCACGTGAGCATTTACAAAGATGCGTTGATGAGTTCGTATTTCGCTATAACTCAAGAAAACAGGCCGATGGCAAATGCTTTAACCAGTTTTTACAAAATTTAGAAAAACGCATAACTTTTGAGGAACTAACTTATGGACGAATTGGATAATCAGTATAACTTTATCTTCTACCAAGGGAATGATGGAGTTACAAAAATCCAAGTCTTTCTCGATAGGGAAACGGAAACGATTTGGGTAACTCAAAAAGCAATGGGAGAAATATTTGATGTTGCGGTTCAGAATATAACTATCCATTTGCAAAATATTTACGCTGATAAAGAATTGTCCGAAAAGGCAACTTGTAAAGAATTTTTACAAGTTCAAAAGGAAGGCAACAGGCAAGTTTCTCGGATAAGAAAATTTTACAATTTAGACGCCATTATTTCAGTAGGATACCGAGTAAATTCTCCCCAAGCAACGCGATTCCGCATTTGGGCAACGCAAGTTCTAAAAGAATATATGATTAAAGGATTTGTTTTAGATGATGAGCGTCTAAAGCAGGGGAAAAATGCCTTTGGGAAGGATTATTTTGATGAACTTCTTGAACGTATTAGGGAGATACGAGCAAGCGAACGGCATTTTTATCAAAAAGTTACCGACCTTTATGCAACAGCAATAGACTACGATAAAAATGCTACTATAACGCAACTCTTTTTTAAAACTGTCCAAAATAAATTGGAATATGCTATTACAAAAAATACTGCCGCCGAAATCATAAAAATGAGAGCGGACAGCAATAAACCTAACATGGGACTTACCACTTGGAAAAATGCAAAAACAGGCGGCAAGATTTTAAAGAGCGATGTATCTATTGCAAAAAATTACCTATTAGAAAATGAAATTACAGAGTTAAACCGTGTAGTAAATATGTATTTGGACTATGCGGAAAATCTGGCAAAAAAGGGCAAAGCCATGACCATGAAAGATTGGGTTGAAAAATTAGATGCCTTTCTAAAATTCAACGAATATGAAATCTTAAATGATGCAGGACGCATTAGTGCAGATGTTGCAAAAGCATTTGCGGAAGAAGAATATAGTAAATTTAGAGTTATTCAAGATAGAGAATACATATCTGACTACGATAGATTTGATGATGTAGCTGGAGAAATAAAATCTACAGGTAAACTTCCACAAAGCGACATAATTATAGCGGATAATTCCGAAAATCCAAATTCATCCTCGTTCGATAAGAAACTTAAAAAAGCAATGAATTATAACCCAAACAAAAAGAAGAAGTCCAATAGCGAAAGCTAAAAGGCAATGTAAACTTATATAGTTATCTGAATTTTTACTAGGCGAGTGAGGCCCGCCTGGCCCGCCGCTAAATTCCACCTGATTCTTCGTTTCTTTTTATGGCATTCTAGTCTGTCCCGGCAAAAAAAAATCCCCCGCATTGCGGGGGATTTTCCGGATTTTAGTAAGGCCTATTTGAGTTCGACAAGCTTTGATTGCAGCCCGGTTTTTACACAGGCCGCATACACTATCGCGCCCGCGAGGAATGCCGCAACAGGCGACATCGGAATGTTCACCCCGAAATTCGGGAGCACGCCCACGATGAAGCCGACAGCCCATGCGAGCCATCCGGCCGGGTTTACGCCCTCGCGCGGGCCGGACCATTTTTTGCCGTTTGCAAAGTAGTCGATGTACATCGCCCCGCAGATGGGGCCGAATGATGCGCCGATGAAGCCGAACACCACGACCGCGTCGCCTGCGATTCCTGTTACTGCGAGTATTATCGCGACGATGCCGCCGATTGAAACCGAGAGGTTTGCGTTGACGTTGGGAAGCATCGTTTTGAATGAGTTTGCCGCTATCATTGCCGAGAAGCATGCCGCGGGGAAGGCCGCCAGGGCCAGGAGAAGCATGCATACCCTGCCTGCCCCGGAACCCATCACGGAGTTCATGACGATTGTCACGTCCATCGGCATCCCGTGCCCTGCGAGGCTCATTGCCGTTTCCGGGTTGCCGTAGGCGCCAGCCACGATTATGACGGCCGCAACGCCCGTGAATATCATCGCGATGCTGACGCCAACGATGCCGCCGAGGCGCACGTCGGATTCATTGCGGGCTGCCGTTCCGAAGTCGGTGCCGGCTGCGCCCGCCGTGGCGTAGAAGCCGACGATTATCGTTATTATTGTGGCCACGACGCCGAACGGCGTAAGCTCCGCGAGGCCCGGCGCGCTTCCGGCCGCAGCCGCCTTTGCGGCCTCCTTGGCCTTGGCAAGCTCCATAAAGCTTTCAGAGTTGAAGTCGCCCACGGTTCCGATGGTCTTTATTATGAGGACGAGCAGTATGACAAGCGGAATGAGTGGCAGGTAGGTCGAAATTTTAGCCACATACTTGATGCCGACCAGGCCCATTAATGTGGCGGCAACGCCCCACACGGCCATTATTCCCCAGACGAGCGCGTCGCTCGGCGCGGCGTCGCCTGCTATGCACTTTGCTATGAGCCACGACGAGCCGAAGATGTTTACGCCAACCCATCCGAATTGCAGGAGGCCCATGAGCAGGCCGGGCATGACTATGCCGCCCTTTGTGCCGAATATGGAGCTGCCTATCACATACAGGGGCAGGCCCGTTTTCATGCCGAACATGGCGGGGATTTTATAGAAGAAGCAGTAGCAGAGCATCGCGCCCACGACCACGCCTATTATCGGGTACAGTATCCCGTGGGACAGGCCGCCGCCGAGGGCCTGGTGGTTGACCATGTTCTGCCAGAAGACAAACCACAGTATTATGCCCGCGTACGCGGGGGCGGTGTTCTTGTACCACGGCGCCCTGTTGGACTCCGGATTCGGCTTTACTTCAGCCAGATATGACGGGAGGTTTTCTTTGCTCATAAGCGTATAGCGTGTTGTTTGTATGATTGGCATGAATGCTAGGGCCGCCGCAGAAAATTTGCAAGCCATTTGAATCGCGTAATTTTTGCGCGCCCCCGCCCGCTTCCGGACGCGAAAAAGGGGCGGAATCATGAGACCCCGCCCCCTTCTTTCAAGCCGTGTTCAAGCTCAGAATCCGAAGTCAACCTTCGCGCCGTACCAGAACTTGCGTTCGCCCCTGTCTGATATGGCCCCGGCGTCCCCGGACTCCTCGAAGCGCTGCGAGTAGCGCACGCCCGCGCTTATCGTGCAGTAGTCGGTGATGGCGTAGGCTATGTCGGCCGAGCCGCCGTAGTACATGTAGCTTCCCTTGAGGTCGGGCGAGCCGTAGTCCTGGTCTCCGTTTCTGCGGTCGGCGGTGAGGTAGCCGAAGTACGCCCTCAGCGGCAGTGTGAGCTTGGGCAGCCCGACGTAGGAGCCGAGCTGCAACTCGTAGCCGAGCGACGCCTCTATCGTGTGCTGTTCGAGCTGGAAGTTGTAGAAGTAATAGACCGACGGGTTGAGGTTCAGGCCGAGATAGGAGGCCGTGTCCATCATTATTCCCGCATAGACTTCGGAATCGCGCGTCGCGCCGTCGTTGTCGGACGGGTACCAGTAGTAGGTGTAGCCGAGGTCGACGGTGAAGGAGCCGTATGAGTAGGACATGCCGGCGTAAAGGTCCACCTCCTCAAGGTTTACGAGGTCCCCTGCGGAGTTGCGCTGCTTTTCAAGCGGGGAGTTCATCCAGGCCCCGGCGTATGCGTCAAAGCCCGCTATGTTGTAGCCCAGCTCCACTTTCGGCTGAATTGAAAGCCCGGCGAGCTTTTCGGCGCGGAACACGTATTCCGACTCAAATCCGACGGCCGCCGAAACCTTCAGGTTTGAAAGCGACGGATTTGTTATTGAATTCAGGGGGAAGTTCCCGTCCTGGGAGTACGCCGCCGAGGCGAGCGCGAGAATGCCTATGATGGATGCTGCTTTTTTCATATTTTATATATAAAACCTTTCAAATTATCCGGATGGGCGCGCCTTCATGCAAGCTTTTTGTTTTGCGCGCCGCCTCATTTTTCGGCGTTTAGCGGCATCGCCCATATGTTTCTGAAGCGCACAGGGTTTCCGTGGTCCTGAAGCTCTATCCGGTATGGTGGCTTCGGGTGGCGGAACGAGTCGCGCCTGGGCTGGGGGATGGAGGTTGCGTGGGGTATTTCCATGTCGCTTTGCACCTTTACTCCGTTTAGGAATACCGTGACGCGCGGCGCAGAGACGAGCTTGCCGTCGCTTGAAAACTTCGCCGCCGTGAAGTCGATGTCGTATGTCTGCCATTTTTCCGGCGGCAGGCATGCGTTTGCAATCGGGGGGGAAACCCTGTATATCGCGCCGCAGTCGTTCCATAGCCCCTCCGCGCCGAAGGAGTCGAGAATCTGTATTTCATATGGGCCGATGAAGACGCCCGAATTGGAGCGCTGCTGGGCCTCCTGGTTTGGCATGTCGCACGCCATGAATTCCAGATGGAGCCTGAAGTCGGAGAATGCGGCCTTCGAGCGGATTGTCTGGCTTTTGTTGGCGTCCTTGCCGGGCAGCTTTGCCACTTCCATCGCCCCGCCTTCAACCATCTTCCAGGATACGGGCGAGCCATCCCGCGCCGTGGCCCACCCGTCGAACGAGGAGCCATCGAAGAGCGTTGAGGCCCCGGCGGGCGCGGGCGCGCCCAGGGTGGGGGAGGCGCGTTCGATTTTGCGCAGGGAAATCTTCCCAGAATTTTTCCCCTCGCTCACGTCAAAATTCATCGCCTCCGGGGTTATTTCGCCGGAGAACTTCCACTTGCCCGCGCCGTCGAGCCTGATTTTGCCGCCCTCAGCCTTCAGGCCGGTTGCGAGCAGTTCGTCGTTCGAGCGCTTGCACAGTTCCGGAAGTATCCGCAGCCTGTATCCGTCCCTGTGCTTTGAAATCTGCGCCGACATCACGGGGCTGTGGCCGTAGGGATAGGTTTTCATGCCGCTAATGGTTCCCTGGTATTCCCCCACAAACGGGTCGGCCGCAAACGCGGCGCAGCAGGCCAGGGCGGCCAGTGCGGCCGGCAATTTTTTCAAGGTTGTTTTTCTCATATTTTTAAAGCGTATTTTGCCCGCCCGCCTTGCGCCTGCGCGGCGGGAGGTGCGGGATATTATTGTGCCATGCGCGCGCCCCCGGTCAATAAAATCCTTGCGCACCCCGGCTTTTGCCGCGTTTCAGGCGTCCCCGCAGCCCGCAGCCCCGAGCAGGATTTTTGCGACGTCCCCGGCCCTATCCTTTGAAAAGTACTCGGCGGCTGCCCTTGTAGCTGCGGCGCATTCCCGCTGGACTTTGGGGTCGGCCGCAGCCTCGGCCGCAGCTTCGGCTGCCTCGTCGTCTTCCACGGCGATTCCCGCGCCCATTTCGGAGCATGCCATGTTCGAGTTTGTGCCGCGCGGCCCGATGTCGATTATCGGAAGGCCGAAGGAGGCGTATCCGGAAAATTTGCTGGGCGATACCAGCCCCGCAAAGAGGTCGTCCAGCACGACGATTCCGTAGTCGATTTCCTTTTCCCTGTAAAGCCCGCCGAGCTGCGAGAACTTCTCCACCCGAGGGAAGCTTTCAAAGCCCGTTCCGCACTCCGAGGCTATTTCCCGGAATGCGCTTTCGGCGTGGGCGCTGTTTCCGCAGTAGCAAAGCACGGTTTTTTTTCGCGCGGACAGGGCCTTGAGGAACTTTTTGAGCCTTCCCGCAGAGTGCGCCTTGCCGAAATTTCCGGAATATATGAGCCTCACCGAATCGCCGTCCGGCCGCCCCATGTCGGACCATTGCGCGTCCTCCAGGCCCCATGTCGGCACGGTGCGGGTCTTTGCCTGCGGCTCCCTCTCAAGGACCGTGCGCTCCATCGCCCTGTCTAGGCATATTACGGCGGCGTTTGTCTTTAAAAGCGCCCTGTCCAGCCATGAAAATAGCGACCATGCCGCCCTTGCCGCAGCGCCTGCGGACGACCTCTGGCCGAACACCGGATGGTAGTCCATGAGCCACACGGCCGATTTCGCGCCCAGAAGCCTCGCCCAGAATGCGCACGAAATCTGCATCATGGGCGGGGTTGTGCGCGCGAAAACAAGGTCGGGTTTGGAGGCCAATATTTTGAAGGGGATGGCGGCGTGCATCCAAATCATGTTTGCGATGCGCCGCAGCGACGCCCCCGGCCCGTAGCCCCTGAAGATTCCTCCGAAGCCCCCGGCCTCGACGCGCCCGGGGGCCAGCCTTTGCGCCGCCTCCAAAACGTCGTTCCACATGGCGTCGTCATGGGCGAATTCAAAGGCGTAGAGGATTTTCTTTTTCCCGTGTGGCATTTTCGTACTGGGGGCTTGCCTGCGGCGGGGGCTAGCCGCGCCGCGCCGCCTCTTTTTTTGCCAGCTCGAAGTCGTGGTCCGTCATGATTTCCACCAGCTTTGAGAACGCCACGGACGGCTTCCATCCGAGTTCGGCGGCGGCCTTGGCGGGGTCCCCTATGAGCAGCTCCACTTCCGTAGGGCGGTAGTACTGCGGCGAGACTTCGACTACCGTCCTGCCGGTTTCCCTGCACGCGCCCTTTTCCGACGCCCCCTCCCCGGACCATTCCAGCGTCATTCCCAGGCGCGCGAATGATTTTTCCACAAATTCTCGCACGGTCCGCGTCTCTCCCGTCGCCAGCACGTAGTCGCCCGGCTTTTCGGCCTGGAGGATTCTCCACATGCCCTCGACGTATTCCGGCGCGTATCCCCAGTCCCGCTTCGCGTCAAGATTTCCCAGAATGAGCCTGTCCTGAAGGCCGAGTTTTATCCTTCCCGCAGCTCGCGTGATTTTGCGCGTCACAAAGGTTTCGCCGCGCCGCTCTGACTCGTGGTTGAAAAGTATGCCGTTTGATGCGAATATGCCGTAGGCTTCGCGGTAGTTTACCACCGTCCAATAGGCGTAAAGCTTGGCCACCGCATAAGGGGAGCGGGGGTAAAATGGCGTGGTTTCGCGCTGCGGGACCTCCTGAACCTTGCCGTACAGCTCCGAGGTCGACGCCTGGTAGAAGCGCGTCCTGTGGGAGAGCTTGGCCTCTTTTATGGCGTCGAGGAAGCGCAGGGTTCCGATGGCGTCAACTTCGGCGGTGTATTCCGGAACGTCGAAACTCACCTTCACATGGCTTTGCGCGGCCAGGTTGTAAACCTCGTCCGGCTCGCATTTTTCCAGTATGCGGTTGAGGTTGCTGGAGTCTGTCATGTCCCCGTAGTGCAGGAAGAAGCGGGAGTCCCGCAGGGATTCGTCGTTATATATATGGTCTATGCGGGAGGTGTTGAAAGAGCTTGAGCGGCGGATTACTCCGTGGACCGTGTAGCCCTTTGAAAGGAGGAGCTCCGTCAGGTAGGAGCCGTCCTGCCCCGTGATGCCCGTAATGAGCGCTGTCTTGGGTTTTGTCATAGTATGGATTTTATTGGAAATAATCCATTTAAAAGGCGTTCTTTTCAAGAACAAATTTCCCTCCGGCGCACGCCGGGAAGGGGTGCCGGAGGCGTCGCCATTGGTCGGGCCGGTTGCGGAACCCGGGGCGATTCCCCTTGCCTGCATCGCCCGGCCTTGGGGGGATTCCGCCTCCCGGAGGCCCCTCCCGCAAATCCCGCGCACCACCGCCGCGCGCCGTCTGTATTTTTTTTATCCCGGCCGTTTTCCAGATGCGGGACAAAAGCTCCGAGGAAAATATTGCCTGGGTATCCGGCTTCGGCTTTGTATGCTGTTTGCCGGGCGGAAAGGTGGGGGCTGCATTGATTTGAAAAGCAGTGCGGGCTTTTGGGTGAAATTAGCAAGCGTTAAGGGATTTACGCAATGCTCTTCCGTTAAATTCCGTCCGCCTTCTCGTCTCTTTCGGGGCATTCTAGTCTATGTCAGTCCCAAATTTTTATTGCGGCTGGTTTGTCCCGAGAGACTTTGATTTTGCAATATATTGCCTGGAGCTGGCTGACAATATATCTCCAGATTTATGGATTGGAAAAAACCCTAAAGATGACTTTAGGCAAAATATCATTTTCACGCCTGCCCAAACGCTTGCGGATATATATTCGGGCAAATATAATCCAGAACATACAAATCAGGAAAAAGCATTATTTTGGAAAAATAGAGCTCTCCAAAAAAAGAAGCATACAGCACATAAATAAATGTGTCATATGCTTCTTGAAAAGAGAATGGTATTTTCTTTTATGTAATATTATTCGGGTTGGCCTGATGCGGTTTTGACGTACTTGTCCATGGCGCTTCGCTCCGCGCCTTCCGCTTTGGTATTCTTTCTATCATATTCAATTTTGGGACTGACATAGATTAGAATGCCCCGAAAGAAATTTGTTTTTTCTTTCATGGCATTGCTACAAATTTATAAAAAAACCCCACTTGATGCAGAGTTTGGTATCACGCATGTGTATCACAGAAAAGACTGATTTTGCGTAGATTTCATCGTAGAAAAAGACTTGCTTCAAGGGTATGGGAAATGATATATCATAAAATATGATAATTAAATTTTTCCGCATCATGCTTTTGGCGATAATGTGGACGCAAACGCTTTTTTTATCCTCATGCGGTGGCAACACTGAAAACGCATCGGTGAGTTTGGAAGATGACCTTGCGACTTTTAAACTGCATGCCAGCGGAAATTATTTAAGAGCGCTGGAGTTGTCGCTATATTATCAGGGATTTGATCCTGATAAAATTTTCTACTCTTTGGATGGATACATGGATGGCGGTCCAAGGGCATATGATGAAGTTCCTCATAATTTGGAATTAATAGGACAAAAAGAAATGCGGGATGCGATTAAGTCTTTCAAATGGGCGCAAAAAGCTTACAAATTACGGCAAAGGCATCCATTGGTTGTCGCAAACTTAGCCAAGCATTATATAGATGGAATCGGAGTAGAAAAGGATTCAACCAAGGCGAAGGAACTTATCGAGAATGCGCCACAAAATTATCCAGGCTCAGGCTTTTCGATTTATAAATCATATTTTGCCTATCGCGGGATTTCAGAAGATGTGAATTTAAATAAAACTAAAGAGCTTTTGAAGTCGCCTGATATTTTGTCGTGGAAGAATTTCTATATAGGAAAGTTTGCGCCTTATGACCGTGACTTTGCAATCTTTGTGCTGAAAAATACTGCAGATGAAAACCTCTTGTCTGCTGCCGATTTTCTGAAGGGAATGTATGATGGGAATTTTAATCCTGCTGATAAGAACGCTCTAGAGGCAAAGCTATGGGATGAAAAATTAAACGATGCTCTTGCTGCGCATATTGTGCGGGCAAAAGAAAAACGCTTGGAATTGGTTGCCGAGTATCGCAAACGAATAGGTGAATCGCCATCTCCTCAGAAGGAGAAATTAATGAGATTGCTTTCATCTTTTATGCTGCAAAAAAGCATTTATACCGCTGTGCTTTTTAATAGAAAAATTTTTGTGGAAAATCCTGCATTTAATCCTGCGGAGGCGGAAGATTTGTTGCGTCAGACAGGTTTAAGCGGATATGATTTGTATTCAAAGCTATGCCTGAATTCGTATATACAAAATGGCGAAGACCAATTGTCTTTGTCTTATTATGATAAAGCGACGAAATTGGCGGGCAATAATGAAAAAAATCAGTTGGCCGAAATCCCCAAAAAAGGTCTGCATGCAAGAATTCGAAATTTAAGTGTGCCCATTTGGGCTGACAATTTCGAAGGCGATTCTAAAATTCTGATGAAGCCTTTGACGCATATCAATTAAAGCAAAATCCTGAAAGAATCTTCCATTCTCTCAGGATTTATTTTTTAGATGCGCTTTAAGACCTGCCCCGACTTTTTCATTTTATTTGAGGTTTCACTTTTCTTTGTTTGACGGCTTGCTTTAACGGTTCCTTTGTCGCTGTCAACTTTGAAGCCAATACTGCTTTTGCCTGCGGGCTTGTTTCTTGGAATTCTGCCATTAATACTTTTTCGCGGCGAACTTTAAGTCCACGTTCAATATGTTGAATTATTAATTTATAGCTTTCAACAATCTTGCCTGGGGCATCTGCATCTTTGCCGTAAATCATCTTGAAGAAATTCACGGATTCTGCCGTTTGCTTCTCAAGCTGTTTAATCGCGTGCATAGACATATTATAGGCCATGCCTATAAACTTGTCGATAGCCTGCTGCTCCCTGCTTTTTAAGTGGCCATCATATGTATAGCGAATTGTCTTGCTGCCTGTTTTTAAGCTTCTGTGAGTTTTCATGAACCCATGATATTATGCTTCCGAACATTGCGCAAATTTACTTTTGATGTATTGGAACAAACTGAAAGATTTGAAGTTTTTGAAGTTGTATGCTCCTATTCGAGGCAAAAACTTATTTTGTGGGAGGGAGGGGCGATTTTTTGCGAACTATTAGCGGGCTTGTTGCATGGCGGTTGCAAATGATTGCAAAAATGTAAAGCCAATCGAAATTTGAAGTTTGCTCCGCTTTGTTCCGCCTCATGGACCGCCCGCGAGGGTGCTAAAAAAGCGGCTCCTGAGGTGGAAGCCGCTTTTTTAAAGTGGTGGCCAAGGGCGGGTTTGAACCGCCGACACAAGGATTTTCAGTCCTCTGCTCTACCAACTGAGCTACCCGGCCTAAAAGAAAGTTTTTAAGTCTCCATGTTTTTTAGCGTGCGTCAATATAAAAATCAAAAAAAATGCAGTCCGTCATTCGCTTCTGGGGCGGGCGGAATTTGCCGCGCGCCTTCCGCCGGGGCTGTGTTTCTGCTTCCGCGCAGGAAGCCGCTCCCCGGAGGGCCTTTTTGCGGAATCTGGCGCGCCGGTCCGCACCAAAGCGCGCCGCTTTGTTTAAAGGGCGCAATGGCATCCGCGCCTTTTAGCGCCCGCAAGGCGGATGCGGAATGGGGGGGCATATTTTTTGGGAGGGTATGGATGGTCTGAGGCGGATTGGGGGATGAGATTTTGCGCGGAGAAAACCCGCCCGTCCTGCCAGTCGCCGCCTGATTTTTTCGGGGCGTTTCTGTCTATTTCAGCCCCATTTTTTAACTTGTCTTTACAGCATAAACTGGTGAAAATTCATCTCAAACGTATTAATTCCAGATTATGCAAGATTCGAGCTTCTCATTGATTTTTAGATATGCCGCGTTGTCCGCCGCAATGTCGGCCGGGACGGCCTACTGCGCCGACACCGAAATCGTCCTGCCCGAATCCGCGCCGGATATGCTCTGGTCGGATTCGGCCCTCTGGTCGGCCGGGGTTCCCACAAAGGACGATACCGCCCTCATAAACATATCGGATGCGACAAACTCCCTCCTTATCGACTCCGCAGCCGAAGTCGTCCGGCTCGATCTCGACGGCGCGGCGAGTCTCGTAATCGGGGCTGGCGGCTCGCTTGAAACTTTCGGGCGCCCCGCGTCGGAAGGCGTTGCCAGGATTTATGGCGACGTCGCCCTGAACGGGACCTCAACCCTCTATATAAGGGACGGCGGCTCGCTCAAAATGGAAAACGGGATGAGCGTGCACCTGGCTTCCGGCGCCACGTTCGACATGAGCGGTGAGGGCTCGTCCTATACGGGGCAGTTCTACAATGCAAACGGCAAAATCCTGATAAGCGATGGCGCCGTCTGGAACGCCACGGGCGCCATCGGAAATGACGGTGGTAATTTTGACGCGCGCGTGGCCGGTTCCACCATAAACCTTTTAAACTCTTTTAAGATGGGTGCAGGTTCCACCGAAACGCGCACCAAGGTTCTGACCCTCGATGGCTCCGAGCTTTTAGGAAACAGTTTCGGGGTCAATTTCTGCGGCGAGGTGAATATCCTTGACGGCTCGTCGGTTTCCGAAGTCGTGCATTTCAACCTCGGCGCGGAGAGCGGCAAGACCTCCGGAACCAACATAACCACGGTCCGCGGCACGGCCGAAAAGGTCTCGTCAATACAGGCGTCAAACGGCTGGATAAACTCCAACGCGGGGACCCTTGTAAAGATGGTTTTGGACGGCTATTCTTCGATTGACTGGGGGAGCATAAATTGCGGCACGGCCTTTGACGGCGGCGAAGTCGCCGTGGTTTTCCAGAATTCAAACAACTCTTTCAACGTTTCGGGGACCGCCGGATGGGGCGACTCCAAGTCGTCAGCTTCCACATTTACCGGCGCTTCGTCCGGCTCGTGGCTGATGTCTGTCGCAGAGGGCGCAACGAACAACACCTTTACGGCCGGAAAGTTTTCCATAAGGCCCTCGCACATGCTGGGGTCGTCGTTTTCCGCAGGGGTCGACTGGTCGGGCGTCGGCAACGTGTTTACGGTAAACGGCAGGCTGAATCTCGTAGGTTCAATGGCCTCCGATTCGGATGTAAACATGTTTTTCACTCTGCGCGACGGCGCGGAAATGTCCGTGAGCAAAGAAATAGAGGTCGGCAACATACGCGAGGATTGGTATGCGGACACCGCCACGGGCGGCGCCAGTGGAACCTACGCGTTCACCGTAAAAGACGGCGCCAGGCTCCTCAAGGAAACGGGCGACATCAATATCTACAATTCCTACTACGCGGGCTTTGCTGAAGACTATACGGCATCCTTCCTTGTGGACAACGCCTACGTCTCCGTCGGCAGCGGCAACATCCACGTTGGGCGCTCCAGGTTCGACTCAACCGAGGGCACTGCTTTCGGGGGTACCGCTTCCCTTGAAATCAGAAACGGCTCCGAGTTCGTCCAGAACTCGAATCTGAAGCTCCACATGAGTAACGACGAGTATTCCGAGGCGGTCGCAAAGGTTGTGGTCGACAGCGCCTCCTATGTCGGCCAGGGCGAGCTTATGATGATTTACGAAGACACCGTTGCAGGCGGCCGCGCCTCCGTTGAAATCACCGGGAAAAATTCGGTGTTTTCTACTGCCAACAAGGGTTTCTGGTGGGGGCACAACTCCACCATCACCGGGGGCGAGAGCAGGTTTATCGTAAGCGGAGAGGGGCATGAAATAACCTTTGGAGGCGGCTACGGCTCGTTCAATATCGCCAGCTCCACGACGGAGCAGACAGGCGGCGTGCTTGAAGCCTCCATAACGGGCAGCGGCCACAAGTTCACCGCAAACGAAATCAATATCGGCAAGTCCAATTCAACAGGCGGCACAAACTCGTTCTATGTCAAGGGCGATTCCGCATCCGCCAAAAACCAGATATTGCTTTCGAGCGGCTATAACATAAATCTCTCGGGTTCTCTGGACGCCTCCTCCACCGTGGAAAACTCCTTCACGATGGCGGGCAATACCGTCCTCATCCGCACCTCGGGCGAAACGGTCAACCTCAATATCGGAAACGGCGTCTTTGCGGGCGGCACCGCAAAGTTCGTGGTCTCCGGCTCCGGCAACGAGGTGAACGGCTACAGGCTCACGCTCGGCAATGAACAGTCGACCGGCGGCCAGGCGATAATGCGCATAGAAGGCTCCGGCAGCACCATAAACTTTATTTCCGACGCCTATTTCTCCGGCGGGGCTGGCACGAGCGTCGACAATGTGATAGGCGGCAAGCTCGAATTCGTGTTTGGCTCAGACGGCGTCAGCCACATTGATGTTGCCGGGCGGATGCTCACTTTCAGCGGGGTTTTGGAAGCGGACTTCAGCGGCCTTGCCGGCACGTTTGACAGGGAGGAATTCCTCATCGTTTCAGCCATGGACACCTACGAAGCGGCTTTCAATTCCTGGGTGGAAAAGAATCTTTACGATTTCAAGCTGCGCGACGATTCCGATACTGTTGAATTCAAGTACGACAAGGGCGACCTCTATCTCGTATATACCTCCTCAGTTCCGGAACCGGCCGCTTTCGCCGCCGTTTTTGGAGCCGTTGCGCTCCTTTTGGCCGCGCGCCGCAGGCGGGCGTAGGCCGCCTTTTTTCGGACGGATTGCGGCGCGGAATTTTCCGCGCCGTTTTTTTTGCGGGTTTATGTGGGTGCAAAATTTCCGGCATTCAAACATCCTAACGGGGCGCATGGAAATGCTTGGGTGGATTTTTTGTTGAGCAAAAGTTCAGCCGAGGCAATGCACTCTGTGCCGTAAAATATCGCTTAGGAGCATCGCCTTGTGGCTGTGATTTTACTCACGCTCCCCTTGTGTAGAGCACCGACGCCCGCGAAGTCGTTGAGATGGAAAGAAGGCTCCGCCTTTTGTTACGGAGGCCGACATGGACGTTTGTGCGCGTCCTCACTGCAAGGTGCAAGGTTCGCGGCGGCTCATAATCCGCACTGGCGCTTCTGAAATGCTGTGGCCGGCCTTATAAAGAGGGGATTGCTCTCACCCTGCAAACAGCTTGCCGGTGGGCAAGGAGGGCTGTTTCACGGGGCATGTAATGTAATTGCAGGTGCTATTTTACTGGACGCCCCATTCAACGGCAAAGTGGCGGCTATGTTGCCATGCGCTGCGGTATGCAGCTTCCGATATTCCCGCGTCCTCGGAACGCAATTACGGGTAGTCCGCTTTGCCATGCGGCCGATATTATTTTTCCCGCCAAGTTCTGTTTTTTCCTCAAATATTCGATTTTTTTTGCAGATTATCGGCCCTGCCTGCGATTTTTTCCTCAACCCACCAGCCCTTGAAACCCAACCGCCCGCAATCTCCTTGCTCTGGCAGTTTTCGGCGGTTTTGGCGTCTCCTCAACCCTCTTCAAGCAATCATACTTTGCAAACGAAAGATGGAGAGCGGATTCTCTCACGCCATTAGACGGGCTTATTGAAACGGAAATGGATTTGCAAATAAATGTATTTTCCAACTGGAGGGTGTGCCGTTTCCAAAATAAGACTGCGCCATACTTCGTTCGCCTCTTTAGGGGCGGGCAGTTTATATTCATCAAAATGTTTGCCCTGAACTTTTGCGCGGATGTTTTTTCTTAAAAGCCCTGCGAGCGGC
Source organism: uncultured Opitutales bacterium (assembly GCA_900548185.1). Classification (GTDB taxonomy): domain Bacteria; phylum Verrucomicrobiota; class Verrucomicrobiia; order Opitutales; family Intestinicryptomonadaceae; genus Intestinicryptomonas. The sequence continues at coordinate 100,643 of URJJ01000002.1, forward strand.
ACAGTTTGTCGAACCGGGATTTTTCGCCCGGATTCTTTCGCGCAATGCCGTTTTGCAGTTTCTTAAGAAATTCACCTTCCTTGCCCAACTGCAAAATTGCGGATGTTTGCAGCGCAAAAAACCCGCGCATTGCGCGGGTTTTGACGGCCGGAGCCTGAGGCGGCAAAACGGGCGAAGCCCTTAGAATATGGAAAACGCCACGGTGAATCCGGCCATGACTATGGCAACCATGCTCATGAGCTTTATGAGGATGTTGAGCGAGGGGCCGGAGGTGTCCTTGAAGGGGTCGCCGACGGTGTCGCCTATGACGGCCGCCTTGTGGGCTTCGGAGCCCTTGCCGCCGTAGTTGCCCTGTTCGATGAATTTCTTCGCGTTGTCCCACGCGCCGCCGGAGTTTGCCATGAATACCGCCAGCACGAACCCCGCAGACAGGGCGCCCGCAAGGAGGCCGAGCACGCCCGGAACTCCGAAGACTATGCCCATAATCACGGGGGCGAATACGGCCAGGAGCGCCGGGATTATCATTTCCTTTTGCGCGGCGCGGGTCGAAATTTCGACGCAGCGCGCGTAGTCGGGATCTGTCTTGCCCTCCATTATTCCGAGCGTTTCGCGGAACTGGCGGCGCACTTCGTTGACCATCTGGGTTGCGGCGCGGCCAACCGCGTTCATCGTGAGGCCGCAGAAGAGGAAGGCCATCATGGCGCCGACAAAGAGGCCGAGAAGTACGCGGGGGTTCATGAGGTGCACTTCGTACACGTTCATGAAGTCGACGAGCGTGGCCCCGTCGAGGGTCTTGCCCATGGCGGCGAACTTTGCAATCACCGTGTCTGCCATGCTGTGGCTGCCCGCGGCATGCGAGAGGCCTATGCGGATTTCTTCGACGTATGAGGCCAGAAGCGCGAGCGCCGTGAGGGCGGCGGAGCCTATTGCAAAGCCCTTGCCGGTTGCGGCCGTAGTGTTGCCGAGGGCGTCGAGCATGTCGGTGCGCCTGCGGACCTCCTTGCCGAGGCCGGACATTTCGGCGTTTCCGCCGGCGTTGTCGGCTATGGGGCCGTAGGCGTCGGTCGCGAGCGTGATGCCGAGGGTTGAGAGCATGCCGACGGCGGCGATGCCTATGCCGTACAGGCCCTGGGACATGTCGGAAATGTCGCCGCCCGCCGCGAGCATGTAAGATGCGGCCGTGCCGACAACTATGAGGAGGACTGGGAAGGCGGTGGAGAACATGCCGGTACCCATGCCGCCGATTATCACCGTCGCGGGGCCCGTCTGGGCCTCGGCCGCTATGCGGCGCGTGGGCGAATAGGCTTCCGAGGTGAAGTATTCGGTGACTTTGCCGATTGCAATGCCTGTTACAAGGCCGACTATTATCGCGCCCCATTTGCCCAGCCAGCCGGGGATTTCAAGGAAGTAAAGTATGGCAAGCGACGAGAGTATTATGAGGGCCGAGCTTATGTTGACGCCCATGCCGAGCGCGCCCAAAAGCTGCCTGCTGTCCGCGCCGTCCTTGACCCTCACGGAATATATGCCTATGATTGAAAGGACCGTGCCGACTGCGGCGATGAGCATCGGGGCCATGACGGCCTTGAGCTGTATGGAGGGGTCCGCCGTCATGTAGGCTGCGGCGCCCAGCGCGGCCGTCGCGAGCACCGAGCCGCAGTAGGATTCGTAGAGGTCCGCGCCCATGCCGGCCACGTCGCCGACGTTGTCGCCCACATTGTCGGCGATAGTCGCGGGGTTGCGGGGGTCGTCCTCGGGTATGCCGGCCTCGACCTTGCCCACGAGGTCCGCGCCGACGTCGGCGGCCTTGGTGAATATGCCCCCGCCCACGCGCGCAAACAGCGCCTGGAGGCTTGCGCCCATGCCGAACGTGAGCATGGTGGTGGTGATTATGACCATCTTCTGCTGGGGGGAGATGCCGTCTACGTAGCGGTTCAGCACCAGGAACCATATTGAAATGTCAAGAAGCGCGAGCCCCACAACGACCAACCCCATGACTGCGCCCGAGCGGAACGCCACGCGCAGACCCTTGTCGAGCGAGTGGTTTGCGGCCCATGCGGCGCGCGACGAGGCGTAGGTTGCGGTCTTCATCCCGAAGAATCCTGCGAGCCCCGAGAAAAATCCGCCGGTCAGGAAGGCGATCCACACCCACTTGTTCTGGATGCCGAGGCCCCAGGCCAGATAGGCGAAAATCAGGGCTATCACCACGAATACCGCGCCGACTATCTTGTACTGCTGCTTGAGGTATGCGAACGCCCCGTCGCGGACGTGGGAGGCGATTTTTTGCATGAGCTTTGTGCCCGCCTCCTCTTTTTTCATCGCCCCGTAGAAATAAAGCGCGAATGCCAGGGCTATTATTGAGGATATCGGCACGAGCCAGAACATGGGGTCCATGGAGGACAGCGTACATGCCCAGGAGGACGCGTTTGCCGCAGGCGAGGCGGCGTCTGCAAGGTTGTCAATGGTCGGATTCATATTTTTATTTAACTAAATTGGTTTCGGACAGAGGCGGCGGAGCGGGCGCAAACGCCCGTTCCGGGATGCGCGCGTCACGCGCCGAAGTTTGTGAGGGCGCTGCGCCACCAGATGTAATACTTGTCCTCAAGCTCCTCGCGGGAGGGCATCGGGTAGAACAGCATTTCGTCGCCGGAGCCGACATAAAAGCCGCGCTTGACCGTGCGGAAGAGGATTTCGCCCGCCATGTTGCGTATGACAACCTTGTTGTTCTTGCCCTTTTTGAGGCTTATTTCGCGTATGCAGTCGCGCAGGTGGGCTATGTTTTTGTACGGGAGGTCGTCGGCCTTGCCGTGTTCCGGGTCCTTTTCAAGCTCGCCGAGCGCGAGGTCGCAGAAGGCGATTTTTGACATGTTTACGAGGCGGTCGGGGCTCGTGATGCGGCTGGCGTACTCGCGCGGGTTGAGGACGCTGGCAACGCGGGGGCGCGCGGGGGCGAGGTCCTGGTAGAGGAAGAGGCGCTCGTCGGGGTCCGGCTTGAATTCGCCCTTTTCAAGGCCGAGCGTGCGGCCGTCGGAAGTTGCGAGATAGAGGTTTTTGAAGGCGGAGAGGGGCGTGTGCTCCAGAACGCGGTAAACGGAGAGGTACACCGACTTGTGGGGCGTCCCGTCCGGGTGCGGAACGCAGAGCTCGTCCATTTTTGAGAGCGGGAAGTAGTCGCTTTTGAAGTTCGGGTCCAATTCAAAAAACACGGCCTGGTCGAAGCTTCTGCCGTAGTCGCCGGTCGCATAATACGCGCCGAATTCCTCGGGGGAAAGGTTTGAGGCGATTAGCGCTTCGGGCGCCAGGGACAAATACAGGTACTTTTCCATATGTATATGACTCTAACAGCCGCCGCAAGGGCCAGACAAGCAAATTTTTGCGGCCTCCGCCGATTTTGGCATGCCCGCCCGGCGCGGCCTCCGCCCCTGCTGAGCTTCAGCGCCACCAGTTCCCGCCGAGCACCCGGCATGGGGTGTACATCTCCGCCTCGCCGGGCGCCATCGCCCTGATTCCGGCCCACGGCGACCTGCGCCGCATGTCGGCCCCGGGGCCCGTGTTCGAGTGTTCGAGAAGACGCAGCCTGGGGCTTGAATCCGCGTAATCCATTCGCCATTTGTCGGGCCAGCCGCGCGGGTCGATTTCGGCGCACATCTCGGAGTCCAATATGGCGACCTTTGGGTATTTCTGCCACGGGCGGCCGAGCGCCACCGGCCTTCCGTCGTCGCCCCTGCGCGGGCTGGGCTGCGAATAGGTGAAGCGGCATCCCCTGAATACAAACCCGTATTTCTGGCCGTCCGGGGTCGCCGGGGCCGTTATCCAGCCCCCTCCGTAGCTTCGGATTTCGCAGGACTGGAAATAGCCGACGCCCCCGCCGTAGATGTAGTCGGTCCTGCCCGCTATCAGGCAGTTTTCAAAATAGCTGCGCCGCCCCTCGCCCCATAGGTAGAGCGTGTCCTGGTAGCCCAGTATGTCGCAGCCGAAAAACGACAGCCTGTCGCCGAGGAGCGTGAGGGCCTGCGCCTGCCCCCGGGGGCCTGCGGTGTTTTCAATCGTGAGGTTTTCAAGCCTGAACCCGTCTCCCAGCACGGTGAGGGTTGCGGAGGTCGCGGCGAAAGCCGGGTCCGATTCCCAGCGGGCCCGCATCTGCGGCGGCATTGCGGCGCGGTCTGCGAGCGGCGGGGAGCCGGACATGCAGTAGCTGATAACCGTGCCGCTGCGGCTTTCGCCGCGGATTGTGATATTTTTCCTGTCGGGAGGGACGATGAGCTTTTCGGATGCGTAGCGGCCGTTTTTTACGAGGATTAAGAATCGCCCGGCGGAGTTTGCCGGGGCCGAGTCTATGGCGGCTTGGAGAGAGGCGAAATCTCCGCCATGCGGGGCCACGACGCACGACGCCCTGCGGACCTCGGCGCGAGCCGGCATGAATGCGAGGCAGAGGATTGTACCCCCCGCCGCGCCCCGCCTGAGATTCCCCAAAATGTCCATTTCCGGAAGCCAAGCCTGGGCATTTTGCGCCAGAATGCAAGATTCTCCCGCGCAGCTCCCGGAAAAACGCCCCGCCGGCCCCCCGGCAGGGCGGGGCGGAGCTTCCCGCAAAAAAATCGCGCAAAGTCCGGCGCGCGGGAAAAAAAGGTTGAAAAAAAACAAACTCGCCCAAGTATCAAGTTCATGTTGAGGAAGATTTTCTTGGGAGCCATGCTGGCGGCGGCCGCGGCGCTCTCATTCGCACAGGAGGCCGGATACCAGGCCCCGGAACTTACCGTTGAAAAGAACTGGGATGTCAGCGCCCCCGTTTACCGGATAACAATACACGGCTCAAGCGACGCCGCGGCCCTCGCAAAGAGGGCCTTTTCTACGCACGGCAGCTTCAAAGTGGTGCAGGCAGACGGGCAGTACGCCTTCGACTTTGTAAAGGCCGGCGAAAACGCCGTGGCCGTGACAATCACCGGGGCCCGCCCCTTCACGCAGACGGTGCAGGGCAGAAGCCTCGCCGACGCCGTGGCCAGGGCCTGCGACCTCGTCGTTGCAAAGGTTCTCGGGCAGCCCGGATACTTCGCCGGCAAGCTCGCGTTTGTCTCCGACAGGACTGGAAAGACGGAGATTTACACGTCCGACATGCTCTTCCAGAACATACGGGCCCTGACCGCCGACAAGTCCGACTCGATGCTCCCGCACTGGTCTCCGGACGGCGGCAGGATTCTCTACACCGGATACTACCGCACCCGGCTGATGGACCTTTACGAAATCAACCTTGCGGAAAATTCGCGCCGTACTTTCGCATCCTACAAGGGCACCAACACGGGCGGGGAGTACAGCCCAGACGGCGGGCGGGTCGCAATGATACTCACCTCGTCTGGCAATGCCGAAATATGGGTGAGCGACTCGAAGGGCTCAAACGTCAGGCGCGTCACGAAAACCCCGTCAGTTGAGGCGTCGGCGTCGTGGTCCCCCGACGGCAGGGAGCTGGTTTTTTCAAGCGACGCCATGGGGGGGCCGCAGCTTTACAGGATGCCGGCGGCGGGGGGCGCGATGAAGCGCATCCGCACAAACATCAGCAAATACTGCACTGAACCCGACTGGAACCCGCGCTTCCCGGACCTCATCGCTTTCACCACCGCCAGCGGCAGGGGCTTCCAGGTCGCAGTCCACGACATGAAAACCGGCAAGACCGAAATCGTGACCTCCGGCGGCAGCTCCACCCTCCCCAAGTGGACCAACGACGGGCGGCACATCGTGTTCACTCGCTCCAACGGCAAAAGCCGCGCTCTGTACCTCGTCGATTCCATCACCAAAAAACAGACGCCGCTGCACACCCCCAGCCTCGGAAACTGCGGGGAGGCGGACTACATATACAACAACTGACCCAGCCGAAAATGGTACTTTTTGCTCTCGACCTGGAGGGGGTTTTCATCCCTGAAATATGGATAGCCGTATCCCAGAAAACCGGAGTGGCGGAGCTTGCGCGCACCACGCGCGACGAGCCCGACTACGACAAGCTCATGCGCTACCGCCTCGGCATACTCGACCGCGAGGGGATAACCCTGCCCGACATCCAGAAGGTCATCGGCGAAATGGAGCCTTTGGAGGGCGCGGGCGCTTTCCTCGACTGGCTGAGGAGCGAGGGGCGCACGGTGATTCTCTCCGACACATTTGAGCAGTTTGCGCATCCGCTCATGAAAAAGCTCGGCTTTCCGACGCTATTCTGCCACGAGCTCGAAGTTGAAAGCGGCGGCAGAATATCGGGATACCGGCTCAGGCTCCCGGACCAGAAGCGCAGGTCCGTAGAGGCGTTCAGGGCCCTGAATTTCAGGGTCGTGGCATCCGGAGACTCCTACAACGACCTCTCCATGCTCCGCGCGGCCGACGGCGCCGCGCTCTACCGGCCCACTGAAAAGTTTGCGGCGGAAAACCCCGACCTTCCCGTGGCCCGCGACTATGCGGAGCTAAAATCAATATTTCAAAAACTAACGGCTTAAAGACATGGCGACATCAAAAGAAAGACGTCCGCAGAAAGACAGGTACGCCGCGCGCGGGGTATCATCATCCAAGGAAGACGTCCACGCTGCGGTGGACAAGCTCGACAGGGGCCTCTTCCCCAAGGCGTTCTGCAAGATAACCAAGGACTTCCTGACGGGCGATCCCGCCAAGTGCAACGTGATACACTCCGACGGGAGCGGCACCAAGTCTATAATCGCCTACCTCCATTACAGGGAGACCGGCGACGCCTCCGTGTTCCGGGGAATCTCGCAGGACTCCATCGTGATGAACGTCGACGACCTCCTCTGCATAGGGGCGCTCGACGGGGTTGTGATTTCCAACACCGTGAACCGGAACGCCTCAGCATTTCCCGCCGCGGCGCTCGCCGAGCTCATAAACGGCGCGGAAGATTTCACCGCAAAGCTGCGCAAGCTCGGCTTCAAAGCCCAGCCCGGCGGCGGGGAGACGGCCGATGTCGGGGATCTGACCGGATGCGTGGTTGTCGATTCCTGCGCCGTCGCCGTAATGGACAGAAAGTCCCTCCTGATGCCCCGCGGAATCTCAAGCGGCCTCGCGATAGTGGGGCTTGCCTCCGACGGCAGGGCCAAGTACGAGGACTTTGAAAATAGCGGCATCGGCTCAAACGGCCTTACCAGCGCCCGCCACGACATGCTCTCGCCCTACTACCGCAAGAAGTATCCCGAGACATACGACCCCCATACTGAAAAGGCCCTCGTTTACTGCGGCCCGTACAGGCTGGAAGACCCGCTTCCCGGCTCTGACATGACGGTGGGGCAGGCCCTGCTTTCCCCCACGCGCACTTACGCCCCGGTCGTCGCAAAGATTGTAAAGAAATTTCCGGGCCTCATAAAGGGCATAATACACTGTTCCGGCGGCGGCCAGACGAAGTGCATGCGCTTTGGAAACGGAGTTCATTTCATAAAGGACGCCCCATTCACGCCCCCGCCGGTATTCCGCGCCATACAGAAGGCGAGCGGAACATCCACAAGGGAGATGTACAAGGTTTACAACATGGGCCACCGCATGGAAATCTACTGCAAGCCCGCGGACGCCCGCAAGGTCATCGACGTTGCAAAGGGCTTCGGAATAGCGGCAAAGATAGTCGGGCGCACGGAAAAGAGCGCGCGTGCGGACGGTAAAAACCACCTTACGCTCACGGCCGCTGGCGAGGTAAACGAATACGTCCAGGACTAGCGCGCCTGCCTCCTCCTCCGCGCCTCTCGGACGCCACTCCGCAGGGGTGGAGTCCGGCAGGGCATGCGCCCTGGCGGACTGGGTGCGGGGGCTGCGGTGCGCATGGCAAACGGAATGCGGCGCGCCGGAATGTCTTGCCGCCCCCGCATACGCTTTCGTCCGCATTTGAAAATACCGTAAAAGCGGCATTCTTATGTGCGCTTTTGCTATGCCTTTTCCCCGTCGCCGTATGGGCCGTATCGAATACGGCATGCTCCCCATAAAAGGCGCATCCCATTTATGGACGGGCAAAAAGCCGCGAACTTCCCGCAGGCATGAAAAATCCCGCTCCGGCAGCGTTTGCGATATTTCCGGATTTCACCTTTCAAATATCCGCGCCGTGCGGAAAAAATGATTCCGCCTCCCGCTTCAAAACCCGGCAAGCCCGTCGCGGGGGAGGGGAGATTTCCGGTCCGGCGCGCAATTTTGAAGGGGGGCGTCGAAACCTGCGGCAGGGCGGAGAATTTTAAGAAACCCATTCCATTTTTTTGAAGGGGAGCGAAGAGATTTCCAAGCCCAAAGACTTAAAAACAGGCATCCGCATTGAAGCCGTAAAACGGCTGCGCACATGCAGCGCAAAAATAAAGGCGGAACGCTTCGTGGAAATTTCGCAATCCGTTTGCGGATGTCCGCCGCGAAAGGGTGAGGCGGCATCCGAACAAATAGAAGGCCGGTAGTCTACCCCAAGACTACCGGCCAGTTTATTTTCTATCTTATTTACCCCATCTCCCAATCACGAGAGAAATAGTTTTTTAATGTTGTCTATTAGAATCGCTATTTTTCCAAAAAAGTCAAGGGATTTTTTGCATTTTTATTTTTTTTCAAAATAGGCTAGCAATCAACCACTTGCAAAAAAAGACGGAGAAATTCTTTCAAAGAATCCCGGCTTAAAGCATCCGAATGTTCAATTTTCAGAGGCCATGTTCTTCCTTTTGAACTCGTCCAGTTTCTGCACAAAGTCGGCGGGGCGGCCAGACCATATCCGGATGCTCTCATATTTCTTCGATTTCGGATCCAATATGAAGGCGCTGGTGGAGCTAACCTTGAAGAAATCTACAGTATCCCTGTCGCGCGAATTCTGGGCATAGGCAATATCGCCCTTGTAAATGATTTTTATAATAGAGCATACAAGATTTTCCTGGGCGTATTTTTTGAACTCCCTGGAATAAAGGTGGGTGGTTTTGATGCGCCGGTCCCCGCCGTAGGAAAACATTACAATCAAAGGCTTGTTCTCGTCGGAAGCCTTTTTCAGGGCGGCATTGTAGTTGTCAAACCAGGTTTGGGCGTGGGAGACTGGCGAAAACGCTGCCGCCAATGCAAAAAACGCAAAAATCCGGATCCAAAAAGTGAAGTCGAAACGCGCGAGATATGAACTTTTCATGATATTTATGGTGTCGGAGGTTTAAAACAGCCGCGAATGATCCGAAGGGTTTGGCGGGAAGCGCACCATTGCAATAGCCGTCTTTGTTTATCATTATAGAAATAATATTTATAAGTGATGTCAATTAAAAATGCCGCATCCGCAAGCTGCCCCAAAAAACGGTGAATCCGTCGGCTTTGCGGCACACTCCGCTTGCATTGCGGAAAAGGGCGGCGGAAAAATCTTCCATCCGTCCGGTATTCAGGAGGGCAGCGCACTGCTTGGCATGTATATTTTGGGGGCTGACATAGATTAGAATGCCCCGAAAAAACGAAAAAGCGGACGGCCTCTCGCGGGCGGGCGCTGCGGGACTTCATTTCCGCAAAAGAATTTCACCTGAAAAATCCGCATTCCATATTCATTTTTTTGCCTGCACCTCTTTTGAAGTTTTGCGGGTGGAGACATCGCATCCGGTTGGGATTTGCCGCGAAAGCCGCGCGCGGGGGGGGGCCAAACGCTGAATGCGCACGGATGCAGGACGGGAGATTGCGCGCGCCTTGCCAGAGTGAATCAGAAACAGCCTGCGCCTCCGGACTACTTTTGGCTTTTTGCCCTGGGATAGATGCCTACCCCTCCTCCGCCCGACGCGCCGCCCGAAGACGGGGAGTGAATCCCGCCTCCGCCGACATACCCGCCCCGGCCGTCATACACGAGCGATTCCTCGCCGAACAGCTTCTTGTCTAGCCAGTCTAGACCGATTCCCCTGTACCATGCCGTTTCGGTGACGCCATCGGGTCCTGAGGTTTTCGTTTCGCGCCCCACGCATCCTGCAAGGAGCGCCGCCGCCGTGGCGGCCGTAAAAAATGCGGCTTTTCCCATAAAAACTCCGTCTTGACGGCTATTGTACCATTCCCTTTTTGCCGGACTCCAGAAACTTCCTGAATTCCTCCTGCGCCGGCGGCTTTCCTTTCGCCTGTTTTTCGCCAAGCTCCGTGATTTCTGCGGCATCCATGCCTTCCAGCCGTCTGGAAAGTCCGTCGACTATGTTGTCCCAATGGAATTTTGCGGCGGCTTTTTCCTCTTCGGTGGCGGAGGCCGGGTCTATAACGAGTTTGTCGCGCGCCGGATAGGCCATCACCGCATCGACAAAAAGGCGCATTCCCGCCGCCTGAAAACGCACGCGCTCGGCCGGTTCCAGAGCGTCTGTCATTTCCTTCACGCTCTTTATCATGGCTTCGCGGCTAGAGGAATCCAGGCGCGGGGCGGATATTGCTTCCACAAATTCCGCAGTGAGGGAAGCCTCGTTCATCGCCTCCAATACGCCCCTATCCAGAACCTCCCCTGAGCGGACGGCGGGAGCGGCCCGGTTTTGCCGCGCGGGTTCTGGCTTCGCAGCCGACGGAACTTCTTCTGCGGAATGCGCCGGAGCCTCCCGCCAGGGCCGGAGGGCCAGCGCAGCCGCCAGCGCCGCTGCGGAAGCTACGATTGCGATTTTATGCAGTGTTTTCATTTTGCAGCCGGGATGGTCTGGGCCGCGCAGCTTTCGGGAGAACCCGCCCGCTAAGCGGGGCAGGGGAAATTCCGGCCCGAAAGGCGCATGCCGAATATATGGACATGCTAAAAGCGCGCATGTTTTTTTAAAGCGTAAAATTTGCCCCGGAATATTTTTTGCCGGACTTTATCCCATGCGGATTTTCCATATTTTTCCCGCATTTTGCAAATCCCGCTACAATGCCCTGAAAGCCGCGCCCTCCCGGCAAAGGGCGGAAGGGCGGCCCGCCATACTCCGCCTTGCACGCGCGCGGCGGCTCCGGATTTCATGCGGCAAAAACGGTAAACCGCCGTTTGAAGCGGCGGCCCTTGGGGGTAGTCGGGGCGTTTAATTTGTACGCAGGCGCATGCTGCGGCGCATATATAACGGGGTCCAGACCCGCCGGGGCTTCCCCTAGTCGGTGTCGAACCCGGCGCGCCTGAACATGCCTATCACGTCCTCCACGGAACGCCCGCGGCTCTTTGCCGTGTCCGGGGCCTTGTCGCGCGGATTTTTTCCGGATTCCGCGTAGAGGGAGTTCGCCCCTGAACGCAGGCTCAGCATTTCCGGTTCGTGAACGGCCACGCTCCTCATTTCGGAATTTCCCGCAGACGCTGCCGCCACAACGGCGACAATCTGGGCCAGGCGCTCAGGCGTGATTTCGGGGTTTGCCGAGAGCCTTGAGCCCTCGAAGTTGACGCGCGCCATCGCGGCGTTTTGGAAGCATGAAAACTCGTTTGCAACCGATATTTGCTCCACTATTTCGCGGCTTGTGTGCTCGCTTCCGATGGGCTCGCAGCAGGTGTACCAGTCCAGCCCGGCGGATTTTATCGCGTCTATCGTCGCTATTCTGGAGGCTGGCTCCAGCGCCGTGTCCGTGCCTTCGCGCAGGCGCAGGACGTGGTATGCGCCGCTTGCGCCCTCCCGCCGCAGGGCGTCTAAATAGTCGCGCCCGCAGTCGCCGATATTGGCGACCAGCTTCACGCTCGCGGGGACGGCCTTTCTCACCGCGCGGAATGCCGCCAGCACCCTGTCGCGGTCGAAGTCGTGCATGGCCATGAGAAAGAGCGCGAAGAGCTTTCCGGAGGATGTCATTTCGAGGGCCCTTTCGACTATTTCGGCTTCGGGCATGAATTCGTTTGCGCTGTTTGAGCTTTGGGCGAAGGTGCAGAATGCGCAGTCGGCGGGGCAGGGCTTGTTTTCAATGCCGATTTGCCCAAGAACCATCACCTTGTTTGAGAACCTCCTGCGCATCATGGCGTCGGCCCGCCTGCGCAGCTCTGCGGCTTCCGGAGTGTTTTCGCCGAGGCTTGCCAGATGGAGAAGCTCGTCGAATGAGGGCGTTTTTCCCGATTCCGCCCTGTCCATTATTTTTGCAGTCAAATCCATGCAGCCGATATTGCATCGGGCTTTTTTGCGCGGCAAGGCGAAAATTTTCCGCGCGTTTTGCAAATCCCGCGATGGGCGTTCGGGACTTCTGCGGCGCGCCGCCTCTCCGGCCGGGATTTGCGCGGGCGGATTTTCGGAATCTTGGTCGCGCCGGGGCGGAAGGCCGGCTGCATGGGGCGGGGCCGGGAAATGGGCTGGAGCTCCGGGAGAGTGGCGTTTTTTCTTTTGTGCGGCGGGATTTTGTGCTTTTGTGCGTGGATTATGAATTTTTTGGAAAGGCGTTTTAAAATCGCGCGGCGCGGCTCAAGCGTAAGGACTGAAATCGTTGCGGGAATCACCACGTTTGCCGCGATGTCCTACATCCTTGCAGTAAACCCCATAATCCTCTCCTCCACGGGCATGGACAGGGCGGCGCTGGTCACGGTGACAGGACTCACCGCGCTCATAGGGTCGGTATTCATGGGCCTTTACTCGAACCTGCCCATAGCCCTTGCCCCTGGCATGGGCACAAACACCTATTTCGCGCTGATAATATGCGCGGGCATGGGGCTTTCCTGGCAGTCTGCGCTGGCTCTCACATTTTATAACGGGATAATCTTTTTTGTCATTTCAATAGTCGGGATACGCGAGAAGATAATACGCGCCGTCCCCGCGCCGCTTCAGATCGGGCTCCAGTGCGGCATAGGGCTTTTCATAGCCTTCATGGGGCTGCAACACGCCGGGCTCGTCGTTTCAGACCCGGCCACGATGGTTTCAATCGGGAACATGCTCGCCCCAAAAACCCTGATAGCCGCCCTTGGGTTCATAGCCATGGCGTGCATGGTGGCGCGGGGGATGAAGGGGGCCATAATATTTACAATACTTGCAGTGACGCTCCTTTGCATGTTTGTGCGCGGGCCTTCCGGGGAGCCTCTCGCCGCCGCGCCGGAATCCGTCGTCTCCCTTCCGGCCTCGTTCTCGCAGACGTTTCTTGCACTCGACTTCGGCTATCCTTTCCGCGACCCCGCCGCTGCCCTCCCTGTCATATTCACGCTGCTTCTCCTGGACATGTTCGACACGATAGGCACCGTCATCGCGCTCGGGCGCAGGACCGGCATGATGAACGCGCGCGGGGAGATGGCGGGGCTTGGAAAGGCGCTCCAGGTGGATTCATCCTGCACCGTTCTCGGGGCGCTTATGGGCACTTCGACCGTAACTTGCTACGCGGAGTCCGCCGCGGGCGTCGAGGCGGGCGGCAGGACGGGGCTTTCCGCTGCGGTGGCCGGGCTGTGCTTTCTCGGGGCGCTTTTCTTTGCCCCGCTCATATGCAGCGTGCCTGAAGTGGCGACTGCGCCCGCCCTCATTTTTGTGGGCATAATGATGATGTCGGGGATTTCAAAGCTGGACTTTTCGGACTTCGCCCAGAGCGTGCCGGCGATATTCTGCATGCTCATGATAATGCTCACGTTCAGCATAACCCGAGGGTTTTCGCTCGGGATATTCATGTACGTTGTGATGATGTCGGCCTCGGGCCGCGCGCGCTCGATTGGGGCGCCGGCATGGATGCTCTTTGCTGTGATGGTCGCGTTCATTTTCGGCGTGTCTCTCAGGTAGGGCGCATGGAGGCGTGAAAAAATCCCGGTTTCCCCGGGATTTTACGCGCAAGACGCCGCCCCTGCGGTCAGCCGCGCGCGGATTTGCCGCCGATTTTTTCCACGAGCTCCATCGCGCGCAGGACGGCGGTATCCATATCGAAATAGCTGTATGAGCCGAGCCTTCCGAAGAAGTGGACGTTTTTGAGCTTTTTGGCTTCGGAAGCGTACTTTGCGTAAAGCGAGGCGTTCATCGAGTTTAGCACCGGGTAGCCGCGCTCGTTTTTTCCGGGCTCGAACGGCTCCGGATATTCGTAGGAGACGGTGGTTTTGTCGCAGACCTGCCCGAGAAAATACTTGTATTCGCTTATGCGCGTGAAGTCGTAGTTGTTCGGGTAGTTTATGACGGCCGCGCTTTGGAAGTGGGGCCTGTCATATTCAACGAAGTCGAATTTGAGGCTGCGGTACTGGAGCCTGCCGAACTTGTAGCCGAAGTATTCGTCTATGGGGCCGGTGTAGAAAATCCTGTCGCATTCGAGCATTCCGCTTATTTTTGAAAACGGCATGTCGGGCACGAAGTCTATGCGGTGGTGGGCTATCATCTTTTTGAACATGGCCGCGTAGCCGTCGGCGGGGATGCCCTGGTACTTGTTTTGAAAGTAGCGGTCGTCGCGCGACACGGCTATGGGGAAGCGCGCCATGACTTCCCCCGAAATTTCGTCGGGCTTCAGCCCCCACCGCTTCTGGGTGTAGTTTAAAAGCACGCTCCCGTACACGAATTCTGCGAGGAACTTCAGGTCCCTGTCCCTTGAGCGCATGAGGTCGAGCACCGCCACGCGCGCGCCGAAGCCGAACTTTGCGACCAGCTTGGTTTCGAGGGTTTCCGCGAGCGCTGCCGGGAAGAGCATCCTCATCGAATTCATGTTAAACGGTATGGGGACTTCCATGCCGTGGATTTTGCAGCGCACGGAATGCATGTAAGGATACCATTTTGTGAACCGCTTGGTGAAGTCCCAGACCCGCTTTGAGTCGGTGTGGAATATGTGCGCGCCGTACTTGTGGACGCGTATGCCGTTTTTGTCGGCGCAGTCGAAGCAGTTGCCGCCGATGTGCGGGCGCGCGTCTATGAGCAGCACGTCCTCTCCGAGGGTCTCCGCTATGCGGTTTGCGGCGGTGCATCCGGAGATTCCCGCGCCGACGACTACGTTTTTTACCTTGAAGTGGGTTTTCATGACCTTTGTGCCGGAAGCGGGCCCGGCTGGCGGAGGCCTGGATGCCGGGGGCCTCCCTTTGTCAGAGGGCCTCGAAGTCGGTTTCCTGAAAGTCCGCGACCTCCTTTTTCCAGCGCTCCTCGACGTAGCGGCAGTGGACGGGGTTTTTGTTGTAGGCTGCGAATGCCGATGGGGAGTCGAAGCGCATTGCGAGCGCAAATTCAAATTTGCACTTGGGGCTGGTCTGGCGGCAGACGGTGAAGTCCCGCACGCCGTGCAGGGCGCCGAGGATTTCGAGGGAGTCGGCCAGGAATGCGGCCTCGGCCGGCGACCCTTTGGGGTGGACGAGCGAAAATGCGACCGTGTGCAAGACGGTTCCCTTGGGCAGAAGCTGGCAGTCTTGTGTATTCATGGCCCCGATTATCTGCGGGCGGGGCGCTTTGTAAAGATTTAAAAAAGGCGCGGCGGCAGGCGGGCTTTTTGTGTTGACTTGTTAATTATTGCTAAATTTACTTCATTTAAAGTAAATATATGAAGCGCAAAAATTCTACATTGATTCCGCCGTTTTCGGAAGCGCGCCGCCGTTTGGAGCGTTTTTTGGGGAGCGGCCCGTGCGAGGGCGCGGCAAAGCTTGCGGCATCCTCCGGCCGCGCGCCGGGGGGCCGCTTTTGAAAAAAGTATTTTTCAGTTATATTGTGTATTGGTAAATTCTGTCCGGATTGGGCAATCCAAACCCGGGCGGAACAGGTCGAGGCGAACGGCGCAATGCCGTTCGCCTTTTTTTGCATTTTGGGAGGGACTGCCGATTAATAATTATGCACTGAGGGGGGCAATGCGTGAAAGCTTTGGCAAATTGATTTGTTTTCTTGCATGAAGCCCGCAGCTAGGGCATCTTTCATTTATCTTTTGACTTACCGCTTTTGTTGCGGAAAGTTTTGTATATTTTTATGGCATCGGAATTTTCAAAGGCTTTGTCGCTTGCGCTGAAGGAAAAAGGGCTCACACAGGCCAGATATGCGGACGAAGTGGGCCTGTCCCCCGGGGCCGTCTCAATGCTTTTGTGCGGCTCAATCAAACCGAGGGATTCTAGCCTCAAAAATATAGTAGGGCCGTTTGACGGCGACAGGGCCCTCCAGGCGCAAATCGTCCGGGCCAGGCTCGCCGACATCGCCGCCGAGGCGGGTTTCGAGGGGGCCGTCGTCGAGTTGAGGCCCGATTCCTCCGCCCGCGACATTCTCGCCTCAAAGGTGCGGAGGCACATGGAAAAAAGCCCGGAATTTTCCGAGCTTATGGACGCGCTCATATCCATTGTGGACAAGGCTTCAGGAAGCGGCAACACCGCGCGGCGCCGTTTCCCCAAGCGCGGCTGACCGTCTGCGGCCCGAGGCCGCGCATTGCCCGGCCCCGCTTGCCGCCGGGTTTTCCGGCCCCGCTTGCAGGGCGGCCTTTTGGCGCCTGTCTGCGCGCGCGCCGGGGGCGTCTGCGCTTCATTTGCAGCCCTGGCGGGCGCCGCCCAAGCGCGCTTGTTTAAAAGCTCCGCCGCGCCTCCTGCGCATTTTCGGACGGCTCTCGGATTGCGCCGCGCATGGCGCAGGCGGCCTTCGCGCAGGGGCAAAAGGGGGGGCTTGCGTGCGCATTGCGCCGCCCGGAATTCCAAATGCAGCGGGGTCGGGCGGATGCAAAAAGGCGCGGAGGATTGCCTCCGCGCCCTGAAAAACGAAATCCGAAAGGTTCCCGCTAGGCCTTGTTTGCCGAGCCGAGGACGTTTTCAATCTTATGCATGTAGAGCTTCTTGAGCTCGTCGCGGGCCGGGCCGAGGTACTTGCGCGGGTCGAATTCGGCGGGCTTCTTGTTGAGCACTTCGCGAACGGCGGCGGTCATCGCAAGGCGACCGTCGGAGTCGATATTTATCTTGCAGACGGCCGATTCTGCGGCCTTGCGGAGCTGCTCTTCGGGGATGCCGACGGCCGCTTCCAGCTTTCCGCCGTTTTCGTTGATTATCTTGACGTATTCCTGCGGGACGGAAGATGAGCCGTGCAGGACAATCGGGAAGCCCGGGATGCGCTTTTCGACTTCTTCGAGTATGTCGAAGCGCAGCGGAGGCGGAACGAGCACGCCCTTTTCGTTGCGGGTGCACTGCTCGGGCTTGAATTTGTACGCGCCGTGCGAGGTTCCGATTGAAATTGCGAGGGAGTCCACGCCCGTCTTTTTCACGAAGTCTTCAACTTCTTCGGGGCGGGTGTAGGAGTGGGTTTCGTGCGAAACTTCGTCCTCTATGCCGGCGAGCACGCCGAGTTCGCCTTCGACTGTCACGTCGTACTTGTGGGCGTAGTCGACGACCTTCGAGGCCAGCTCCACATTCTGCTCATAGGGCAGGGCGGAACCGTCTATCATGACCGAGGAGAAGCCGTACTCTATGCAGGACTTGCAGAGTTCGAAAGAGTCGCCGTGGTCGAGGTGCAGGACGATGGGAACGTTGAAACCGAGTTCCTTTGCGTATTCGCATGCGCCCTGGGCCATGTAGCGCAGGAGCGTCTGGTTCGCATATTTGCGCGCGCCGCTCGAAACCTGGAGGATTACGGGCGACTTTGTGTCCACGCAGGCCTGGACGATCGCCTGCATCTGTTCCATGTTGTTGAAGTTAAACGCGGGAATCGCATATTTGCCTGCGATTGCCTTCTTGAAAAGCTCGCGCGAGTTAACCAAACCAAGTTCTTTGTAGGATACCATAGTCGTTATATTTGGATTTAAAAGACAATACACTAGCTACATATGTGCGCTCAGTGCAATAAAAATTTTCTGCGCAGCGCCCGGGCTTTGCCGTGGAGGGGAGGCCCGCCCGTTTTTCCGGGCGGCCCGGGGGCATGAAACCCGCGCGTGGCGGTGCTTGAACCTGCGCGAAAATCCGCCCGCCAGGGCGCGTGGAAACATGCTTTTCCCGCATTTTGGAGGCTTCGGCGCCGGGGCAAAGGAAGCCCTGCGGGCGCAGGCGGACCCGCGTTTGCGGGCGGGGCCTAGGCCCTTCTGCGCCTCGGCGCGTAGAGGTCGGACGGCGAGAGCGAAAGCCGGTTTACGATGTCCAGCACCTTGCCGAACTTTCCGAATCCGGGCTCGACCGCCTCCACGCCGAACGGGGAGAATTCCGGGTTTATGTTGTTTGTGCCGAATGTAAATTTTACGCCGCGGGCGTGCGCCATTTCTATAAATTCCATGTCGGGGATGGGCAGCGCGGTGTTTATTTCCATGGGCTTTCCGGCGCGCACGAGGGCCTCCAGCACCCTTTGCTTGCGGGGGGCCGTCCAGTATTTCTCGTAATCTGCGGCCAGTATTCCGGGGAGCCACAGCGGGTTTGCATAGACGTCCGAAGGCTCGGCCACAACCGAGCAGACGGTGTTTGCTATATGCTCCATGTAGGCGTCCTCGGAGCCCCTGGGGCAGACCACCTCTTCGGGCTTCCAGACGTGGGTGCGCCTGCCTGCGGGGTCGTCGAAAGTCATGGCGTCGGTGAAGACGAAGTCGAACTTGTCGCGCACGGATTCCGGGAAGATGCGGTGCCATTCGCGGCCCTCCGCCTGCATGCATATGAGAAACGGCCAGGAGCGGGCCTCCTTCAGGAAGTCCTCCGCCATTTCCGGCCTGTTTATCTGGAAGTCCCGGCCGCAGTTGGGGGCGATGGCGTAGTTTATCCCGAGCTTTCGCGAGCGGGCCAGGGCCCAGTCGGGGGTTAGCCCGCCTTTCAGGTGGACGTGGTAGTCGAGCACCGGGAAGTCGCGCTGGTGCAGGCGTATGGCGGCGTCGGTGCCCTCGTCGATGGCGCAGGCCCGCTGGTTTGCAGTGTCGGCGCGGGGAGCGAGCGGGCGCACGGATGCGTTTTTTAAGTCGATTTCCCCGGATTCCACCTTTAGGCCGATGCGGCCGCTGGAAAGAATCATGCCGGAATTTTCCGGGGTTCTGTAAGGCTTTTCAGGCTCGATGTATTCGACTGCTTTCACGCCGTTTGCGAACACCTCGACAAGCGCGCCGTCCACCCTTATTTTGAGGCTGAACCACTCGCCGTCGCGGGCGAAGTCCTTGACGACGTTGCGCACGCCCAGAAGGCTTCCCGTCATGCGCCACCAGCCGGGGCCTCGGGTGTCGTTGTTTATGGCCACGCGGTAGCCCCGGCCCAGATTTTCGTCGGAGTGGAAGCATATCCATCCCTTGGCGCCTCCGCGCGCGCGGACGTCGGCCGAAAATTCAAAATCGCGGTATTCGCCCCTCGGGAGGGACGCCCCGGAGACCTCGGCCGAAGGGCTCGCGCCGCCGCCGGCCCCGTTTGCGCCGCCCTTGGACGGAGAAGTGCAGGCCGCAAGGAATGCGGCTCCGGAAATGAGAAAATTTCGCCTTTGCATACGGTTTTGCTTTATGGGGCCGCGCCGGCGCCGCTGTCAAGGCGAAAACCGGGATTGGCCCCCCGCCCGCCGGGCCGGATTCTTTCCCCGCCGGTACGGAGTTTTGCTGGCGGCCGCATAAAACTGCGAAGAACCGCCGTTTTTAAGCGGCGGTTCCCTGTGTTTGAGGGTCTCATCCCTCCGCGCATCTTCGCGCGACTTTTGCGATTCCATTTGGAATCCGCGCCTTGTGCGGCGCACTTTTCCGGGATTTTTCCCGACAATTTTTCAATCGTAACATCCCTCCATTATTAAAGTCTTTTTTATAAAAAAATTCCGGCATGGGTTGGGAGGGCTGATTCCGCAGTGGGATTCGCCGGTTTTTGCAGGAAATCCATGCTCTGTGCAACGGAGGCGGCATTAAGGGCGTTTTCCCATGTTTTTATGTGTTCAAATTCGCTTAAATTCCATAAAAATACATCCGTTTGCGCTGCTGCCCGGCAGGTGGCCGGGGGAGGGCGAGAGGGCGGACGTTCCCCGCCGGAGGAGGGGCATTTTACGCCGCGTTTCGCGCGCCGGGCGGCGGCGTTGGAATCTTTGCGCGGCCTTTCCGAAGATTTTTGGCGGCTAAAATCATGGGCGCCCCATCCGCCATATCCGGCATTCCCCGGAAAATATTGGAAGCGGCGTTTCGCAGGGGCGCGCGGCGGGGGTGCGGTGCGGGGTTGAGTGCGGAAATTTGCGCAGTGTGCGCCTTCCGGGGCGGGCCCGGAGCGGAGGAAGCGTCAGGCGCGCCCCTCAATGGCGGCCGCGTCCCTGCGCCGTGGAGGCGTCCAGGCCCCGCCGCGCGGGCGAAAAACCAAAAATAAATTTGCATTTGCCCGAAAAATGCGGTGGTTTCGGGCGCTTATGAGCCTGATTTCCCTAAACGACGTCTCACTCCGCTACGGCGCGCATGTGCTTCTGGACTCGGCCCGCCTCCAGATCGCCGAGGGCGACAGGCTGGCCATAATAGGCCGAAACGGCTGCGGAAAAACGAGCCTTTTAAAAATCATAGCGGGCGTTTCCGAACCCGATTCGGGGCTGGTGGAGCGTTCCCGCGGGCTTTCCGCCGCCTACCTCCCGCAGGAGGTCCCGGTCGGGCTGTCGGGCTCCGTATATTCGGTGGTGGCCTCCGGGCTGGGCGAAACGGGCCGCAGGCTCGCCCGCTACCGCGAGCTGCTCCCGGCTGCCGGGGAGGGCCACAGCGCGGCGGAGCGCGCCGAGTTCGACGCGCTTTTGCATTTCCTCGACGAGTCCGCCGCCTGGCCGCTCGACCGCAGGGTGGAGGAAACCGTAGAGCGCCTGGAGCTTTCCGCCGACGCCGAGGTCGGCACCCTTTCCGCCGGCCTGCGCCGCCGCGCGCTGCTCGGCCGGGGGCTTGTCTCGAACCCCGGCATGCTCATTTTGGACGAGCCAACCAACCATTTGGACATAGATTCGGTGGTGTGGCTTGAGAAGTTTCTGAAGTCCTGCGGCAAGACCCTCGTTTTCGTCTCCCACGACCGCGCCTTTCTGCGCAGCCTCTCGACGCGGGTTGCCGAAGTCGACAGAGGGAGGATAGTGGCCTTCGACTGCGGCTTTGACGAGTTCCTGGCGCGCCGCGACGCGCTGCTTGAGGCCGAGGAGCGCAACTGCGCCGTGTTTGACAAGAAGCTGGCCCAGGAGGAGGCGTGGCTGAGGCAGGGCGTCAAGGCCCGGCGCACTCGCAACGAGGGCAGGGTAAGGGAGCTCATGAAGCTGCGCGAGGCCCGGCGCGCCCGCCGAGGGCGCCAGGGCGTGGCGGAACTCCGCGTGCAGGAGGGCCAGCAGAGCGGGCGCAAGGTTATGGAGGTGAAAAACCTCGGGGTTTCCTATTCGGGGCGCGCGGTGATAAGGGATTTTTCCACCACAATTTACAGTGGCGACAAAATCGGCGTGATAGGCCGCAACGGCGCCGGAAAGACCACGCTTTTAAACGCGCTTCTCGGCCGCATCAGGCCCGATTCCGGCGAGGTTTTGTACGGCACGAACCTCCAGGTCGCCTACTTCGACCAGCTCCGCTCGGAGCTCGACCCGGAAATGAGCCCGTTTGAGTTTGTCGGCGGCGGGGGGGACTTTGTGGAGGTGAACTCGCGCCGCCAAAACGTGATGGGATACCTCCAGGGCTTCCTGTTCGCCCCGGAGCAGATACGCGGCCGGATAGGGATGCTTTCGGGCGGCGAAAAGAACCGGCTGATGCTGGCAAAGCTCCTTACGAGGCCCGCGAACGTGCTCGTCCTCGACGAGCCTACGAACGACCTCGACATGGAGACGATGGATATTCTGGAGTCGGCCCTCGTGGGCTTTTCGGGCACCGTCCTCCTCGTCTCCCACGACAGGGCCTTTTTAAACGAGATTGTAACCGGCCTTTTCTGCTTTGACGAGGGCGGGGAAATCGTCGAGCTTGTCGGCGGCTACGACGAGTGGGAGGCCTTCCGCGCCCGTCGCGCGGCCTCATCCCCCGAGCCGCGCAGGGCCGCCCCCGCC
>URJJ01000003.1 GCA_900548185.1 uncultured Opitutales bacterium
CGAGATGTCTTAGGGTCTCGTGGGCTCGGAGATGTGTATAAGAGACAGCCATTATCTCATTTCTCTATATAAAAGACATTGCATTTAATTATTTACTCAAATCAAATATTTGCAATTTATTTTTTATAGACCTAAAAATCTTTCACTCTTGTATTGCTCATAATAGCAACTGGCCCGTTCAAGAAATCGCGGTTTGAATCTCGTTATGAATCGAAAGGGCCGTTTTCTTGGAAATGCCGGACTTTAAGGCAAGCTCAAGCATGTCTTCCAAGCCCGGTTCGCCTTTGCCGTTTATACTCGTCGTATGTCGTCCGTTAAAGCCTGAACTCGGCAATAGATCGTATGCAGGAGACAGCTTCCATTTACCTTTATCATATTGGAATGCGAAATTCTTGGAATGATCGTCCTTGTTGCCTATCAGTACATTGAAAACCATTCGGCGGTACATTTGCAGCACCTGTCTGGCGTCTTTGGTAAGGTTTTTGCACACCAGCAGCAAGTCCGCATAATCCAAGCTGGGCATCCTATAATAGGCGTTTACAAGACCGGAAGCAGTTATTGTATGGATCTTTCCCCGGGGGCTTCTATCAAAACGCTCGACGGCAAAATACTTACCCTGCAGCAGACGCGTTTCAGGCATTTCTATCCCGCACGCTTTTGCGAGCATCGAATATTCGTATTCGATTTCACCGACATTTTTCGGATCGTTTCCGGCTTTGAATTTTACAAGCCACTCTCTGCCGTCAAATTTGGCAAACACTTTGGGGCGCGCGCCGCCGGAAGATCCGGCATATTTGTAAAGCTCCTCGACAGTTGACTCGTCGGTTTCTTTTTCTGCAAGAATATTGGTGCAGTCGGCTGCAAGTTTGTCGAAGTTCTCAAATTCCGCCGTCTTGAGGAAGCTCTCGTCAGGACGGTATTCCAAAGCCCCCCGGCCATTTGCGCCAATAAGGGACAAACGCTCCAAAACGGACAGTTTTTCAATGTCCCTGCCACGCTCTTTTAAATATCTGTCCAGCAGCAGGCTTCCCCAGCCATCAGGCAAACTGTCGTCAAACACTCCGAAATTGCCGTCAAAAGGATCGCGTTCGGCAACAAACACCCTCTTCTCCAAAGGCAATGCGTAAGGCGATATGGAAAATCCGTCCTTCAAGAATTGCGCATCATATTCGAATGCGCATAGACCGTCCGGCGTAATTGCCAGTCTGCCTATAAGCGCTTCATACATCCATACTTCTACAATATTCTTAGTCATTCGAACTTGCCCTCTTTCGCGGTTTGCCCTGTTTTACAACGTCCTCCAGACTTGAATAATGCCGTTTTGTAAAAAGCTTTTCGAGCTCGTCGGCAGAATCCAAGGCATCCGCTATTGCAACTAATTTTCGCAGAGATATCTCGCCTGAAGTCTCAAAGCGCCTGTAGGTTGGAAGCGGCATTCCTACTTTGGCCGCAAATGCTTTTTGCGTTATATTTTGTTCCAATCTCCGGGCGCGAACATTTGCGGCAATGGTCTTTAACGTGAAATCTGCGCCTCTCTCCGCATTGGAAACAAATGATAATATTTTATTATTCACTAAATATTTTATGCCATATAGATAATATATTGTCAATTATATTCGCACAAATTCAATTCCTTTTCCCTTGAAATTCAAAATACCCCCTTCAGCTAATATTGCACTTATACGCAAGCATATTCGCGCTTCTGGAATATAAAGTTTGATAGATTCCTTTTATTCTCCGCAAAATTTCTTTTTATGATCAAGATACGGTATCGCTTGCAAGAGCATCCTCCAATCTTCCTCGTCAAGCGTTGACTATCCATCGAGTCTGTCACAAATTTTTATATCGGAAGGATATTTAATTAAATGGTCTACCCAATCTCTTCCATGAAAGCCACATACTTCATCTTCTTCTTTTTTATGAAATTCGTTGTATTTATTTTTAAATTGAAGTTGATAACCTAAAAGAACACACCAATAACCCCCTTTTTCACCAAAGAACAAGCCAATCGTTACAAGTTCGACGCAAAGCAATTGGGAATGGGATGATAATAAAAGAGACGGAAGAGCAAATGATTCTCCACGGTTTCACCAAAAGCGGACAACTCAGAAGCTACAGAGCAAATAATATTCTGAAAGAAAAAAAGCAGGAACTTAATGAATTGTTCAAGGCGAAAACATCAAAAGAAGATAATTGGGAATGCATAGTTTTCTAGATATACAACTGCATGTAAATAGGAAGCTATTGCAGAGATTTTATTGATAATATTATCCCCTTAATGACTACGATTTTTCTATGGCGTTTATTATTCTAGATAACTGTTTTTTTGGATTCTTTTTCAGCTGGCATTCTCGTATTCTAATAACAAAATACCCCTCATTCCTAAGAATTTTAGAGACCTTTTTGTCGCGTTTTCTATTTTTTTCGATTTTATCCTCCCAATATTTCCTGTTTGATTTCGGGATTCTTCCCGATGGACACAACTTGCAGCCATGCCAAAAGCATCCATCGACAAAAATGCATAGTTTGCATTTTGGAAAAACAAAATCGGGCTTCCCGAATATCTTAGAATTGCGTTTCCATCCCGATATTCGGGTTGCCCTAAACAATGCAATAAGCTTTAGTTCCGTGCTCTTGTTTCCTTTAGAACGGATATGCGACATTACCTCAGAACGCTTTTCTTTTGAAATAGAATCCACTCTTGTAGTCCAATAAGCTTATAACAACATCTCGGTTTAACTTTTTAAAATAAATTATGCCAAATAAAGCTAGTGATCAAGAATATCTTAAAGGAAAATTTGTTAACTCGTATAAGGGACAAAAAATCTTGAAACTTGGCGACAACATGCTATCATTGATACTATAAAATAAAATGGGAATAAATTATTAGAAAAACTATATTTTAGTTTATTTGGAATGCTTAAAAGAAGGCGATGATCGTTGCCAGATGATTATACTTTGGAAGACGAATGTACGCTCGCTAAAGTTCCAATGGTAAAGACAAAAGAGCTAAATACAATCTTGACATATCCGCCTATAAATTTCTTTGAAACAAAAGATTATACAGTTGTCGAACATTTGCAAGATGGGAAAGATTCTATTGCAGTTGCAAAAAATACCTTCTGTAAAATAAATGGTTCTATAGAGACGCTCTTTGGAAAGAAAACTTTATAAACTCCGTAACCTCTGAAAGACTACCTTTGGGAAGAAGATGAATCGTATGCATGAAATTGCGTTCGGATTTGTATTCACAAATCGTGAATGCAAATAGTCGTTGCTCATATTTTCTCAAAATAATTACGGTCCACTTCATATATTGTTTTTGCATTTATACCGATTTGAAATTCTATTAATTTATCAACAAAATCTGATCCATCTATAAGATCAATTTGCTGTTTGCCCACATTAGAAGCCTCTTCTATTGCTTGTCTCGTAAAATTGCCGGTTGTTATAAAAATTCCCTTTTCTATATTTTTTGTAAGAGAGCCCCTAAAATCTCTTATCTCGCTTGCCGCAACACTTCCTGAATAACGTTTACATTGGAAAGCAACATTATATGTAAAAATTCCGCCTATTTTTAATTTTCCAAAACCATCTATCCCCCCATCTGACGTTTTTCTAGTTACAGACACTTGGAAAAATCCACATTCCCTTAATAAACGTTGAGTTAATCTTTCAAAAGCGAAAGGATTCATATTTTTTATAATATCTGAAAGCTCCAACTTCCAAGGTTCCAATTCCTCTGGCGGTTCTGTATAATTTGGGCGGGAGCTTTTATCTCGAAACGACTTCTTGACGGCTTCTACATCAATATTATTTATATCCGCAAAAGCAGGAGTTATTCGCCAAATACCTCTTGTACTATTTACTATAGCGCCAAATTTTTTTAAATACGTTCTCGACCAAGCTAATTGATATTCAAGTTCCGTACATTGGGAATTTCCATGCGGTTCATCCACGATTTTATCGGATAACTTTAAATCTTTTATTACTTTATCGGTTATTTCATTTATAGAAGCTGAGCCTCCCAAATCTTTAATGGCATTATATGTTGGAGCGATTAAATCTTCCCTTGTAGGCGATAAGATTTTTTTTCTTGTTCTCATATTTATAAAACAATATCAAAGAATTTCTGAATTTATTTTCAATATTTGCCTAAAAATCTCCTCCAAAACATTTACAACGATGCTGTTGCCGGCGAGCCTTATTAATTTTTCTTGTGTGAAGAATTTTCGCCCTTTTCTTGCGTTAAAATTATATTTAACAATATTATCAAAGTCGGCTTCCTCAAATCCCATTAACAGGAAACATTCGCGAGGGGTTAGATTGCGGTAGAGAGCCTTTCCTTTTTTTCGCTGTTTGTAAACGATAATCCCGGAATTTGGATTTCTATCTTGTTTGGTGGTTATTGTTTTTATGAAATTTTTAACTACTTTGTCTCCATCGTATATATGGGTGTTCTCGTTGTAAATTTCCATGCGAGACGGAGTGTCGTTGGGATTACTTGCATCAGCTTCTGCCTTGTATATAGGATTAGAATAGTCCACTCGCAAAAATTTTTTCAATGGCTTTGGTTTCGCAAATTTTTTATTTTCTAAAGAATTTTCCTCAAAAAAAGATTTTATTCTTTCTTTCTTTTTCTCTGACTTGCCAACCAAAATGCTCAACATATAAGTGCGAACACGCGTTTGCGGAATGCCAAAGTCCATTGCCGACAAACTGTAAATCTGATTATAATAACCGATATCTTCTAGATAATTTCGCCACTCTTCAAAGTTCTTTTTATGGGCTGCAGATAATATGTTGCTAACATTCTCCATGAGAAGGAATTTGGGCAAAGGCTTATTTATTTTTTGGAGCTCTTTTAGAATCCGTTCCACTTCCCAAAGCATGCCTGATCGATTATTGGCATTTCGATCAATGCCGGATTTATTGCCATGCCAAGCCCCGCAAATAGACAAATCTTGGCAGGGGAATGAGTAGGTAAACAGATCTACTTTATCCGGGAAACGTTCTCCGCTTACGTCCACAATGTTTCCAAGATTATGTGTCCGGTTTATAGCTGCAAGAATTATCCTTAAAGATTCCTCTGGCATTGATTTTAATCCATATTCTGATATAGGATCTTTACCATTGCTGCTCAATGTATATTTCTGCAATATATCTATTAATTTCTCCTTGGCAAAATCTTTGTAAGGCTTTAAATTTGGAGCACCGTTATGAATTAAATCGTACGCGCAAGTTGCGTATATATCCCAATCTATTGTTGCCACAATCTTGAAGTTCGCATCAATATTCTTCAACGCCTTTGCTTGGCTACCAATTCCGCTAAAAGATTCAACTACTTTGATTTTTTTGCTCATATATTTATTTTGCATAACCTTCCATGCGCAATTTTTCGCGTATCTCAAGAATTTTCACGCACTGCTTGTCGGAGGGAAACTTTTTATTCATATTCGCAGCCACACTCAGGAAATCTTCCTCTAATAGCGTCACCAATCGATTTTCTTTGCCCCACTTGAGCAATTCATTCCATGCCGATTGTCCATAATTTGCCACCTCAATTGGCGCTTGTAGTTTGTTTATGGTCTTTTGCTCCCGTTTTGCCGCTTTTGTTTCGTTTTCCACGGTATAAGGATCTACAAGCTCCTCAAGAAAATCGCCGGAAATTTCTATATAATAATTTTGAACCTGCATCCAACAAGCATTGCGCTTTGCCCATTCGGTAACGTTTTGGATGCCCCTTGATTCATCAGTAAGGATGTCGTAAACTTTATATATAATGACAACAAGCTGATTTTCTGTTGCCTTGCTTATCGCTTGTTTTTGCCAGACCAGTTTAAAGTTGAATTTATGGTCATTTCCTTGCTCCTCAATCATGCTGAACATCTTTGCAATGGAGTAGTAAATCACATTTGCCTTGTATCCCGTCTCACAAATTTTCAGATTTTTTACAATCCTATCTGTTGATTTAAACAATATGGCGCAAGCAACAGCCCGTTTGAAAAAGTTTTCATTAAACTGCGCGTCCGATTTTTCCCACTCTGAATCTATCCATTTTGCAAACTCCAAAAAGTTCTTTTGAGAACCCTTGCTAGCAACATCCGGCATCATGCGGTATAGATTGACGTACTTCGCAAAATCGATTTTGGTGAACATTTGAAACTTTGGACACTCCAATTGGAATTTCTTTGCCTGCGCTTGGGATTTCTTAAAGGTCTCTTGTTTATACTGCCCCTTTGCTCTTTCGTAATACCATTTCGTGGCATATTGGTTACCTCCGACCGCAGGAGCCAACACCCTTCGGGAGAAATCCTCCATTCTCACATGGAAAGGATGATTAGAAAAGAAGTCCGCATCGCTAACCTTGTTCTGGGTATTTGCATATCTTGATATGTTAGGGATTAGTTCTTGCGATTTTTCTTCTGAAACAATGGAAAGCTTCATAGGAACAAATATGTTCGCCAAGTCGTTGGCTTTGTCTCTGTCATTAAACAACGCCGATGCCAAAGACGCGGTAGTCTGGCCGCCGTTTACGATCTGCAATCCAGTTATCTCGGATATAAACGGAATGTTGTCCACTTTCTCTATCTTTATGGCAGATGCCGTAGCGGCAATTCCGTTGTTGTAGGCAAAAAACATTTCAGGTGCATTTAGAATTGTCCAACGAATTCCTTTGTTGACTTTTCCCTTTGTAGACAGAAATGATCTTACATTTCCCTCAAGTAGCCGACTGCCAAATCTGTTATAAAGATCGCCCAAGACTTTGCCGGAGATATTGCAAAGATACGCTGTATAATCGCTAGTTTTGCTCGCCTGCAAACATGGAATTCCAGACTGGGAGAATTCCTTTAAGTCTATGACTATATCTTCTTTGTCAAAAGCCGAAAGCTTTAGGGAATAAAGCCTACCTATATCCCAAATAGAATATTCGCTTGATTTGCCGTGTATCTCTGAAGTCTTGATATCTTTTATTTTTTTGCTCATCTGTCGATCGGAAAATATCATGAATCGATATTTAGCGACATTTGCATAAAGATCTGCAACATCCATGGAAATTGAATATCCCAAAGACGACTCAGCACCATTGTTTCTTATGTACCCGGAGAAAGACTCAGTTATAAAGTTCTCAGCCCTCGAAAAAAACTTTTTGTAATCAGTCTCGGTAATCGTTTCAAGCTCATCGTTCCCTTGGAAATCGCATAATACAATAGTTAGGCATTCGTCCAAATCGTTGTAGGAATAGCCGTCTATTTGGATCTTTCTGCCTTTCGGGCCAGTCATTTCAAAATACGCCTCCCTAAAGTCGCTAAGCTCTTCAGCGTCCTCCAATATTGATGCGACCTCGGAAACAAAAGCCGCTCTTTCCGATATCCCCTCAACCATTGCAGTGGCACGAATTTCTTGCAACAAATCCCTACGATAATCTTCTAATTTCATAGCGTTCCAATTTTAAAACTTTCAATGACCGGAATGGAGATATCATACTCCGCCTGTAAAATAGCAGGCGGGATGCTTTCCCTCTTTATGGCCGGGAAATTGGGCGTAACTTTGTATAATTCCATTTTTTAAAGGAAAATCTTACATTGTCATAGAGCCGGTTAAAGCAATATCCGAACCCTAGCAGCTTTTCCTCAAACAAGTTTCTCGCAACGGGATTTCGCAGCAAGCCAATCATTTCATTAAAAAGCCCGTTAATACTAAGCGAATCTGGATCTGCGAGATTGGAAGGGTCCAATCTTACAATAACGATTTGGCCGTCATTGGCTGAATCCAATTGCTCTATTGAAGATATCCGAATGCTTTCCTGAGACGACGAGATTGTCTTCACTTCTGCCCATGAATTTTCAAAGATAAAATCCTTTGGCGACAAAGGCGGCCCCATCCATGCCTCCAATGCTAAAACTTCCCCAAGCTGCGGAATCAAGATATTTTTCAGCACCAGAATTTCGCCGAGAAGGCCTTTTATCACAGACGGCGACAGTATGTCGTTCGGTGCCTTTTCAAAAAGCGCAGTCCATTTGTTGTATCGATTCACAAAAAACGCATATGCATTCTTGTCAGCGACTGCCTGAATATCGGAAGAGTTGATTATGTCTTTGCAGAAGCAGTCAAACATATCTTCGTATCCAGCGTCGCGAAGCGAGAACATCAGGGAAAACTTCCCATCCGTACGCTGGCCGGAACCGGCCTCAATAGACTTTGAGGACTTTACAGGAATTGGAGAAGAAGACGTTATCAACAATAACGCATTCCTCCCAAATGCATCAACTCCCCGATAAATATCAAGATTGTGAGACGGTTTTACTCGAGTAAATGTATCAGGCTTCATATTCCAATTTTATTGTGTCGTCTATTTCTTCGGCATTATCAAAACCGTCAACTTCCAACAGTTCCTCCGCCTTGCGTTTGTTCATTTTATACCTAAATTCAATATCTGGCATACCGTCAATCTTTGGGATGCCCATGGCAAGGCCGACAACAACGCCTGGTGCTTCTCTTTTTACTTTTTCTGCGCCTTCATCTCCTTTTTCCGGATTAAGGGATATTGGATATATAATCAAAAGTGGATTTCTTTTTATGCCCGAAGAAAAGAATTCATGCTCTGGTATTGTTTTTGAACTAACTTTTTTCCAATCTTCCACTATCTTTTTTGCTTCCGATTCCAATAGCCCCGATTTTGCAAAATCTATAGTTCCTAATCTTATTCGAGAGGATATCTGAATTGCTTTGCGATCTTTATTCACAAAAAACTTGCGCTCAATTGGAATAATTTTCTCGCCTAAAAAATCAATGCGCCGGTCGGCATCTACAGTTGTTGTTGCAATCACAACATCCCACTTGTCAAAGACTGGATTGTCTTCGGAGATTATTTGAATCAAGTCGGACGTGTTAAAATGCACGTTCGCCGAATGGACTACAAAGCTAGACAAAAGATCCTTAATGAAGCTTAGCGGAAGGTTTCGTATTATCGGAACATCTGGTTTTGCCAACCCCGGCACGTTGGTAGCAAAAGAATAGTTTTTTGAACGCAAATTTTTTACCCAATTTGAAATCATGGTAAAATTGGACTCAAGCATGCTTGCATTTAAATGAAGGTATGGAGTTTCCACAAGTTTGCCGCTAAATGTTATTGTGCGGGTAAAATCCTGCGCGGTGCGCATTTTGTTTCTCGCCGTAACGAGCAAGGAAGCCATATCAGAACGAACAGCCAAACCAAAATCATTAGGAGTTCTTTTGTCGTTCTGCATTCTTTTTACCTGATTTCGCAAATCATCTGTAGCTTTCGAAATGTATCGATACCACTCAAACATGGATTCCCCCATCCATATTTGACATAAGTGCTTGTAGGAATCACGATATCCGAACCAACGCCCCATTTGCATAAGCGTGTCATACATTTTTGAGTTTCTATAGAAATAGCTGACACACAACCCCTCCAGAGTTAATCCTCTCGACAAGCTCATGCCTCCAATCGCTATAATTCTAAGACCGTTTGCCTTGTGGGCCTCGTAATCCAACATATTGGAGGCATTCCCGCCGTTTACAATCTTAACGCATATATCTGAACTTGCGCGCGACAAAGTTTGGCGAACTCTTGCCCAATCATATTTCTCAATATTTACAAAATCTTTCTCAAATATATCTTTAAAATATGCAAAGGTTTCGTATTGTTGCGCACGTTCTCCCGTTTGGGAATAATTGCGAATTTCAGATTTCCAGTTCTCGACACAATAGGCTACATGCTCGTATATATTTTGGTGAACAGCTATAAATCTGCTGATGTTGATAAGCATGGATCGATGCGTATCTCCTTCGCCGTTCAAATCCCTAATCGCGTTAATTATAAAAAACGAAGCCAACGCTTCTTTTAAAGATTCGGGCAATCCCGGCATGCGATAGCCTGACTTATGATTTATAGGCAGGAAACCTTCGCAGTCGTCATTGAAATGCAGCATATAAGCCTCCTTACCGTCGTCCCCAAAAATATTTCTTGCCCCGATATAATTACTGGGAGGCTCCAATGCATAAATAAAGTCTCTAGGAAAAAGATCCTCCTCAAGCATATCATCATCCGTATCCGGATTTATAAATATATTTGCATACGGTGTTGCCGTAACCCCAACATAATTCGACTTCGCAAACAATTTTAGAAGCCTGTTTATGCAGGCATTTATTACCGTAGGATCCTGATCCGGCCCCCTTGTGTTAACGGAGGCATTATCGGCTTCGTCGTCTATTAACAACATTGGGCATGCTATTTCTCCAAGTGCATTCTTATTGCGCAACGCTAGCCATGTTTCAAGACGGGTTAAGACAGCCTTGTTTTTCTTAACCACAAATAACACCGGATCGGAAATGCTCGAAAGTGAATTTGTAATATTGCTCTTAAAATCCGATTCCGTAGACGTCATTACATATACTGAAACATCTTTATCAATCTTTCCCACTCCCAAATTTGGGGCTCTCCCATTGTTTTTTCTGAAAAGGCTACTATCCGCTCCTACAAAGTCTGAGTCTATTCTGCTTTGCGTTTGACGCCTTAACTTTTCTATAACGCCAGTCAATAGAATAATCACTTTATATCCAGCATCTGCGGCCTTGTTCATTATTGCCGTATACGTTGCGGTTTTCCCGGATTGCACATCCCCAATTATGAGGCCTTTTCGCTGAAAGGCAGAATCCCTTGGATTTCCCAATAAATCCATAATTTCGTCAGACGTCCGACCTAATTTATAAACAACATCTCTGTCGAATTTAGAATATAGGTATTTTTCATACCTGTTCCAATACTTGCGGGCATTGTCTCTCATTGCAGCGCCAAACCAAGGCACATGCTCCACTTTTACGCAAGCGCCATAGTCAATTTTTACAGCCAGCTTATTTTGTATGGATCGAACCAAAAATATTCTTCCTTGTTCATTGGGGATAGGAAACCCCAAAGTACGGCGATCGTTAATCTCGGAGTTTATTAACGCTTCTATCATTTTTTCTGTCGCATTGGTGATCTCATAAGTTGCCAATTTGAACATAACTTGTGATTCAATTTCTGAAATAATGTCGCTCATTTAAGCCTTTCTTTAAGCGCCGCTATAACCGAAGGGTAGCGGCTATAAGTATATTCATTTGAAATCATAGCTATTGCATCAGATTCGGAAAATCCCGATGAAACAAGCATTTCTATATTGCTTTCTGCAAGCAATAAGATTTCATCTTCCGAAATTTGAGGTATTTCATCGTAAACTTTGCTTTCCGCTATATTTTTGTACACTGGGATATATGGGAGCTGATCTTCCAAGTCGCGTAGGAATGCCTCCATATATTTTAGTCCAGATTCGTCTATATGCGACTCTACTAGCTTAAACAAGGAAGTATCCCTGCTAATTTTATAATGAAATGCACCGCGATTTTCGACTTCATACCAGGCTGTTTTTATGTCTGGGCTTGAAGTTTTACGCCCCTTATATGTAAGCTCTCTTTTGCTCTTCGGGACGGAATTTGCAATAATTTCTATTAGATTCTTTCTTATCTTGTCCGGCAATATTGCTGTGGATTTCTTAATGTCAATAGACCATAAAGAATCTAGTTCGCTCGGAATATCTACGCGGATTCTCGTCAACTTTTCCAGTTCATACTGGCGATGCAATCCAAACCAAGTTCCATAGGCAATCAATCGCTTATTTCTGTATAAGTAAAAGCCTTGATTTTTCTTTAAATCCTCCTTTTGTCCCAAGTAACTCAAATACTTTTCGCTGATTTTGGAAATATACGGCAAAATATACGGTTTAACCAATATCTCCGATTCGTCTATGCGAATCCTTCGATCCTCCAAAGGCTGTGTTCCTGGATGTGTGGTCAAGAAAGGATCTATCGCTGCAACAGGCTCACGATTGAAGTAAATCTTTATTGGCTCCGAGAAACTATCCCCGCTTATATAGCGATGAAAGACAAGCGCGACATGATCACGCGACAAATTTACTTTATCCAAAAAACTTCCATTAAAGTCTTTTGCGCTGTGTTCTAGCCTGTCAAATCTTCTCCACATTACCAAAGTTCCGGAGTCAAACTTCTTCAATTCTCCAAGGGTAGGAATGCCTAGGTTATTGATTTCGACTTCAGAAAATTCTTTGATTATCCAATCAGACTTCTCAATCACATAGTCTAAATCCCAAACAGCCGCAGACAACTTGCCGCCCTTTTTGGAGACCACGGTTAATTCCCTACATTGAGACATTGACGCTGTCTTCATTCCCAGACCAAATCTCCCTAAGTCGGCTGAACTTCTTGCCTCCAAAGAACTACGGCTTCCGTAACGCATCGCTGCTCTAAGCTCTTCCTTGCCCATGCCAACACCATTGTCTACTACGCATAAATAAGCGTTTGCAGCCTGAGAAGCATATTCTACCTCTATTATTGTTGCGTTAACACTAAGACTATTGTCTATAATATCCGCAAGCGCCGATTCAAAAGTATAGCCAATCGACCTTGTAGATTCAACTAATATAGGGGCAAGCGGGATTAATTGCTCTTCTCTCATTCTAGCAAAATAAAGAACAATAATTTTAAAAGTCAAATTCATGTAATCAAATGTTTCAAATAAAATTCCAATCAATCATAGGATTACCCAATCTTGCCTCTATATCTTGGGATAAAATGACAATATTAGAATGATTTCACGTTTGCGTATTTATTCTGATCTTCTCATGAAAAATCATAAAAAACAATCATAAATGATCGTTTTACATATATATTTTGTCCTCTGAATGTGCAAAAAAAACAAATATTTCTTAGAATGCTATTGCGCAAGAAGATCTTGATTCTTAACAATACATTATTACTCGAGAAACAATATATAAATGAGTAATAGTATATCAACAGGTACATGGAATAAAAATGCTTCGACAAAGGAGGTCATGAAAGTTGTTCGGTGAATGTTCGTATCATGCGTTTGGGACGTAATATTAGCTAGAAGGATTTTGCGTCAAAGTTCTGAATGTGCATCTGCCATATAGGCTTTTTGAGACAATAGGCGAAATTTCTCTGCGCAAGCTCTAAACGCCGTCTAAGAAAGAGAACTTTAAGAAAATGATATCGAGTTTATAGACTAAAGAATCGTCAAAGATTTATTTTAGGGTATTTTGCCAAAGGCTCGGAAATTTTCTCCGCAGATTTTGCGAAGATAATATTTGTTTTTCTTCGCAAGATACTTGTTATCTGAGAATAACAAGCAAAATATTGTATATTTTATTACGATAAGGTTAGGTCTGATGGCTATTTTCCCGATGATAACTACAAACAGAATTTGGGAGAAGATATTTGCCGCAAAGCGTTTCGCTAAATTTTAAATCTCCAAGTAAACTACTCACTAGCAGAACTGGGTTTATAGCTTACTTGAGGAGTTATCAAAAATTGAGGAACTAAAAAGCATCTAAAGCACTATGGGGCGCGATGAAATAGTCGATGACACGGCCCCCCCGCGCCGTCGGCAAATTATAAGCTCGACAAGCACTGCATGGCAGAAAACAGACGTAATACTTCCAATACATAGCAAGGAGCAAAATTCTTTTCATACAACGGGAAAATATTAGACAACCTAAGAGAGGAAACCGAAGCTAGGGAATAATTAAAATATAACCTTCTGAACTACCAAAACATCTTAGACAAATTCATCCGATTAATTACAGTATTAAACTCTATGTCGCAACAAGTTTAAGTTGACATTTCCTGCATTTTTTCAAAATGCTGAGATTATAAATTGAACTTCGTCTTTTGGATGAATTTTTCAGGATTGTTCTTTGGGAGTTGGAGGTTTTCAATGGCCGCTTTTTTCGGCAAAAATGGCCGGAAATGTGGAAAGTTTTGGGGTGTGCGGCGCCATTTTTGGCGCCGAATTTTGCAAAAATCGCTCAAACATCGGTTTTTTAAATTCTTCCCAAGCTTGAGGTTGTGGGTTCAACCTCACCCCCCCCCGCTCCATTAAAAAAGCCTCGCAAACAAAGGGTTTGCGGGGTTTTTTATTGATAAACAAAGGCTTAAACGGCGTGCGTAAAAATTGGGCAAGTTTTCGCAGAATTTCACGGAACTTTTAAGCATAAAAAAGGATAATTAAACGTCGTTACGCATCGTTATTATTCGTCGGATCATGCTGCGCATGCGGAAGCCTTGTTTCGGGGATTGCCGTGGTATTTGGACATATCACCATCCTATCCAAGGTATCCAAGGCCATTCTCTTGGCCAGACAGATATTGATAAGTATTTTACCGTTCTTTTCGGAAGGCCTTAGCGGTTAGCGGCCTATGCATCTGGCGTCTATGGATTTTGAGGAATCCATAAGTTTTCTGGCATAGGCCTCCCATTCCGGGGTGGGCCTGGAATCGATGAAGATTTCATTCTTTGCGAGGTCGCATGCCGAGACCTTCAAGGCGTCTCATAGTCCGTAATTAGCCGTAAAAGGCCGCAAGTTCAGGGACTTTATGAAACGCCAGAATTGCCTCTTCAATATTATATTGTTTGCCACAGAAAAATTAAAATCCACGTTTATTTTGGCGCATGCCGCCACACAGGCATCAAAACAGTTTATATCTGCATAGCCAATAGTTGAGGTCGTGAAGAGCGGGAATAATTCCGTAAGTGAATTTGAAATAGCGCCTCCCCAAAAAAGGAATGTCCCCCTCCCGAAAGAGTCCTTTCCTACATGAGACTGTATGGCCGTATGCTATGATGTATCGTTAAATTTGATTTTGAGAAAATGAAGTAGGATTCGGAAAAAAGGCTTGATATTGGGGGATAGACGAGGATAGTTTTCAATTAAATCCCTGTCGATTATGGAGCTTGTAAAGATTACCCTGTTTTTGGATGCGGAAACGTTGAAAGTTTTCGAGCGGCTGGCTTCTGAAGCGGAGGTGCCCCTTGGGGAATTTATAGCCGATATGCTCGCAGCCCACATTGAAATCTGTTCGGTTTTTGAACGGAAGCGTCCCGCAATTGACCTCTCTTTGAATTGACAGACTTTCCCTCTCCTGCAAATGAATAGAAAAGGCCCTGCAAGATGTTTTCAGGGTTTTTGCTGTCTTCAAGCAGTTTCACAGGAGCGGGATTTATTCACAGAGGGAAGCTTCGTGGATAGTTATCTTGCAAATCCCCATCCGCTCTCCGCAGACGACTTCCGGAGTTAAAAAAACACACTACTCGCTGCTGCCGCGTGCGCCTTTCTCTCAATGCAAAAGGACTCGGAGCATCTACTGACTTTGTCGGCCTCGCCGCCTGTTTCCACCATTGAAACCTCGACGTCGGGCGGGTTCGGTTCCTCCCCATGGGAAGAGGTGGTTTTATGAATATGACGCTGGCAGTTTTTGGCCTTTCGATGCGAACAGTCACATGCCAAGATGGCGGAGGCCAATCAGAGTGTGGTATTGTGGTCTTTTGCGATTTTTCGCCCGCCTATCCATCCACCAAAATTCGAGGTCGTTATAGATTTTAAAGTTTGGATATATCTCCCTGAATTTCAGCGGGCCGGGTAATCTTTACAAATTGGTAGCGCGAAAAGACTGTAATGTTTCGGAAATTATTCTTTACATCGCTTAGGACTTTATACGGCTTTGCGTGGCAAGGTTCTCCCGACCGGGTGCAAAGAATCTTTGTGCTCGCGTACAAAAATAGAATCTCCAAATATTCCTCACCAAATATTATCATCTACCACCATTGTTTGAATTGTATTTTATTGAATTTTCATTTTTTAAAGCAAATCTAGCCCTAAAACCATTGGGTAAATTATTTAGACCTTTTTCGCTTTTCTATTTCATTCTCCATTACCTTATAGAACTTTCGCAAATCTTCCAGGGAGAACGGCTTTATATTAATCACTATCGGATTTCTCGACTTGTCTTTGGGAATTACGATATAGCGTGGAACAGAAGCTTTCCGGCCTATATTTTTAAAATATTCATATCCGAGGGTTATCTTAGATATTTCGTCAAGGAATAAAGACTGAGTCTGATACACGCCATTCCGATATATGAATCGGTCATCTGTTATTTTTAAATACATGCCTTTCAGCCAAATGAAAAAGCCAACCCCCATTGATAGAAAGCCAACAACAACAGGCCACATTGCAATTATACCCTCCACGCCACCTTTCCAACAAAAAGTTATAAAAAATAATGTAGCTAAAACTACATGAGGCAACACTAGTACATAATATGCACTTCTTGTAGCTCTTGCAAAAAATATTTCTTTCGTTTTCATATGCCCCTTAGCTAGATTATTTATAAAAAGAGTTTGTATTTGCGAATGGAGAACTCGGCATCGACTGATAATTAGAAATTGATATTAGATTTCTCCTACATGAGCTTGTTGATACAAACATCATTTGGGAGGTTTATTGGAAAATCCAGATGAAATGTCTATATACAATAGAGCTTTTTTCTTAAACTGCATAAATAACCAAACAAGCAAAGCTACTACCGGCAACATTGATGCAGCCGCGAGCAATTGAAAAGACCAACTTGCACGTCCAAAAACTGCCTCGCATAAAAGATACGCAATATTTAAAATAGCAAAGAGAAGAATAATAAGAAAGACGCCAACGCCAATGAGGTAGAATGAGAGAGTTCGTTTCAAGCCGGCCATACCCCAAATAACAAATATAGATGAACAGATCAATTTGAGTACTACAGAAAGCGAAAACCCATTTACAATAACTACACGTAGGGCAAATAGAAAACTTATTGCACCTAAAGCGATTAAGCCTATTGATAATTTCCTCATATTGATATTCTGATTATTTTAGGGTGAACTTTCAATCTTTCTTTTAAAAACAAAGTTTTCATTTCAATATATTCCTTATTTTTTAGGATGGCAGGTTTAAGGAATTCGCATTCATTTAAGCCCCTTATTACCATATGAACTATTATATCTCTTAACTGCTTATAGTCAATTTTTGCCGTAGCATCACTCCAATTGCATGTGACAGTTACTTCACCCTCATTCATCATTAGGCTGTATTCATTTGCCGACTCGGTAAACGTAATTGAAGATTCTCTTTCACCTGCATCAAACGCTCCAACAAGATATGTTAGAGACCAGAAATAATCCAATAACGGCATACGAACTTTATCTCCATCTTCATAGTCAAAACTAATGCCATCAATGACGAATGTAATTTGCGAATCAAACACATCATAAAGCAAGTCTAACTGGGTGGCATTTTCATAGTTATATGTTGACGGATTTGTATACTGTTCGTCGTCTGAGAAAATTTTGTAGTCTAACTTATCCATATACTAGAATGGAAATCTTGTTTTTATATCGAAATTCATAATTTATTCAATATCGGCAAGTTCACATCTGGTTTTCCCTATT
The DNA here is from genome assembly GCA_900548185.1 of uncultured Opitutales bacterium. Taxonomy (GTDB): domain Bacteria; phylum Verrucomicrobiota; class Verrucomicrobiia; order Opitutales; family Intestinicryptomonadaceae; genus Intestinicryptomonas. The sequence goes on from URJJ01000003.1 coordinate 17,362, forward strand.
CTATTTCTCCCCATTCCCTTCGCACAAAACTAGGTGTACATATCGATCCAATTATGGCAAAGAATGAATTTTGCTCCAATTCTTCAGATGACATATTTTCATCATATTCTGTTAAAAGCAGGCCTCCGTTTACAGTTAAATGTTCTTCAGTATAAAGAAGTTCAATACTTTCTTTGTAATATCTTGTTTTAAGAATCACTATATCGCCTTCCTTGCCGTCAGAGCATATCTTCTTATTACATCTAAAAATAATCTGATTTGGCGGGATTGTATTTATGATTTTTCCTTTTATACGGTTCTTTCCATCGGGGCCTGCAAAATCCCATGGCTCACTTACAATAACTATATATTCTTTGTTAACAATTCTTCCGGATGAGATTTTTGATAGAATTTCCTCAATTGATTTTTTGAATATTTCAACCGCATTAAGTACAAATCTTTTCATTGGCGTTAACATTGTATTGGTTTGTTATTAAGCGACGCGCGCAGGATTTCGCAGAACTTATTAAAAGCTTCCAGCATTCACAGCTTGGAATTTTCAACCTCCGGGAATTTTTCCTGATGCGGAGAGAAAAGCACCACCAATATCCGGCTCTGCAAAATAAAAGAATCACATTTTTTAGAGTCCCGCAATTCTAATCCTTGCGTTGCAGCATTTCACCCCCCTGCGGCAGGCAGCGCCGCAACAGGATTCGCCGAACAAAGCACCCCTCCGCCAATGGCAGCGCCCCTCCCCTAAAAAACGGAGAATGCCGCTTCATGGGCGGCAATGGCACGGTTTTTACGGGCGGACTTAATTTCAAAATCCGCCTTCCCTTTTCCCATCCATGCGGACCCCGAACCCCTCAATGCGAAGCGTGGCCTCCGCCGAAGGCGGCGGGATCATTCCCCCGCAAACGTACCGAGCCTCATCTCTTCAAAGGACTTCTCAAGTTCCTCTTTCGTATTCATGACAATCGGCCCGCCCCATGCGACAGGCTCGCCGAGCGGCTTGGCAGACAGGGCAAAAAATCTCGCACCCTCCGGCCCGCCAATTGCCTTCACGGCGTCCCCCGAATCGAAAAGCACGGCGCGTCCGGACGGATAGAGCCTCCCGCCCGTCTCAACCGCGCCGGAAACGACATAGATAAACACCGTATTTTCCGCGGCTGTGGGCATGAGCCACACGGCCTCCGGTTCCAACGAAACGTCCAGATAATCGGCTTTGACATACTCGCCCTGCATCGCGGCCTTCACCCCAGCGTAGCTTCCCGCCACAATCTTTACACGCGCCCCCGGCTCCGCGACTTCGGGAATCATGTCGGAAACAATGCCGTGGTAGGCGGGCTTTGACATTTTGTTTGCAGCGGGCATGTTTATCCAAAGCTGGGCGCCAAGCATCCTGGGGGAGGCCTTCGGCATCTCCTGGTGTATTATGCCCCTGCCCGCCGTCATCCACTGGCATGATCCGCCGGTTATGGTTCCGCGGTTGCCGAGGCTGTCTGAATGCTCCATCTCGCCCTCAAGCAGGTAGGTTACGGTCTCAATGCCCCTGTGGGGGTGCCATGGGAATCCGCGCACATAGTCGTCGGGGTTTTCAGAATCGAACGCGTCCAGCATGAGAAACGGGTCGAAATCGGCGACATCCCGCGCCCCAATAACCCTGACGAGGCTTACGCCGGCCCCGTCGCGCGCCCTCGTCCCAGCCACTGAGCGTTTCACTTTTCTGATTTTTACGGCATCAGCCTCCGTTTTGTTTTTCATATGTGAAGTTATCGTACATTTTAATTTTTGCGAAACACCGCAACGGTCGCGCGGCGTTTTTGGGCAGGCCCTGCGCCCGATTTGCTTGACTGGCTGAAGCCGCCGCGCTAGCTTTGGAACGATTTATCATGACGAGGTTTGTTGCCTTTATTTTTGCGTTGGCGGCGTGCGCCGCATGGGCTGCGGACGTGCCGCAATGGCGCGGGGACCGCACGGGGGTGTATTCCGAGACGGGGCTTTTGAAATCGTGGCCCGAGGGCGGCCCGAAAATGCTTTGGGCTGCAAAGAATCTCGGGACGGGCTTCTCCGGGCCGTGCGTCGTTGACGGGGTTTTATACATAACCGGGCTTTCCGAAGACGGGAAGCGGGAGAAGCTCTTCGCACTCGACAAGAAAGGGAACACCCTCTGGGACATCGAATACGGCTCGGCCTGGACAAAATCCTTCCCCGACGCCCGAACCATGCCCTTCATAAAGGACGGCAAGGCGTACATAATAAGCGGCTGCGGCGAAATTGTGAAAATAGACCTGAAAAAACGCGCCGTGGAATGGTCTTTCGACGCCATGAAGGAATATAAGGGAAGGCCCCGCGACTGGGGGTACGCGGAAAACCCGCTCGTGGCCTGCGGAAAGATATTTATGACAGTCGGCGGGACCAAGGCTGGCATGATTGCCCTGGACGCCGAAACAGGAAAGCCCGCGTGGGCCGGAGAGCCGTTCAACAGGCACGCCGCCTACGTCTCCCCGATAGCCGTTGAAAGAAACGGCAAAACCCAGATAGTAGGCGGGGCAATCGGCCTTATTTTCGGGGCGGACGCGGAAACGGGCGAGACCCTCTGGAAACAGGAAGTCGTAAAGCTCGGCACCGGCGGGTTTGAGAATGAAAAGGTTTGGGAGACCAACGTCGCCCTGCCAGTCTATAAGGACGGGCGGCTCTTCGTGTCTTCCGGCAACAACTACGGCTGCTACATGCTGGAGCTTCCGGAGTGGAAGGGGACTCCAAAGGTGGTCTGGACTGATCCTGAATTCGACACCCACCACGGCGGGGACGTGCTTCTGGACGGCAGGATATACGGCCCCACCTGGATAAACAACGACAGGGGCGGATGGGCCTGCCACGAATGGGACGGCGGCAAGAAAATCTACAACATGGAATGGCCCAGGCATTCAAAAGGCTCGATTGTAGCGGCTGACGGGATGCTGTACGTTTACGAGGAAAAGCGCGGGCAGGTCGCCCTCGTAAAACCCGGCTCGGACAAGTTTGAAGTTGTCGGCTCATTCAAGCTTCCCATGGGGACCGGAAGGCACTGGTGCCACCCTGTGATTTCCGACGGCACGCTGTACATCCGGCGCGGAAAAGTCCTCATGGCCTTTGATATAAGGGACGAAAAACGCGGCGCAAACCAGGCGGCCCCGCGCCCCTCCCCATAACGCCGGCGGATGGCGCCATTTGCATGAAAAAAAAGCCGGCGCGTGAAACAATTACGCATCGCAAACGTCAAACCTCAATATGAATAGCCTTAGAAGAATCGCCGACGCCGCGCTGTTTTTGAGCTTCTGCTTCCTCGCAGGGAGCGGAATACTCATGAAGTATTCATTTGTAAAGGGCATGGGGCCGCAGAGCGTGATGGGGTTTGTAAAGCCTGACTGGGAGGCGATGCATTTCTGGATTGGCATTGTCATGGCCGCAGCCCTCGTATTGCACCTTGTGCTGAACCGGAAATGGGTTGAAAAGGTCGGCGCCATGCAGAAGAGGTGGCTCGCCGTTCTTTTCATCGCCCTGGGCGTCGCAATGGCAACACTCCTCGCTGCGTGGCCTACGGAATATGGAGCGGCAAACGCCGGGCAGGCCGGAATGGGCATGGGCCCCGGCGGAGGCGGCATGGCACACGGCAGGGCAAATATGCAAAATAGATAAATTCTTCACCGCCTATCAGCCGAATAAAACGGCGCCCAGCCGCGCACGGCGGCGCGCAAAGTCGAATACAAATTTCCAGCCGGGAGGGCGCAAGTTTTACTTGCAGGCGCATGCCCTTTCCAGAATCGCGCCGGCAAAGGCGCCCGCCTGAGGGCGGTCGGTTCAAGAAATCCCCAATACCAATAAAGTGCGCGGCGCAGCCCCGCTACTCCAATCGGCCGGATTTTCTCATGAGGCCGTTTAGATTCTCCATGAATCCGTCGCGGTCTGCGGGCGAAAGCAATATGTGTATGCGCCCCCGGGAGCATACCTTCACCATGCAAAGGGAGGTCGCAAAATTCAGCGCGCAGCGCTGCTTAAAAAGCGGGACCAGGCCGTCGAGCTTTTCAAGCGACGTTATTTCAGAATAGGGATAGCGCATCTTCCAAAACGGAATCCCGGTATATATTTCAAGGCAGCCATCAAAAAGCTCGTAGCGCATCCTGCAAACGGCAAGAATAAAAATAATAGAAGCGGCGCAAACGGCTATGGCATAGATGCTCCGCCCCGCCCCGGACATATCGCATAAATATTCCAAAACCGCAATAGCCGCCAAAATAAGAATCGGAAGCGTTGGAAACAAAAATCCAACCTTTGTTCTGTAAACGATTCCAGCATTATCCATAATATTAAAACTATATCGCCATATTAAAGTCGCAATAAAAAATGCCCGTTCAAACTGCTCAGTTTCAACCGGGGGCAGTTCCCGGGCATGCGCCCCAACCGAGGGGCTCCAACCAGCGGGCGAACCCGCCGCCCATCCAGCCCGATAACTTTTTAACGCGTTATGCATTGATTTTTTTTACAAAAACGCTTGTTTTATAGGGCAAACACGAACGCGCGAATGCGCGCAAAACATTTTTCAGGGAGGAATACGCATGGAAAAACTAGGCAGGAGAAGCTTCATACAGACTGCGGCAGCGTCGCTATTCGGATATTCGCTGGCAGTCCGGGCGCCGCAGGCGCTCGCAAAAGGCCCGGTTCCAAACGGCATTTCAGGCGTGGCGGGTCGCCCCGGCTGGAAGCGTGAAACCGCAAATTCGGACGCGTGCATGGCAGACACCTCGATTTCATGCGACGTCATGGTGGCAGGAGGCGGGCTGGCCGGCATCTGCGCCGCCCTCAGCGCCGCCCGCTCCGGGCGCAAGGTCGTGCTTCTAAACGACCGCTCAAGGCTTGGCGGCAACGCGAGTTCGGAAGTGCGCATGCACCCGCTAGGCGTCGATGCGGCGCGGCTGGGGCAGCGCGAAGGCGGCATAATCGAGGAGCTGAAGCTGGAAAACGCAGCGCGCAACCCATCGCTTTCATGGGACGTATGGGACTTCATGCTCTACGACAAGTGCGTATCGGAGCCGAACCTAACCCTCCTCTTGGACACCTCGGCCACGGGGGCCGAAATGGACGGCAAGCGTATTGCGCGCGCGCTCGCCCGCTCGGACGCCAAAATGTCAAAATACTCAATATCAGCCGACGTATTCGTCGACGCCACCGGGGACGCCCGCCTGGCCATGGAATGCGGGGCGGAAATTATGTCCGGAAGGGACGGCTTCGACGCCTTCAAAGAGCCGCACGCAAACTACGACACCCCCGGCACAAGGCAGGGCTCGTCAATAATGTTCGTCTCAAAAAAGCACGGCCGCCCGGTTCCCTTCATCCCGCCCTCGTGGGCGAAAAAAATCGGGCCGGAAAACCTTTCCCACCGCGGCATAAGCCCGGACAGGCTCGGATACGGATACTGGTGGATAGAGCTGGGCGGGGTTTACGACGCCATACGCGACGCCGACAGGCTGCGCTTTGAACTGCTCTCGATAGTCATGGGCGTTTGGGACTACATAAAAAACAGCGGCAAGTACCCCGACGCCGCGGACCGCACGCTGGAATTTATCGGAATGCTCCCCGGAAGGCGCGACACTTTCAGGGTCGTTGGGGAGCACATCATGACCCAGCACGACATCCAGGGGCAGTGGAAAAACTTCCCCGACGCCGTCGCCGTTGGCGGCTGGTCCATGGACGACCACCCGAAGGAGGGCTTCTACGCCCCCTCCCGCCCGCCGTGCAGGCAGGACACCTCCGTGCCCTACTACAACATCCCCTTCGGCTCGCTGATAGCAAAAGGCATAGACAACCTTCTCCTGGCCGGGCGCGACATAAGCTGCTCGCACGTGGCGTTCACCTCGACGCGCGTAATGGCAACCTGCGCCGCAGTCGGCCAGGCTGCCGGAACTGCGGCTGCGATGTGCTCCGAACGCTCCGCGACCCCGCGCGAAATAAGGGGAGAGCCTTCCTCGATGAAGGAGCTCCAGCAGAGGCTTCTGCGCCAGGACCAGACAATAATCGGCATTGCAAACGAGGACCCCAGGGACCTCGCCCGCACGGCAAAAGCCTCGGCGTCGGAGTCCTCCGAAGGCTCCAGGCCCGAAAACGTGATAAACGGCATAACCCTGGACGCGCCCCGCAAAAACGAAAACAGGTGGGTGGCCCCCGCCGCCTCCAAGCCCTGGATAATGCTGGAGTGGGACGCCCCGCAAAAAATCTCCTCGGCGCGCCTGCTCTTTGACTCGTGGCACGCACATCTGACGCAGAGCTCCGACGACGCAAAGCTGAAAATCCTCCACAGGGGCCCAGAACCGAGGCTCGTTAGGGATTACAGGCTTACGGCCCTCCTGCCCGGGGGCGGGGAAAAGGTGCTGGCCGATGTGTCTAACAACTTCCAAAAGCTCGCCGTCCACAATTTTGAACCGGTCGAGGCCAAGGCCGTGCGCCTCGACATATTCGCGACAAACGGGGCGCAGATGGCGCGCGTAAAGGAAATCAGGCTGGAGGCCTGACGGGCTCGGGAGCCGCCCGCGCGCGAAATTCGCGGGGGCCTCTGCGAAAAGAATCCAACTTGCAAGCCGCCTGCAAGGCGCGCCGCAAAAACCCCAGTGCCGCAAGGCGCGCCGGGGGGAAGAGTCGGAACGCCGCCTCAAAAGGCGCAGAAAGGCCGCAGCCGGAAAGCATACCTAAAATATGCAGCCGGCTGCGGCCCTTCGTTTTTGCGCCGCGCTTGAGGCGCTGCCAGAAATCAGAGAAGTTCGGCGATTTGCACGGCGTTGAGGGCAGCCCCCTTCCAGAGCTGGTCGCCCGCAACCCAGAACGAAAGCCCGTTTTCAAACACCAAATCCTTCCTTATCCTCCCGACGCCGCACTTTTCCTTGCGCTGGTAATACAGGGGCATCGGGTACTTGAGGCTGGCCGGATCGTCGTTCAGTTCGGCCCCGGAGAACGCCGCGACGGCCTCGCGCGCCCCCTCAACAGTCACGGGCTTTTCAAATTCGGCGTTTATGGCGACGCTGTGCGCGCGCATCACGGGGATTCTCACGCAGGTCGTGGAGCACTGGAGGCCGGGGAGGCCGAGAATCTTGCGGCTTTCGTTCAGCATCTTCATCTCCTCCTTGGTGTAACCGTTGTCCTGGAACACGTCGATATGCGGGAGGGCGTTGAATGCTATCTGGTAGGGATAGACCGAATGGGTTATCTCGGAGCCGGACGCGTACTGGGAGACCTGGTTTTCAAGCTCGGCAAGGGCCGCCGCCCCGGTTCCGGAGACGGCCTGGTAGGTCGCCGCAAAGAAGCGCTTCAGGCCGAAACGGCGGTGCAGGGGGCAGAGGGCCATGAGCGAAATCGCAGTGGTGCAGTTGGGGTTTGCGATTATGTTCTTGTGGCCCTTTATGGCGTCGGCGTTCACTTCCGGGACGACGAGCGGCACCTCGGGGTCCATGCGGAAGGCCGAGGAATTGTCTATCGCCACGCACCCGCGCTTTGCGGCCTCGGGGACGAGCGCCTTCGAGACCCCGCCGCCCGCGGAGAAGATGGCGATGTCGAGATTTTCAAAGCTCTCCGGGCGGGCCTCGGCCACCGTGAACTTTTCGCCGGCAAACTCAACGGTTTTCCCGGCCGAGCGCGCGGACGCGAGCAGGGTTAGGGAAGCCATCGGGAACTTCCTCCTGAAAAGAAGCTCAATGAGTTCTTGACCAACGGCGCCGGTTGCGCCGACAATACCGACCTTGTAGTTCTTAGCCATGGATGTATTTTATAGGAAAATTCTGGACGCCTGCGGGCGTTTGAATATAAAGCTGACAAAGCATTGTATTTTTGCAAGCGTTGGCGAGCAAAAACTTTATCTTTTTACCGGAGGGGCTCTTGCGGCGGAGATGCCCATATCCACGTCGCGCAATCCCCCAAGCTGCGCGGAGGGGTCGCTCGGCACCCCGCACGGGTTGCACAAAATCGACGGGAAAATCGGGGACGGCGAGCCGATGGACACCGTATTCAGGGGGCGCGTCCCATGCGGGCGGCTGGGCGAGCAGACGCCCGGGGAGAGGGAAAAGAACCTCATACTGGGCCGCATAATGCGCCTGCGCGGGCTGGAGGACGGCGTGAACTCCGGAACCGGCCCGGACGGGAGGTGCGTCGACACCTACGCGCGCTATGTTTACATACACGGCACAAACCAGGAGCACGCCCTCGGCACGCCCAACAGCCACGGCTGCCTGCTGGTCGGGGCCGGGGACCTGCTGCGCCTCTTCGGCGAAGTTCCGGACGGGTCGATTGTTTTTATTGAAAAGTAAAGGCCGGAGCGTTATCCACGATATATAAATTCACATACCTCACCAATGCGATCCATACTCATAGTTGACGACGAAAAGCACACGCGCGACGGCCTCGTGGCGGCCCTTTCAGACAAGTACGACGTGGCCTGCGCCGCCAACGCCGACGAGGCGGCGCGCCTCATGGAAGCCCAGCCATTCGACGCCGTGGTGACGGACCTCAGGATGTCGGGAAAATCGGGGCTTGCCCTCATAGAGGAGGCCGTGCGCAGGCCCGAAAAGCCGGCGTGCATAATGATGACAGCCTACGGCAACATAGACGTCGCGGTGGAGGCCATGAAGCACGGGGCGAGCGACTTTCTCACAAAGCCCATAAATATAGACAGGCTCGAACTGGTGCTAATGCGCGCGCTCGGAAGGCGCGATGAGGAAACAAAGCAGGCCAGGGCCGGGGCGGCGCGGCCTTCCGCAGGCGCCTCCGCCAGACCCGAGGCCCCGGGGGCGAACTACGGCGAGGACGAGAGCGGCATAATCGCGTCAAGCCCGCAGATGATGGCGGTGATAGCGCAGGCAAAGAAGGTTGCCGCAAGCCGCGCAACAGTGATGCTGACCGGCGAGACCGGGACCGGCAAGGAGCTGGTGGCGCGCTTCATCCATAAAAATTCGCCGAGGGCCGGGGGCCCCTTCGTGCCGGTGCACTGCGCGGCAATTCCGGAAAACCTCCTTGAAAGCGAGCTTTTCGGCTACGAGAAGGGCGCATTCACAGGCGCTGCGGCGCGAAAGCCCGGGCGCTTTGAATCGGCGAACGCCGGGACCCTCTTTTTGGACGAAATCGGCGAAATCGACGCGCCGACCCAGGTCAAGCTGCTGAGGTTCCTTGAGACGCGCAGCGTCGAGCGGCTCGGCGGCGTGGGCGAAATCCCCGTGGACGCGCGGCTCGTATGCGCGACAAACCGGGACCTGAAGGAAATGGCCGCGCGCGGGCGGTTCCGCGAGGACCTGTACTACCGCCTGAACGTGGTTGAAATAAAGCTGCCGCCATTGCGAGACAGGCCCGGCGACATTCCCCCGCTCGTAAGCTTCTACATCGAAAAATACGCGCGCGAAAACGGGGCGGGCGAAATAAGCGTGTCGCGCGAGGCGATGAAAATCCTCTCCGCCTATCCGTGGCCGGGCAACATAAGGGAGCTTAGAAATTTCTGCGAAAACGCCGTGGTGCTGCGCTCCGGCGACACAATATCGGCCGAAGACCTCGACCCGAGGTTCTCATCCCCCGTCCAGGCCCTGCCGCAGCCGTCGGAGTACGCTCCGGCGCAGTTTCCGATAGCCCCCACCCTCTCCCGGCGGGAAAACGACATGGCCCTCATAATGAAGGCCCTCGGCGCGAGCGGAGGCAACAAGACCAAGGCCGCGCAAATGCTAGGCATAAGCCGCCGCACGCTCCACCGCAAACTGGAGGAGGAGCGACTGAGGCGCGACGGAGGCCAAAACCCCTAGGCGGGCGCCCTGCGCGCAAATCCGGGCCGAAAAAACGCTATGACGCCCGGGGATGAAGCCTCCCCGCACAGGCAGATGCGCGCGGGCTGCGGACTCCGGCCCCCGCTTACTGCGGCGCAGCGGTAGGCGGGGAAGGCTTGAGGGCCCCGGAGCGCGAACGGAGAACGCTCTCCAAAACGGGCGTCGCCAGCGGCAGGCGCTTTGCGGCAATCACCGCCCGCCACAAAAACTCCATCTTCTTCCAGGACGCAGCGTACGCAAAATGGCGCGCTCCGGCCAGGAAACTTCCGTTTGCGCGCGCGCCGGCAAATATGGAGCGCCAGGAATAGAAATCGCCGTAGCTTTTCCAATAGCCCTCCTCCATGCGCTCCGGCGAAATCCTCGGGTGGCGGAACACGCAATGGCGCGTGTCGTAAAGGTCCCAGTTTTCGGTGAGAAGCTCGCCGCGGCGCTTGAAGCCGTCGAAAAGGGCGGAGCCGGGATATGGCGTCAGAATATGGAACGTGGCCGTTTCAAGGCCCTCAGAAACAGCCCAGTCGACCGTCCTGCCGAAGACGTCAGGCCCGTCGCCCGACATGCCGAATACGAAGCTCGAATTTATCATAATGCCGCGCGAATGGGCGGCGCGGATTGCCGCAGAGTATTCGGAAGTGGCGTTGTGGAATTTCCCGTGCCCCCTGAGGGAGTCGCCGTTTATGGTTTCAAAGCCCACAAAAAGGCTCCCGGCCCCGGAAGCCGCCGCCGCGTCCATCAGGGGACCGTTTCGCATGGACTTGACTGTGGCCGCCCCCTGCCAGACCTTTTTAAGCGGGGCTATTTCGCGGAAGAAGTCCATTGCGAACTTTTCGTCTGCGAAAATATTGTCGTCCATGAAAAAGACGTGCCGCCACGGAAGGGAGGCCACCTCCGCCACCGCCGCCTCAAGAGCGGCCCGGTAGTAGCCTCGGCCTCCGCGCAGAAAATTTTCCTTGTAGCAGAAGTTGCAAGAGTGCGGGCAGCCGCGCGAAAGCGAAACGCAGCCGGGGACAAGATAGTTTGAGCTCTTGATGAGGTCGCGGCGCGGATGCGGGAAGGGGTCGAGGGTGCGCTCGGGCGAAAAGTAGCGCGGCAGGGGGGCTCCGGCGCGGAAGTCGCGCAAAAAGGCCGGGAACGCCCCCTCGCCCGGGCCGGTTACAACCGTGTCGGCATGGCGGGCAGCCTCGTCGGGCATGGCGGTGGGGTGCAGGCCGCCCATTGCAACGTATATGCCTCGGGCCCTGTAAGAGTCGGCAATCGCGTAGGCGCGCCGGGCGCACGTCGCATAGACTTCCAGGCAGACAAGGTCGGGGGAGTCTGTCAGGCGGAGCTTTTCCACATGCTCGTCTGCGATTTCGGCCTCGTCGCCCGGTGCAAGGTACGAAGCGAGCGTGGCAAGGCCGAGCGGGGGAAAGAGGGAATACTTTATCGGCCTGTACCCGCCTGATTCGGCCTCAACAATCTTCGGCAGAATGAATTTTACCTTCATTTTCCTCCATCGAATTGAGTTATATCGGTTTGCATTACAACACCCTAGCGGTTTTTGAGCCATAATGGAAGAATAATCGCCCTCAAAAGGGCGAAAACCGCGCCCTGCCCTGCGATGCGCAGGCGGAGACGGGAAGGCCGGGTAAAAACGCAAAAAAGGCGCCCCGATTCGGAGCGCCTTTCCAAAATGCCTGCGTGCGGCATCCCGCACCCGGCCGCCCTATTCGGGCTGGCCGCTCCCGGGAACGGGCATCGAGCCGGGCTCGAGCTCCATCTTGCGGTCGGGGCGCAGGTTGCGGTACCAAAGCAGGTAAAGCATGACAACCGAAACCGCGAAAACCGGAAGCACATACCAGAACACCGCGCTCTCGTGTATGATGACGAGCATCGGGAGCATGAAGAGGGTGACCTGGTAGAGGAATGCAAAAGGCAGCGCGGCGATGTCGCGGCGGTTTTCGTTGTCGATGTAGCCGAGCTGCTCTTTCGTGAGGTATTTGCGCACGGGACCCCAGAAGCCGAACGGGCGGGTCTTCTTGTAGAAGTAGACGAGCGTGCCCATTTCCGTGGGTTTGGTCATAAGGCAGCCGATAATGGTTGCCGCGAAGGCGAATACGGCCACAAACGCGAATTTGTCCCACGGGGCGAATTCAAAAATGCCGTTTTGCTGGAGCACGCGCTGAAGGATTGCCGCGATGCCGCCGGAAGCCATGCCGAAGGCGACGCCCCAGCCGTTCATCCTCCACCAGTACATGCGGAGGAAGCCGGGTACAAAGAGGCCGGTTGTGACGCTCATGATAATCCAGTCCCACACGTCGTTTATGCTGTCGAAGACCAGCGACAGCGTGTAGCCGACGGCTGCGATAATCACCGTAGTCATCCACGACGCGGTGATGAGCTCGCGGCGGCCGGCGTTTGGCCTGAACCAGCGCTGGTAAATGTCTTTTACGGCATACGAGGACGCGGAATTTACCGTGGAGCCGAAGGTCGACATGGAGGCCGCAAGCAGGGTTACGAGCAGCACGCCCATCCATCCGGACGGAACCTTCGCGCTTATGACGGCGGGAAGAATGCGCTCGGGGTCGGTCACGCCGTGGTATCCCACGAGCATCAGCTTCTTTTCCCAGCCGTCGCCGAGGAGGCCCTCAATTTTGGCGGCAAGCTCGGGATTGGAGCCCTTGACGATGGCGGAAGTGGTTTCGTGCCAGTTGGCCTTGTTTATGCCCTTGTCCTTGTATTCGCTCCGGATGAGGTCGGAAACGAGCTTGAGCTTGCCGGTTTCGGCGAGCTTGGCCTTCCACTCGGCGCCGAGCTTTTCGCCCATGTACTTTGCAAGCGCCGGGTCGAAGGAGTCGGCAGACGACACGGTCTCGGCCCAGGTTTTCGAGCTTTCAACGCCGTGGAACTTGAGGACGCGCGCGGCGGCGGCGTACTTTTCGGAGCTCATCTGGGCCAGGGCGCCCCATTCGAGGCCGAGAACTTCCTGGAGGTCCGCCACGAGTTCCGCTTTGCGCAGCTCCGGATTACTGTTCAGCTCGCCGACGGAGCTATGGACATAGGCGGCGTTCTCGAGGTCGCGGTGCATGGCAAGGTCGCCGTTTTTGTTGAAATAGTCGTTTACGAGGGCGATGCCGAGAATTGCGAGGCCAATCATCATGGGCCAGCGCACGGAGATAAGGACAGAGATGAGGAGGTTGAGCTTTCCGCACTCCTTGTCGCTCTTTGCGGCGAAATACTTCTGGTCGGAGCCGCTGGCAAGGCCCGTTATGGTCTGCTGGACCATGTAGAAGGCCATGGCGATGATGAGGAACTGGAAGAACTTGTACTCCGGGTCAGCGGGCATGTCGACATGCCACGTGGGGAGAGCCTCCGTCCAGGCCATGTTGCCTGTCACGGATCCTGCGACCTGCCCGAGGTTTTCCACTGCCGACATGGTTTCCGTCGGGGTGAACATGTTGAAGGCCATTATGGAAAGCACTATCGCGCCGCCTATTATGAGGGTCGACTGGAGTATGTCTGCGATAACTACGCCGTAGAAGCCCGCCGAGGCGGTGTACGCCACGGCGACGAGCGCAAATCCAATCGCGCAAACGCTGGGCGCAAACGGGAAGAACATGGCCAGAAACTGCCCCGTCCCGCGGATGAGGTAGGCTATCATGCCGATGACAGGGAGAATCGAAACGATGGCCGTCAGCAGGCGCGCCGCGTCGGCGTCCGCGCCCTTGCCGAAGCGGAACTGCATCCACTCCGCGCCCGTCATGCAGCCGGAACGCCGGTGCCACTTGGCGGTAAAGCACAATAGAAACACAAGTATGAGCACCGCGCCGCCGCGAAACTCTATAAAGAGGGCGCGGGGACCGATGAGGAAGAGGAACGAGGTGATTACCATCGTCCCAGTCAAGTCGAACCAGTTGGCCATGCCGGACGTGCCGAGCAGGTACCACGGCAGCGTGCGCCCGCCGAGGAAGTATTCGTCGAGTCCGCCGGACGCCTTTTTGGACATCACGACGCCTATCAGGATGAGGACGACCGCGTAAATGGCAATCGCCGCGTAATCTATCGTTTCAAGACCCATAATCTGAAAGCGTTTGCGTTGTTATTTCTGGGAGGATGCGGGAACGGGAAGCTCGTCGGAGGGCTGGATTTCCCCGCGCAGCAGCTCGCCGGCCTTGCCGCAGAGCTTCAGGTAGAAGTCGGGATCCTCGGGCTTGTAGGTCAGGAAGCGGGACTTGCCTGCGGGCGGGTTCGCCGTGACCTTGAACACCTGCGTGGCCTCGTCCATTTCGTCGAACATCGCGACATAGAGGACGTTGGCGCCGGCCTTCTTGGCCTCCACAATCTGCTTCCAGAAGAATTTGCCGCCCAGCCTCGGGATGTGGTCGAACTTTGCGTTCCTGTCGGCGTAGCGGTTCGCCCAACTGAAGCCGGGGAAGGCGAGGGGCATGTAGAGGACGCCGTTTTCCGCGCACCACTTGGCGTCGGGCGCGAACTGGTTTTTGGCGTGGGATTCAACCCCGCCCATGCCGAAACGCCCTACGCTCCAGGGCAGGAGGACGTCGGCGCTCTTTATCATTTCAAGGAGCCTCTCGTCCTTTACCGCGTCGCGGTCGAGCGAGCGCCAGTAGGTCGGGACGCCCAGAACTATGGAGCAGCCGCCGTATTTGGGGTCGTTTTTGAAGAAGTTGATGAGGTCCATCTGCTCCTCGATGGTGTAGTCGCGGCGGTCGCTGAAGCCTATGCCGTATATCGCGATTACGGGCTTGCCGTTGTGGCGCAGGTAGGCGGGGCTGTTGAAGAGGCCGTAGGCGTCCACCAGGGCGCGCCAGTCCTTCTTGACCTTTTCAAGCGAGCCCTTGTCGCCGTCCTTGCCCATGAGGGTGAGGTCGTACATGACGGCGAAGGCGCGGCCGTTGGCCTCGGCCCCGTCGCGGACGTTTTTGAGGACGCGGTTGTTGGAGGGCAGGAGCAGGTCGGACTGGTGGTGGCCGCCGGTTACGTCGAGGGCGAACCTCTGGAGGAAGACGCCGTCTATTCCGTAGTCCCTCATCCACTTGAAGTGGCGGTTTACGGTTTTGGGATTTTCGTTTGTGTAAACGTAGGCGGGGGAGCCGTCGGCGTGCCTGAACTTGGTCTCAAACTTCTCGTCGGCGTCGAGTTCGGACATGTCGGGCCAGGCGTCTATGCCGCACTTCCCGGGCTCGAAGTCCTCCGCCGGGTTTTCCCAGTGCTCCCAGCCGAGGCCGGAGCCGTCGCCGGGAACGCGGTACCACCCCTGGTATCCGCAGAACACCTTGTTTTCCATCGTGTCGCAGAACGGTTTGTCATCCGCCCCGCCGAGGGACGGCCACCGGGAGCCGTCGCCCGAGCACGATGCCAGCGCGCACGAAGCGGCCGCCGCAATAAACGCGTAAAATTTCTTCATAGACCCATTACCTTTTTTTGATTGAAACACTGCCGCCCGGAAGAGGCGAAAAAATTTATAAAAATCAACTTTTTAGGGGTTTTGCCAAATAAAGCAAGATTTGTTATCGGAGAAAATCTCCCCGCCAGGCAGCCTCCCGCGGAGGGCGGCGCCGCCGCAATATCCGGAATGCCGAAGGGTTCCGGAAGCCGGACGCAGCCTGCGCCCCCGGCCGATTCATGCGCGGAAAACGGGGGCGGCGCAAATCCCGCATGCAAGAGGCAAAGCCGTCATTCCCCTCCGCCGGGGAGGCTGCCGCCGAGGGGGCCTGAAAGCCTGAATATGCGGATTTTTCCCTCTTTCCACATTATGGATGCGCCGTACAGCTCGCCCCCCGCCACGCTGAAATGCCCGGAGCCGAAAGAAGGCAGGACGCGGGAGCCGGTTTCGGATTTTCCGAAAACGGATACGGCCACGCGGTCGCCGGGCGACGGAACAACCTGGGCGAAATCCCCCCCGCCGAGGGCGTAAAACGCCGCCCTGTCAAGGCCCCCTCGGGGCATATCCCCGGGGGCGAACCCTATGTCGGCTGACAGAAACGCCGCGCCGATTGAGCCGGAGTCAAACAGGCGGACAATCTCCGACTCAACGTCCCCGCCGCGCGGGACCTTTGGCTCTATCCATGACGCGAAAACACCCGGCGCGCCGCAGACCGCCTCGACTGCGCCGAACCGCGCAAACGGAATCTTTTCCAAAAGCTCCATTTTTGGGGAGAGCCTGTAAAGGCCCACAAACGTCCCGCTGAAAGGCGACGGCAGGACGTCGTGGAGGGTGCGCCCGTCCCTGGCGTCGCCTATGCCGACGGTCTCCTTGCGCTCGGGCGCCCCCCTGTCTGCGGAGGCGCGGCCCGGCACGTCTATGAAGCTTGAGACGTAGAAATTTTTTCCGTCCCAGGAAATCCCCTTGTGCGGGGCGTATTCCCCCGGGTCGAAGTCGCACCTTGCAAGCAGCTCGCCGGACGGGCCGAAGAGCGCGGCGGAGGCGTTGAAGTCAGGATAGAAAAAAATCTTCAGGGCGTTTCCGGAAGGCTCCCTGGCCCCGTAGCGTTTCGCGTTTGCCAAGGCCGCCACTGCGCCTTCGGGACCCGCGCAGATTTCAACGTCGTTTTCAAACATGCGCTCCCCAAGCGCACTGTTGAGGCTCACAAGCTTAACCGACGAATCCGAGGGGTTGAGCAGGGCCAGCATCCTCGGTATCGAATGAACCGGCACGCGGGAATCCGGAGACATGTTTTCGGCGAGCACGCACAGCGCTATCCGGCCGTCCGAAAGGACGCAGGGAAGGCTCGCCGCGAGAACCGACACCCTTCCGGGCAGCTCAAGCGGAAATGTTTTTTCCGATAGCTTTTCCAGATTCGGGCCGAACTCAATAAGCCTCAGCTCCTCGAAACACTCCTCCTCCCTGCCCTCGAAGCGCGACACCGCAAAAACGGCCCCGAGCCGCCCGTCCGGAAGGCCGAAAACCTGCCCCCCTGTCGCGTGCGCGCCCTCGGGGGCGCAAAATTCAAAAGACGCGGGCGCGTCCGGGGCGGCGGCGCAAAGGCCGCTCCCGGCCGGGGCGAATGCGGCCGCCAGTGCGGCGGCAAGGGCAAGCGGCCTCATTGGTATCGTAAAAAATTGCTTCATGGCATTATCCGGAATCGAAAATTACGGGATGAAAATAACAGACTCCGCGCGCCGCGCGCAATACGCAAGTTCGGGCAATTTTCCGCCGCCGCGCATCCCGGAATGCCGTATATTTTAAAAGAACCTGGAATAAATAATGAAACGGAAAGCGGATTTGGGAGATGGAATCCTGCGCGGGGAAGTAAAACCCGCCTGGCCTGATGCGGAAAGGCGCATGATTTTTTTGCCTCTTTCGCGGCATCCCAGTCAAAGCCGGCCCATTTTTTAATATGCGCAAAAACCCCGCACCCCGCGAAAAAATCGGCGGGCAAATACGGATGTTCCTCCCCCCAATCAAAGCCGGAATTAAAAAATGCCCCCCGGATTTTTGCCGTTAGACCGCGCAATTCCGCAGAATCCCGGGGAGGCGCATCCGCGCCGGCTCCCCCCTGCGCCGCCAATGCGCAGAGCGCGCCGTGGTTTCCATCCTGAGGCGAGCTTCGCATTCCAATCGGCCCGGACAGTTTCAGGCGCAACCGCCTTCCTGCGCGAAGGTTCAGGCAAAAATCCCGCGCCCCCCTCCGGCCGTCCGCAGTTCCGCGCACAACATGCCCCCACTCCAACGTCTGCTGCGGGGAAAGCGGCGCAGACGGCGGAGAGAGGCGGGCTATTCGGCGACGGGAAGCGAGGCGATGAACGCGTTTTCCCTAAATCCGCCGCGAACAAAAAACACGCGTCCGCGCGCGAAATTTACGGGGCGCCAGTCCCCGGCGATGGAAGCTTCCCGCACAGAGGCCCCCCCTTCTCCGAACGAAACCGCCGCGGCCCGGTTCTCAGCACCTTCCCAACGCAAAACAATCTGCACAAAATTCCCGCCCAGCTTTGAAAAAGACGTATCGAAAACCACGGGAATCTCGTCCACAGGTTCCGTGAACTTTACCGAGCCCGAAAAATGCGGCTTTTTGAAATCACCCGCCGAAAACACATTGATTTCCTCGGAAGCCACGCCCCACTCCGCGCCTTCCGGGCGGGCAGTTGAAAGGAGAACAACACCATCCGCATCCCCCTCTATAAAATAAGGTTTCTGCCCGCACCCGACGGGGAATTCCCGCAGCCCGTCAAAGCTGTCCGAAATCCTGCGGAGGCCGGTAAACACCTCTTTTGAAAAACTCTCGGCCGCCTCAAACACCTTCATCTTCATCTTTCTGGAATATCCGCATTCGGCCCAGCCGGAGTCGTACACCCCCGCCCTGTCCGCTTTCGGCTCATGCGAGTCGAAAACATATGTCAAAACCCCGAAACCGTCCCCGAGCCGGGATATGTCATACGATACCTCGTATGTAATCCGCCCGAGGTCGAGCTTTTTTAAAAGGGAACACGACGAATCGAAAAGAGCCGCGGCGAGCCTGGTTTCGGGATATACGAGCACGGCTTTGGGACCGTCCAAAAGCTTGCGCACCTCGGACGGAATTTTCCCGTAGGACTTCGTTCTCGCAAGCAATGCAAACCCTCCGCCATAAGCGGCGATTTTAACGTCGGATAAGACCGCGTTTCCGCCAAATACGCCCGGAGCTCCGGAATCCAAATCTTCAGACCATCCCCACTTCCCGAGAAAAACGCTCCTGAATCCTCCGCCGGGAGACGCAACGCCCAAGTGCAGCCTTGCGCCTGACTGGGGATGGACGGCATAGCAGAAAGCCACGGCCCCGGCCGGCCCTATGGCGGCGGAACGGGCGAGGTGAAACATCTCCCCGGCCGGAAGCGATGTCTCAAACCCCGCGCCCGGAATTTCCCTCATGTTCTCGTCAAACCTGACGAACCGCACCCTGTTTTCGCCCGCGCCTGAAAACCCCGCAAGCACCCCGAACGAACCGTCGGGCATCGCAAACACGCGGCTTATGGAAACGATTTCGCCGGGCTTCCCCCCCAAATCCAAAACGGGCCCGGAAAAGCCGCCGTCCCCGCCTCCGGACGGTGGGACGGACGGGCCGCATGCGCAAAGGAAAATGGAAAACGCCGCAGCCAAAACTGCAAACCAACGTTCCACCAACGTTCCGTTGGATCCAAGATGCTTGCGCACCAACGTTCCGTTGGATCTAAGATGCTCACGCATCTTGGTACGATGTGCGCCGCCCGGGTCCGGGCGGCTGTGAGTTTGTCTTACGCATTGCCTGGCGGCAATCGCTTGGTGGAGACAATCAAGGGTGTATTTGATAGTCATTTTTTTATAAGTAAAAGAGTATTCTGTTTTATCCAAGATGCCCGCGCACCAACGTTCCGTTGGATCTAAGATGCTTACGCATCTTGGTACGATGTGCGCCGCCCGTATCCGGGCGGCTGTGAGTTTGTCTTACGCATTGCCTGGCGGCAATCGCTGGGTGGGGACAATCAAGAGTAAATTTGATAGTCATTTTTTATAAGTAAAAGAGTATTCTGTTTAATCCAAGATGCCCGCGCACCAACGTTCCGTTGGATCTAAGATGCTCACGCATCTTGGTACGACGTGCGCCGCCCGAGTCCGGGCGGCTGTGAGTTTGTCTTACGCATTGCCTGGCGGCAATCGCTTGGTGGAGACAATCAAGGGTGTATTTGATAGTCATTTTAAATAGACCGTGCCGCAAACCTTCATTTCTTTCAACCCGCAGCGTCCTCCGGAACTTAGGGCCGGCTATCTGCGCCCCCCGGCTTACGCGCCGCAGCCCTTTTCACCTCTTCCATCCACCGCCCCCAGTTGCGGTCCACAACCGCCATGTGCGGCTTGGGCTTCCAACCCTCGTCATAGACAGAAAATCCGCCGCCGGGGGCGATGTCCACAAACTCCCAGCCGAAGTTGGTGGAGTTTTCAATAGTGTTCATGAGAAGCGCCTCCATTTCTGACGCCTTGTAGTCGGAACCGTTGACGGTCATGTGTTCGCTCACGGCCCACTTGCGGCCGCAGTCCCGCATGGACTTGTAAACGCGGGCGTAGGCTTTCATGTTGGGGCGGCGCAGGGAATTGTCCCAAGTCCAGTTTATCTGGATTATGTCGGGCTCGGAAAGGGAATTCAAAAACACGGACGGAATTCCGACCCGCGCGCGCATGGTGGACTCGTCCGCGTCAAGGTAGTCGGCCGCTATCCACACAGGCTTTCCGCCGAAGCCCTCCCTCATGGCGCGGGCGTCGCCGTTTACCCATCCGGCGAGCCATTCGGCGCGGAAGCGGTTCCATTGGGCGTCGTTTAGAAAGCTTTCGCTAACGGGGAAGTCTTTTGGAAACGGCGCGGACGGAGCGCCTGAAGCGGCGCGCCATTTTTCGTAGGCCCTCTTTGCGGCGGGCGAGTAGTCGAGGCTGCGCGAGCCCATGTACTGGGGCTCGACCGTGGTTTCGCAGTAGAGGAAGTCCTTGTCGGCGAGGGCGGAGCAAAGGTTTTTTATGAAGCTGCGCGAAGAGCACAGATAGTCTTCGTCAAAAAGCGACGGCACTGTCGAGCCGAAGCCGTATTCGGTGTCGGAAACCGGCGCGCCTTCGGAGTCTATTGCGACCGCGCCGGGGTGGGCCTTCCAGAAACCCGCCGGGAGCGTCCCGCCGCCGACGCCGTAGGTCTCAACAGAGAGGGAGGCGAACATGCCGTGGGCGTTTATCGCGTCTATGAGCTTTCTCAGCGGCTCAAGCGACACAGATATGCTGCCGTCGCCAACAAAGTCGAAATGGTGCCAGTAGCAGTTTAAGGATAGGTTCGTAAAGCCCTTTGCGGCTATTGCGGGCAGGTGCGAAATCAGCTCCTCTATCTGCCCCGCATTTCCGTAGTCGCGCAGGGGCTTGCCGCTTTTCATGAATTTCCATTCCCCGTCAACATACAGGCGGCCGTTTTTAAGCTCGCATTTTTTCCCATTTATAACGCGGCTTTCGGGTCCCCCCGCATGGAGGGAGACCGCCGTTAAAAGCAGTAGGGCGGCAAGGCAGACAATCAGTTTGAAAAACTTTTTCACGGCGGTGGGATGGATGAATGGCAGCTAAAAACCGAATGTAAAAATATATAACGCATAGCGACATGCAAATCAAGCGCCAAATTCGCCGCAAAAGCGCGGAAGGCGCGGCGGTTTGAATCGGAATGTTTGAAAATACCTCCAAAGTGGAAGATAGAGGGCAGCCGCCCGCTGTTTTTTCACATTCTGAAACAGGGCTTGTGAAAAAGCTGCCGCCCGGTGTTATCATCTGTAAAAAATCAAACCTCTTAAGAAATACCGACCCGAGCTTTTTAGCGGAAAATCTCCCATTTGTAAAAACTGCCGCCACATGCACGCGCGAATTGAAAAATCCCCCCCCCTTGGAAGGGGTCTGAAAGAGCCTTGAAGGGGCATTGCGCCATTTTTCCGCCCGATACTTCCGCCTGCGGCGAGGGAAAGGCAGTACGGATGCGCCGCCCCTGCCATGACGGGAGTTGCGGTGCCCGAGAGGCGTTCGCTTTTCCTGGCCCCCCTCAAGCAGAAATCGCCCGCGCCCGGCAACCAGCCTTCCCCCCAAAAGTTCGCGGCGCGGCGGCAAACGCCGGTGCGGAAGCGGCGGGTAAAAATACTCCCCACTGCGGGTACAAAAAAAATCCCCCAGCGCGCGCTTTCCGGCAAAATTCGGGCGGCCCTGAAAATTTCCACAAGCTGCGCGGGCGGCAAAAAGCTTTGTCAGTACGCCGGCTTTTGCATTCCGGACAGGATGCGCCGCAAAAAAAGGGCGGAAACGCGCCGCGCGCTTCATGCGCAGACGTTTCCGCCCCTTTTCAAACCGGGAATCGCGCTTCCCCTATTTCACCTTGGCGCGGATTTCGGAAATCCACTCGTCCCACCTGTCGTCAACAACCGCCATGGAGGGCTTCGGCGACCAGTCGTTGTTGTAAACCGAGAAGTTTTTCGGCTTGAAGGAACCCGCCACGACTTCGCCCTCCTTGGAGGGGTCGACGTTGTCCACGGCCACATCCACAAACTCCCAGCCGAAGTTGGTGGAGTTTGCTATGGTGTTGCGCAGAAGCGCCTCCATCTCGTGCGGGAAGTAGTCGGTTCCGTTTATGGTCATGTGCTCGGTGACAACCCAGTCCCTGCCCGTGGCGTTCATGACTTCGCGGACGCGCGCATACGCCTTGGCGTTCGGGTGGCGGTCGTCGAAGTGCCACGTCCAGTTCACCTGTATTATATCCGGCTCGGAGAGGTTGAGCAGGAAGGTCATGGGGCTTCCGATGCGGGCGGCCATGGTCTTTTCATTGGCGTCGAGGTAGTCGGAGGCTATCCAGACGGGCTTTTCGCCGAAGCCCTCGCGGTAGGCGCGGGCGTCGCCGTTTACCCATCCGGCGAGCCAGTGGCCGCGGAACACGTTCCAGCAGACGTCGTTTACGAATTCCTCGGGCGCGGGAAGGGTTTCGGGGAAGGCGGTGGCGTTGACGCATTCTGCGGCGCACCACTTTTCGTAGGCCCTCTTTGCGGCGGGCGAGTAGTCGAGGCTGCGCGAGCCCATGTACTGGGGCTCGACGGTGGTTTCGCAGTAGAGGAAGTCCTTGTCGGCGAGGGCCTTTGAGAGGTTTTTTATAAAGTTGCGCGAAGAGCGCAGATAGTCCTCGTCATACAGGGACGGCACGACGGAGGCGTAGAAGTATTCCGTATCCGAAGCCTTTTCCCCCTTGGAATCGACTGCGACCGCGTCTGGGTGGGCCTTCCAGAAGCCCGCCGGGAGCGTCCCGCCGCCGACGCCGTAGGTCTCAACGGAGAGGGAGGCGAACATGCCGTGGGCGTTTATCGCGTCTATGAGCTTTCTGAGCGGCTCAAGCGACACAGATATGCTGCCGTCGCCAACAAAGTCGAAATGGTGCCAGTAGCAGTTTAAGGATAGGTTCGTAAAGCCCTTTGCGGCTATTGCGGGCAGGTGCGAAATCAGCTCCTCTATCTGCCCCGCATTTCCGTAGTCGCGCAGGGGCTTGCCGCTTTTCATGAACTTCCACTCTCCGTCGACGTAGAGCCTTCCGCCCCTGAGTTCGCAGGTTTTTCCGTTTATAATGCGTTTTTTCATGGGTGTATGCTTCCTTTCCGGCTATTTGAGTTCGACAAGCACCGTCTGGATTTTCTTGGGGGCAAGCTCCAGGACAACCGAGTTGCCGGACGCCTTCGCCTTTTTCAGCGGCTCCTCGTTGAGGTTTGCAAGGCGCGCCGACTTCACCGCCCGGGGCAGGGAAATGCGGCAGGCCTGCGGCTTCTTTGAGGGGTTGAACACGCGCAGGCATATCTCGCCGGAGCGCGCGGCCTTCTTTGCGCAGGAGAGCTGCACTGCGGGGTTGTCGACGGAGAGGAATCCGGCGCTCATCGGGAGGCTCCCGCCCCGCCTGGCCTTGGATTCGGCGACCAGAAGCGGCGCGGCAAAGCGGTCGGCCGCGTTGAACAGGGCCTCGTAGTCGGCGCCGAAATCGCCGAAGCAGAGGGCGTACCTGTAAGAGTGCTCGCCGAAGCCCTGGGCGAGGTCGCCTGGCTTGTATTCGAGGTCGAAGTCGCCCGAGGTGCAGATTTTGTTTTCGTAGGCGCGCATGACAGTGAGGGCGAACCTGCCGCCTTCAAACGCCTCGTACTCCTTCAGGCCGCCGCCGAGCACGGCAAACCCGCGGGATGCGTCGCGCACGCCCGCAAACCTCGACATCGGGAAGGTGAGCTCGGGCATGTAGGAATAGGGGTTTTTGCCGTCGCGCGCTATGCGCCTTTCGGCGACGTCGAACACGGATTCGGCGAACGAATTTTCGGCCCTGACGCCCGTGTCGAACATCGCGCGGAGGCGGTGGTTGCGGCAGCGGTTTTCAAACTTTACGCATACTTCCAGGTTCCTCGCGCCGGCCTTGAGGGTGTACTCCACCTCGAACTTCACGGGCACGAGGTCCTTTGCGGCGCGCTCGGACTGGCGCCAGTCCTTGTAGTCGGACGAGCGCGGGGTGTCGGAGGGAATCTTAATCGCAAATTCCGCCTTGACGGAATTTGCAACCGCGCCGGAGAGCGTGCGCGAAAGCTTCGCCTTCACGCCCCTGGAGGATACAATCAAATCCTTTATCGGCGAGACGTGGCTCCACGAATGGCCCATCTCCCCGCCGTCTTCAAAGTAGTTCAGGTTTTCGTAGGACGCGCCCGAAGCCTTGTCCGTCACGGTGACGGTGCCGTCCGGGTTGACGTCGGCCTTCAGGAATTCGTTTTCCATCGAAAAGCCCTTTTCCGCCGCCCTCTTTTCCGCCTTGGGCGTGCGCCTGAGGACAAAGGTCTTGTAGCCGTAGGCCGGAACCGACTCCGCGAAGAACTCCAGGGCGTACTCGTCGGCGTAGCTCATAAGCGCGAGGTCCGCGTGGTCGCGGAACACCTTCCCGAAATAGCCCGTGGGCGATATTTCAAATTTGGCGGGCGCGCCGTCGGAATCCTCCAGGGCAAAGCCTTCGCCCTCGATTTCGCGCGCGACGTCCACGAAGGCCGAAACCGTCTCCGAACGCTCGAACGGGAGCGGGTTGAATACGGTGAGGACAACCGCGTCGGCGGGGAGAGAGGAGGTGTCTATCTTTTCCTGGAGCTTCAGGAGCGATTCGCCCGCTATCATGTCGGAGAGCGATATGGAGTCGCGCAGGCGGTAGCCGGCGTCCAGCTCTATGCGGTCGATGCCGCAGCCGCCGAGCGTGTCGTGGGCGTGGCACTTGAGGTACTGGCGCCACGCGAGGTCGTAGAAGGGCGAGAGCCACTCCGCGCCGGAGAGCCAGGCCATGAAGCCGAACGGCTCGGCCTTCTTTGTGAGGGCGTTTTCCGCCTCGTTTAAGAGCACCTTCTGGCGGGTGCGGGCGGAAATGATGTCGTTTGCTATGTATGAGAAGCCGAACTCGTTCATGCCGAGGTGCCTCACCTCGCCCTCGATGACGGGAAGCTCCGACATCTTCACGGCCTTTTTGAGGTCGGCCGAATACTTCGGAAGCGACGAGTAGAACACGTCGCCGTCCCTCTTTGCTATGTCGCCGCACTGTTCGAGTATCTCGGCCTCGCGCAGGTCGGGGGTGGAGGTGTCCATGCCGTGCATGAGCGCGATGTGGGGGGTGCCGAACTGCTCCTTTTCGGCGCTGACAAGCTCGTTGAACGCGGCCTCGGCGGCCTCCTTGTCCATCTTCCAGTCGCGCTTGAACACGTAGCCGTGGTTGTAGCGGTTGGCGGCGTCGCAGAGCTTGAAGGGGGAGGAGTCCTCATGCCAGAAGAAGCGGCGGTTTATGCGGTGGGTCTGCCCCTTGTAGAGCGCCTTGCGCCACACGCCGAAATAGAAGTTGTAGCGCGCCCCCGTGCCGAAGCGGGAGACGAGCAGGTCGGTGCCGTCCGCCCCGCGCCATACGAACTCGGCCTTCGGGGCCTGCTCCTTTGTTATGCCGCGGTAGAACATGGCAACGTCCACGCCGAAGCCCTTGTAAATCTGCGGGAGCTGGCTGACCTGGCCCCATCCGAACGGGGTGTAGCCCACCTTCATCGGGGCGCCGAAGGGCTCGACTGTGAGGTGGCCGTAGAGCATGTTGCGCACGACGGACTCGCCGACGAGGGTGTTCATGTCGAGCGCGGTGTACCACGGGCCGGCGTTGATGCGGCCTGCGGATATGAGCCTTTTGAGCTCGGCGCGCTTTTCCGGGCGCACTTCGAGGTAGTCCTCAAGCGGCACGGCCTGGGAGTCGAGAAGGAAGGTGTAGCCGGGAATCTTCTTCATTATGACCAGGAGGTCGTCTATGAAGTCGACAGTCATTTTGCGGGTGTGCTCGAAGTCCAGGGTCCATTCCCTGTCGAGGTGGGTGTTGGGTATAAAGTGGTACTTGTATTTAGCCATATTGGACGCAAATCGTGCACATGATTCCGCGTTAGGCAAGCATTTTCAAAGCCCCGCAACGCCCTTGAAAAGCGGCATTAAGGCGGTTGACAAGCGCCCCGAAAAGCCGCATAAACGCCGTTTTAAATAAAAACCCTCCGGACAGAATGGGAACTTTTGACATAAGGCTGGTTGCAAGCGACCTCGACGGCACGCTCCTCGACTCCCAGGCGCGCCTGCCGCCCGACTTTCCCGAAATATTCGGGCGAATGCGCGCCCACGGAGTGGCGTTTGCCGCAGTCTCGGGGCGCCAGATACACAACATGCGCTCGAAATTCCCCGGAATCGAGGACGAAATATACTTCGCTGCCGAAAACGGGGCGTACGTCACAAAGGCGGGCGAGGAGCTGATGTCGCTCGAGCTTTCGCGCGGGGACGTCGCCGAGCTTCTGGAGGCGGCGCGCACGGTGCCGAACGCCTACGCGGTGCTGTCGGGCAAAAAGTTCGCCTACATAGAAAACCCCGACCCGGTTTTCCTCGAAAGGCTCACGAGCTACTCCGGCTACATAAAACCCGTGCGCGACATATCCGAAGTCGAAGGCGACACCTTCTACAAGTTCACAGTCTGCGACCTTTCAAACCCCTCCACAAACGCCCTGCCCCGCTTCGCCCACCTGCGCGGAAGGTTCCAGATAAAAGTCTCGGGGACGAGGTGGATGGACGTGACCCACCCGCTCGCCGACAAGGGCCGCGCCCTGACCCTCATACAGCGCCTCACGGGCGCCACGCGCGACCAGACCGCAGCCTTCGGCGACTACCTAAACGACGTTGAAATGCTCCGGAACGCCCGGCACTCCTACGCCATGGCAAACGCCCACCCCGAAATAAAGGCCGTCGCAAGCCGAACGACCTACTCGAATAACGAGTGCGGCGTGACCCGCGCCCTCGACGCAATCCTCCCCCGCTGAGGCTCCGAAAACCGGCCTGGGCCGCCGCAGGCCGGGCGCCCCGCGCCGCGCATCCGGCATACAAAGAAAGCGCAAAGGCCGCACCACAGCGCGCGTCAACCCGCTAAAAATTTCGCAAAAATTTCAAAAGTATTTGACTTATTTGCAGGCACATACTAAATATAATGACATATTGTTACATACATAACAATTTGTCGAATCATGAATGCGAAGCTGAAGTTTGGAATACCGGTTTTATTTGCAATGGCTGCGGCCGCCGAAATGCATGCGGAAACCGTAATAGCGATTAAATCTGGCAACTGGAGCGACCCCGATATCTGGGCTACCAGGGTTTGGGACGAGGAAACCCAGCAGGACATCTACACGCCCTACGGCCAGGTTCCGACAGTCGACGACACAGTGATATTCAATTCCGGAGTGGAAGTGAACGTCGACGCCGACTTCGACCTCAACAACTTCGGCTACAACCAGCAAAACGCGGAGCCTGCGGTGCTGAACCTCTCGGGGCCAGACTCCATGCTTTACGTGTACAACAATTCGGACTTGTACTACGGCTATAAGCTTGAAATAAACATGTCAGACGGCGCCTACTTTGAAGCCCCAACCCTCAACTGGGGCGGGGGCGGCTACTATAAAATAAATGTGGACGCCTCCGAGTTTGTCGCAAATTTCGACAACCAGTTCCAGGGTTCCAACCTTGAAGGCGGCGAAGACAGCGGCGTGTATTTTACAAACGGCGCGCTCGCCCGCTCAAACGACTACAACTGGAATATCGGCGACGGCCAGGGCGCGAACTACCGGCTGACAGTGTCGTTTGACGCCTCCGAACTAAGCATGGCGGCGGGGAACCTCAAAATCACCTCTATGGGCGAAAACGCCGTCACAAAATTCATCGCCCAAAACGCCAGCACGATATATGCCGCAAACCCCATCGAAATCGCCGCTACGAACCGCAACTCGTATACCGAAGCCATCTTTGACAATTCGACCCTGACGAGCGGAACTTTCAAGGTCTTAACCAACGGAAGCAACTCCGCAGGGGCGAACGCCGTCGCGATACTGCGCAACCTCACGCAGGAGCATGTATCGCTCTCGGGCCGCATCGAAGTGGAGGGCAACGCCGCCGACTCCACTGCGGAAGTGAGGATTGTCGATTCGGACATCACGGTAAAGGAGGGCGTCACCCTGCGCGGGTCAAACGGCGGCCTGAGCCTTCTTACCATAGACAATTCAAAGGTGTCGTTTGTAAATTCCGGGCAGTACCTCCAGGCAAAGTCCGGGGCGACTTCAAACCTTGTCATTAAAAACGGCTCGGTGGTCTATGGCGGCTCTTTGAACATACAGACCGACGCTTCATCCGCCGCAAGCAACATGGTTACGATTTTCGGGGAGGGCTCCACCTACGACAGCGCGGCCCTCGGAAGCGTGCATACGGCAAACATAGGCACCTACGGCGGCGAGCGCCTTGAAGGCAAATACATAGGCATGGTCTTCGGCGGCTTTGACAACGGCAAGTTCTTCGCGGCCGACGCCGGGGCCTACAAGTGCTCATGGGAGTTCAAAGCCTACGACGACAGCTCCTTCACCTTCAACCTCGGGGCCTCGAACGCCCTTACAGATTTCGACAAGACGCAGGCCATTCTCCAGGCAACATTCCTCAAGCCAATCGGCGGCCAGATTTATCTGGACTTTACAAACGTGGACGTTTCAAGCCTGGAATCCGGCAACTACAAGTTCGCCATACTCTCCTCCACAGAGGGCATAAGCGACGGCGGCACATGGAGCTTCTCCGCCAACGGAGAGCAGGTCACATACACCTTCGACTGGAACAAGACGCTCGGCTGGAATGAGGACACCCAGCAGTACGCCAACATCACCGAGAGCGAAAACGTAAAGCTCGCCTTTGGCGAAGACGGCAAGTGCTACGAAATAAACGACAACACCCTCTACATAAACGTTGCAGTAAGCGCAGTCCCGGAACCCGCCGCGTGGGCTGCGGCATTCGGCGCGGCGGCCCTCGCGCTTGCGGCGTTCAGGCGCCGCAGGGCGTAGTCCGGCAACATCAGCCGCTTTTGAAGGCCCCGCGTTTGCCGGGGCCTTTTTATTTGCCTTCCCGCAACGCTTGCCCCGTCACGGCCGCCTGCGGATGCGCCGCAGGGCGCGGATAAAAACCAGACGGCTGCGGGGGAAGTCCCCCCCATTTTTTGCGGGGCGCCTTCCCCCGCCTCGCAGAGCGCCCTGCGGCGGGCCGCACATTCTGACCCCGAGCGCGCACGCATTGGCAGAAAAACGAATCTTATGCCGGAATCCCCCTAGCGATGCGTGAAATTCCGGCATTTGAGGCCGGCTGCGGCGTCCGGCCCCAAGCCCTGTATGCGTCAGGAGGGCGTCATTTTTTCCCGTCGCGGGGAACGAGCCTCGGCAAAGGCGCCGTCGCCCCTGTCGGGGACGGGCGGATTACAAGCTCCGTTGGCACAAAGTATATTCTGGAGTTTCTGACGGCCGGGGTCTTGCTCCAGACGGGGTCCCCCTCGTAGGATTTGCGCAGCCCCTCGAAATCGGCAACGGTGTCGGCCTGTATTATTAATACTTCCG
This sequence comes from uncultured Opitutales bacterium, assembly GCA_900548185.1. Classification (GTDB taxonomy): domain Bacteria; phylum Verrucomicrobiota; class Verrucomicrobiia; order Opitutales; family Intestinicryptomonadaceae; genus Intestinicryptomonas. The sequence continues at coordinate 46,587 of URJJ01000003.1, forward strand.
GGGCGGACGAGAGCACGAATTCCCGGGAGGGAACCGGCCAGGCGGCCATGTCCTTTCCAACGACGTTTTCAAGGCCCTTGCGCACGATAAGCCCGCCCGCAAACGAGTTCTCCCCCGCCGCCATCTTCCCGAACATGAAAATCGCCCTGAGCGGCCTGCCCGAGCCGTCGGGGGATTTCAGGGAAATATCGCCCCACGCCTCCCGCTCCCCCGGGGCGGCGGGGGCAATGGCAGACTCCACGCGGCGGGCAACCTCTTCGGCCCGGCCCTCGCACCTGAAGAGCCTGCCTAGCAGGCGGGTGTTTGCCGCGATGCTGTCGAGGCCGTCAGGCTCAACCAGAAACACGGGGATGCCGATGCGTTCGAGCTTGTCGCGCACGGTCGAGTCGGAAGTCGCGGGCAGGACGGCGATGTCGGGGCGAAGGGACAGGATTTTTTCGTAGTCGGGATCGACGAACCCGCCGAGTTTCGGCCTGCCGGCAATGGCGTCCCTCACTGCGGCCCCCTCGGGCGAGGAGGCGAGGGATTCGGGATAGGAGCAGTAGCGCGACACCCCGAGCAGGCGCTCCCCGGCGCCAATGAGAAACACCGTCTCTGTAACGCTTGGAACCACCGTAACCGCGCGCGGCGGGGCCTCGAACTCAAACTCGCGCCCCGAGAAGTCGCGCACCCCGTACGCGCCGAGGCGCATTGCGCCAAACAGGAGGGCAATCGCTATAAAAAACCTCGTCATGCCAGCCTACGGCATCCGAAATGCTTTCGCTTGTCAATACAAGTGAAAGCCCGGGGAGGGATTTTCAGGGCGCGCGGGAGGGCTTGCCGGCGCGGCAGGTTTCCGGCGGGGCCCCCGGCGGCTTTGGCGCATTTTCAGCCCCCGCAGGCCCTAGCGGCAAAAATAAGAGCAAAAATAGTTGACAGGCCGCCAAAGTTGCGTACCTTTGCCTGTTTTCAATTTCTATTTAAACCAAAATCAGGCAAAGATATGGGACAACCAAAACGCAAACAGTCCAAGCAGCGTTCGCGCAAGCGCCGCGGCGCCAACCAGTTCAAGCTCCCGGAATTCATCAAGGATCCCGCCGACGGAACGCTTTTCATGTCGCACAGGGTTAACCCCGCCAACGGCATGTACAGGGGCCGCCAGGTGATAACGGCCAAGGTCTGAGGACCGGCCGCACATTCGGCTCTGCCAAAATGCGGGTGCGCGATTTTAATCGACAGCCCCCGCGTTTTTCGTATATAGGCATTCCACATTTTTTACGGAGGGGTCATGGGCGATCGTCTTGAAGAGGCGCGCGTCGCGGTTGACGCGATGGGTTCCGACAAAGGGCCCGGCGAGGTTGTCGCCGGGGTGTGCGAGGTGCTCAGGCGGGACCGCGGGGCCCTTAAAATAGTCGCCGTGGGCGACGAGCGCGTCCTCTCCCAGGAATTTAAAAACAGGGGCTTTTTCAAGGACCCGCGCGTGGAGATACACCACGCGGGCGAAGTCATCGAGATGCATGAAAAGCCCATCCAGGCCATGCGCTCGAAGCGCGACTCCTCCATGATGCGCGCCATAGACCTGGCAAAAGTCGGCGCAGTGGACGCAGTGCTGAGCTGCGGCAACACCGGGGCGCTAATGGCGGCCGGCACCATAAAGCTGCGCACCATGCCCGGCGTTGAGCGCCCCGCCCTCGGCTCGGTCATCCCCAGCGACGACCGCAATTTCATTTTGATAGACGTCGGGGCGAACCCCGACCCGAAGCCGTCCAACCTGCTCGACAACGCCATTCTCGGCGCCAACTACGCGCGGGTTGCCACGGGAATCAGAAACCCCCGCGTCGGCCTCCTTTCCAACGGGACGGAGGACGGCAAGGGAAACATGCTCACCCAGAACGCCCACCTGCTCCTGAAAAGCTCTTCGGACGTGGTCAACTATGCGGGTTTAATAGAAGGTTTCCAGGTCTTCCAGGGAGACTGCGACGTGATTGTCTGCGACGGATTCACGGGCAACGTTCTATTGAAAACGCTCGAAGGGGTTGTGAAAATGCTCAAGGGCATGCTCAAGGAGGAGCTCACCAGGAACTCCGTGCGCAAGCTCGGGGCCCTCATTTCCATGGGGGCCTACAAGGGGCTGAAGAGGCGGATGCCAGTCGAGAAATTCTCGGGGGCGCCGCTTTTGGGCCTCAACAGCCTGGTCGTCAAGGGCCACGGCTCAAGCGACGCAAGGCAGATAGAAGGGGCGCTGGGGATAGCGATACAATGCATACGCAGGGACCTGAACAGGCGCATATCAGAAGACGTGGCGCGCGTTCAGGAAGCCGCGTCGTCAACAAAGGCAAACGCACAGCAACTCCCCAGGAAGGAAGATGAATCATAAATCCGTAATAATAACCGGCACGGGCTCCTACGCCCCCGAAAAAGTTCTCACAAACGACGACATATCGAAGTTTCTGGACACCAGCGACGAGTGGATATACTCGCGCTCGGGCATAAAGGAACGCCGCATCGCAGGCCCCGACGAGGCCGCAAGCGACATGGCGCTCGTCGCGGCGCGGCGCGCGCTGGACTCCGCCGGCCTCAGCCCCTCCGACATAGAGCTTGTCATCGTCACCACCGTCAATCCCGACATGATGTTCCCGTCCACGGCGTGCCTGCTTCAAGCCAAGCTCGGTATCCGCAACAACATCCCCTGCTTCGACATAGAGGCGGCGTGCTCCGGGTTCGTGTACGGGCTTGAGATAGCCTCGCGCATGATGCAGTCGGGCTTCTACAAAAACGCGCTCGTCGTGAGCGCAGAAAAGATGAGCACGATGCTCGACTGGAACGAGCGCGGCACATGCGTGCTTTTCGGGGACGGCTCGGGCGCGGTCGTGCTGTCGCTTTCAGACGAGCCCGGGGTCGGCGTCCTCGACACCGTTTTGGGGGCCGACGGCAGCGACAAGGCCACTTTGAGGATGCCCGCCGGAGGCTCCGCAATGCCCGCCTCCAAAGAGACCGTGGAAAACCGCCTCCACTACCTCCAGATGGACGGCCGCGAGGTTTTCAAGCACGCCGTGAAAATCATGGGCGAAAAGGCGTTTGAAGTCGTGGAAAAGTGCGGGCTAAAGCCGGAAGACATAGACCTGCTCATCCCCCACCAGGCAAACACCCGAATAATAGAAAGCGTTGCAAAACGCCTGAAACTTCCGATGGAAAAGGTGTTCATCAACATTGAAAAGTACGGGAACACCTCCTCTGCCTCCATCCCCATCGCGCTGGACGAGGCGGTCAGGGCCGGGCGCGTGAAGAAGGGCGACCACATTTTGTTTGTCGCCTTCGGCGCAGGCTTGACGTGGGGGGCCACTCTTGTAAAGTGGTGCTGATTTATGAAAATTTTCAATTCCAAAGTCCTGGCCGCTTCGGCCGCAGTCCTAACCGCGGCCCTAGCCTCTTACGGCGACCTGGTCTGGACGAAGGAAGGCGGATGGCGCGTTGAGGGGGGCGTTCTGGAGAGCGTGATAGGCGACCCGGCTTCGGCAAAAAACGCGCTGGAGGCCATGAACAAGGCCAAGGCCGCGCAGGACGGCGGGGAAAACTGGACGGCAATAGAGTATTACAGGCTTGTTTCCCGGGAATACCCCCAGTCGATATTCGCCCCGGAAGCGTATTTCCAGCTCGGCATCCTGTACCGCGCCGAGGGGATGTTCGAGGATTCCTTTGAAAGCTTTGAGACCGTCATAAAGAACTACCCGGACTACCCCAAGTTCAACCTTGTAATTTCCGAGGAATACAAGCTGGCCCAGACCATCCAGGAGGGGGCGACCCCCTACCTTTGGGGATGGATGCCGTGGTTCACCGACTATAACGAGGCAATAAGGTATTACGAGGCCGTCGTATCGAACGCCCCGTACAGCGATTTCGCGCCAATGGCCCTGATGAACATCGCAATAATCGCCGACAGGGAGGACAAGCCCGAAATCGCAATCGACGCCCTCGACAGGCTGATAAACACCTATCCCCAGTCGATGTTCACCCCCGACGCCTACCTCCAGATGGCAGTGACCTACCGCAATATGGTTGACGGCCCCGAATACGACCAGGGCGCCGTGCTCAAGGCGATAGACTTCTACCAGGACTTTCTCATACTCTTCCCCAGCGATTCCGGGGCTGCGGCCGCCGAATCCGGGCTGGAGCTAATGAGGGACGTCCACGCCCGCAGCCGCCTGATAATGGGGGACTTCTATTACTACTACCGCAACAATTTCAAGGCCGCCTCCATATTCTACAACGAGACGATAACCGCAGCCCCCGACAGCCTCGCCTCCGGAGAGGCCGAACGCATGCTCAAGCGCATCTCAGACGGCATACTGGCCCCCATGACGCCCGTCGACTGGTTCTTCGGCCGCTACGAAAGGCCGGACTTCAACGTGTTTGAAGACCAGACAAAGGACATAGAGCTCAACGCCGAAAAGTTCGAGATAAAAAGCGCAGACGCATTCCTGTCAACGCCGGGGGCCGAAGCGTCCGAAACTTTCGACTCGGGCGGCAGCCTGATAGACGAGGAGGAGGCCCTGGCCCCCATATTCGGCCCCGAGGTTGAAAACGCCATAAACGGCGAGGGCTTCTTCGACGCCCAATGACGGGAGTTTTGACATGAGAAATTTGATTCTGCGCGCAGTTTTTCTCGTTTTGCCCCTCCTGCTTGCCTCGTGCAATTACAGGCTGGCGGGCACACCCCAGCCGCTGCCGTTCAAGACGATAGCGGTGGAGCAGGTGGTGAACGATTCCTACGCCCCGCAGGCGTCCAACCCCCTGATGAACCAGCTCACCGCGATGCTGGCGCAGTCTCCGGCCCTCGAACTTGTCCCGCTGGACGACGCCCAGGCCGTCCTGGAAGTCACGCTCGACGACTATACGAAGACGGTGCTTGCCACATCCGAGCGGGACACCGCCCTCGCCCGGTCAATCGGAATCACGCTGAAGGCCAAATGCACCCTCAAGGACGCCAGGTCGGGCAGGACGCTCTTCAAGGACCGGGAGGTTTCCGTGACGAATACGGTCTATTCCAACGACGGCTTTCTGAACGCCGAATACCAGAACATGACTATCCTCACGCGCGAGCTTGCGCGAAGGATAGCCGACCAGGTGCTTGGGATATGGTAAACCGCGTTGAGCTGGCGCCATCCATTCTTGCGGCGGACTGCGCCGCGCTGGGGGGGGCCGTTGACGCAATAAGGGCGGCGGGCCTCTCATGGGTGCATTTCGACGTCATGGACGCCCACTTCGTGCCGAACCTCTCGTTCGGGCCGCAATTCCTGAAGCGCCTGCGCGAGCTGAATCCCGGAATGTTTTTCGACGTCCACCTCATGATGGACAACCCCCACCTCTACACGGACGTCTTTGCCGACGCCGGGGCGAGCCTCATAAACGTGCACATCGAGCCGGATTTCCCGCTTGAGGCCACCCTCCAGGAAATCCATCTGCGCGGCTGCAAAGTGGGGGTTACCGTGAAGCCCGGCACCTCCGTCTACGAGCTTGCGCCGCTTCTGCCCCATGTGGATTTGGTGCTCGTAATGAGCGTTGAGCCGGGTTTCGGCGGGCAGAAATTCATGCCGGAAGCCCTCGGCCGGCTATCGGCAGTGAGGAAGATGCGCGAAGAGATGAAGCTCGGTTTCAGAATCGAGGTTGACGGGGGAATCACGCCCGAAAACGTGGCCTCGTGCATTTCGGCCGGAGCCGACACGATTGTGGCGGGAACCGCGTTTTTCAAGCGCGGCCCGGAGCTTTTGAAAGCCATGGCCCGGGCATAGGCCGCCTTCCGTCCGGCGGGGACGCTGCGGACGCAAATTCCGGTTTCTCCATTTCCGCGCGGCACATGCGGATTGAATTTCCGCAGGGCAAGCGGGCGGGCGGGCAACGCCGTTTTATGGGCGGGCGAGGAATTTTTACCCGCGGTTTGCTCCGGCAAAAAAGGCTTTGCAGCGCGCCCGAAACAGGCCATGCGGCGTTTATAACGCGGCCTGCTGCGCTTCAAAATCCGGGGGCCCATTCTTCCCCCGAAAAGCCCCGCTTAAGTTTGCCTGCGCATCCCGAAACTGCGCGCCCGCCCTGCGGCGGCACGGCAGCCCCGCCGCGAACGCGCTCAGGCGTTCGACTGCCGGTATATGCGGGCCACGCGCTGGGTTATCGATGTCAGGGCCTCGGCGGGCGAGACGCCCAAATCCGCGCAGTATTTCTCTATGGTTATGGAATGCGACTGCGTGGAGCCGACAATGACAGCCTCGTCGCTCGGGCGTATCTGCGGGAGGGCGGTAGCGTCAACTGCGGCCTGGTCCATTGACACCACGCCGACTACGGGCAGGAGGGTGTCGCGCACTATCACGCTGGCGCGCCCCCCCGCGCTCCTCGCCAGCCCGTCGCCGTAGCCCGCCGATATAAGGGCGATTTTTGAATCGCGCGCCAGGCGGAAAGTCTTGGAGTATCCCACATACGAACCGGCGGGAAGCCTCTTTATGTGGCTCACGGCCGAGCGGAACGCCAGCACCTGCTCGGGCGAAAACCCCGAAAGCACAGAATCCGCCCCGGGTTTTACGCCAAACAGAACAAGCCCCGCCCGGAGGGATGTCCTCGCCCCCTCCGGAAGCACGGAAGGGTCGAACACGTCGCCGTGGTGGATGAACGCCCCGGGGCGGCGGGCGGACAAAAGCGACGCAGCGCGGCGCAGGAAATCCGGGTCGGGCCCCGGCGAAGCTTCCGGCGCCCCGGTTCCGGTGCCCGGCACGCAAAGCGCAGAGAGGCGCAGGGAATCGCTGGAAAGCAGGCGCTCCAGCATCTCGCAGGCGTGCGGAACGTCCGGAATTGAAGCGGACCCCGCCGCAGACGGGAGCTTCATGTGGACTGCCGCGCAAACGCCGGCCTCGCGCGCGGCGCGCTCAAAGCGCCCTATCTCCTCCACACCCGCGAGGGTCGGGATTATCGAATGCTCGACAAAGAAACGCTCCTCGCCGGGAATGGACGCGCTAAGCACTATCACGGGCCACCCGGGTCCCACCCTGCGGACGCGCACGGCCTCCGAGAGGTTCGTCACGGCAAAGGCGTCCGCCCCGCTCATCATGAGGCGCGCGCAGGCCGCCTCGATGCCGATTCCAAATGCGTCGGCCGCGACGAGGGCTATGTAGCCGCCCGTGCGGGGGAGGAAGTTTCTGATGCGCCCGAGGTTGCGCTCAAGGGCGTACAGGTCTATATGTATGGAGCACCTCAGGGGCGTGGTTGGGAATTCCATTTCACATACTCCCTCTTTGCCAGAACCGAGGCGTCGGGGATTTCCGAAACGCCGCAAACCCGCGCGAGCCCCGGGCGGGACTTCAAAAGCTCAAAGACTTCCCCGCACCCGAAAAACACCTCCTCAAGCCCCGCAAACGCGGGGTCTGCCACGGAGCGCTGGCGGATGAGAAGCGGCCTTCCGCAAAGAGAGGCCACCCCGGACGACGGGATTTCGCGGGCCGGGCCGCCGCCCCATTCGAGGACGTTGGCGTACCCCCTGCGGGACGGGCACACCAGAGAAAATCCGGACTCCCCCGAGCGCAGAAGAAGCTCCGAATATGCGTCGAAAAGCCCCCACGAAAACAGCGCCGACCCGGGGGCTGCCTCGCGGAACGTCGCCATCGCCGCCGCAGAGGCGCGTATGCCCAGTATCGAGCCGGGCCCGGAGCAGAATCCGAACGCGCGCGCCGAACGCGCGGAAAATCCGGCCGCATCCGCCGCCTTTGAAATGAGGGCGAACATGTTTTCGAGAGCCCCGCCTTCGGCGCACATGCCGCACGCCTCCCCGGCTCCGGCCGCCAGAACCGAAATCCTGGCGCCGGAGGCGTCCGCCATGAGAACCGCCCCCGACGTGAAAAAATCCGTATTTTCAATGCGCTCCATAAGCCGTACAAAAATCAATACGTACCACATATTCCCCGGTTTTCACGCTTATTTTTGAGGTTTTTTCCGCACGCGGCAAAAGCGCCGGCAAAATCCGGAGCAAAAGCGCGTTTGGCCTTGCATCCATCCGGCCCGCGCCGCACAATGGCATTGTGAAAAGACGCGCACTGCCATTTGCCGCCGCATTTGCGGCCGCCGCCCTCGCCGGCCTTTGCTCCGCTTTCGGCGCCCCCGCTCCGGAAATGCCCCGCGGGCACGGCATAAACTACTTCGACGCATTCATACGCGACGCCGGGCGCGCGCGCGACAGTTCGTGGAGGGGCGGCCTTAAGACGCTTTCAGAATTCTCGATACCTTTTGCCCGCGTCTCCTTCTCCCCCTACCACCCCTCCGACTGGGCGCTCTACATGGGGGACAGGGACGAATACTTCAGGCGCATGGGCGAGTTTCTCGACGGGGCGCGGGAGGCCGGCATAAGGATAGTGCCTTCGGTTTTCTGGAACCATTCGGCAATACCCGACCTGTGCGGCGAACCCGTGTCGGCGGTGGGAGACGAAAATTCGGCGACGCGCCGCTTCATGCGCGAATACCTCGACGGGGTGCTCTCCCGCTTCGCCTCCCACCCGGCCGTGGCGGCGTGGGAATTCGGCAACGAATGGGCCCTATTCTGCGACATCCCCGGCGACGCGGCCGGCCTGCCCTACGCGGCCCCGGAGCTGGGAACGCCCGCTGCGCGCACGCCAAAGGACAAGATTTCGCGGAAAATGGCCTATTCCGCCTACGCGGAATTCGCCCGCGCCGTTCGGGCAAGGTCGCCGGGGCGGCCGGTCCTGCTGGGAGACGCCATGCCCCGGGAATCCGCCTGGCACAACGCAAACTGCGGGACATGGGAAAAGGACACGCCCGCCCAGGCCGAGGAAATGCTACTCGCAGACAACCTGCACTCCGACGCAATAGGGGTGCACATATACTGCCGCGACCCGGATGAGGCAAAGAGGGCCCTCGAGCTGGCGAGAAGGGCGGCAAGGCGCGCGGGCAAGCCGCTCTTTATAGGGGAATGGGGCCCGGCAGCCGGCATTGCAGACGCCGGAAAAAGGCGCGAAATATTCCTCGAAGTCTCCCGCGCGCTGGGCCGGGACCCGTCCGCCTTCTGGTGTTTCGACATCCCCTCCCAGCCGGAATTCAACGTATCGGCCGAAAACGAAAAAAGGTACGTCCTCGAGCGCCTCAAGACCATGAACCGCGCGGAGGCGGGGGATGAAGCCGCCGGGGACCCCGGCAATGCCCGCCGCGGCTCCGCGCCACCCCGGGGCTAGGAGAACCGCCTGCGCAGCGACTTGGCGGGGATTCCCAGCTCTTCCCGGTACTTTGCGACGGTGCGCCTTGCAATGTCGATATTCCGCGCCTTCAGCATTTCGGCTATCTCGCCGTCGCTGTACGGGCGCGAGGGCGGCTCGCCGCCTATTATCGCCCCTATTTCGGACTTCACAGACGTGCTGGCGACGCCCCCGCCGTCCCCGCCAGTCGAATAGCCGCCTGCAAAGAAGAACTTGAGCGGCACGAAGGAGTAGCCTATCTGCGCGTATTTCTCCGACACCGCCCTGCTTACGGTTGTGGGGTGCACGCCCACGACCTCCGCAATTTCAGCCATGGTCATGGGCTTCAGGAAGTCGCGCCCCCTCTCGAAAAACTCCGGCTGGCCCGCCAGAATCGCGCGCCCGATGGCAAGGAGCGTGCGCTGCCTCTGCTCTACGGCGTCGATGATGTCCCTGGCGTCGCGCATGCGCCCCTTCATGTAGGAGACGTCCTCGCGGGAGAGGCCGCCGCGGGCAATCATTTCGCGGTAGGCGTTGTTTATCCTGAGCCTTGGCACGTACTCGTTGGTTAGCTCCACATCCCACGCGCCGCCCCTTTTGAAATAGCGCAGGTCGGCGGAAACGGCACGCGCCCCGTCGTCTGAAAAGGTCTTTGCAGGCGACATGTCGAGCGTCGAAATCTCCGCTATGGCGCGCTCCACGTCGCCCTCCGAAACCATCAGCCCGCGCGCAATTTCCGGAACCCTGCGCTTCTGAAGGAGGGGGTAGAACGACTCGAGCACGGCGTAGGCCAGGGAATTTTCGCGGCCGCGCCTCTTTAGCTGTATCATGAAGCACTCGCGGAAATCCGAGGCCCCGACGCCCGGAGGGTCGCACGAGCGCATGAATTCCGCAGCCGCCGAGGCGTCCGCAGGCGGGATTCCTGCGGCCTCGGCCTCCTTGAAGGCTTCCGGGGGCAGAAAGCCGCGCTCGTCGAGAAGGTCGGCCAGAAAGTTGAAGGCGCGCAGCACCGCCCCGTCGCGGAGTTCGAGGGCGGCCTGCGTGCGGAGGCTCTCCTGGAAGGACTCGCGCTGGGGTATGGATTCAAAAAACCTGTCCCGCGCAGCGCCGTCCCCTTCCCGGGGCGCGGGGTCTTCGAGCGAGACTTCCGGAAGTTCCGGCGGAGCCTCCTCAAGGAGCGGGTTTGACTGCAACTCCGCGTTTGCCATCCGCCTCAGCTCGAGCGAGCCGGCCTGCAAAACCTTCAGGCTCTGGCGCATCTGCGGGGCGAGCGTCAGGTTCTGTTCGAGGTTGGCGTACTGGCCGAAAGTCTGCATTTTTAAGCCGCAATGCTTGCACATGCCCCCGGCCTTTTCAATTTTTTATTTGCCGGGGCAAATGGCGCTATTGACAAACCCCTCCCCCTCGTCTCTCATCCGCAGAAACCTCAAAAGAAAATGCCGAAGCGCAGCAGAAAACCCGAAATAATGGCCCCCGCTGGGGACTTCCCATGCCTCGACGCCGCCATAAGGGCCGGGGCCGACGCGGTGTATTTCGGGCTGGACGGGATGAACATGAGGGCCGGGGCCCGCAACTTCACGCCCTCCGGAATGAGGCGACTGGGCCGCATATGCGCGGAAGCCGGGGTCAGGAGCTATCTTGCGCTGAACACAATCTATTACGAGGGAGAATACCCGGCCCTTCTGCGCGCGGCAAGATCCGCGAAATCTGCGGGAATCGACGCGGCCATAGCGTGGGATCCGGCCGCAGTCGAAGCCGCGCGCGCCGCAGGGCTGGAGGTCTTCCTCTCCACGCAGGCGAGCGCCTCGAACTCCCGCGCAATCGCCTTCCATTACAGGCATTCCGGGATACGCCGCTTCGTGCTGGCGCGCGAGTGCGGGATAAGCGACATTAAAAAAATAAGGGCCGCCCTGCCGAGGCTGCTCGGGGCGGAGGCCGCGCGCGAAATCAGGCTGGAGGTATTCGCGCACGGGGCGATGTGCGTCTCGATAAGCGGCAGGTGCTTCATGTCGCTTTTCGGATGCGCAAAAAGCGCGAACCGGGGCGAGTGCTCGCAGCCGTGCAGGCGCGAATACTTCGTCCACGACGGCACGGGCGCGGAGGGCATGCTGGTGGGGCGCGGGCACGTGATGAGCCCCAGGGACCTCTGCACGATGCCGTTTCTGGAGCTGCTGCTCGAAGCCGGGGCAGACTCGCTCAAGATAGAGGGCAGGAACAGGAATCCGGAATACGTCTTTGAAACGGTCGGGGCCTACCGGAAGGCGGTCGATTTCTATTTTGAAAGGAAGGGCTCGCCGGGATTCGGGCGCGAGTTTGAAAGCCTCAAATCCGAAATGCTAAAAAGGCTGGAAAGCGTCTTCAACCGGGGCTTTTCACCCGGCTTTTACCTCGGCGAACCTTCGGGGGACTGGACCTCGCCCGGCAACATGGCCTCGCGCAAAAAGGCGATTCTGGGGCGCGTCAGAAACTACTACCCCAAGATTTCGGTGGCCCACATCTCTGTCGAAAACGCGGGCTTCGCACCGGGGGACGAAATACAGCTTGAGGGCCCTTCCACGGGATTTATGCGCTTCTCTCCGGGGGAAATCCTGCTGGACGGCAGGCCCGTTGCGCGGGCAAAAAAGGGGGACGAAGTGTCCGTGAAAGTCCCCGGCAAGGTCCGCAAAAACGACCTGCTTTACGTATTCCGCGAATCCTGAACCCGCGCGGGGCCCCGCAGGGGGCGCAGGAATGGAGGCCGCACGGGCCGGGCAAAAGCGGTTTGCATACAAAACTCTTGACTTTGCATGTAAAACCGCAAAAAATCTCATTCGTTAGAGTTTTATTTAAAGCACGTCAAAAACGACCCCTATTGCCCATGCAGCCAAACAGTTCGACACCGCTAAAATGCCTCGCCGCAGCCGCGGCCCTATCCACCCTGTGCGCCCGCGCCGCAGACACCAACATAAATCTGGAAAGCTCCCGCGAGGGGCTTTTGTGGTCCGACGCTTCGCTATGGTCAAACGGCCTCCCCACTTCCGAAACTTCGGTTTCCATAACGATAGGCGACGCCCTCAATCCGATTGTGCTGGACGGCCCGGCGAGCGTCGCAGGCGGCGGCATTTCCGGAAAGACAGTGCTTGACATCACGGGAAGCGGCACGACGTTTTTAACGTCGCTTGACTTCTGGGCAAAAGACGGGACTGTCGTAAAAATTTCAGACGGAGCAAGGGCCGAAACTCGCAGCGCAACGGGCATCTATTCGTGGAGGGTTGAGGGAAGCGGCAAATACGTGGTAGACGGCGCCACAATAGCCGGGCAGTTTTACAACGACACCCGTCTGGAACTCGTAAACGGGGCCGTATGGGAAGGCGGCGGCGAGGGATACAACGGCAGCTTCTTTGAAGTTTCAGCCGACGCCTCCCAAATAATACTTACAAAGAACTTCAGCATGAAGGGCGGGACGGGCAAGTCCCTGACACTCAAAAACGGCTCGGTAATCAAGGCTTCTGAAAGCGTCTCGACGCTGAGCCTGTACCTGTCGGGCGACACGCAGATACTGGACGGCTCGTCCGTGGGTCTTTCGGACGCAAAAATAACGTACTTCAATGTGGCGGACGGAAATGCAAGCGGGAAGAACGTAGTGTCTGTGAAAGGCTCCGGAGCAGACCGCGTATCGTCGGTTTACGCCGGCAGCGGCTGGATGAACGTATCGCAAAATTCCGGCGCCGATTCTCTCAGCAGGCTGAGCCTCGAAGGGTTCGCGCACGTCGAGCTCGGAAAGCTCGACCAGGACGGCGGCAAGAGTTTCAGGTCAGGCGACGCCGAAGTGATTTTTTCGGGCGACTCGAATTCGCTGGTTGCAAGCGATAAGATAACCTGGGGCGACGGCGGGAAGGCCGGCACGCGCGAGAGCGGGACGTGGCTTCTCACAACGGCCTCAAAATCCTCCGACGGTACGGAAACCTTCGCCACAAACTCGTCGCTTAAGACAAACAATTTCAATGTAAACGCGTCGTCCTTTGAAGGCAACACCCTCACGGCCGGGATAGACTGGGCGGGCTCCGGCAACATCCTGACTGTCGGGACGCTCAACCTCGGCAACTCAACCGCCGAATCCTCCTCGGCCAAAAGCTGGGCCGTAATAAGGGACGGGGCCGAGGCGAACATTTCCACCCTCACCGTGGGAAGCGACGGCGGCATGAGCGGCGAAGCGACGTTTACCGCGACGGGGGGCGCCGTTTTAAACATAGCAAACCTCAATATCAAGACCTCCGGGATGTCAAACAGCGCCGTCAAAAACTCCGTTGTCATAAGCGGAAGCAATACGGTCGTAACGCTTCAGCAGCTCAATATCGGCAGCAACGCAGACAGCGGCGAGGCGTCATTCCGGGTCGAGGACGGGGCAAACGTAACGCTCACAAAAAATCCGCTTATGAAGGCGGGGGGCGTGTACTCCCAATCTACGGCCAAGTCCTCCATAATTGTAGACAGCGCCACGCTCACGCTTTCAAACGCGGAAATACTGATGGGCTACAACGACAACGACCTCCTCTCCGGCACAATGGAAATCCTCGTAAAGGGGGAAAACGCCGTGCTCAATTCGGCAAACAAGGGGTTTTTCGCGGGCTACCACGCATACCAGGAGGGCGGGCAGAAACTCTTCACCGTGGAAGGCAAAAACAACACCGTGTTTTTCGGCGGGAATTTCCACATGAACGCCGACAACACTTACGGCATGACGGGCGGGGAATTCAGGGCCTCAATAAGCGGCGAAGGGCATTCGTTCACCGCAAACAACATAAACCTCGGCCAGGCCACCCAGACGGAAGCCGGAACCATATCCTTTTCCACGAAGGGCGACAACGCCGAAAACAAGATAGCCGTTTACACCAACGCAATCTCGGTGCGCGGCTACACGGGAAGCTCGGAATACGAGCCGGACGCTACGACGAGCCTCGTTTTCGGCGGGAATACGGTGCTTAAAAAGACCGACGGAACCTCCAGAAACGTATTCATTTACCTCGGCGCCGAAAACGGGGTCCTGGCAGGCAGCAGGCAGATACTCACGGTGTCGGGCTCCGGCAACGAAATAGGCTCGTCCGATTCGCGCGCGCAGCTCAATTCAAAATCCGCATATTCGGAAATAAACATCATAGGCGGCGGCTCCCAGATATGGATGGAGACAACCGCCGTGCAAAAGCTCGGAAGCGTCAACTTCTTCATTGATTCGACAGGCATTACGACTTTCAACGCTACATCGGTTTCAGGGTTTGACGGAATGTTCTCTGTGGACTTCTCAAAGATGCTCTCGCCGGCCTCCGGGGAAGCCGCCCTGTTAACCGCAACCGCCCTTTCAGACGGCTACCTCGACGCCCTCTTTGCGGCCGACAGGTTTTCGGTCATGGGGCTGGACGGGACGAGCATCGCCATGAGCTACGACGAAGCGGCGGACAAGTATGTCGGCTCCTCCGAAGGGCTAGACATCTCCATATATCAGGACGGGAACTCCATAATGGCGGCTTACTATTCCGCAGTTCCCGAACCCGCCGCATTCGCAGCCGCAGCCGCGCTCGCAGCCATGGCCCTAGCGGCGGGCCGCAGGCGCAGCAGGCGCTGACTGGGCGCTCTACCAAAACCGGAAAATCTCCCGAACCCGGCCAAAGCCTCCGCGCAGGCCGGGTTTGTTCTGCCGCTTTCGCCCATGCATTTCGCGCCCCCCGCCTTCCCGCGCGGAGTCGCCCCCGCCCCAATTCGCGCCCCGAAAGCCCTTCCGCCGCAAAAGATGCGGATTCCGCCCGGATGCTGACGGTGCGGGAAAGCCACGCCGACCGGCGCGCTAACGCCGCAAACCCGTCTGAAATTGGCGCGGTCTGAGAGAGCCGGAAGCGGTGAGCGTGCACATCCGGAAGCGGAAATCGCCGGCCGGGAAATTCCGCAAACCGCCCCGCGCCGCAGCGCACGGCGCCGAAAATGCGCCGGAAACACCCCAAAATACGCTAAATGCTTGACCGAAGCGGCGGTTCTGATATGTTCCCCACCTTATATTTTAAATTTTTAGATTATGAAGACCAACATAGAAAACATCAGCGACACGAGAAAAAAGATAGAAGTATCCTTCGACGCGGCCGAAATAGCCAAGGAAAAGGAAGGCGTTGTCGCCGAATTCGTCCAGTTCGCAAAGATTCCCGGCTTCAGGCCCGGCAAGGCACCAAAGGACATGATTTTGAAGCGTTTTGAAGGCGACATCAAGTCGCAGCTCGAACGCGCCGTGACAAACAAGGCCGTGGAAGCCCTCAACTCCATAAAGGACTTCGACCTCTTTTCCGTAGTGGACCTCCAGAATTCGGACATCGAAGGCGCAGACGGCGCCAGCATCACATTCACCGCCGATATATATCCGGAAGTGAAGCTCCCCGAGGACTACAAGACATCCGTCGAGCTCGGCCCCGTTGAGGCAACCGACGACGAAGTGCAAAAGACCGTCGATTTTTACCGCAACCAGCGCGCCCAGTACAACCCCGTGGAGGGCCGCCCCGCCCAGAAGGGCGACTTCGTGCAGGTGTCCTACGAAGGCTCGGTTGACGGCGCCCCCGTCGACGACCTCATGGAAAAGCCCGCCATGTACGGCAAACAGACCGGCACCTGGGAGGAAGCCGGCAACACCGACGTTCCGGGCCTCGAAGCCGTGGTAGAAGGCGTGGTCGGCATGAACAAGGGCGAAAAGAAGACGGTCGTGCAGGAATTCCCCAAGGATTTCCCCGCCGAAAAGCTCGCCGGCAAGAAGGCCCAGTACAGCCTTGAGCTGCTCGAAATACGCGAGAAGAAGCTCCCGGAAGTTGACGAGGAATTCCTCAAGCCCCTCGGCGACAAGACCGAGGCGGACTTCCGCACGCGCCTTGCAAAGGACATCACCGCCGAAAAGACCCAGCACAACGAGGTTCTGAAGCGCCAGCAGGCCGTCGACCAGCTCCTCGAAAAGGCCGAATTCCCGCTTCCCGAAAGCGCAGTGGAAGAGGAGCGCCAGCTCGTCCTCCAGGAAATGATGATGCGCTACCTCTCCTCGGGCGCGGCCCGCGAAGACCTTGAAAAGAACAAGGAAGCCCTTTACGAGGCGGCCTCCAAGGACGCCGCCCCCCGCGCAAAAATGCGCATCTTCCTCAACCGCGTCGCCGTCAAAAACGGCCTCAAGGTGGATAACGAGGACATGAACCGCATGCTCTGGCAGGAATCCGTCCGCACGCGCACCCGCCCCGAAGAGCTCATCAAGCAGCTCAAGAAGGACCAGGGCCGCATCAACCGCATGCGCGCAGACGTCCTCCTGCAAAAGGCCATAAACTTCATAGCAGAAAAGGCCGAAGTTAAAATCGTGGAAAAGCCCGCCGAAAAGTAAAAGGGCCTTTTCCCGCGGCCTTTGCTGCCGATAATCCTCCATCTGATGGAAAACATGAGCTATTACAACCTGCCATACGTATTTGAACGCGACGGAAGAAGCGAGCGCACCTGGGATATCTATTCGCGCCTACTGAAGGACCGTATCATATTCATAGGCACGCCCATAGACGACTACGTCGCAAATGCGGTGGTTGCCCAGTTGCTGTTTTTGCAGATGGAGGACTCAAAAAAAGACGTCCACGTTTACATAAACAGCCCCGGCGGCCTCGTAACCGCCGGAATGGCCATATACGACACCATGAACTTCCTGCACTGCGACGTGGTCACGTACTGCGTCGGCCAGGCGGCGAGCATGGCGACGGTCCTGCTGTCTGCGGGCACCAAGGGCAAGCGCTACGCCCTGCCCAACTCGCGCGTCATGATACACCAGCCGCGCGGCGGCGCCGGGGGGCAGACCTCCGACATAACAATAGCCGCAAACGAAATCCTGCGCTGGCGCAAGACCATCAACGAAATCCTCGCCAGAAACACCGGCAAGACCGTCGGGCAGATTGAAAAGGACTCCGACCGCGACTTCTTCCTCTCCGCCTCCGACGCCGTGGATTACGGAATCGTGGACAAGGTCATCGAAGTCAAGCCGAGGGACTAGAAAGTGCGCCACAAGGACATGGAACCCGGAGAACCCAAATGCAGCTTCTGCGGCCGCGGCCGCGACGAGGTGAGCGGATTTATAGCCGGGCGCGACGGGGTGCTGATATGCCCGTCGTGCATAGAGGCCCTCCACAACGTCGTGGAGCTGCGCACGCGCGAATTCAAGCGCGACAACGTGCGAGACATGCTCGGCTTCCAGCTCAAGTCCCCCTCGGAAATCAAGCGCGCCCTCGACGACTACATAATCGGCCAGGACGACGCAAAAAAGGTCTTGAGCGTCGCCGTTTACAACCACTACAAGCGGCTCAAATCAAGGTTCGACCTCGAAGAGGGGCAGCCCGCGCCGGAAATCCTCAAAAAATACGAGGATGTCGAAGTCGAAAAAAGCAACATCCTGCTAATCGGCCCAACCGGCTCCGGAAAGACCTTCCTGGCCCGCACGCTCGCAAAGATGCTCGACGTCCCCTTCGCAATCGGGGACGCCACCACCCTCACGGAGGCCGGCTACGTCGGCGAGGACGTGGAAAACATCGTGCTGAACCTCCTGCGCGCGGCAGACTACAACGTTGAACGCGCCCAGTGCGGCATAATTTACATCGACGAAATAGACAAAATCGGCCGCAAGACCGAAAACGTCTCGATAACCCGCGACGTCGGCGGCGAGGGCGTCCAGCAGGCTCTCCTTAAAATCCTCGAAGGCACGGTATGCAACATTCCGCCGAAGGGGGGCCGCAAGCACCCGGACCAGGAGTACATAAGGGTGGACACCCGCAACATACTTTTCATATGCGGCGGGGCGTTCGTGGGCCTTGAAAAAATAGTGGAGCAGCGCTCCGACAACAAGGTTCTCGGCTTTACCGAAAAGTCCTCCGGCGCAGAGACCGAGGGCAACATACTAAAGCGCGTGCAGCCGGAGGACCTGACGAAGTTCGGCTTCATCCCTGAATTTATCGGCCGCCTGCCAATGGTGAGCGTCCTCAACCAGCTCACGCGCGAGGACCTCATACACATCCTCACAGAGACGAAGAACTCGCTCGTCCAGCAGTACGGCAAGCTCGTCGCCATAGAGGGGGCCGAGCTCGAATTTGAACCCGGCGCGATAGCCGCCATTGCCGACAAGGCAATAGCACTCGGAACGGGCGCGCGCGCACTCAGGTCCATCATGGAAAATATAATGCTGGACATCATGTACGACCTCCCCGACAACAAGCGCGAGAAGGTCGTAATTACTGCAAATGACATCGCCCCCGGGGCGAAGCCGGCCTAGCCTGCAAACGGGAAATCTCCCGCGCGCCTGTACGTCCGAACCGAACAGTTCGGACGTTTTTTTATCCGCCGCGCTCTCGTGCAGGATGCGTAAACTAATTTGCGGAAAGGCTGCGGGAGAATATCCTCCATGCGCCAGGGGTTCCCGAGGCGGGATTAGAAAGCCAGGGGGCGCAAACCGGCGGGATTCCACAACTGGACGGCAGGCGGGAGCGGCAGACTCTGCATAAAGCCCGCAATGCGCGATTCCGGCAAATCGCCCCCCCTCTTTGCGGATTTTACCAAGCCTGAAGAAAATTCCGGGAAGGCTTAATGCGGGGAATGCCGCAGGGAAGAATGCCAATAAAGAAAACGCGCAAAGCGCCTTTCCACTTGCAAAGCCCATGCGAGCTCAAAATTTTTCGTGGAAAGCGGCAGCAGATTGCGATGCGCCAAGAGAAACAAAAAAGCGGAAATTTCAGCTTCATTGGGCGGGGGCGGAAAGATTTCCTTTCGGCGGGCGGATTTTATTCCAAATCTCCACAGAGAGAGCAGGCTCCCCACAATCTCGGGTGCGCATCTAAAAAAACGGACGCTCAAGCTCAAAAGGCTTTAAAGGCAATCAAGATTGCCCCCGTATGCCGCCCGGAATCCCGCCATGCTCCGGTAGATGGGATGAAGGGGGCTGCAAAAAACTCCGCAGAACTCCGCTCGTCCCGGACAGGCCCTCAAAAATTCCGAATGCATTTCAAAAAAGTTTGCCTCCCGCCGCGCGCCGTTTCTGGTTTTATTAAAAAGTTTTTAGGCGCCGCCGAAATCTGCAAAAACCCGCCG
Organism: uncultured Opitutales bacterium; assembly: GCA_900548185.1. Taxonomy (GTDB): domain Bacteria; phylum Verrucomicrobiota; class Verrucomicrobiia; order Opitutales; family Intestinicryptomonadaceae; genus Intestinicryptomonas. The sequence continues at coordinate 65,891 of URJJ01000003.1, forward strand.
GAAGCCGCAAATATATTGAGCCTGCGGGCGACTATCCGGGATTGGCATTCTGGGAAAAACATCGGCATGGCCTATAATCTGAAAAAATTGCACTTTGAGAAAAAGCAGCCCTTAAGGCAAAAGCATATCGGCTGCATGAAAAAAGGCTGGCTGCATGTAATCGCATCCGGGAATACGGGAATATCATGGAAAGCATACCGCACGCACGGCGACGCAGCCGCGATTCCTCCGTCAATCCCCACCAGGGGGTCTTACCCCAGAAAAAAGGCCCTGCAAGAGCGTTGCAGAGCATGTAAAAACAGCCTTTGCCGCCCGGCAAACTATTTGCAGGATGCGATGGCACCCCTCCTATAATACCTGCCATGCATTTTCAAAAACGCCCATCATAATTATTGAATAGCCGCACCCCTTGCGCCCTGCCGCAGACGGACGCGCACAAATGCCCCCGCGCGTCGGCCTCCGGGCAGAGTTTGCAAAAAACGCAAGCGGCCTGATTTAAAACCCGGGCTGAGGCGAACCATACCCCCTTCGGAAATACCCGAAAGCGGATATATTCACACTCTAAAGCTTTCCACTTTGCGCCGGCTGGTGCAGAGCGCCCCGGAGGTGAATGCGGCGGATTTCAGGATGCCTTGCAGCGCATCTTCACCAATGCGCCCGGAAATGAAAACGCCAAGGGCAGCAGCCAGAATGAGCGGCATGGGAAGGATGCAAAATAAAAAACGCGCCCCGAGGCGCGTATGCAGTCCGCGAATCCGAAAGGCGCGGGCGGAGTTCTAAATGATTTTTCAGAAGCCCGCCTAGAAAAGGTTGTAGCCCAGGCGTTCGGATATCTTGTCGGCGTAGGCGCGGATTTTTTTGCCGACAGCGTCGAAGCTTTCAACGGGCAGCCTGTTGGCAGGCCCCGTAATCCATATGGAGGCGACGGGATAGCCGTGCGCGTTGAATACGGGCGCGCCTATGCAGTGCACCCCGGCGATTTCCTCGCCGCGGTCAAGCGCGTATCCGCACGCGCGCACGCCCTCAAGTTCTTTCAGGAAGTCCCTTTTGGTGCAGATGGTGCTTTCGTTAAACCTGTCGAACTTCATCTTTTCAAGGCGCTGGTCGACCTCGTCCTTTGAAAGGTAGGCCAGAATCGCCTTGCCGGGGGCCGACACGTGCACGGATATGCGCATGCCGATTTCACCGAGAAACTTGAAAGGGAAACGCCCGGGGGCCTGCTCTATCATCACGCAGTCCTCCTGGAGCAGGGTTCCGAGCATGGCAGTCTCCCCGAACTCGTCGCGCATGGCCCTTATTACGTCCATGCTCTTTTCGACAATGTTGCTCTCGCCGAAGCCCGCGTACCCGAGGGCCGCGAGCTTGCGCGACATGACTATCTTGCGGCCGTCCTTGTCCTTGGAAACATACCCGCAGTCCTGCAATGTGCAGACTATGCGGAATATGCTGTTTTTGGAATACTTCGTAGCCGCGCTTATTTCGGAAAGGGTCAGGCCCCCGTTGTTCTTTGCGAGCAGCTCGAACACGTCGAGCGCGCGCTTGAGATTTGGGATGTGATAGCGCTCGTATGAGGGAGCGCCGTCTTTCCTGGCTTTGGGTGTCGGCATTGGGCTTTTTGGAAAAATTGCTGCTTTAATCCTATTTCAGGACAAACGACACGTTGTCGAGGTGCCAGCCCAGCGACGGGCCGATTTCCCTGAATAGAATCTTCACAGTATCTCCGCCGGAAACGTTGGAAACGTCAAGCGTATTTTTCGTCCACTTTCCGTCCGCCCCCTCGAATTTCTTCGATGCGCGCAGCTTGCCGTTGACATAGACGTAGGCCGTCGTGTCGTTGCGCTGGCGGGGCCACGCGTCGAACGAGAGCACCGCCGACGTCCGCTTTGTCTGCGGGGGAACCTTGAAGGACTGCCAGACGTCGAAGGGGGATGACCCGTTTGCCGCAATTTCTATGTGCTGGCCGGGGACCTCCCTGCGCGGAGAGCCAGCCTCGCCGTCGCGCCAGACTTCGAAGGCGGAGTCCCTCGTGCCCCATCCGGACATGTCGCCGTTTGAGACGGACCCCATGCCGCCCTGAATTTCAGGGAATTCAAAGCCGCCGTTTGCCACGAGGTCCTTCGGGTTTTCGGAGCGGTACTGCGAGAGGTCCTCCGCAGCCTCCTCGGCGGCGGCGAACCTCGGCTTTTTCGGCGGGAGGGGGGCTGCGGCCTTGAGGACCCTGGCGGCCTTTTCGGGGTCGTTTATGACGGCGCGGAAGCCGACATTGTAAACCCTCTGCCAGTCCGGATACGACCTGCGCAGCGTGACGCGCGCCCACTTGGTCCTGTCGCGCCAGCTCCCGCCGCGCACGGTCTTGCGGCCTTCGACGGTCTTGCCGCCAAGGGTTTCAGTGTAGTCATTGAGCGTCCATTCGGCCACGTTGCCGTTAATGTCGTAGAGGTTGAACGGGTTCGGGACGTAGGTTCCGACTGCGGCCGTCACCAGCTCGCCGTCGTTTACGTCAAGGTCCGCGGGCACGAAGGCCATTTCAGGCGACGGGTTGCGTATGGGCTGCGGGTCGATGCCGACAACCGCAAACTTCTTGGTGGTGACGTCGGACAGGTTCTCGTAGGCGGAATAGTCGCTGCCGATATTGCCGAACCAGAAGTCCCCGTCGGAGCCGGCGCGCGCCGCCCACTCCCACTGCGTCTCGGTCGGGAGGCTGACATCCAGGCCGAGCTTTTCGCCCAGCCACTTGCAGTACGCCTCGGCCTCCTTCCAGGAAACCCTGACGACGGCCTGCTCGGGGAGGTTGGCCGGATAGCCGCGGTTTACGTGGTCCTTCCAATGGCGGTCGTAGAAGGCCGAATTGTGGTTTTTGTCGAAAGCTGAATACTGGGCGTTTGTGGTTTCAAAGGTCGCCATGTAGAACGGCTTTTCCACCTTGGCGGGGCGGGCGGGGCCCTCGTCGTAGAACCAGTCGTTCGTGCCCATCACAAAGGAGCCGGCGGGGATGAGCGAAAAGCGCATGGAAAGGCCCCCGCCGAGGTCGGCGACAAGCTCCCTGGGAAGCCCGGCCGCCTCCGTTTTCTTCTTGGCGGCAGCGGCGTCGAACGGGAAGCCGGGCGCTGACGGCATCTTGCCGGAGTGCTTCTTTTCGGGCTTGGGGGCGACAAACTCCTGCGGCCCAGGATCCCATGTTATCACGTCGGGGTCCTCGAAGCGGTTGGCGTAGAGGGCCATGAACTTCATGCGCTCCTTGTCGCCGTTGTTGGGAATCTTCTCGCTGACTTCCTTCCAGGAGCCGATGAAGGGCACGTTGAGGTCTATCCAGGTGTACAGAACGTCCCATGCGTCCTTGTCCAGCTCCACGCCGTGGTGGCCTTTTTTGAGCATCTGCACAAGCTCGCTCGTCTCGGCGTTGAATTCCGCAGGGGGGAGCAGGTTCTGGGTGCTTTCGGGGCCGGAGCGGCGGATGTAGGGATGGAGGTCCATGTAGGCCCTTGTGAATTTCTTCCAGACGGTCCCGCCGCGCTTGTAGACGGGCATGTCGGGCTGCGAGCCGTCGTGGCAGCCCGCGCAATACTTGTCGAGTATGGGCTGGACGTCGCGCATGAAGGAGTATCCGCGCACAGGGCCCCGGAAGGGGGTTATGGTGGAGGGCTTCTTGCGGGCGGCCATGGCGGTGCCCGAAATGGGCGTCATATACTGGGCCTCATGGCAGCCGACGCAGCTCTGCACCTCGCCGGGCATGACGGCAAGCCACGAGCGCATCAGGGCGAGGGCCTTGCCGTCCTTGTCGAGCGGCTGCAAGGCTATCGGGCGGTTTGCCGGGACCTCGAAGGTCGCCGAACCGTCCTCCTCGACGGGAACGGTGCCGTGGATTTTCTTTACGTCCCACGAGCCTTCCTGGCCGATTATGTCGTGGCCGCCCATGTTGCGGTAGGCGTAGTTGTATTCAAACACGCGCAGCGCCTTCACGGACCCCCTCGGGATGCCCGCAAGGCCGGGGCCCTGGTAGATGTCGTTTAGGAAGATGTAGCCCTTGTCGAGCTTGGGGTTTTCCTTGAGCTTGGGGGCGACGCGGTCGGGAATGACGGACGGGCGCTTGCGCTTGGCTATGGCCACGGGTTCGAGGAGCCCGGCGCCCTGGGCCTTCTGGAGGAGCGTCATGTTGTCGAACTTGTCGACGAGGTAGATTGCGAAATGCCAGTCGGGCGTGCGGGCGGCGACGACGGCGAGGTCTTCGGAGACCGGATAGGGGTGTATCATCTGGGGCCACTTGCCGTCCACAAGGGTGTCCATCGTCCGGGCCTCGTACTCGCGGCCGTAGGACGGGAACTTGTGCACCCTGCCCTGCTCCTCTATCGTGCCCTTCGAGGTGTCGAACAGGTGGAGCTCGCCGGAGCGGCGCGTGCCGTGGTGGCCGGAAACTATCGCCATGAACTTCGTGGGCTCGCCCGGAATCGGGTGGGCGTAGAATATCGAGTTGGGCCAGAAGCTGGTCGAGCCGTAGTAGGACGACTGGGAGGTGCCGTCGGGGTTCATGCGCATGAGGATGCGGGCGAAATAGTGGGAGTTGTCGGTGTACTCCCAGCGGGTGTACATGACGCGGCCGTCGTTCATCACGATGGGCATCCAGTCGGCGTCCTGCTCGAACGTGAGCTGGCGTATGGACTTGTCGACGGCTTCCGGGGAGCCTGCGTTCGGATCCATGGAATAGAGGTTGCCAACGTAGTCGGAGCCTGAGACGCACGGCACGCCGACGTGGCAGGCGGTGTAGCAGAACACTATCTTGCCGTTGGGCAGGTAGGTGCCGTCGTAGGCGTCGACGCCGTCGTGGATTCCGGGGGTGAGCATCTTGAGGGCCGGCTGGCCGTCGTCGCCCTTCTTTTTCAAATCGATTTCATAGAGCTGCCAGCGGCTCTTTTCGTCGAGGGACGAGAACATTATCCTGTCGCCGTCCCACTCGACTTCCATGTCGGTTACGGCCGGCGCCTTGGGGGAGGAAAAGAGCATCCTGGCGGAATTGTCCGGGTCGGTTATGTCGAAAGTCCAGATTTCATCCGCCCACTTTTCGCGTTCGCGCAGCAGGTGGTTGCCCTGCCAGTTGCTCGGAAGGCCGTCGTAGGGGGTGCCGAACTTGCGCTTTATGTAGGCCCAGTTTTTCATCTTGCGCAGGCGCGGGTCGGCAAGGAGAGCCTCGCGCGCGAACTTTCTGAACTCCTCGACCCTGGGCATGACGGAATAGTCGCGGGCAAGGAGGGCCTTTTTGATGGCGGGCATTTCGGCCTCCCACCTTTTTATGCCGGCCTCGAAGGAGCGCGGGTAGGACTTGTACTTCTTTGTGAGCGCGTCGATTGCGGCCCTGACGTTTGCCACGTCGTATCCCAGCCGCTTTTCGGCCTCGTAAGTCGCCACGATTTCGTCGAAGAGCTTGAGCCACTCGGGGGAGCGCCCGTCGACGCCGTCTGCCTGCATGCGCTTGAAGCGCTTTTCAAACTTTCCGGCCGAGAAGTAGGAGCGCTCGATGGCCTCGCCTATGCGGGAGTCGAGCACGCTGCGGAAATCCGGGGTCTCAAACAGTCCCGTGTCGCCGCCTAGAATGTGCATCCACGGCCCGAAATCGCGCCAGTAAAGCCCCTTCAGGTGGATGATGGGGTCCGCGTAAGGGCGGATTTCAGGGTTGTCGAAGCGGAAATTGCGGTTGCTTTTTACGACGTTCATCACAAGCTCGTTCCGGCCGGGCTTGAGGCTGAGCTGCACGATTTTCACGTCGCTTCGGTTGCGGTTTGTGTTTTCCGCTATCTTTTCGCCGTTCAGGAGAATTTCGGAATGCTCCGGGAACCTGAAGGAGGAGCCGAGCGTCAGCGCCTTCGGCGACTCTATGACGCACTTGAAAGTCGGGTTGCCGTCCTTCTGCTTGCCCCTGCGCCACCCTCCGAACTTTACGCCGGACTTCCTGAGAAAATCCTTCTCGGCCTTGAGCCACTTTTCATACTTGGGGAAGGACGCCTGCGCGGTTTCCGCAAACGTCGCCTTCTTTTCGTACATGGATTCCGCCTCCTTCTTCGCGTCGTCCGGCGTCACGGTCGGGGCCGCGAAGGCGAAGCCGCACGAAAGCGCGAAAGCAAGGGCGCATTTTGACATTTTCCTCATCATAATAAAGTTCCTTTCACTGCTCCGCGCGCCGGCGCGGCAAGGCGGCCGGGGACGCAACCCCCGGAATGCGTACCTGAAAAATGGCGCGGACTTTCATAAAGTTCTGCAAACTTTTAAGATTAAAACGGTTGAAATCAACTGTAAAATATGTTTTGTATCCCAAACGGTATTTTAAAAGTCAAATCTAATTGGCGCTTCAAAGGCATTTTTTCGGGGGCGGCAGCATGGAGGCGAAACGCGGCGCGGGCGCGCCACGGATGCGCTACGCAAAAAATGCCTTGAAAACCGCCGTAAAAAACTGCATGGGAGATAGGCGCATGGGGAGATTTTTTTGCATGGGAATTTTTAAGGCACTGAATGCCGCAGCCGTTTCGGCCATTATCGCGGCGGCTGCGTTTGCGGCCGAAACCGACGGCGCCGGGCGCTATTTCGGCGACATAATCGACTACGGGGCGGAATACCTAAGCCCCGAATACCTGGCCGCCGACCCGGATTCGGGGACGCTGTTTGCCGCCTGCAAGACCGGCGACAGGATAATAGCCGTGCGCGACGGGAAAGTGGCGGGCCAAATCCCGCTGGGCGGCAGGGCCTCGGGCATAGCGCTCGCGCCGGGCGGCATCGGCTACGCGACGGTCCTCGGGGAAAACGGCAGGCTCTGCAAGCTCGACCTGCGCAATTTCAAAGTGCTCGCCTCCTGGGAGGCGGGCCACATGCCGACCGCCCCGGCCGCCTCGCCGGACGGCAAATACGCCTACTTTGCAAACCAGTTCACAGGCGACATACGAAAGCTCGACGCCGCAACCGGCAGGGAGCTTGCCAGGGGCCGCGCCGCCCACGAGCCGTATGCGATGCGCTTCACGCCGGACGGCGGCGAACTCGTCATAGTAAACCACCTCCCGGAGCCAAAGGGGGGGCTTTACGAGGAAAACATCGCCTGCGCCGTGTCCATTTTAAACCCCGAAACGCTGGAGACTGCGGCAAAGATAGAGCTTCCGAACGGGGCCATAGACTGCAAGGACGTCGCCTTCTCCCCCGACGGGAAATACGCCTACGTGACGTACGTCCTGGCCCGCTTCAACGTCCCCACGACACAGCTTGAGCGCGGGTGGATAAACACCAACGCCGTTGCGGTGATAGACCTGAAGGCGCGCAAGAGGCTCGCTTCGTTTTTGCTGGACGAAAACACCCTCGGCGCGGCAAACCCGTGGGGCCTGGCGGTTTCGCCCGACGGCGCGACCCTTGCGGTGGCGACTTCCGGAACGCATGAAATCCACCTTGTTGACCTCCGCGCGCTCCACGAAAAATTCTCGGCCCCGCGCGGTGTGCGCGACCCCGCCATAGAGGACGACCTCAACTTCCTCTCCGGCATACGCGAAAGAATAGACCTCGAGGGCCTCGGCCCGCGCGGTGTGGCATGGCTCGGCGGCACAGTCTATGCGGCAGAATACTACGGCGACGACATCGCCGCAGTGGACACCGAAATGGACAACGAAGTCTCGCACATCGGCATAGGCGGCAATCCCGAAATGACATCGGCGCGCAAGGGGGACCTCTTTTTCAACGACGCGCGCATGTGCTTCCAGCAGTGGCTCTCCTGTTCAACCTGCCACCCCTCCACGCGCTCCGACAACCTGAACTGGGACCTCGTAAACGACGGCATATGCAACCCCAAGCAGTCGAAGTCCATGCTCTTTTCCCACTTCACCCCGCCCACAATGATAACCGGCGTGCGCAAGGACGCCGAAACCTGCGTCCGCGCCGGGCTAATACACATACAGTTCGTCGAGCGCGGAGAGGAGGACGCCGTGTGCGTGGACGACTTCATGAAGCGCCTAAAGCCCGTCCCGAGCCCGCACGCCCCCGGCGGCGAGCTTTCCGAATCCGCGCTGAACGGCCAGGTGCTGTTTGAAACCGCCGGATGCTCCGCGTGCCACAAGGGCGAATATTTCACCGACATGAAGCTCCACGACCTCGGCACCGCCGCCGGCCCCGACGAGGGCAGGCCGTTTGACACGCCCACGCTGCGCGAAGTCTGGCGTTCCGCCCCATACCTCTATGACGGCCGGGCGAAAACCATATTCGACATGATGAAAAGCTTCAACGAAAACGGCAGGCACGGCAATACGAAGGAGCTTTCCGACGAAGAGCTGCGCGACCTCGAAGCCTACGTTCTGACCCTCTGAACCGCGCCGGAAGGCTCCGGCAAACGCCCCCGCAATCCCCTTCCCAAAGGCATGGGCCGCCGCCGGTGGAAGCCGTCCGCCCAACTTTGCCTCTGATGCGGGCTGCGGGCGGGCGGCGCGGGCATGCGCTCCCCCTGCTGCGAAAAAGTCCGCCCCGCGCCAGTTTCAAAAGCCCCTACCCGCGCACAGGACAAGCGCGCTGCATGGCAAAACGCCGCTTGAAAGCTCCGGAAGCGCAGGGATTTCACCCGGCATTTTCGCCCCCGCGCCGCAGATAAAAAAGGACTGCACTGATTTGGAATGCGCCGAAAAAAAACGAAATACCCGGCGGCGTTTCGCGTCAGGCGCAGGCGGAATGTTGCGAAAGCGGGCGGAACCCTAGCGGATGAAGTTCGTCCTTGCGGCAGGCTCGTACTCGGGCGCGGGGACTCCCGCGGCGCGCCCGGCCTCTATCGACTTCAAAAGCCACGCAATGTTTTCGCCGAGGGTGCGCATCGTCTGCATGCCCTCCTCGTCGGCGGCGACTTCCTCGGGGGACGTGCCGTGAACCTGGTTCCAATACTGCGACGACACAACAGGCATGTTGGATATTGTGAAATATTTGTTGAGCTGCTCAAACGCCGACGACGCCCCGCCCCTGCGGCAGGATACGACCGACGCGCCGAGCTTTCCGGCCATCTTCCCCCTCGTGCTGAAAAACAGCCTGTCCATAAACGACACTATCTGGCCGCTAGGAGCGGCGTAATGGACGGGCGAGCCGACGACGATAGCGCCGAATTCGCCGAGCCTTGCCTGCACCTCGCGCACTTTGTCCCGCACAAAGCACCTTCCAGTCCTGACGCACGACATGCAGGCGATGCATCCCGCCACGGGCTTTTTGCCAAGATAAAGCATTTCATATTCGACGCCCCTGAGGCGCAGCGCCTTTCCCACCTCGCAAAGCGCGGTGTAAGTGCATCCGAATTCATTGGGGCTTCCGTTTATAAGTAACGCCTTCATGGAACTTTCCCGCCAAGTGTTAAAAGCAATGCCGTCCCGGGGCGTCAGTTGGGAAACGGCGGATCGTTTGGAACCTCCCTGACCGTCGGCGAGGGCCTGCCGTCCGCGCCCTCCTCCCACGTGCGCACGGTCGTCTCGGCGCCGGTGTTGGGCGTAAGCTCCTCGTCAAACACGTTCCAGTTTGCGCCCATGCCGGAGCAGCCGCACAAGGCGGCAAGAGCGGCCGCCGCAGGCAAAATTGCGATTGTCTTTCTCATGGATTCATTTTCCCTCCGGAGGCGCCCCTTGTCAAACAAAAGCTGCGCCCCGCCGGGCGGGTGGCTACGCCTTCACGAGCGAATACAGCCGCTTGAATTCGGAATACATCGCGGCGTTTACGCTCAGGCCCCCGGCGTCGTCTGCGTAGTTTGCCACGCCGTCGAACACGTAGAAGGACAGGCGCGCCAGAAAGTCCGGCGAAATCCCCTTCCTTATCCGCCCGGCGCGCTGGGCCGCCCGCATGATTTCCGCATACTTTTTCAAGGCGGCCTCAAGCGCGGTCCGGAGCCCCGCGTATTTCTGCGAAGCCTGGTAGAAGAGGATGTTGTAGTTTTGTATGAACACCCTGGCCCCGCCGGCCGACGAGGCAAGCTCCTCGGCAATCCTGCGCCGGGCCTCCGCAATCATTTTGAAGGACTCCCACACGGGGTGCTTTCCCGAGGGGGGAAGGTCGCACTCCACGTACCTGTCGATAAAATACACGGTGCACGCCCTCATGAAAAGGTCGTCCTTGTTTGCGAAGTGGTGGTATATGAGCGCGCGGGAGATTCCGGCAGCGCCCTGGATGTCCGAGACGGAAACCCCGTAAAGCCCCTTCTCCAGAAGCAGCCTGAATGTCTCGCGCAGGATTTTTTCTTTCATGGTCTTGGCGGATTAAAGGCGCGCTTAAAAATTTTTCAACCCATTTCGCCGCCGCGCAGGAACCTTCCCATGGAGCTTATCGGGAAGTAGTGGCGGTACCAGTGGTAGTTGAGCATGAAGCCGCGGGAAAGGTCCTTGCCCTGCGGAAGCGGGGCGCCGTTTTTGAGGTCGACCTTCGCCCCGAGGCCGTAGCCCGGGAATCCGGTGCCGGTGTAGTACGGCTCGTCCCAGGTTCCGTCGGGGGTCTGGGTGTCCGAAAAGAACCTCATGGCGCGCTCCACGCTGCCTCGGCGTGCGGGGTCCCCGGAGGCGAGCAGCGCGGCCACGGCCCACGCGGTCTGCGAGGCGGTGGAGGGTATGCCGCTTCCGGCAAACCGAGGCTCCATGTACGAGGCCACGCTCTCGCCCCAGCCGCCGTCGGGATTCTGCTTTGACTCCAGCCAGTCGAGGGCGCGGGCGACAGCCGGGGTCTTCCAGTCGTCGCCTATGGCGCACAGGCCGGTGACGGCGAGCCACGTGCCGTATATGTAGTTCACGCCCCAGCGGCCGAACCAGGACCCGTCATCCTCCTGCTCGGAATATATGAATTCCAGCGCGCGGGCGACGGCCGGATGCTTCCTGTCGTAGCCGCAGTTTGCCAGCGCCTCGACGACGTGGGCGGTGACGTCCACGCTCGGCGGGTCGAGCACCTCGCCGAAATCGCAGAACGGGATTTTCGTGACGATTTCGCGGGTGTTGTCCTTGTCGAACGCCGCCCAGCCCCCGTTTGAGCTTTGCATGTGGAGGAGCCATTCCACCGCGCGCGACACGGCGGCGTCAATGCGCGCGATGTCGGGGTCGGACGGGTCGGCGGTCGCGCGGAGCTTGCGCAGGGCGATTACCGCCACCGCGGCGTCGTCGATGTCGGGGTAGTAGTTGTTGGCGCGCTGGAAGGCCCATCCGCTGGGGCTGACTTCCTTGCCGGCCTTGACGGCCCAGTCGCCGTAGTGGGAGTTTTCCTTGTTCAGAACATAATCGAGCGCGCGCCGAAGCTCGGGAGAAGTGGAGAGCGTCTCGCCGGAATCAGAAAGCGATATCATTGTAAGCAGGGTGTCCCACACGGGGCTTTCGCTGGCCTGGAGCATCAGCCCGTGGCCGGTATCGACCTTCCAGTGCGCGTCGAATGCCTCGATGGCGCTTGCCATGTTCTTCTGGGTGTGCGGGAAGCCCTCGATGTGCATGGCGATTATCGAATATATCCACGGGGGCTGTATCCCGCCCCAGGCGCCGTCCTCGTCCTGGCGCTCCAAAAGCCACTCCATGACGCGCTTTATCGCGGCCTCGCGGAAGGGGTTGGACTTCATCCTGCCGTACGTGTGCAGCGCCGAGTCAACCTTCATGAACAGGTTCTCCCAACTGAAAACCCTGTCGTTTTTGCGCGGCAGGCGGAAGTCGCAGCCCTCGCGCCCGCCGGGGAAGAGCTCGTCCATGCGCAGGGAGTCCGGCAGCCTCTTCACGGGCCTGCGGGCGGTGACTATCGAAAGCGGGAGCATGGTGCAGCGCGCCCACGCGGCAAAGTCGTATATGTTGAACGGGCACCAGGGCGGGGTGAAGATTATTTCCGGAGGGAGCGCGGGGGTCTTGTCCCAGTCCCATTCGCCGAAGAGCGCGAGCCAGTACTTTGTAAAAACCCTTATGTTGCGGACCCAGTCGTGGGAAATGAGCCATTCGCGGGCCTTGCGCATGTGCCCCGCATCAGGGTCCTCGCCGGAAATGCGCAGGGCGTAGTAGCATTCGAGCGTCGTGTTCACGTCGCCCTTTTCCGCGCCGTAATACACGTCCCATGCCCCGTCTTCGCGCTGCTTGGAGCGGATGTATTCCAGTATGCGCGGCTTCTTGGGGTCGTCGCGCCCGATGAAGTCCATGGCCAGTATCCACTGGCTTTCCATGCAGCAGTTCGTCTCAAGCGGGGCGCACCACATCCCGTCCTCGCCCTGCCTGGCCTTTATCCAGCCGATGGCCTTGGAGAGAGTGCCCTCCCACGTGTCCCAGTCGCGCGCGCGGAGGCCGCGCCCGTTTTTTGCCTCAGTATGTTCCATAAATTTTCAAAATCCTTTCCGTCCGCGCGCGGCGCCCGGACGCCGCCGTCCGGAGCCAGGGCCGAAGCCCAGGCGAAAGCCCGCAGCCCGCGGCAAATAAGACTGGGAATGAAAGCGCGGGAAAGCCCCAAGTCAACAAAAAAACTGAACGAACGTTCGGTTTTTCAAGCCTCACCCCCTCCCCGAAAACGGCCCTCTGCGCCGCCGCGCGCGCCCCGCCTCCGGAAAAAGCGGCGCTTCCCGATTTTACACATTGACTTGAAATCAGCGCTCTGGCATTAAAAAAATGAAAGAACCCCGGTCAATACATGGCAATACGCACACCGCTAATAATCGCAGCGCTCTTCGGGACGGCGCTTTTGAACGCGCAGGACGCGCGTTTTGAACCCGCCCCCTCCGACTCCCCAAGCCGCTTCCAGCGCGAGCAGATACAGAGGAAATACGGCATGTTCATCCACTTCGGGATAAACACATTCCACAACCAGGAATGGACCGACGGCACGAAGCCCGCTGCCTCGTATGCGCCGTCTGCAATAGACGCGCGGCAATGGGTGGAAACCGCAAAAAATGCGGGGATGAAATACATAATCCTCGTTGCAAAGCACCACGACGGGTTCTGCCTATGGGACAGCGCCTGTACGCAGTACGACGTCGCAAGCTCCGGCAACCCCACGGACGTCGTAGATGCGGTGGCGCGGGAATGCGCCCGCCAGGGAATCGGCCTCGGGCTCTACTATTCCCTCTGGGACAGAAACCGCAACCCCGACGTCGCAGACCCCTCCAAAGACGAAGCCTACAACCGCTACATGCTGGCCCAGATAGGCGAGCTTGCCGCCATAGTCCAGCGCCACACAAAGCTTCTTGAATTCTGGTTCGACGGCGGTTGGGAAAAGCCGAAACAGCGCTGGCCAATCGCCGAAATATACAGGGCGATAAAAACGGCGGCCCCGCAGTGCCAGGTCGGAGTAAACTGGACGATAGAGATTCCCGGCGACCCCAAAAAGCACGTCGGCCCCGCAGAGCAGAAGGAGGGCTACCCCATCCGCTACTTCCCGAGCGATTTCCGCCTGGGCGACCCGTGCCTCCCGGAATTTCCCGACCCCAAACTGTTCACCCACGGCGGCCGCACATACTACATGCCCTGGGAATCGACGGTATGCATAAGCGGCAAATGGTTTTACCACACGGAAGACGACGCCTACAAGTCCGTAGACGAGCTCGCCGCCATCTACCGGCGCGCCACCGCCCAGGACAACATACTAATACTCAACGCCCCGCCCAACCGCGAGGGGCGCATACGGGAAAAGGACGTGCAGCTCCTCCTCAAGCTGCGCGAAAAAATCCAATAAGCCCGCGCAGACCCAACACGCACGCGCGTGCTAAAGGCAATCCCCTCCCCCCGCCCCTCTCCGGCGCATACCCGCGCACTCCGGGCCGCCTGCGCCCGGGCGGACACCCGTTAGATGCGCTTCCGGAGGCGAAAAACAAAACGGATGCAAACGGGCTCCAAATCCGGAAAAACGCCCGCCGCCCAAACCCTGCCCGGCGCATTGCAATGAAATGCCGCACGGGTACGCCGGAGCCCCGAAAGCCGCCCACTGGCGGAAGCGGACGGCTGCATTTAAGCCCGTCTTAAATTCCGACCTTCCCCGCAGACTGCCCTGAAAAACGCCTTGCCCGGGATGCCGCCGGGCTTCAGTCCACGCTCTCTCAAACAAAGCGGGGTAAAGGCATCCCAGCCCAAAAAATTTGAAAAACGGCATAGCTTTGCCCGCTCCGCGACATTTGAAAGGTGAAATTGGAAGCAAAAGACGCGGCCGCATAACGGGAAGTCGGCATATTTAAAAGCCTTTCTCTTGGATTATTCCCCATGATTCTGGCTTTGGAATACCTCGCGCCGGCCAATCAAAATGAAGCCGAGTTAAAATACATTTATCGCCCCAGTCTAATTTTTACCGCCGCATCCTGAGCCGCGCACCGGGCGAGAATAAAAGGAAGCGGCACGGATTGAAGCCCCCCGAGAAACTGAAAATCACGCGGCATCTCGCAGGGGATGCTCTGGCGCCCGGTTTTTATTATCCGCGTAAAACTTCATTTAAAATCCGTATCCCGCCCCCATCTGCGCCAAGCCCAAATCCTGCGTCAAACGCCCTCCTCCCGAATCTCCGCACGAAAAATTCACGCGCCGCCCGACCCCGGGCGAAATCCGCCTTGAAAAAGGCCGGGGAGGAAATCCGCAGCCTGGCAAAACTCCGCATCCCCCGCCAAGTTCCGACGCAAAAAATGCGGGGGCGGCCTCCCCGTTTTTCCAATGCAAAAAAAAGCCCCGCAGCTATGCGGGGCATCGGATTCGGAGCTCAAGCCTAGGCTGCCGGACGCTCGATTTTGACAATCTTCCAAACGGTTTTATGGCCCTCGATATTGGTCTCAACCGTATCGCCGACGGCGTGCTCGAGAAGGGCCTGGGCGAGAGGCGTCTTGTAGGAATAGACGTTGTTGTCCGGATCGCTGTCCCACGCGCCGCGTATGGAGCACTTCTGGACTTTGCCGCCCTCGCGCTCGACTGTAACGACGGAGCCGATTCCCACAACGTCCGTGGGGGCCTGCGTGAAATCGACAACCTCCGCGCGGGATATGTCGCGCTGGAGCTGGGCGCGGCGCGCAGACAGGGTCTCGTCGTGCTCGCGGGCCATCTTGTATTCCGAATTTTCGCGCAAGTCGCCGAGTTCCCTCGCGGCCTCGATGGCCTTCTTGCTGGCGGGAATCTGGTTTTTGATGATGTCCTCGAGTTCGGCGCGGCGCGCATCGAGGGATTCCCTGGAGACGTAGAGCCTTTCGGCCTTGGTGTCGCCGCGGCCAGCGACGAGCGTCTGGACTTCGGGATAGAGCTTTATGAATCGCGCCAAAATCGACTTCTGCGTGAGGTCCTCAAAGCCCTGGTTTAGAAGCAGGCTCTGGGCGAGGTCGCGCGCGGTCTCGGCCGAGGCGCCGCCAAGAAGGTCGGCCACGAGCTCGCGGTCGTCGCTGAGCGCGTCCACGAGGGGGATGCGGCGGTTGGTGTCGCTTTGCAGGGCCTCGTCGTCAATGGCGGAAAGCAGCGCGGTGAAGAGCTTCTGGCCGATGAGGTCCTTGAGGATGTCCCTGAACTTGGCTGTGTTGCGGTTTTTGACTATCCAAAGGATGACCGGCCCGCGCAGGGTCTGCTCTTCGAGCCAGCGGTGCAGGTTTTCGCGCACGAGGTCGCGGCAGGAGTGCCCCTTGTCCTTCTCGCTTTCGGTGGAAAGCCCCTTGACGTACTTTGACGAGCGCGTGTTGTCCCAATCGACGAGGAAGTTGACGCACTCGTTAGTGAAGCGGCCCTCGCTGTTTTTGAGAAGCTCGATTATGATGTCGCGCCAGGTGTCGGGGAATATGCGCGTTATGAGGTCGAGGAAGCGGTCGTAGTAGGAAGTCGGAAGGTTGCGGGCCAGTTCGTTGAGGCCATCCTTGGGGTCCTGCTCGATTGTGCTGAAAATTATGTCGCGGCTCTTGGGGGATATTTCCTCGACCTTCTCTTCGTCGTCGGGGTAGAGGAAGCGGATGAGGTCGTTTCGCACCCAGATGCCGTGGAGGCGGTCGGCCTGCTTGAGCGAGCGGGCGGTCTTGATGGCGCTGGTAAGCTCGTCCTTGATGCGCGGCAGGTCGTCCTTTATCCCCTCGACGCTCTTTGCGACGGCGGCCTTGTCGGCCCCGGTTATGACCATGTTGAAGAGCTTTTCGGCAAGCAGTATCTTCTTCTTGGAGTCGCGGTTGAGGAAGTATTCCTGAAGGAGCTCCTGTTCCGGCTCAATCTTGGCGTCCTCGTCGCGCAGCTCGTAGTGGTCGTTTTTCTTCTTGGGGCAGGCTATCCTCGGGTCGCGGACGAGGAGCTTCTTGGCCTTGTTCCACCACGTGCGGAACTCCTTCTCGCCCTTGAAGAGGCGGACGAGCACGTTTTCAAGCTCCACCGAAGTCGCCATCCTGTCGGGCATGCCGGCGAGGATGCCTTCCACGAATTTCGCGGGATCGGCCTTCATGCTGTCCTCCACCGACTTGGGATCCCTGCGGTACTGCACGAGAACGTCGTCGTCCGGGAGTATGTCGAGCTTGTCCACGCAAAAAGCCGGATCCATGGAATGCCCCGGCTTTTCGTCAAAATCTATGATGAGCCTGTTTGCGGCTTCGTCGTAGGCCGATATGCGGCCGAAACCCCAACTGGAGTGCATGCAGCACGCGCCGTCGACGAACTTCTCGAGCTTCTCGCGCTTGGACGCCAGGGAGGGATTTTTTTTGATTAGAGATTCTATCGCTTCAGGATTCATGATTTTATTTGTTTTTAAATGCGGGATGTGCAATATGGCCACAGCTTTTTAAGATACATCATGGCACACGGCTCGGACATACTGGCGCTTGCGGCAAAATTGCTGATGGAATACGAAAAACACCCCGTCAAGGCGGACGAGTTCATCGAATCCAAATACACCTTTTTCCCCAAATACGGAGAAGAACGCCGTGTTTGTCAATTTATCTTTTCAACTGTTTTGCGCAACAAGCTTATAATAGAGTCCATTCTGGCCGGCCTGCTCCCCAAGCCCCCGCGCCCCGGAGCCCGCTCCCTGCTGAAGTGCGCCGCAGCCGAAATCATAGCCTCCGCCCCGGAAAAGCGCCCACAGGTGGTGCATGCGTGGGTCGGCGCATGCAAGCGGGGGTTCAGCGAGGGCGAGGCGCGCATGGCAAACGCCGTGCTGCGCAGGTTCGCTCAGGCATACGACGCCGCAGCCGCCTCGGCCTCCTCCCTCAAAGACTTCGCCCTGCTTTACAGCCACCCGCTATGGCTCGCAAAATCATGGGCAGACACTTACGGCGAGGAAAAGGCTGTCGAAATAATGCGCTCAAACTCAAAAACTCCGGAAATCTGGTTCAGAATCCCGCAGAATCCGGACGCGCGCACAGACTTCGCCCCGTTTTCCAGGCACTTTGAAGAGTCCGCATACCCCGGATTCTTCCGCCTCAAGCCGGGGCGCTTCGGCGACGCCGCCCCGCTCCTCGAAACCCCTTCCGCCTACGTGCAGGACCCCGCCACCCGCATGGCCCCTGAAATCCTGGCCCCAAAACCCGGCGAAAGAATACTCGACCTCTGCGCGGCCCCCGGCGGCAAGAGCCGCACCATCGCCGATATGCTGCGGGATTCCGGCGCAGACCTATCTTCAACACTGCTCGTCTCCGCCGACATGCCCGGGCGGAGGCTCGAACGCCTCAGGGAAAACCTGTCGAAAATTTCATTCATGCGCGCAGAATGCGCAGGATGCGACCTGCTCGCTCCGGACCTCGCCGGCACCCTCGCAGCCCTGGGCCTGCCCGCCGAATTCGACGCCATACTCCTGGACGCCCCATGCTCCAATACCGGCGTCCTGCGCAGACGCCCCGACGCCCGCTACCGGCTCTCCGAACGCGATATCCCCGCATGCGCCCAAATACAGGAGGAAATGCTCAAAAACGCCCTCCCCCTCCTCGCACCCGGCGGACGCCTCGCCTACTCGACATGCTCGATTGAACCCCTGGAAAATAAAACCGCACCCCGCAGGGCAATCGCCGCACTCGAAGGCTTTGAAATAGAATCCGAACATACCATCCTCCCCGGAGAAACCGACGGGGCAGGCATCGCCCTCATCCGCCGCCAACGTTCCGTTGGATCTAAGATGCTTCCGCATCTTGATACGACGTGCGCGCCCGAGTCCGGGCGGCTGTGAGTTCATCTTACGCATTGCCTGACGGCAATCGCTTGGTGGGGACAATCAAGAGTGTATTTGGTAGTCTCTTTTTAATAAGTAAGCGTTCCGCTTAACCTAAGATGCTTCCGCATCTTGATACGACGTGCGCCGCCCGAGTCCGGGCGGCTATGAGTTTATCTTACGCATTGCCTGACGGCAATAGCTTGGCGGGGACAATCAAGAGTGTATTTGGTAGTCTCTTTTAATAAGTAAAAAGAGTGTGCCGTTTTATCCAACCAACGTTCCGTTGGATCTAAGATGCTTGCGCATCTTGATACGACGTGCGCCGCCCGAGTTCGGGCGGCTATGAGTTCATCTTACGCATTGCCTGACGGCAATCGCTTGGCGGGGACAATCAGAAGTGAATTTGATAGTCTTTTTTAATAAGTAAAAAGAGTGTGCCGTTTTATCTAAGATGCTCACGCATCTTGATAAGGCTGACGCGCTCTCACTTGCCGCCTGCAAGATGCCTTGCAAAGAATTCCCTCCGGATTCTGGCAAGCCCCCCGTTGTCGGGATTTTTTGCATTTTCAAAGGAATGCCCCGCGCCCTCAGAAATGACGAGCTCAACGGGAACGCCGAGCGAGCGCGCCTTTTTCTCCATGTAAATCGCGGCCTCTTTCGGCACAATGGAATCCTTCTCGCCTTGCAGGATGAGCATCGCGGGCGCGCCGCGCTTCAGGTAGCGGGCGGGGCTCATCATCTTCCTGAGCTCAACATTGTCGGCAATCTTTCCGCCGAGAGGCCCGCGCATGTTCGATTCCTGCGATATAAACGAACCCGGGGCGTCGGCCTCCGGATCGACCATGTCGCTCGGTCCGGACTGCGGCACGGCGCACACGAACCTGACTTTCACCCCCTTCAGCGACTCGTCGCCGGGGAAGTCGGAATCGCCCGAAAGCGCCGTAAGATACGTGAGCTGTCCGCCCGCCGAATGCCCGTAAACGCCCATCTTATTCGGGTTGAGCTTCAGCTCCTTTGCGTACTTTACCATGAACCGCGCGGCGTCCTTTGCGTCGGTAACGCACGCAAGCATCGTGCGCTTGGGGAAATGCCTGGCGAACCTGTACGAAACCGTTGCCACCGCAATGCCCTTTGAATTGTACCACCTTATCTCGTCATTGTAGTACCCGTATCCGGAAAAACGCTCGCCCCCCGCAAAGCCACCGCCGTGAAAATACATTATAAGCGGAAACCCCGCCAGCGGGGCGGGCCCCTCCGGATAGGATATGTCGAACCTCAAAAGCTCGCCGTCCGCATACTTGTAAGGTATGCCAAACGATGTGTTGAGATTCTCATAAATCGCGCGCTTTCCGGAATAATACTCGGGAACCTCGCACCGCGACAACGCTTCAAGGGGCGACCTGTCCGGCGCTGCGGCATGCATTTGAAGAGCCGCAAAAAGCGGCGCGAACACAAACAGAAACTTCAATGCGCATTTATTCATGGCTGGCCTCAATGTTTTTATGAAAGAAGATTTCCCCATATAAAATTCCGTTTGAAAAAAATTTGCAAATATCTTCCAAAAAAAATGCAAAGCACGCCCCCCGCCAGCAAATGCCGGGCGGCATGCGCCCCCCGCCCCGGAGCGGCGCCGCCCCCCAAACGGCGCAAAAAAAAAGCGCGCCCGAACAGGACGCGCCCTCCCCTCAAAATCAAAAGGCTATTTCTCCCCGTCTTTTGAGGAATCTTCGGGCTTTTCCGAAGGAGCCGGCTTCTTGGGCTCGTCCTCCTTCATGGCGTCGCGGAAATTGTCCTCAACCTCCCTTGTCGCCTTCTTGAACTCCTGCATCGACTTCCCCAGGCCGCGCGCAAGTTCGGGAAGCTTCTTCGCCCCGAAAAGCAGAAGAATTATCACGAGAATTATTATGAGTTCCGTGTTCCCTATATTTAAAAAACCAAATATTTCCTTCATATTCCCACCTACACTATGACCGTTTTCCCCAAAATCAACACTTTTATAGAAGGGGGCAAAGCCCCCTTACGGAATGCGGCCCCGCCGCATTTCCTATCCCCCGCGACGTCTCAATCATGAAGCGCATGGCGCGGGGCAAAGCCCCCTTGCGCAATGCGGCCCCGCCGCATTTCCTATCCCCCGCGACGTCCCAACCATGAAGCGCATGGCGCGGGGCAAAGCCCCCTTACGGAATGCGGCCCCGCCGCACTTCCTATCCCCCGCGACGTCTCAACCATGAAGCGCATGGCGCGGGGCAAAGCCCCCTTGCGCAATGCGGCCCCGCCGCACTTCCCATCCCCCGCAACGTCTCAATCATGAAGCGCATGGCGTGGGGCAAAGCCCCCTTGCGGAATGCGGCCTCGCCGCATTCCGCGCGCCCGGCCCAATCTCAAAAAAATTGCGGAATCCCATTCTCCCAGGCAAAAAATCCGCAGGCCCTGCGGGGAGCCTGCGGAAACGGTTCGCCAGGCGGCGCACAAGCGCGCCGGCAAAGCGCAATCAGCCCTTCACCACCGTCCCGGACGGGACGACCGCGTTTTTTGTTACTATCAGCACGCCGTCGCGGACGTACAGGTCGCCGGACTCCCATCCGCTGGCCTTGCCGTCGGGGCAAAGCTCGACGTTGTCGCCTATGCGCGCGTTCTTGTCGATTATCGCATTTTTTATGCGGCAGTTCTTGCCTATGCCGAGTTTTGGCAGGCCCTTTTCGGCCGCCGCGAGCTTTTCAAATTCCGATTCAAACACGTCGGCGCCCATCATGACCACGTTTTCAAGCTCGCAGCCCTCGCGGATAACGGAGCGTATGCCTATCATGCACCTTTTGAGGCTCGAACTTTTTATCACGCAGCCCTCGGCGACGTTTGCGCGGTCGAGCTTGCTGGAAAAAATCTTCGAGCCAGGCAAGTATCGGGAGTGCGTGTAAATCACGCGGCTCTGGTTGTAGAAGTTGAACGGCGGGTTGTCGTCCACTAGCGCCAGGTTTGCCTCGAAGAACGCCCCGACTGTTCCGATGTCCTCCCAATAGTCGTCGAATATGTACGCGCAAAGCTTCTTGCGGCCGAGCAACCCCGGGATTATCTCCTTGCCGAAGTCGATTTCAGACCCCGACATCGTCTCTTCAAGCACCTTTGCCGAAAAGACGTATATGCCCATTGACGCCAGGCAGTAGTCGCGGCTCCTGTCCTTGAGGCCCTCCTTGAGCTTTTCGCCTATCACAAGCCCCCTTATGACTTCCGGGGACTTCGGCTTTTCCACAAATTCCGTGATATTGAGGCCGTCGTCAACCCTCATTATGCCGAGCTCCGGGGCGGCCGAAAGCGGCATCGGCTTCGCGGCGATGGTCACGTCGGCCCCGCTTTTCTTGTGCTGGTCGATGAGCTTTCTGAAATCCATCTGGTAGAGCTGGTCGCCGGAGAGGATGAGGTACAGTTCGCCGTCGGAGTGCTCGAAGTGGTGCATGTTTTTGCGGACGGCGTCGGCCGTGCCCTGGTACCAGTTCCCGCCGGAGTCGGTCTGTTCCGCCGCGAGGATGTCGACAAAACCCCCGTCGAACGGGTCGAATTTGTAGGTCTGCTGGATGTGCTTGTGAAGCGACGCGGTGTTGAACTGCGTAAGCAGGTATATCCGGTTGCAGCCGGAATTGATGCAGTTGCTGATGGGTATGTCCACCAGCCTGTATTTTCCTGCGAGCGACACCGCCGGCTTGCAGCGGGACTTCGTGAGCGGGTAAAGGCGGGTTCCCCGGCCCCCGCCCATTATAATGCTTATGACTTTTTTCATACTCAAATAAAATGCTGTGTTTATATCTATAAAAATCAATTCAAATCGCAGCCCGCCGACCCGTTTAACCGTATTTTAAAACGACAGGTCCGGCACTTCCACGTCGCGGGTGAGGATGGCGTCCCCTCCGCCGTCCGCGCCGGGCGGCGCCTCTGCGGCAGGCGCTGCCTGTCCGGCGGGTGCTGCCCTCCCCGCGCCGCGCTCCCCGACGACGGCGTTCCCGGCAAATACAACGCCTGTCACCGTCGGCTTGTCGGCGAAAAGCCCGGGGTTTTTCACAAGCGGGCTTTTCACGTAGATGTTGCCCGTCATCCTCACCCCCTCCGAATCGACCGCGTAAACGGCGCCAAGCATATGATTGCCGCGCCCGCGCGGTGAGGGTTCGGAAAACGTGTTTCCGGCAAA
This sequence comes from uncultured Opitutales bacterium, assembly GCA_900548185.1. Taxonomy (GTDB): domain Bacteria; phylum Verrucomicrobiota; class Verrucomicrobiia; order Opitutales; family Intestinicryptomonadaceae; genus Intestinicryptomonas. Next base: position 88,122 of record URJJ01000003.1, read on the forward strand.
GGCGATGTTTTTTGATGAGGCCGCGAAGGCCGCAAGCCCGGACGAGCCCCTGAAGTCGTTGCCCTCGAAAAGCACGTCCCGAACGGCGGGGTAGGAGCTGGGCTCGGAATGCGGGCCGGGGCCCAGGCAGGCGCCGACGAACACGTCGCGCGGCTTGCCGGAACTCTCCGCGCCCGAGAGGTTCGGCGAGTCGAACTCGCAGTTTCTGACGACGGCGTTGGATACGCCGTAGCCCTCGCAGCGGGAGCCGGGCGAGCGCACGGCCTCAATCCTGACTGCGGCGTCCGCGTTCCTGAAAAACCGGCAGCCGTCAACCGTGACATCGCCCGCGAGAATGAGCAGCCCCGCGCCGCCGTTCTGGCGGAAAGTGCAGTCCCTCACTATCACGTTTTTAGTGCCGTAGGCGCGGTTCAGGAGCACGAAGCCGCCGAAAAACTGCGTCGGGATGGGGGAATCGGTCTCGATTTCCCACTGGCGCGCCCCGGGCTCGCCATGGGGCCTGATTGCCTTTACCTTAGAAACAAACCCCGTGGGCGAGTAGTCGGCGCGCAGAAGCTCGACCGGATCCCCCGCTGCGAAGGTCCAGCGGCGGCCGGACAGCAGGGAGCCGCGCCCGAGGGCCGTCGCAAAGTCCGTAATGTCGTGGATGTTTGCGCAGTCGCCCCCGGTGAACGAGAAGTCGCAGCCGGACATTTTGAAAAACCCCTTGGAGCGCGAAACGTTCAGGCCGTCCGATGTGCAGGTGACGGCGCGCTTTACGCCGTCGGACGGGATGCGCACGTTCACGTTTTCAAACTGCCAAAACGACTGCGCCCCGCCCACAGTAAACGCGCTGCCCGGGGTGGAGAACACGTTCACGTTCCGGAGGGTGAGGTGCCTGTTTGAAGCCATCTCGACGCAGTTCATATGGCGGTGGTAGTGGAGCATCCTGTACATCTGCCCCTTTTTGAAGCCGGCGGCCTGGCCCGCGGGCGGGTAGACCCTCAGCACCGACGGGGAGACCCACTTTTTCCCGACAGCGGCGCTCGAATCGTATGCCTCCCAGTAAAAGGACTTCCCCGGAGCGGAGTCGCGCGATATGGGGTCTACGGGCGAAAGCGACGCCACCCTCGGCTCCTCCAGCGGATACGAGGAGTAGTCCACAAATTCAAAATCGACGCTCTCCTCGCGCGGGCTTTCCCTGACCCCGGCAACCCTCACATAGCTGCCCAGCGGGTCGCGCTCCCAGTCCCAGTCTAAATTGAGGTTTTCCACTTTGACGCGCTCGCAGCCGGATATCCTCATGGAGCTTGAGGTTTTCCGCAGGAAGACGAGCGTCGCCCCGCCGCCGTCCAGGGTGAAGTCGCTCATGCCTTCCAGGGTTATAGGCTTTTCCTCCGTAACGCGCCATACGCCGCCTGCAATTGAGAGCTTTCCTATGCCCATCTCGCGGCATTTCTCTATGGCGCGGTTTAAGTCGGAGACAAACCGCGCGCCATCGGGGTCGCCCGGGTCGGGCGCAAAGAGCGTAAACACATCGCCGGAGGGGGCCGGGGCGTCAACCCCGAATTCGGAGGCCCCGGCGGGCGCCCCGGCGAAGGCGGGGGCGGAATCGGGCGCGGCGCGCGCAGAGGCGGGGTAGTAGTCGTCAAAATCCCCCCTCTCCACCACGATGTCGGAGATTTCGGCCTTCAGCGGGCCGTATGCGTGGGCCTGGAAGGACACCCTCCTGGAGCCCGGCGGGATTCTGAAGCGCAGGACCCCCGTGCTGAATTCCTCCGAGACTTCCGTCTCGGAAAGCGACGCCAGGTCAAGCGGCCCCTCGCGCTTCGGGTCCATGTCGCGCGCGCAGAACATCAAAACGCCCCCCGGCGGGAGTTCGGAAGCCCTGTATTTGAATGAAATCCTGTATTCGGCCCCGGGCTTCAGGTAGCCTTCGCGGGAATGGAACATGCGCGCCCACCGCCCGGCAGCCTCCCCGCCGGAAAGCGACGCGCTCCTGCCGTCGCCAGAGACGGAAACCATGGACTTGTCCCCGCCGAAAAACGACGCTGCGGAAATTTTCTGCTTCACCGACCTTATCTCGCCCGGCGCAGGCTCGTCAGATTCCTCCGCAGGCGGGGGCGCCGGTTCTGCGGGGGGCTCCTCTGCGGCTTTTTCCGGGGCCTGTGCCGGGGTTTGCGCCGGGGTTTGCGCCGGGGCCTGCGCCGCCCCCGCGCCCGAAGGCGGAAGGCCCGAAAGGTCCCCGAGACCCTCCGGGGCAATGTCGAAGAATGCTTCCCCGGCCGCGCTCCCCGCCGCGCAGGCGAGCGCGACCGCTGCGACCGCTGCCGCGCGCACTGCGGACGCGCATGACGTTTTTACCGGAAATTTTTCCATGTTATCCCTCCCCTGCCCGATATTTGCCTATAAACCCGGCGCCCCGGAAAACGGCCCGCAAAACAGCAAAGCCGCAGCCGAAAGCGCATGCGTGCAGTAAAGCCGCCTGCGGAGGTTTTGTAAAGAACATTCGCCCGCGAGCGGGCCGCGCGCCCGCAAAAAAACCTCCCGCAGCCCCCGCAGGGCAAAAAGATGCTTGCAAATCACCCGCCGAAAAAGGAATTTCAAGCCAGAAAAATATTCAAGAGATGACCGCACTAGACACGATAGCCCAAAATTCCGAACATTTCATCGGGGCCGAAGAGCTCGCCGAAAAACTCGCCCGGGGGGCGGTTCTCAGGGTGAAGCTGGGCGTCGACCCCACACGGCCCGACCTGACGTTCGGCCACATGGTCGTTTTCAACAAGCTCAGGCAGTTCCAGGACCTCGGCCACCAGGCCGTCCTCATAATCGGCGACTACACCGCCTGCATAGGCGACCCCAGCGGGCGCAGCGCCCTGCGCCCCGTGCTCACGCCCGCCGAAGTCGAGGCGAACGCCGAAACCTACCTTGAGCAGGCGTTCAAGATTCTCGACAAGTCCAAAACCGAGGTGCGCCGCAACAGCGAATGGTTCGGCTCGATGTCCTTCGGCGACATGCTGAACCTCGCCCGCAAGATGACAGTGGCGCGCATGCTCGAACGCGACGACTTCGCCAAGCGCTACGCCTCGCGCACGCCGATTTCGATAGTCGAATTTCTCTACCCGCTCATACAGGGCTACGACTCAATAATGGTGAAAAGCGACGTCGAGCTGGGCGGCAGCGACCAGCTCTTCAACAACCTCGTCGGCCGGGACCTCCAGCGCGAGGCCGGGATGCCCGGGCAGGCGGTGCTGACAATGCCCCTTCTGGTCGGCCTCGACGGCGAGAAGAAGATGTCCAAAAGCTACGACAACTACATCGCCTTCAACCATTCCGCCCGCGAGATGTTCGGCCGTATAATGTCGGTTTCAGACGAGACGATGTGGAAGTACTACCAATACCTGCTCCTGGCCTCGCCCGGAGAGGTCGAAAAGCTGAAGTCCAGCCACCCCATGCAGGCCAAGAAGGACCTCGCGCGCACGCTCGTTTCCAGGTTCCACGGCGAAGACGCGGGAAGGGCGGAGCTTGAAAACTTCGAGAAGGTGTTCTCAAAAAACGAAATGCCCGACGAGATGCCGGAATTTTCCTGGGGCGCACTCACCGCGCTCGGGGAGGACACCGTGCAGAACCTCATGGCGGCCACAGGGCTCTTCCCCAGCAAGAAGGAGGCCCGCAGGCTGGTCGAACAGGGAGCCGTCAAGCGCGACAACGAAAGGGTCTCAGACCCGTCCGCCTCCGTCGCGCGCCCCGCAAAGCCCACCGTGATACAGGCGGGAAAGCGCATATTTTTCAGGATAAACCCGTGACAAGGCGCGGCGCGCCCCGGGCCTCCCGCGCCCGCCGCGCGCCCGCACGGCCCAATGCCCCCCGCCGAGAGCGCAAAACTGGAGGGCGTCGTGGAGCGCATAGTTTTCTTCAACGAGGAAAACCAGTTCTGCATCGCCCAGATAAGGCCTACGGCGAAGTCCGGAAAGGCCGGGGAGACCGTGACCGCAACAGGCGTCATGCCGGGGCTCGAGTGCGGCGAAACGGTGCTGCTTGAGGGCGAATGGACGAGCCACAGGGCCTACGGGCCCCAGATAAAGGTGTCCTCTTTTGAAAGCCGCCTGCCCTCCAGCGTTTACGGCATCGAAAAGTTCCTGGGCTCGGGAATGATAGCGGGCATAGGGCGGGAATACGCAAAGAGGATTGTCGCCCGCTTCGGCGAGGACACCCTGAAAGTCATAGACCACGACTCCGCGCGCCTCACCGAAGTCGGCGGCATAGGCCCCAAGAGGGCGAAAAAAATAAAGGCGTCATGGGAGGAGCGCAGGTGCCTCCGCGACGTCATGATATTCCTGCAAAGGTACGGCGTGGGCGTGGGGACGTGCCTGAAGATAGTGCGCCGCTACGGGGCGGACAGCCCGCGCGTCATACGCGAGGAGCCATACCGCACCGCCCGCGAAATAGACGGCATTGGCTTTAAGACGGCCGACGTCATAGCCCTCAATTCCGGAGTGCCGAACGAGAGCCCCCAGCGCGTGGAAACGGGGATACTGTACGCGCTTTCCGAATTCGAGGCGGACGGGGACACCCGCGTGCCCGCCGGGGAGCTTGAGGCCAGGGCGGCCCGCATGCTGGAAATAACTTCGGAAAGGTGCGCGGAGGGCATCGGCGCCCTGCTTAAGAGGGAGGAGGCGAAAATCGTGTGCGGGGCAAGCGTCCAGTCGGCGCGGCTGGACTCCGCGGAGCGGTCAATCGCCCAGCACCTCAAAAAAATCGCCCTCGGCCCCCGGTCGCTGCCGCCGATAAAGACGGCCGCCGCCGTCGGGTGGGCCGAGCGGCGCATGGGCGTGGAGTTCGCCCCGGAGCAGGCGGGCGCAGTCGCGGCCGCGCTGGAATCCAAGCTTAGCGTCATAACAGGCGGCCCCGGGACGGGCAAGACGACCATCCTGCGCGCATTGTGCGACATACTGCGGGCCAAGCGCGTGAAGGTGGCCCTGGCCGCCCCTACGGGACGGGCGGCGGCGCGCATGTCAGAGTCCGCCGGCATGGAGGCCGCCACGATACACCGGATGCTGGGCTGGGACGCCCAGAGGGGGCGCTTCCTCCACGACGCCCAAAACCCCGTCGACGCGGACTTCGCCATAATAGACGAAAGCTCGATGCTTGACACGCGCCTCGCCTCGGCCGTGTTCGCAGCCCTTCCCGAACGCGCGTCGCTTGCCCTGGTGGGCGACACAAACCAGCTCCCGAGCGTCGGCCCCGGCAACGTGCTAAAAGACATAATCGCCTCCGGGTGCGCCGGCGTCACGGTGCTCAGCCGCATTTTCAGGCAGGGCGAGAGGAGCCAGATAGCGGTCGCCGCCCACCAGATACTGGAGGGCAGGCGCGGCATAGACGGCCTTGAGCCCCGCCCGCTCGGCGCAGTCGACCCCGCGCGCGACATACACTTTGTAAACGCCCCCGACCCGCAGGAGTGCGCCGAGGCATGCGTGAGGCTCGCGCGCGACCTGATACCGTCGTGGTACGGCTGCGGCGCCGTGTCGGGCTCCCAGACGCTCTGCCCGATGCACAGGGGGATGGCCGGCACCGCCGCCCTCAATTCGGCCCTCCAGCGCGCTCTGAACCCCTCGGGGGATTCGATGTCATTCGGCGGCATGCTCATAAAGCGCGGCGACAAGATAATGCAGACGCGCAACAACTACGACCTCGACGTATTTAACGGCGACATGGGCATCGTCTCAAAAATCCTCCGCGACGACGCCTCCATTTGCGGGGCGTTCGACGGGCGCGAAATATCATTCGGCCGGGCAGACGGCGCGGACCTCGCGCTGGCGTACGCAATATCCGTCCACAAATCCCAGGGCAGCGAGTTCCCGATAGTCATAATCCCGATTTTAAAGCAGCATTTCATGATGCTCCAGCGAAACCTCATATATACCGCCCTGACGCGCGCGCGCCGCAAAGCCTTCATAGTGGGCGACCCTGCGGCGCTTGAAATGGCGGTGAAAAACTCCCGGGCCCTCGCGCGCAGGACGGCCCTCGAAGAAAGGCTGAAATGGCGATAGAAATATACAATTCCGAAACCGGGTGCGTGGAGGCCGAGGACGTCTGCCAGGAGGGGTTTCTGCGGTTCCTTTACTCAAACCCGACAGGGCGGCTCCTCCTCTGGGCCCTCGTAAAGCGCAGGGCGTTTTCAGGGGCGTTCGGCATGTGGGCCTCGTCCCCCATCAGCCGCCCGGCTGTCATGAGGTTCATAGACGCCCACGGCATAAGGGTGGGCGAGATGCTGAAGCGCCCGTCCGCATTCCGCTCCTTCAACGACTTCTTCACGCGCGAGCTCAAGCCGGGGGCAAGGCCGGTCTCGGGCGGGGCAAACGACATTTCATTCCCCGCCGACGGGCGGCATCTGGCCGTGGCCGACGTCTCGGCGTCAGACACCTTCTACGCAAAGGGCCAGAAGTTCCGGCTCGAAAGCTTTCTGGGCAGCCCCGAGCTTGCGGCGCGCTTCGAGGGCGGGGCCATGCTCATTTCGCGCCTGAGCCCGCTTGACTACCACCGCTTCCACTTCCCCGTGTCGGGCATTGTCGAGGCCCGGCGGCTCATAGGCGGCTTCCTCTATTCCGTAAGCCCCATAGCGCTGCGCCGCAACATCGGCTACCTCGCGGAAAACAAGCGGATGCTGAACCTCATCAGCCTGGAAAACGGCGGCATGTGCGCGATGGTTGAAATCGGGGCCACGAACGTCGGCAGCATCGTCCAGCTTTCCGGAGTGGGCGGCGCCGTTCGCAGGGGGGACTGCAAGGGCTATTTCCAGTTCGGGGGCTCGTGCGTGGCCACGATTTTTGAAAGGGGGCTCGCAAAATTTTCGGACGCCCTTCTGGAATGCTCGGAAAAGCCGATTGAATATTACGCGCGCGCCAACTCAAAGGCGGGCGAACTAACGTTTTAGCCATGTCAGTCCTCACAAAGAAACTCCAGAAATTCCGCGACATCTCCGTAAAGCTCTGCCTGTCCGAACGCTGCGGCGAGGCCGTCAAAATGTGCGACGCCGCCCTCGAAATGCTCGACGGGTCGCCCGAAATGTCCACGCCCGAAGGCCCCGCCTGGAAGGTGTCGCTAATGGCAACCAAGGCCTCGGCCCTGATGGCCCAAAAGGACGCCGACGGGGCGTTAAAGTGCTACGAAAAGGCCCTGGAAATCCAGGCTTCGCTGCCCAAAAGCCCCGCCCTCGCCTACCTTCTGGATTCGATGTCGAAAGCCTACGAGGCGCGCGGCGATTCGGCGAACGCCTCAGCCTGCCGCGTGGCGGCCCTGGAGGCGCTTGAGGAGGCATCCCCCGAGAGCCGGCCGCTCGTGGCGGCAAAATACATGGAGGCCGCAGACGCCCTCGAAGCCTCCGGCAGGGCTGCGGAAGCGGTGGAGCTGCGCCGCAGGGCGCGCGCGCTCGACCCGGACGCGGGGAGGAAATAGCGCGGGACGCGCGCCCCCAAGCCAAAAATCCGCTTGATATGCGGGGGGAAATGTAGGATTCTTTCCCCATGTCTAAAAAGATTTTGATTCTCGGGGCCAACGGCTTTATCGGCTCGTCGCTCACATGGGCGATTCTGAAGAACACCGACTGGGAGGTATTCGCCTTCGACATGTCCGATTCCAAGCTGAAGCACTGCGAAAAAAACGCCAGGTTCCACTTTTTTGAAGGCGACATAAACATAACCAGAGAGTGGGTCGAATACCACATAAGAAAGTGCGACACAATAATCCCGCTCGTGGCTATCGCGACCCCCACCATGTACGTCAAAGACCCCATCAGGGTCTACAACCTCGACTTCGCGGCCAACGTCGACATCGTAAAAAAGTGCGTCAAATACGGCAAGCGCGTCATTTTCCCCTCCACTTCCGAAGTTTACGGAATGTGCGAAGACCCGGAGTTCGACGAGTACGCCTCCAACCTCACCCTCGGCCCCGTGCCGAAGGAGCGGTGGATATACTCCTGCATAAAGCAGCTTCTCGACCGCGTGATATGGGCTTACGGCAACCACGAGGGCCTCGACTTCACCCTGTTTAGGCCGTTCAACTTCATAGGCCCCAAGCTCGACGACGTAAAAAACCCCAAGGAGGGCTCGTCGCGCGTGCTCACCCAGTTCATCCACAACATCATGAACGGAAAGCCGATAAAGCTCGTCGACGGCGGCCTCCAGCGCCGCAGCTTCACCTTCATAGACGACGCCATGAAATGCCTGCTTAAAATCATCGAGAACAAGGACGGCTGCGCCTCCGGCAGGATATTCAACATCGGCAACCCCTACATGGACTTCTCCATAAAGGAGCTGGCCGACATGCTCGTGGAGGAAATTTCAAAGTACGATGGCTACGGGGACTGCGCCAAAAAGGTGAAAATCGAGACGGTGACAAGCGAGGAGTATTACGGGAAGTCCTACCAGGACGTCGCCTTCCGCAAGCCCTCGATAAGGGAGGCCGAAACGCACCTCGGCTGGAAGCCCGAAACCGACCTGCGCACGGCAATAAAGCTTACGCTCGACTACCATCTGCTCGGCCGCGACTACGAGCTCGAAAGCTAGGCGGAGCCATGGGGCGCCTCGCAATAAAAATCGACGTCGACACCTACCGCGGAACGCGCGACGGGGCGCTTCCGCTCTGCGACATGCTGGAGCGCGCCGGCGCACCCGCGCTGTTTCTCTTCTCAATGGGCCCCGACAACACGGGCAAGGCCCTGCGCAGGATTTTCCGCAGGGGTTTTGTGAAAAAGTGCCTGCGCTCAAACGTCGCCGGCAACTACGGCCTGAAAACCCTGATGTACGGCACGCTGCTGCCCGCCCCCGACATCGGCAGGCGCTGCGCCGAACAGATGCGGGAAACCTCGCGGCGCGGTTTCTCGTGCGGCATACACTCCTGGAACCACTTCAAGTGGCAGGACTACCTGTTCGACATGGATTTCGACGACGTTCTCGGGGAGTTTTCCAAGGCCGCAGCCGCGTTTTGCGATGTGTTCGGATTCAGCCCGGCCTCATGCGGCGCCCCGGGATGGCAGTGCTCCCCGGTGAGCCTCGAAGTCCAGGACGGCTTCGGCCTCAAGTTCTGCTCAGACGTCCGCGGCTCGCGCCCATTCATGCCAGTCATGGACGGCAGGAAGTTTTCGACGCTGCAAATCCCATCCACCCTCCCCACCCTCGACGAGCTGCTGGGGACGCTCACCCTGCCGGAAATATCCGCGCGGTATTTTTCGGAAATCGAAAAGGACGGGAACCACGTTCTCACCATACACTCCGAACTTGAGGGCATGGCCTACGCCGAATATTTCAGCGGATTCCTTGAAGAGGCAAAACGCAGGGGCGTGGAATTTTTCTCGCTCGACGCATGGGCTGACGAGCTTTTGAAAAACCCCGGCTCAATTCCGGAGGCGGAAATACAGATGCGCCCATTCCCCGGGCGCAGCGGCCTGCTTGCAGTGCAGCTCCCGGCTCCTGAAGAAAGCGCCGAAGAATCCGATTAAAGACCTTATGAGCATAATGAAACTCTCAATAACCCCACTAATCCTCGCCGCCGCGCTCGCAGCCCTTCCCGGATGCGGCAAAAAAAACGGCGAACCCCAGGCGGCCCGCCCTCAGGCTTCCGAACCCGCAGCCGCGCAGGCCGAATCCGTCGCCGATGCCGTGAAGAAGGCCGGCATTAAAATGGCTGAAGACGCGGCCAAGGCCATCCCCAACATGGAAGAGATAAAGAAGGCCCTCGCAAAAATCGAGGAGCTGCCCGCGAGCGTGTCGGACATAACAAGCGGCAAGTACGACTCCTCCAAAATAAAGGAAGCCGTCGAGGAGCTGAAGTCGGTCAGCCTCGAAAAGTGCCCCGAAGACTTCCGCACGGCATACGCCGAAGTGTCCTCAAGCCTTGAAAAAGTGTCGGCCCTTGCCGAAAAACTCCCCACAAAGGATATGATTAAGGACAAGGACGCGCTCATATCGTCAATCAAGTCCACGCTCTCCTCCGACGACGCGGAAAAGAAGTTCGCAGACCTGAAAGCCGAAATACAAAACTGCTGGAAAGACCTCAATTCCTCCAGGGCAAAACTCGCCGAAATCGCAAAAAAGTACGTAAATTAAACATCCCGCCAACGTTCCGTTGGATCTAAGATGCTCACGCATCTTGGTACGACGCGCGCCGCCCGAGTCCGGGCGGCTGTGGATTTACCCCCACGCATTGCCTGACGGCAATCGCTGAGTAGGGACAATCAAGAGTATGCGCGGGATGAAGACTATCGAGGGTGTAATCGATAGTCTTTTTTATAAATAAACATCCCACCAACGTTCCGTTGGATCTAAGATGCTCACGCATCTTGATACGACGCGCGCCGCCCGAGTCCGGGCGGCTGTGAGTTTATCTTGCGCATTGCCTGGCGGCAATAGCTTGGCGGATACAATCAAGAGTGTAATTGGATAGTCGATTTTTTATAAGTAAAAAAGCGTTCCGTTGGATCTAAGACGCTTCCGCATCTTGATACGGCGCGCGCCGCCCGAGTCCGGGCGGCTATGAATTTACCCTCACGCATTGCCTAACGGCAATCGCTGGGTGGGGACAATCAAGAGTGTGCGCGGGATAAGGACTATCGAGGGTGTAATCGATAGTCTTTTTTTATAAATAAAAGAGCGTTCCACTGGATCTAAGATGCTCACGCATCTTGGTACGATGCGCGCCGCCTGGGTCCGGGCGGCTGTGCATTTACCCCCACGCATTGCCTGACGGCAATCGCTGGGTGGGAGTAATCAAGAGTGTAATTAGATAGTCGATTTTTTTATAAGTAAAAGAGCGTTCCGTTGGATCTAAGATGCTCACGCATCTTGATACGACGCGCGCCGCCCGGGTCCGGGCGGCTATGGATTTACCCTCACGCATTGCCTGACGGCAATCGCTGGGTGGGGGCAATCAAAAGTAGATTTGAGAATCGCTTTCTTATAAGTAAAAAAGTGTTCCATTCAATCCAAGATGCCCGCGCATCTTGATATGATATGCGCCGCCCGAATCCGGGCGGCGCTCAAGGTTAAAAAGGCGCGAGTGCGGATTTCCGCAGCCCCGCAACCCCTACTGGTACAGGAACGGGTCCGTCCCTATCGTCCCTGCCAGCGACTTCAGGGAATTGAGCGTCTTTATGCGCTTAAGTTCCGCATTGGCCTCGGCAAGCTGGCGCGCGGCGTTGCCGTGGTCGTCGGCCGCCCCCGACGAAAGGCCCGCCTGGAGGTCGTGGATGATTTTCTGGAGGGAATTGAGGTCCGTCTGCTGCTTTGTCATGAGGCGTTCGGCGTACCAGTCGGAGGCGAGAATTTCCTCCCGGGTGAACATCTTGCGCAGGCGCTCGTCGGCGAGGGTCATGCCCTCGTAGGTGCCGTCGCGCATAATGTGCAAAAGCGCGCGCAGCGGCGGGCATGCACCCTCGATGGAGCCGTCCGCAAAATACGCCTCTGCGGCGCGGCGGTGGGCCCCCACCATGTTGTCCATGCCGTCCGCAAAAACTGCGGCGTCCTGAAGCTCGGGGCGAAGCATGTCCTCGGTGAATATGCTGTCGGGGCTTGAGAATATCCTCCCGAAAAACGCGATGACAAACTCCTTTGTTATCCTCCAGCCGAGGCGCGACGCCAGCACGGGCTTGCCGCCGTGCTCGAAGTCCCTGCACCGTTCTATCATGCCCTTTTCCTTGAGGAATTCCACGTTCCTCTCGCGCGAGCGCATCCTGGACCAGACTTCGGGAATCAGCAGGCTTATGTCGTGGTCAACCCTGTACTTGGGGCCGAGGTATCCGGCGGAGCTGAGCCACACGTTGTAGGAGCAGAGGGCGAATGAGACGAGGGCGCTGTTCAGGTCGGTTATGGCGCAGAGGGCGTTGAAGGGCCCCTTTGTCATCGCGCCCTCAAGGCCGGCGCCGGTCGTCGAAGGCGACTTGCCGGTCATGGAGGCGATGAACTCCATGAATGCCTCGGGAAGCTCCAGATAGTGCAGGGGCCCGTGCACGGCAAGCGGCCTTATGCCGTCCGAGGGCGGGTTGTTCCTGCGCCCCGCAATGACGCTTGAGACGGGATGTGGAACGTCCCGGCCCGCGGGGATGCGCCTGCACAGGCGCGCGCCCACGTCGCACAGGTAGTACTTGCGCGGGTTTACGAAGTCGTCGCGGTTCTGGAGGTAGCGGACGTTCTTGCTTGGCTCGCCGTCCACCATGCGCGGGTTTGCCGAGCAGACCACGTATTCGGGCTTGGAGGCTTTTAGGAACTCCTCCAGGGTCTTTCGCATCGGCTCGGTGAAGCGGTAGAAGCGCAGGACGTCGTCTGCCATATCGCGCACCTGCGGGCGCGTGAGGGGCTCGTAGTTTGAAAAGAAGACCTCGCTCTGGGACATGTCCGACTCGGCGCGCTTGTCGTAGCCGCGGTTGACCGCCTCGTCCGGGCGCTGGAAGAGCCTGTACTCGCAGTTTTCGGTGAACTTCACGGACGGATGGCGCTCCCCGAACCTGTGCGGCAGGTACTCCACCGACGATGACGGGACGACGACCGAGCTTGTGATGTCGTCTTCCATCTGGATTTTGTACGAGGGGAAGAAGTCCTTGCGCAGGCTGAACGTGCGCCAGGAGCCGTCCTCGGTAAAGCCCACCCTGAGGTAGGATGTGAGGACGTTCGCGTTCTTGTATTTGAGGATGTTTCCGCCGGTTCCGTTGATTGCGTCAACCGTGAACTTGCTCTGCCAGTCGTCCCCCCACTCCGGGCGGTAGTGGCGCTTCACGGTGAGGACGAACTCGCGTATGTAAAACGGGATAGTCGCAAGCCAGGCGTTGTATTCGTCGGTGAAATCCTCCGAAGGGGTGAGGAGCTTCACGACGGAGCCCATAGTGCGGCGGGAGTCGAGTATCGGGCGGCTGTCGGGGCCCTTGTTCTGGGAGGGGTCCTTGTTGCGGTCGCCGTAGTTTTTGTTTATGATAAACGCGACAGCCTCGATGTCCTTTTTGAAGTCGGCGACAAACGACGGGCCGTGTATGATGGCGTCGGAAATGTCCTTTGAAATTTCGCTCTTGCCGCCGCCGGACACGGTCGCGGGCTTGTGGCAGTACACGCCCTCCTCCATCGTGCCGACAAGCCTCCACCTGCGCATTTCGTGGGGGCGCATCATTTCCACCTTGTAGCCGGCAGGGGAGACGTAAGTTGTGCCCGGCGAGAGGCGTATGCTCTTTTCCACGCCGTCCTTCGTCCAGCTCACGGTCTGCGTCTTCAGGGAAAAATACGAGTTCTCGCTGACATAGACGATGCCCGGGAACTTTTTGTCGGCAGCCCAGCCGTCGGGATGGACCTCCACGTCGCCGCCCATGAGCTCCATGGCCTCCTCGAACGTGCGGCCGGCCCCGGGGAGGTAGGATGCCAGGTAGAAGTCGTCGCCCAAATCCCTGCTCGAATAGGCGAGCGCGCCCCCGCTGTGCTCCTCCTCGCACTGCCCGTAAAGGTTTGCAGAAAAGCTTATCTGGGTTTTTATCTCCTTTTTGGAGTAGCCGAAATAGTTGTCGGCGATTATCGTGACTATGACGCCTCGGCTGTCCCGGGCTGTGACTTTGAAGGCGCCGCCGTCGTTGTAAAGCTCCGCCTCGTCCTTCCAGCACATGCCGTCGCGCCTCTGGCGCTCTGTGGCATCGCCGTAGCACGGCAGCCCGAGCGACTTCTTTGTAAGGGAGGTCAGATGCGGCGCCAGAATCACGCAGCCCGTATGGCCGGTCCACGTTTCAAAATCCGAGGCCGGGTCGTTCTTTTTCAGGAACGGGTTGCCCGCGTTTCCAAAAATGCTCTCGACAAAATCGAGGTTGGAGACGAGCCCGCCCGGCGTGAAAAAGCGTATTTCCATGCTCTTTTCGGAGGGGCCGTTCGGCACGTGCGGGCAGACTATCGGCCTCAGGAAAAGCGACACCCACATCTTGCCCTTTTCCGGCTGCGTGGACGTAAACGGCAGTTCCATCATGTCGTCCGGGGCGCTGAAGGCGGCCTTCAGCAGGTTTTTAAAGACGAGTTTCGGCACGGCCTTCTTGTCGTCGGGGACGGGGAGGCCGCCCTCGGCGACGTGGAATACGCCCTTTGTGGTGCGCCTGTCGTTTCTCGGGTTGTGGAGCACGCCCTGGCGCACGCGGTAGGAATGCACGAGGCTGTTTTCAAAGGAATCCCTGTCCGGGGGGAGCGAGAGGGCCCTGGCGACGCCGTAGCGGTCCAGACCGAAGGCTGCGGGAAGCTGCGGAAGGACTTCGCGCTCCTCCATAACGTCCGAGAGGTAGTCGCGCAGAAACGCCATTATCCTCGCGTCGGTCGGGCACATTCTGGACGAGTTTAGCCTGACGAACTCGCGGTAGTTTTCGATGAGCGGCTGGGCGAGGTTCAGCAGCGGGTATGTGTCGTCCCTGCCGAAAACCGGCGCGCCGTAGGCCGAAAGGCGCATGTTCACATACTCGAAGAAGGCCGAGCCTTTCCTGACGTTCCGGCCGGTTTTCGGATCTATTCCCAAGCTTGTCTCGTAGTCCATAATTCCACTTTGATTTTCCCCCAAGTAAAGGGCCGTTCCCCGGCTTTTACAAGGAATTTAATGTTACGCCGCCCCCAGCCTGCGCGGCGGGGGAGTCGCGCGCCCGGGCGTGCCGCGGCGCGCTCCCCCGGCTGTTATTTCGGAAGATTGTACCTCAGAATAAGCGTCTTTATCTCGTGCGGAGCGAAGGCGAGGTTCGACAAATCCGCGTTCTCCGCCTCGACGTTTTCCACAAGGTCGGCCGCGTCCGCCCTGTCCGGCGGAAACATGAGAGACACCGACGCCGACACCGGCTCGCCGCCGAGGTTCACAAGCCTTGCCACCCAACCCGAACCGTCCTCTGCGGGCTTTATGGCCGCAAGCTCGACTGCGGGGGAGGAGATTTCCACAAAACTTGCCGAAGCCGCGCGCGCCGGGGCCTGCGACGGCGTCCCGACCCTGAAGCCGCCGCCCAGCCTGCGGGAGCGCGCAGACAGCTCCCACGGGCGCGCCGGGGCGGAATACGGGAAGAGCTCCAGCGAAAACTTCTGGCGGCCGAGGTCCGCGAAATCAAGGCCGTCGTCGGACTCCGCCCCCCCGGCCGAATCTCCCGAGGCCACGAGCGCGCCGCCGGGGCGCGGGACGCACCGGAGGATGCCAAGCTCTATGGAATTGTCCTTGAGGCGCCAGCCGTACTTCCCGTTGTTTGAGACCGCCATGCCCATCCCGGCGCCCTCCATTGCAGCCCACCCGTGCGCGGGGACTTCGATGCGGGCCTCGCGCCACCTGGTGGAGTCGTCCGGGGCGCGGGAATACGAGCCGAACGCGACTTCCGCCAACGACCTTTCCGCGCAAAACGACAGGGGAAACACGCCGCGCAGCATCCTGCGCCTGTCGCGCCAGTCGGTCTCGATTTCAAGCTCCAGGCCGCCCGACGACGGGCCGAGGACAACGCGCTCGAAAAGCGAACTTTTCCCGCAGGCAAACTCGAATTCGGCCACGGCCGCGCCGTCGTCTGAAAAATACCTGGCAGACTTGAGGGCCATGCGGCGGCTGGGGTTTTTGCGGTACGAGTTGCCGAAGTCCCATGCGTCGCCAAAATCGTCGTAGGAGACGAACGCGTTGGCCGGGCGGCCCGGGTCGGCGAACTCCCGCCCCGAGGACTTTTCAACAAGGGAGACGATGCCCCCACGGGCGTCGAACCTCACGCGCAGGCGGCCGTTTTCAAGCAGGCCCTCAGAGGCCGAAGCCGGTTCGGGGAGCGAGGCCCCGGACATGTCCGCGTATCCAAGCTGCGGGATTTCGAGCTCGCGCCCCCCGGCGAGCCCCCTGGTCTCCGCCCACGAGTTGGCGTTGAAGGCGGGCGAGCCCCCGAGTATGCGCGACGACTGCGCGACGGCCCCGGAGATGAAGCCCTCGAGCTTCCGCTCGATTTCAGCATAGCGCGCGCAGCTTTCGGCGTACACCCTCTCTATCGACGAGCCGGGGAGGATGTCGTGGAACTGGTAGAGCATTACCTCCTCCCAGAGCGGCTTTAAGAACCCCGCATCAACCTTCCTGCCGGAGAGCATTTCAAGGACGTACGCGTGCCATTCGGCCTCGCGCAGAAGCGTTTCGCAACGCCTGTTGTGGAGCTTGTTGAGACCCTGGGTGGTGAGGGTGCCCTGGTGCTTTTCCAGATAGAGGTCGCCCCTCCACACGGGGAAGGAAGCGGCGTCCGCAGACCACTCCGCAAGAAACTCCGAAACTTTTTTGTTTTCGATTTTGGGCAGAGCCGGAACCTCGGCGTTTTTTAAGATGCGCTCCAGATGCTCCTCGCCCGGCCCTCCGCCGCCGTCGCCTATTCCGAAGGCCATGAGCGCGGTTCCGGACACGTCCCGCTGTGCGTACTCGCCGTCTATCTTGATGACGCTCCTGGGGGCGGCGGGGCTGTTGTAGGTCTCTTCGGGCAGCATGTGCGCCAGTACCCGCGTCCCGTCGATTCCCTCCCAGCAAAACGAGTGGTGCGGGAAGCGATTGACCGTGTTCCAGGAGAGCTTCTGGGTGATGAAATGCCTTATCCCGCTGCGGGCAAGAATCTGCGGAAGCTGGGGGCTGTAGCCGAACGAGTCGGGAATCCAGAAGAAGTCGGGGGATGCGCCGAACTCCTCGCGGAAGAAATTGAGGCCTGCAATTATCTGGCGGACGAACGACTCGCCCGAAGTCATATTGCAGTCGGGCTCCACCCACATGCAGCCGAGCGGCTCTATCGAGCCGTCCGCCACCGCCTTTTTTATGCGCGAATAAAGCTCCGGATAGCCCTCCTTCATCCACGCGTAAGCCTGGGGCTGGCTCGCGCCGTAAACGTACCACGGGTATTTCGCGCCGAGCGCGAGCGCGGTCGAAAACGTGCGCGCGAGCTTGCGCTTGGTTTCGCGAACCGGCCACAGCCAGGCGAGGTCCATGTGCGCGTGGCCTATCGCGCAAACCTTGACGGAATTTGCGGGCGCCGAGGAGCGCAAAAATGTGTCGATGGATTCCCGCGAGGGGGCGACTGCGGATGCGAAATCGGATTCAAGCGCGCGGCAGACCGACGCCAGAAGCGAGTCGAGCGAGCCGCGCAGCCCGCAGTCGGCGGTTGCGCACATCCAGTCGAAAGCCTGCTCAAAGCTGTAATAGAGCGACCGGACCTCCGGATTTATCCGGACGAGGCGCGCGCATGCGACCCTGCCGCCGTTTTTGAGGGCACCGAAGAGGTCGTTTAGCCCGCAGTCGGCCCAGACTGAAAAAGAGCGCGCAGATGCCAGCTCGGGCGGCAGGGGCCACAGCCGCTTGCCGGGCTTTCCGAGGGAGTCGCAGAAGGTCGACGCCTTGCAGGTCAGGCCCTGCACGGGGGAGCCGCCGGGGCCTGCGATGTAAAGCTCGCCGTTTAAATCTATTTTCAGGGCGAGCTCCCCGCCCTCGCCTTCCGGGATTTCGCAGTCGAACTTGAACCACGCGCAGTCGAAAAGCTTTTCGCCCCACGGCTCGCCCTCGAAGACCTCCTCCGCGTCGCCCTTCAGCCTGTCCCCGAAAGCCAGGGGCTCGGGGGACTTGTATGCGGTCATTTTAAGCTTTGAAATGTCCGTTGAAATCTTTTCGTGCAGCTCCGAGAGGACCGCCGCGTATTTTTTTATCGACTCTTCTTTCATATTTCGTCCATGGCCGCGCATGAAAGCTCCCGCTCCGGCGCGGCTTTTTGCTTGGTTTATGGTCTTTCAAGGGGTTTTCCAAGTCAAGAGAAAAGCCGGGAAGCGCAAGGGGGCGGGAATGAGTCCGCATGGCGCGAGCCCCCCGAACGGAGGCGGAATCCCGCAGGGCGGAAAAACCGCGCGCAGGACACCGCGCAAAACGCATCGCCCTCCCCCGCCCGAAGCCCGCCTCCTAAAACGCTGAGAACGCGCAGAAGCTCAAGCTGCCATCCGAAGCGCGCCCCCAAATTTGCAAACGCAAAAAAAACGGGGGCAACCGTCCCCCGCAGCCGCCCACGGCCTACTTGCCCATGCCCCCGTCGCGCTTCAGGCGCCCGGACTTCATCTCCCGCTTTTCGCGGTGCTCCAGAACGAGGCTTATCACAAGGTACAGCCCGACGCCCACGGCAATCGCGCAGTCGGCGACATTGAACGCGGGCCAGCGGTATCCGATGAGCGGTATATGCACGTCCAGAAAGTCAACGACGTGCCCGTAGCAGAGCCTGTCAACGAGATTCCCGAGCACCCCGCCGCAGAATATACCCATGGCGTACTGCATCTGGGGATGCGAACAGCCGAGCTCCCGGCGGAAAAACCACATGGCAGCCAGGGTGACCACGGCTATCGAATTCAGCAGGTACGTCTGCCCGGGCAGTATCCCCCAGGCGGCCCCCTGGTTTGTTATGTGGACAATGTAAAAGAGTCCGTCTATGACAGGTATGGGCTTCACCGCCCCGGACATGCTGTAAACGGGCGATTCCGGCGACCACGGCAAAAAGCGCATTACCGCAAGCTTCGTGGCCTGGTCCAGCACAAGCACCGCCGCAAGGGTCAGCAGAAACCTGTACGAAACCGATATTCCGGCGCGCTTTGCGGGGGCTCCGCGGCTGTCTCCCACGTTCAGCAAGGGGCTAGTCTCCGTTATCGTCCGAGATTTCCGAGGGGGAGGCGTCGTCCTCGCCCAGCTCGACCCCGTACTGGCTGCGCGCCATGCCCGCCCTTGCGCGCCTCATTTCGGCCTCCTTCTGCTGCTGCCCCTCTATGGTGCAGCGCGCAAACGGGATGGCGGAAAGCCGGCTTTCGGGGATGGGCCTGCCGGTTATCTCGCAGACGCCGTAGGTTCCGTTTCTGATGCGCTCGATTGCCGCGTTTATTTCGGAGACGAGCGTCTGTTCGCTCGACATGAGGCTGAATGCCATGTCGCGCTCGAAATTCTTGGAGCCGATGTCCGCCGCGTCCATGCCCTGGGTCGAATTCTCGTGGGAAAGCTCGCCGTTGTTGTCGGAGACCGCCTCGGCCTTGTCGCTGGGGCCGTGGAGGAAGCGTTCGCGCATTTCGCTGAGCATGCGGTAATACTTCTTCCACTTCTGCGGGACGTCCTTTTCCTCGAAGGTGGTGCGGGACTGCTCTATGGGGTTGAAGCCGAGGATGTCGGCTATGCTGGCAGCGCCCAGGGCCCGCTTGGGAACCGACGGGGCCGGAGCCGCGGCAGGCGCGCCGCGCTTCATGCGCACGGACTCCTGGGAGGACGCCTGGGAAGCGGAGGCGGACCTGTCGTCGCCGCGCGCCATGGCCTTGCCGGCCAGGAAGTTTTCCAGATCCTCCATCGAAAAATATATGCCCGCCGAGGCGCGCACGCCCTTGTTTTCCGCAGGGCGGGACTGCTCCTGGACGACCTCTACGGACGTCTGGCGCGAAACCTTCACAACCGACGCGGCGCGCGAACCGCCCTTCTTTTCGAGAATCTCGGCTATCGCCTCAGCCACGGACTTTTTCACGCCCACCCTGGCCGCCGCCTTCTTCGCGGGGACCGCCTGCTCCGCAGCCCGCCTTGCGGTGGAGGCCGCAGGCTGCGCCTTGGCGGGCGACGGCTTCGCGGGCGCCGCGGGTTTTGGCGCGGGCTTTGAGGGCCGGGCCTTCGCGGCTGCGGAAGCCTTGGGCGCGGGTTTTCCGGCCGGCTTTGGCGACGGCTTTTTGGCCGGGGCCTTCTTGGCGGAGGGCTTCGGCGTGGAAGATTTTGAAACGGCCTTCTTAGTCGTTTTCTTTGCGGTTGCCATTGTCTTTTTTGTCCTTTGGGGCGTTATTTTGCGCACTCGTCCAGCGCGGCGCGGCATCGGGGGCATACGCCGTCGCCGTCGAGGTCCTTCAGTATCCTCCAGCAGCGCACACAGCGCTCGCCTTCCGCCTTGCGGACCTGCACGGCGGAAGTCTCAAATTTCCCCTCGACGATTCTGACGGCAGAAACTATGAAAAGCTCCGGCAGGGACTTCTCAAATTCGCGCAGCACGGCGGCGTCCGGGCTTCCCTCCGGGACCATTATCTCGGCCTCGGCTTCGAGGCTCTTGCCGATTGCCTTGCCCTGGCGCAGCTTTTCAAGCTCCTCGTTCACGGAATCGCGGATTTCGAGGAGGCGCTCGACCTTGGAGTACACGCCGTCGTCGAGCCATTCATCCTTCACGTCGCACCAGTCCTGGAGGTGTATGGAGCCTTCCGAATACTCGGCGCCGGAAGTCTTGTGGGAGTATGCCTCGTCGGCCGTGAACGTGAGTATGGGGGCCGCGACCTTCAGGAGTATGTCGTTTATGAGCCATATGGCCGTCTGCGACGAGCGGCGCTCGGGGGAGTGCGCGGCGAACGTGTACATCCTGTCCTTCAGGATGTCGTGGTATATGCGCGAGAGGGTGACCCCGCAGAACACGTCTATCAGCCTGTAAACCTTGTGGAACTCGTAGGCGTCGTAGGCGCGGCGGGCCTCTTCGGCAAACAGGGCGGCCTTGTGGAGCGCCCACCTGTCGATTGCGTCGAGGCTTGAAAGCGCGACGGCGTCCCTTTTGAAGTCGAAATCGAAGAGGTTGCCGAGCTGGTACATCAGGGTGTTGCGCACGCTGCGGTACGTGTTTGCCACGTGGGCGAATATGCCGTCTGAAACGGGGATGTCGCTCTGGTAGTCCTCGGAAGCTATCCACAGGCGCACGATGTCTGCGCCCCACTTGCCGACGTACATGTCGGCCGTGTGCGGCTTTCCGTCGCTCTTTGAAATCTTCTTGCGGTCCTGATCCACGATGAAGCCGTGGGTTATGACCTTGCGGTACGGGGCGGCCCCGGCCGTCGCAACCCCGGTCCAAAGCGAGCTCTGGAACCATCCGCGGTGCTGGTCGCTGCCCTCGAAATACAGGTCTGCGGGCCAGGAGAGGTCGGGGTTTTTGGCGAGCACGGCGCGGTGGCTGGAGCCGGAGTCTATCCACACGTCAAGGGTGTCGGCGCCCTTTTTCATTTCGGACGGGGCGGGCCATCCTGCGGGAAGCTTCACGCCGTCGAGGATTTCCCCCTCGGAGGCTGTGTACCAGAAAGCCGTGCCGAGCCGCTCCACCTTGTCGGCCACAGCCCGCACGACGGATGCGTCCAGATGGGCCTTGCCGTCCGGGCCGTAGAACGCGGGGATGGGCACGCCCCACACGCGCTGGCGGGATATGCACCAGTCGGGGCGGGACTCGACCGCGCCTCGTATGCGGTTTTCGCCGCTTGAAGGCAGCCACTCCACGTTTCCGATGGCCTCGAGCGCGCGGCTCCTGAAGCCGTCCTTGTCTAGGGCAACGAACCACTGGTCCATGGCGCGAAAAATCACCGGGGTCTTGCTGCGCCAGCAGTGCGGGTACTGGTGGGAAATCTTTGCCACCTTGAGGAGCGAGCCGTTGTCCTCTATAATCTGCAACACCTTTGCGTTCGCCTGGTTTTTGCCGTTCTGCTCCAGGACGCTCACGCCCACCAGCTCCGCCGGGACGCGCCCGTCGTCCACATACCTGCCCGCGTCGTCGATGGGGCAGTAGATTTCCCAGCCGTTTTCAAGGCCGGTCTGGTAGTCCTCAAGGCCGTGGCCGGGCGCAGTGTGGACGCAGCCGGTGCCGGAGTCCATAGTCACGTACCTTGCGCAGACTATTGTGGACTCCCTGTCAATAAACGGATGCCTCGCGCCGAGGCCCGCCATCTCGGAGCCCCTGGCCACGGTTTTGATTTCGGGGCTTTCGAGGCCGATGTCGGAGGCGAACTTTTCGGCGAGCGGGGCGGCCACTACAAACGTGCGCCCGTTTGCGGAGACTGCGGCGTAGTCCGTGTCGGGATGGACGGCCACGCCGAGGTTGGCGGGGAGCGTCCACGGGGTCGTGGTCCAAATCACGATTTCCGCAGAGTCGAGGCCGAGCTTTTCGTTGGCGCGCGCGTCGAGCTTGAACGCCACCCATATGGAGGGCGAAACGTGGTCCTTGTACTCGATTTCAGCCTCGGCCAGGGCGGTGGCGCAGGGTATCGACCAATAGACGGGCTTCTTGCTCCTGTAAACGAGCCCCTTTTCTATGAAGGCCGCAAAAGTCCTGAGGATTTCAGCCTCGTAGGCGTGGGACATGGTCTTGTACTGGCGCTCCCAGTCGGCCAGAACGCCCAGGCGCATGAACTGGCGCGTCTGCTTTTCGATGAAAGACGAAGAGAAGTTGGCGCACTCGGCGCGCAGTTCGGCGGGCGGGAGCGTCCGCTTTTCCTCGCGCAGCATCTTGGCCACCTTGTGCTCGATGGGCAGGCCGTGGCAGTCCCAGCCGGGGACGTACGGGGCGGAAAACCCGCGCATCGACTTGTAGCGCAATATTATGTCCTTTAAAATCTTGTTGAGCGCAGTGCCTATGTGGACGTCTCCGTTTGTAAACGGGGGGCCGTCGTGCAGGATGAACCTGGGCTTTCCGGCGTTCTTGCGCTGGATGCGCCCGTAGAGGTCGTTTTCCCTCCAAAATTCTATGCGCGCAGGCTCGCGCTTTACGAGGTCGCCCCTCATGGGAAATCCCGTCTTGGGAAGGTTGAGGGTGTTTTTAAAATCGGACTCGGCCATTTCTATCTATCAATATTCAAAAATTAAAAACGCTGCCCGCCCCGGGATTCATGCCGCGGCGGACGCCCGGACTGCGCGGCGGGGCTCAAAACGGAAACGCGCTGTCCCAAAAGCTCTTTTCCTTCTCTTCGGACTGGCGTTCCAGCTCCTTCTTCGTCTCGGCGTTGGCCTTGTCGATGTCGGCGTTGACCTTGTCGCTCAATTCTTTGACCTTCTTCTTCTCAACCAGGAGCGACTGGTACTGCTCGGCCGGGGTCTTGTAGGTGGATACCGCTGCGCCTGCCGCTGCGGCGTTCTGCTGCTGCCTGCGCCTCATGGTTATCTGGGCCGCCTCCTCCTCCGTCATCGGGGGGAGGGGCTTGCGCGCCGCAACTGCCGGGGCCTCACCCGTCTGCGGGGCATTCGGCGCGCCTGCGGAAAGCTCGGCCACCCTGGCCTTCAGCTCGGCATTTTCAGCCCGCAGCCTGGAAATAACCTGCATGTCCTTTGAAATTATGTCGTACATGGCCTTTTCGGAATCCTCCAGAAGTTTCTGGAGCTCCGCGACCTTCCTTTCGAGGGCCTGGACGCCGTCTGCGGCGTCCGTAGCGGGAGCGGCGGGGGCCCCGAAGAGCCCGCAAACCGGAACCGCAGCGCAAAGGAACATGACTGCTATTTTTTTCATGCCCGCCTATGAAATAGATTTTGCAATGCGCTTCAACCATAAAAAAGCCGTATTTTGAAGGCGCCGCGCACGCAAAAACCGGCGGCCTCCCGGCGTTTTGGCCGGGGTCGCCCGCCCCGCGCGCATCCGGCGGAAGCGCCCCGCCCCGCGCGCAAAAAAGGCAAAAAAAATGCGGGGCGGCGCCCCAGAATGAGGCGGACACCCCGCAGCATGCAAAGGGCCTACTTCAGCCCGGACGACTTTTCAAAGTCCGAAACGGTTTTTATGAACGACTGCGGCGTGATTCCCCTGCGGTAGCCCGCAAGCTCCGTCTTGCCGTTTTGCGCGTTCATAAGCACCATCGTGGGAAAGCCCTCTATGCCGAACTTTTTGGCAAGCTCCTCATTCTTTAAGGCAAGCTCCTTCGGGAGCTTCTTACGCGGAAAGTCGCAGACCACCATTACGTAGTTTTTTTCCGCATATTTTTTGAAGTCGTCCCTGGAGAGGACATCGCGGTCGAAATAGATGCAAAAGGGGCACCAGTCGGAGCCGGTGAAATATATGAGAAGCGGCTTCTTTTCGGCCTTGGCCTTTTCAAGCGCGCCCTCGTACTGGGCGCCGGTAAACTGCGCCCCGCTCGCCGCTTCAGCGGCCTGCCCGGCGGCGGCTTCGGCGGCGGGCTGGGCGGGCGCGGCGCACAGGCTGGAAAACGCGAGGGCCGACGACAGGATTGCAAGGAATTTTATATTCATAATCAGATAGAATCGTATTTTTAACGCCACGGTTAAGGAAGTTGGAAAGCCCGGCGGCGCACGATCCGGCCTCACGGGAAAAATTTCCGCAAAGCCGCCCCGCAGGTCAATCCTTTTATTGCAGCCGCCCGCGCAAAAAAAAGGCCCGGCCCAAAACGAAGCCGCGCCCGGACGGGCCGCTCGCCGCCGCGCGGATGCCCCAATCAAGGCGGAAGCGGCCAGCCTATTCCAAAGCCCCGAAAAAGTCGGCCGCAGCCGACTTGTCGCGGGCTATCTGGCTTTTCAAATCGTCCACCGACGCAAATTTCTTTTCGGGGCGGAGCATCTTCAAAAACTCCACCCTTATCCTCGTCCCCTCCCCGAAGTCCACGCCGTCGGAAAAGAGGTTGGTCTCCACCACGGGGGCGGAATTTTCAACCGTAGGATTTGTCCCGTAGCTCGACACGCCGTCGTAAACCTTCCCGGTTTCGAGATTTGCAAGGCGCGAAACATATACGCCAAACGGCGGGCGGCAGTCGGGATTCCAATAGAGGTTGAGCGTCGGAAACCCCATCCGGCGCCCCAGGCGCTTCCCGCCCGACACCTCGCCCTCGGCGAAGTACGGCCTGCCCGCGAGCCGCTCGAACTCGCCCATGTCGCCCACGCACAGAGCCCGCCGCAGGCGCGTAGAGCTGACGAAGAGCCCGTCCTCGGCGACCCCTGCGACGGCCCGGGCCTCTATCCCGAAATCTGCCCCCCTGCGCGCAAGCCACGAGACCCCCGCAGCCGCCCCTCGGCCGAAGCGGAAATTTTCACCCGTCACGACCCCCACGGCCCCCGGGAACTTTTCGCGCAGAAATTCCACGAACTCCTCCGGGCTCCTGGATGCGAAATCCGCGTCGAAGTCCTTGAAGAACACGCGGGAGGCCCCGGCCTCCTTGAGCAGGCGCGCGCGCAGCCCGGGAGGGCAGATGAGGCCGCGAAATTCGCCAGACCGCCCCAGGACTTCGGCAGGGTGCGGGAAAAACGTCAGCACGCACAGCTCCGCAGACTTTTCCCCTGCGAAGCGGGCGGCCTCGGAAAGCACGCGCGAATGCCCCCTGTGAAGGGCGTCGAAAATCCCTATCGCCAAGACGCACCTTCCGGGAAACCCGCCGCCGGAATCGAGGCTCTCAAAGTCCGGGGATGCCATGGCGCGCTAGAACACGATGCTGGGGACGGCCTCTCCGACCGGGATGAGGGCCTTCCTCACGGCCGAGGGCGGCATTTCCCGGAGGGCTTCAAGGGTAATCGCCCGCGAGACGTCCAGCGAGCCGCTGCTTATGCGCCTCAGCGAATTCATATGCGCCCCGCAGCCGATTTTTTTGCCGAGGTCGTGGCAGATGGTGCGCACGTAGGTGCCCTTGGAGCACGCCAGCCTGAATCTGGCCTCGCGCGCCTCCGGATTCCAGCCCAGAAGCTCGAAGGACGAGACCCTTATGAACCTCGGCTCGCGCTCCACCTCGGCCCCCTTGCGGGCGAGCTTGTAAAGCGGCACCCCGTTTATCTTCTTTGCCGAAAACATCGGCGGAGTCTGGTACTGGTCGCCCAGAAAGGTCTTCATGACGCCCTCGACGTCGGCTGCCGAAAGCTCCGGGACGGGCAGTTCGGCGACGGTCTCGCCCTCGCTGTCCTGGGTGTTCGTCTCGATTCCCAGCACAAAGGAGCCCTCGTAAACCTTGTCCACGCTCATCAGGTACTGCGAAGCCTTTGTCGCCCGCCCGACGAGGACTATCAGAAGCCCTGTCGCCAGCGGGTCCAGCGTTCCGGCGTGGCCCACCGCGCGCATTTTCAGCGCCCTGCGGACGCCGTCCACAACGTCGTGCGAGGTGCAGCCCTGCGCCTTGTCGATGAGAAGGACGCCTTCGTAGTCGGAAAATCCCTTGTCCATAAATTATCTGTTCAGGTGGTCGCCTATGATTGCAAGAAGCGTCGGATAGAATTCGTCCATAGACATCTTCACATTGAATCCGGCCGCCGCGAAGTGCCCGCCGCCGCCGAAGTGGCGCGCGATTTCGTTCACCTGCATTTCCGGGCGCTTCGAGCGCAGGCTGCCCTTCACGCCCCCGTCGGCAAGCGCCTCCAAAAGCACGGCTATCTCGACGCCGTCTATGTTCCTGGCATAATCGACGAGGCCGTCGCTGTCCTCCTTTTGGGCCCCGGTCTTGCCGTACACGCCCGCAGGGAGGATGCCCACGCACACGCGGCCGTCGTAATGCATGGTAAGCGACTGCAAGAACTGGGCAAGGAGCTTCATGCGCGCGAACTTTTCGCGCTGGTAAAGCAGGATGGAAACCTCCGCAGGCTCCGCGCCGGACTCCACGAGGCGCGTCGAAAGCTGGAACGTGCGGAGGTCGGTGTTGGAGGTGGTGAGCTGGCGGGTGTCCATCATTATCCCCATGAACATGGCGTTTGCCACATGCCTGGGGAAGGCGATGCCCGCGTCGAACATGAGCCCCGCCAGAAGCCCGGCCGTTGCGCTCGCAGACGGCTCTATGACGTTTATTTCGGCGTAGGGGGAATTTGACACGTGGTGGTCGAAGCACGCAAACGGCCTGGGATAGCGCGCGCGCAGGGGCTCGCTCGTCCTGGCGTAGTCGGCGCAGTCGACCGTGACGATGTCCCACCCCTCCCTGTCGAAGTCGTCTGCGGGAAGGAATTCGACACCTGAGGCGAACTCCCTGTAAAGGTACGGTACCGCGTCGCGGTTCACGCACGCGACCTGCGCGGCGCCCGACTCCCCCAGGAGCCATGCCATGGCGACCTGCGAGCTTATGCAGTCCCCGTCGGGGCGCATGTGCCCCACAACCGCGATATTGCGGCCCTTCGCGCCGTCCAGAAAGTCCCGGAACGCCGCCGCCGAATTAGGAAAAAATTTCTCTGACGATGCCATTTGAATTGTCCCGGCGCGCCTCAGCGGCCGTCCGAATGCGTTTCGGAATCCCCGCCCTCAAGGCCCTCTATTATGTCCAGCACCCTCGAGCCGCGCTCGAAGGAGTGGTCGTACAGAAACTCAAGGTCGGGCGTGTACTTCAGGGTGATTTTTTTCACCATGAGGGTTTTCAGCTCCTTTTTTATCTTGGCGAGGAGCCTGCCCGCTGCGGCGGCCTCGGCGCGCGAGCCTATCGCGGAATAATATATCCGCGCCTTGCGCAGGTCGGGCGACACGTCGGCGTGCGTCAGGGTTATCCCCACGCTCTCGCCGCGCCACCTCGAATGGAGTATGCCGCTCAGCTCCCTCAACACGAGCTCGCCGACTCTGACAGCCCTGTCTCCCATAAAATCAAAGGTCGGGGCGCACTTCGAGTATCTCGAAGCACTCCAGGATGTCCCCGGGCTGGTAGTCGTTGAAGCCGGTCACGTTCATGCCGCACTCGTAGCCTGCGCGGACCTCCGAGGCGTCCTCCTTGAAGCGCTTGAGGTCGCCCACGCGGCCCTTTGCAATCTCCTTGCCGGCGCGCAGCACGCGGACGTGCTTGTCGCGCTTGACGGAGCCTTCCGTGACCATGCAGCCGGCGACCCTCCCGCCCTTCGAGACGGTGAACACCTGGCGGACCTCCGCCGCGCCGAGCTTGTTCTCGCGCAGCTCCGGGTCGAGGAGCTCCTTCATCGCGTCGCGGACGCGGTTTATCAGCTCGTAAATGATGTTGTGGGAGATTATCTCGACGCCCTCGTGCTTGGCAAGCGACGAAACGCCGTTTTCCTGCTTGACGTTGAAGGCGACTATGGAAGCCGACGCAGTGGAGGCGAACTCCACGTCGTTTTTGGTGATTTGGCCCACGGAGGAGCCGATTACCTCGATTGCAACCTTGTCGCTCTTTATGTCCTGAAGGCACGCAACAAGGGCCTCGACGGTGCCCGCCACGTCGCTTTTTACGATGCACTTGAAAGTCTTCTGGCCCTTGCTTTCGATGGCCGCCATGAGGTCCTCGATGCTGGCGGGCTTGACGACGTTGGATGCGGCCGCAGCCTTCCTGCGCTCGTCCTCGTACTCCTCGACCATCTGGCGCGCGGCGCGGTCGTTTGCCACCTTTTCAAACTCGTCTCCGGCTTCCGGCGTGCCCGTCCAGCCCATCACGAGGGCCGGGGAGCTGGGCGGGGCCTTCTGGAGCCTGCCGCCCTTGTCGTCGAGCATGGCGCGCACCTTGCACCAGTTGCCCTTGGAGACGATGACGTCCCCCGGCTTCAGGGTTCCGGCCCGGACGATTACGGTTGCCGTGCACCCCCTGCCCTGCTCCACCTGCGCCTCTATGACGACGCCAGAGGCCGGACGCTTGGGGTTGGCTTTCAGCTCCATTATTTCGGCCTGGAGGAGCACCAGCTCCAGAAGCTGCTCGATGTTTTCGCCCTTGAGGGCGGAAATTCCGCAGCAAAGGGTCTCGCCGCCCCACTCTTCAGGGGCGATGCCGCGCTTTTGCATCTGCTGTTTCACGCGGTCGGGGTTGGCGCCCTTGGCGTCCATCTTGTTTATGGCGACAACCACGGGGACGCCCGCCTTCTGCGCGAAGGAAAGCGCCTCGTCCGTCTGGGGCATGAAGCCGTCGTCGGCCGCGACAACGAGTATGGCGATGTCGGTCACGTTGGCGCCGCGCTCGCGCATCTTTGAGAATGCCGCGTGGCCCGGGGTGTCGAGGAAGGTTATCTTCTTTCCGCCGAGCTCCACCTGGTAGGCCGCCGTGTGCTGCGTTATGCCGCCAGCCTCGCCCGCGACGACGTTTGCGTGGCGGATGGTATCCAAAAGGGTGGTTTTGCCGTGGTCGACGTGCCCCAGTATGCAGACGATGGGCGGGCGCGGTTCGAGGTTCTTTTCGTCCTCCTCCTCGGCCTTTTTGCGGGCGAGCTTTTCCATCTGGGCCTGCTGCTGGCGGGCCTGCTGCTCGCCCCGGTGGCGGATGTCCAGCTCAAAGCCGTGGCGCGCGGCTATCTTCTGGGCCACGTCCTCTTCGATGGCCTGGTTCATGGAGGCGAAGATACCCATGTCCATGAGCTCCGAAATAAGCCTGAAGCTCTTGACATCCATTGACTTGGCAAAATCCCTCACAATGATGGGGGGCTTTACCTGCAAAACTTTCGGCTTTCCCTGCGGGGCCTCGGGAGCCTTTTCCGCGCCCTGGGGCTGCGGAATCGGGGGCACCGGGGCGGCTGTCTCTTATACACATCTCCGAGACCACGAGACCCTAAGACATCTCGTATGCC
>URJJ01000004.1 GCA_900548185.1 uncultured Opitutales bacterium
ATCTACACTTCTAGCTTCGTCGGCAGCGTCAGATGTGTATAAGAGACAGGGCATGGCCAAAGCCGGGAAGGGGAGGAGGCGGGGGCGCGTTTAAAGCGCAGCCCGGAATCTGAGCTCCCGAGGGGATTTTTTCAAAACTTTGCTCCGCTCAATCGTTTGACAACGGAAAAAGTTCCAAAAAAATTTCAAAAATTGTTGCAATGGAAAATCAATGTGCAACAATCCTTTAGCTATTATTTATTAAGCCTATGAGCGATCACACTGTCAAAACAGGTTGGGATTTTTCCGCCTACGCGCCCACTAGGGACAATCTCGTCCCGGCGCTCCAGGATGTCCAGGAACGGGACGGGTACGTTTCCGAATCCGCCGTGGAGGAACTCTCGAAATATTTCGGACTTTCAAAAAGCGACATCTATTCCGTTGTCAGCTTTTACGCCCAGTTCAAGTTCCGCAAGCCGGGGCGCCACACCATAAAGGTCTGCAAGGGGACGGCCTGCCACGTGCGCGGCTCCGGCTCGCTGCTTGCCGCCCTGGAGGAGCGCCTCGGGATAAGCGAGGGCCAGACGACCCCCGACGGGCGCGTGAGCCTGGAGCGCGTGGCGTGCCTCGGCGCGTGCGCGCTCGCCCCCGCTATCGTCGTTGACGACAAGGTGTACGGCAGGGTCACCCTCGCCGAGCTTCAGAAAATTTTGGAAGGGCTTGAATAACATGGCAAATCTCGAATCATTAAGGGCCGCCGCCGAGAGCGAATGGGCGGAATTTTCCTCCCGCGAAAAGCCCCGCGTGATGGTCGGCGCGGCTACCTGCGGGCTGGCTGCGGGCGCCGGGGCGGTCATTGCGGAATTTAAAAGGGAGCTTGAAAAGGCCGGCCTGTCCGGCAAGGTCGAGCTTGTCGAAACGGGCTGCATAGGGCTTTGCTATGCGGAGCCCCTCGTGGAGGTAAGGGCCGCCGGGCAGCCTTCAGTGCTCTATTCAAAGGTGTCGCCAAAAGACGTCGCGCGGATAGTGGAAAGCCACCTCGCAGGCGGCGAACCCGTCATGGAAAAGGCGGAGGCTGTCATGGATTCGTCCGAATTCAAGGGCATCCTGCCGTTTTCCATGCATCCGATGGTCGCCTTGCAGAAGCGCGTCGTGCTGCGCAACTGCGGCGTAATCGACCCGAAGAATTTCAGCCATTATCTGGCGCGCGGCGGCTACAAGGGCCTGGAGCGCGCGCTTTCCATGTCCCAGGACGAAGTCATCGAGGACATGAAGCTGAGCGGACTGCGCGGCCGCGGCGGCGCGGGGTTCCCGACCGGCATGAAGTGGGGCTTTGCAAAGGCTTCGCAAAACGACGTCAAGTACGTCGTCTGCAACGCCGACGAGGGCGACCCGGGCGCTTTCATGGACCGTTCCGTGCTGGAGGGCGACCCCCACTCGGTCATAGAGGGGCTCATGATAGCCGGATATGCCATAGGCGCCAAGTACGGCTACATATACGCGCGCTCCGAATACCCCATCGCAATCGAGCGGCTCAGGGGCGCGATAAGGCAGGCCGAGGAGGCCGGCATCCTGAAAAATCCGGACGGGTTTTATTTCGAGATAAAAATCAAAAAGGGGGCCGGCGCCTTCGTCTGCGGCGAGGAAACGTCGCTCATGGGCTCGATAGAGGGCGTCAGGGCGATGCCCCGCTCCAAGCCCCCCTTCCCGGCAAACAGCGGGCTTTTCAAAAAGCCCACCAACATCAACAACGTCGAGACCCTGGCGGCCGTCTCCAGCATCATGCGCATGGGCGGGGCCGAATACGCGAAGCTGGGCTCCGAAAAGAGCAAGGGCACAAAGACATTTTCCCTCGCAGGCAAAATATCCCGCACCGGCCTCATAGAGGTGGAGATGGGAACCCCCCTGCGCGACATAATAGAAAAGATAGGCGGCGGCTGCCCGGACGGCAAAAAGTTCAAGGCGGTCCAGGCCGGCGGCCCCTCCGGCGGATGCCTCATAACCGAGCACCTCGACATCCCCGTGGATTACGAGAACCTCGCGGCCGTGGGGGCCATCATGGGCTCCGGCGGCATGGTCGTGATGAACGAGGACTCCTGCATGGTGGAGGTCGCCAAGTTCTTCCTCGGCTTCACCGGGAGCGAATCGTGCGGCAAGTGCGTGCCGTGCAGGATGGGCACCCAGCATGCGCTCGCCATCCTTGAGCGCATCACTTCGGGCGAGGGCGAGCCGGAGGACATCGAGCGCCTCGAAAAAATCTGCATGACGATGAAGCAGTCGTCGCTTTGCGGCCTGGGCCAGACGGCGCCCAACCCGATTCTTTCAACCCTGAGGTACTTCAAGGACGAATATCTGGCCCACATAAACGAGAAGAGGTGCCCGGCGCACGTCTGCCCGGGGCTCGTCCGCTTTTCCATCGACCCGGAGAAGTGCGCGGGATGCACAATGTGCTCGCGCGTGTGCCCGACCGGGGCCGCCCACGGCGAGAGGAAAAGCCCTCATTTAATAGACGCCGAAAAGTGCATATCGTGCTCGGCCTGCTACCAGGCATGCCGTTTCGGCGCGGTCATGCGAAGCTAACAACAGGCATTATTTCACACTACTATGAGCAAGATTTATCTCACTATTGACGGGGTTAAGGTCGAGGCCGAACAGGGCATGACCGTGCTTCAGGCCGCCAGAAATGCGGGCCTCTACATCCCGTCGCTGTGCGCCCACAAGGATTTGAGCCCGTACGGGGCATGCAGGCTGTGCGTCGTCGAAATCGACAAGGTTCGCGGAACTCCGACCTCCTGCACGACTCCCGCCGCCGACGGCATGGTGGTCCGCACCGACACCGAACAGCTCAGGACCCAGCGCAGGCGCACCCTTGAGCTGATGATGAGCGGCCACCCCGCCGCATGCATGAGCTGCGACTCGCGCGAGGAGTGCGAAGTCGTCAAGCCCGAGTCCTCCAAAAGCGGCGTGTCAACCCGCTGCGGCGCGTGCTCCAACCGCCCGGACTGCTCCCTGAGGAAGGTTACGCTCGGCAATTTCACGCGCGAAATGGGCCTTCAGACCATTTACAGCCCCGAAAAAATCGAGCGCGGCGACCCGTTCATCGACCGCGACCACAACCTCTGCGTGCTCTGCGGAATCTGCTTCAGGGTGTGCGAAAAGGTCCATGAAGGCAGGGGCGCAATCGCCATAATAAACCGAGGCAAGAACGCCAAGGTGGCTTCTGCGTTCGACAAGAGCTGGAGCGTTGAGGAGTGCACATTCTGCGGGGCGTGCGTCGACGAATGCCCGACCGGATGCCTGACCGACAGGTGGTCGCGCTGGTACGGCAAGGAGGACAGGGTTTCCGAAGGCGTGTGCCGCCTCTGCCCTGAAAACTGCCGCATAAAAATAAAGACCAAGAACGGCAGGCTGATAGGGGTTGAAAAGGTCTCCCTGAACCCTGCGGATTCCCTCTGCGCCCTCGGCCGCTTCGGCTACGCGCAGATAGTGAACACCCCCGGGCGCCTCTCCCGCCCGTACGTGCGCCTGAACGGCGAGATGGTCCCCTCCGACATCGAGGAGGTCTCCCGGCGCCTGCTTGAAATATTCAGGGGCGCCACCGGGCGCATGCTCATCGCAATCCCCGAAAACTTCTACTACGAGACGCGCCGCAACTGCCGCGCGCTGGCAAAGAAATTCGGGGCCGACTTCGTGGAGCTTGCCTTCGACGCGGAAAAGCTTCCGGAGGAAATAGCCGCGAAGGCGGCTTCCGGGGCCTACGGGGCCGCCCTCATCGCCGGGAACTACGTCGATGCGGAGCTGGCCGGCAAGCTCGGGCGCCTCGTCTGCTACGATTTCCTGCCATCCGAAGCCCAGAAGAAGGCGGAAGTCGTCATCGCCTCGACCCTGCTTGCGGAGGCTGAAGGCTCCACCGTGTTCCCGGACGGCACTGTTGTGGAGGAGGGCGCCGCAGTCAAAAAGCTCGACGGGCGCCTCTCGCTCAACTCGATATTCGCCCGCCTTTCGGAGCTCGCCCAGGTTGACGCGGCTTCGGGGGATTTCAAGGTGTCAATGCGCGAATTCGCCTCCCCCAAAAAGCTTGGCAAGGCCGCAATCCCGGCCCGCTTCTACGGCCGCCTGACGGCGGACCTTGTCCCCGACCTCCAGGCTCTCGGCCTGCCGTTTACTCCGTCGGCCCCGCAGGACTCCAATTTCGTCCAGGGATTTGAGATTGTGGAAAAGAAGATGCTGGCGCCCAATTTCCACTCCATAAAGATAAAGGCCCCCGAAATGGCGAAGTACGCCAAGCCGGGCCAGTTCGCCATCCTCATGGCCAACGTGAAAAGCGAGAGGTCCCCGTTTACAATCGCCGACTGGAATGCGGACGAGGGCTGGGTGCAGTTTGTCATAGAGGAGGTCGGCCGCTCCAGCGCCGAACTCGGCAGGCTCAAGACCGGGGACTTCATCGCAAACGCAAGCGGCCCGCTCGGGACCCCGTTTGACTTTGAAAAGTTCAAGCCCGGCTCAAGCGCCCTGCTTCTCGGCGGGTGCTACGGAATTGCCGCCATCTACCCGATTGCCCGCGAGCTGAAGAGGCGCGGCGTGAGGGTGTGCGCGGCGATAGAGGCTTCGACTGCGTTTCTAATCTACTTTGAGCGCGAGCTCCGCGCGGTCTGCGACGAGCTCGTGGTCATGACCCGCGACGGCACCAGGGGCCGCAAGGGCGGATGCTCCGACGTTTACGCCGAACGCGGGGCCGAGTTCGACGCGGCGGTGAGCGTCGGGTGCGTGTTCATGATGAAGCAGTGCTCTCGCTCTGCGGAAAAGACGGGAATTTCGCTCTGCGCGCTGAACCCCATCATGGTTGACGGCACGGGCATGTGCGGCGCCTGCCGTGTGAGCGTCGGGGGCGAGACGAAGTTCGCGTGCGTCGACGGCCCGTTCTTCGACCTCGGCAACGTGGATTTCGACGAGCTGGCAAAGAGGCGCACCGCCTACGCCCTGCTTGAAATAGAGGCCATGCCGCGCCATTCGGGCGGATGCCGCAAATAATTTAGCGAGGTTTTTGCAATGTCAGAAAGTACTCCGAAAAAACTCAAAGCCTCCGGCCTTCCGCGCCATCCGATGCCGGAGCAGAACCCCAAGAAGCGCGCGGCGAATTTCGAGGAAGTCCCCTACGGCTACTCGCTGGAAGTTGCAATGGAGGAGGCCACAAGGTGCCTGCGCTGCCCGAAGCCGCGCTGCGTGAAGGCCTGCCCGGTCAACATCAACATCCCGAATTTCATAGATTCGATAGCCCGCGGCGAAATAGCGGAAGCCGCCTCGAAACTCAAGAAGCAGAGCGCCCTTTCCGCCGTGTGCGGAAGGGTGTGCCCGCAGGAGATGCAGTGCGAGGGCTCGTGCATCCTTGGCATAAAGTCGAAGCCAGTCGCAATCGGCGCCCTTGAGCGTTTCGCGGCCGACTACGTGCGCCAGAACAACCTTGAGGAGCCGCCTGTCAAGGCGCCCCCCACGGGGAAGAAGGCGGCCGTCATCGGCTGCGGGCCGGCGGGGATTACCGCGGCGCTGGAGCTGGCTCTCGCGGGCCACGAGGTGGACGTATTCGAGGGCCTGCACTTCCCGGGCGGGGTGCTCATGTATGGCATCCCCCAGTTCAGGCTTCCGAAGGAGATAGTCCTGCACGAGGTGAACAACTTGAAAAGCCTCGGGGTCAACATACACTTGAACCACCTCGTTGGCAAGATGCAGACGGTGGACGAGCTTCTCGCCTCCGGATACGACGCGGTCTTCATCGGTTCCGGCGCCGGCCTTCCGAACTTCATGGGCATTCCCGGTGAAAACAGCGTGGGCGTGTTCTCGGCGAACGAATTTCTTACTCGCTTCAACCTGATGAAGGCGTACGACTTCCCGAATTTCGGCACGACGCCCATCCGCGCAAAGCACATAGTTACGGTCGGCGGCGGCAACGTCGCCATGGACTCCGCGCGCACCGCGCTGAGGGCCGGCGCCAAATCGACGCTGGTCTACCGCAGGGCGCGCGAACAGATGCCGGCGCGTTCCGAGGAGGTCCACCACGCGGAGCAGGAAGGCGTGAATTTCGAGCTTCTCACAGCCCCCAAGCGCGTCATCGCGGACGAAAACTCGCGCGTGGTAGGCCTTGAATGCGTGCGCATGCAGCTCACCGAGCCCGACGAATCCGGAAGGCGCGGCGTAGTTGAAATTCCGGGCAGCGAATTTGTGCTGGAATGCGACGCCGTTGTGGCCGCCATCGGCAACCGACCGAACCCGCTCATCCCCATGACCTGCAAGAACCTGAAAACCACCCGCAAGGGGACGCTCGAGGTGAATCCGGACACGCTCCAGACTTCCATGCCTGGGGTCTTTGCGGGCGGCGACGTCGTAAGCGGGGCGGCGACTGTCATAAGCGCCATGGGCCAGGCCAAGAAGGCTGCGGCGTCAATGAACAGGTATCTGCGCGGGGAAACTCTCGATGAGCCGGCGTCGGATTCTGATAAGCAATGACGACGGGATAGGGTCCCCGTTCGCGGCGCGCTTTCTCGGCGCCTTCGCGGATGCGGGATTCGACGCCCTTGCGGTGTTTCCCGCGTCCGAGCAGAGCTGGATAGGGCGGGCGTACAGCCGCCACCGCAGGCTCAGCCTGGCGGACGCCGGCGCCATTTCGGGCGTCCGGGTTATGACGGTTGACGGAACGCCGTCGGACTGCGTGAATATCGCGCTCGGCCACCTCTTTGAAGGCGGCCTTCCCGACGCCGTGGTTTCCGGCATAAACATAGGCCAGAACATAGGGCTTCCGCTTTTGTGGAGTTCGGGGACGTTTGCGGCGGCCGCCGAAGGGGCCGGCTGGGGGCTGCCGTCCTTTGCGTTTTCCCTCCAGCTTGCGTCGGAGTATTACGAAATCTGCCGCATCCGCCATGCGCCCCCTCCGCCCGCCCTCGATGCGGTTTTGGGGGCGGCGTGCGCTCATGCGGCCTCATTTGTGCTGGAACGGCTGGATGCCGGGGAAGGCCGGGAGGGTAGCGTGCACAATGTAAACTACCCGCTCGACTATTGCGCATCGACCGAATTTTCCGCCTGCGAGCCCGCATCCGTCGGCATGAGGCCGCTTTACAGGAGGTCTCCTGACGGCGGTTTTGAATTCAAGTACTCCATAGGGGAGGGCGTTTCGCGTTCGGGGCTGCGCACAGACATGCAGTGCCTCGCCGAATCTGCGGCCTGTTTTTCGATTGTGAAAGTGGTGCCGTGAGCCCCTTTGACGCATGAAATGGCGCGCGCCGTCCGCATCGCAGGCAAAATTCTCGACGCAGTGTTTCCGCGCCACTGCATCACCTGCGGCGCGCCGAATCCGCCTGGAAAGTTCAGGTACCTCTGCGGGGAGTGCGCGTCCGGCCCGTTCGCGCACCAGGCGGCCCGGTGCAGGCGGTGCGCGGAAATCGTCGGCGGGAGCGTCGATGTTTCCGGATGCGCCAAGTGCGACGGGGCGGATTTCTTTTTCAGCGCAGCGAAGGTCGCATGCGAGTATGCGTCTTCGGGCCGCGACCTCGTCCTTGAGCTGAAGTATCGCGGGGGCCTGCATGTGGCGCGGGACATGGCGGCGATTTGTTCGGCGTCTGCCGGATTTGCGGAATATTTCCGGGGCGCCGTGCTCGTCCCCGTCCCGCTTCACCGCTCCAGGC
The DNA here is from genome assembly GCA_900548185.1 of uncultured Opitutales bacterium. Classification (GTDB taxonomy): domain Bacteria; phylum Verrucomicrobiota; class Verrucomicrobiia; order Opitutales; family Intestinicryptomonadaceae; genus Intestinicryptomonas. Next base: position 7,653 of record URJJ01000004.1, read on the forward strand.
TGCGCTCGAGGGGCTACAACCAAAGCGAGGTGCTCTGCCGGGAAATCGCGCGCGCAAATCCCGGCCTAGGAATCGAGGTTTCGAGGATTCTTGAGCGCAGAAAGGCGACCGGCACGCAGACTGCGCTGACGCGCGATGAAAGGGCGGCCAACGTCAGGGGCGCCTTCTCGCTCTCGGCAAGATGTTCGGCTTCAAGGGACGCTCATCTCATCGTGGTGGACGACGTAATGACAAGCGGGGCGACCTTGAACGAGTGCGCGAAGGTTCTCAGGCGGGCCGGATTTTCCAGTGTGCGCGTCTTTGCGTTTGCAAGGAGGTCGTAGCGGTTGCGCCTGCGGGGGGCTTTGGGATTTTTTCGTTGAAAACCGGGCGCGCGGCGGATTTAGTTTGGGAATGAAGAAAATCTGTTCAGCCTTTGCCGTTTTGTGCTCGCTTTACCTTTGCGGATGCTCATCCATGTTCGACTCCTCAAAGAGGCATATGCTCCGCCTCGAAGATTCGTCCGCAGAGTGCAGGGTGGGGGATTTTGTCATCGTGAGCCTCGATTCAAACCCGACTACGGGGTACGATTGGACTCCCGTATCCTATGACGAATCCGTGCTTAAAATCGACGGGCGCAGGTTCATTCCGGCCCGCAGGGGCCTCGTGGGTTCCGGGGGGACGACTGAAATTTCGTTCTTGGCAGTCGGCGAAGGGAATTCAAAGATAAAGCTCGGCTATGCCCGCCCGTGGGAATCTAAGCCTGCGATAAAGGAAGCCAATTACGACGTAAAAGTCGTATCCGAATAGTTTTGCAGGGCCTGCTGATTTGGCCGGAAAATGGCCGCGCAAAATAAGGGCGTTTTATGAACCCGAATTTGCGCGGCTTTTTTTGCTTCTTTTTTCGCGCTTCAATGCCGGGCGAAGATGAGGGGCGTAAAAGCAATTTTAGAAGTCGGATTCAGGAAGCTTCACCGCAGGCTTGCGGTTTTTTTAGCGGGATGCGGAGTGGGGGCATATGTTCTGCGGAGGGGCGGAAGCCCGCCTATTTGAGTGGGTATGTCATGCGATTTTTTATAATGCCTGGAATGGTGCCTGATATGAGAGCGGCCGCAACCGCGAGCGCCTCGTGGCATTGCAAACCTCGCCACGGTAGAGTTTGCAACGCACCCGGACTATCCCTTCCGTCCCTAGGCAGACGGTGTCCGCGCCGCGCGAAAAATATGACGCTCAAACTTCTTTTCAAAGCCCTTGCAAGTCCGTTGCAGAGGCTCTTTTTTTAATCCGGCGTGCGCGATTGCGGGCTGGGCGCAAAACTCGAAGCTGGATGAAAAACATTTACAAATCTTACTTCATTTGAGGGTGTCGGCGCAAAAAGTTTCCGGAGTCAAATCCTGCTGCCAAATTTGCCCCAACGTCTTTAATTTCCCATTGTCCCCCGGCATTTCCAGTTTCAAATCCAATCTTTCAAACATCATTGGATTTGAAGCGCTCAGGCTGTCCGCGCGAATCGGGAGCTTCCGCCCTCTTAAAGCCATGTATGGCCGCCGCACTTTGCGGATGGGGTGGGATAACGCGGCCGCCTGCCTTTTGCGCGCGCCGGCATGTTTTTTCAAAGGCAAATTTTGGCGGCGCGCTTGTAAAACCAAAGCTGCGCCTTGCTCTGCCGCCGCATCGCGGCAAAAAAATGGGGGCGGAAAATTCCGCCCCGCAAGTTTTCGGAGTATGGCGTTATGCCGCAGCGTTCCCCGATACGCTTTGGAATGCTGCCCGTAGGCTATTCGCCGCGCTTTCCGGCCCAGTTGTTGACGCCGAAAATCAGATTCTTGTCGTCTCCGGCGTATTCCAAACCGCGCACGAAGGCGAGGGCCGTATGCTCTTCCTCCGCCTGCTCCTTCAAAAACCACGACATGAAATCGGCCGTGACCCAGTCCTTTTCGTCGTTTGCAAGTTCGTAGATTTTGGTTATCTGGGAGGTTACGAGCTGCTCGTGGGCGTAGGCTGCCTTGAAGGCTTCAAGAGGGCTTTCAAAAGAGTCTTTGGCGGGCTTTTTCACGGCGTCGGTGGCAAAGGGCGCGTCACGCTCCGAAATGAAGTCGTAAATTTTCATTGCGTGCTCCATCTCTTCCTTGGCCTGGAGGCGCATCCACTTTGAAAATCCCTGGTAGGGGGAACGCTTGAAAAACGCGCTCATCGCAAAATATATGTGCGAGGCGTAGAGTTCGTTGTAGAACTGTTCGTTTAGAAGTTTGAGGACGTTTGATGGTATTGTCATGTCGTTTTTTTGAGGGTTAATAATGATAATGGTTATTGCAAGTTTTCAGGAAAAATTCAAATGTTTTTTGCCGTGAAAATGCCGCGTTTCGTGTGGAACGGTCGTGATAGCGCATGCGGCGCGGGCGTGAAACCTATAAGGATTTTCGGCGTTTGCATGGGATTTCTGAAGCGGCGCGCCATTTTTTTAACGGTTCTTTTCTTCGGATACCGGAGCAAATGCAGGGTGCGGGCTGACGGATTTTGGTGCAAGTGTCCGGAGCTATGGAAGATAGGTTGGCTTTTAAAATTTTGAAAAAAATGCTTGCATTTGCCGCCCCAATGAGCATGATAAAAAGCTTTATTAAATGGCATTGCGCCCGTAGCTCAATTGGATAGAGCATCTGACTACGGATCAGAAGGTTACAGGTTCGACTCCTGTTGGGCGCGCCATTTTTTTATTTTCTTAGCCCCGGATTTCGGGGCTTTTTTTGCGTCGTTTTCAAGCTCGGGGAGGGACGCGGCGGCGCAGGCGTCGGATGCGGCTTTGGCGCGTCCCGGCCGGAGCGGCATCTCGCGCGGCTTTGTCTGTGTGCATCCTGCCGAAATCCTGGCCTTCTTACGGAATGCGCGTTGGGGCTTGGCGGTCTTTAAGAGGCGTTTTATTCTTCTGCGCGGCGCCGCCGCCCGGCATGTGCGTTTGCGGATTTTCGCACTTGCGGGTTTTGGCACAGGCTTTTCGGGTATTTTATGCAATACAAATAATTGAAAAAAATGCTTGCGTCCCGGAATCGGCGTGGCAATATTTCAATCTTTAAATTTAAAAACTGCAATTTAACATGTCAGAAGAACAGAAAAAGTCCGCTTTGAATCTTACGTTTTCCGATAAGGAAAGCCTCGAACGCTTCACCACCGAGACCGGCAAGATACTTCCCCGCAAGTTCACGGGCCTCAGCGCCAAGGAACAGCGCCACGTGAAGAAGACCATCAAGCAGAGCCGCAATATGCTGCTGATGAAGTAGGGCTTTTGGGAATACCGTTTTTTACCTTTCAGGCGGCTTCGGTCGCCTTTTGTTTTTTAGGGCAAGGCTGTGATTTACAAGGTCGGGACATGCTCGCCGTCGGATCCGGCGCTCAGGCTCGCCGTAGAAATAATACTCGGCGGGGGCATCGTCGCCGTGCCCACAGAAACCGTTTACGGCCTTGCCGCCAACGCCCTTGACGAAGCCGCGGTGCGGAAGGTGTTTCTCGCCAAGGGGCGCCCTTTCATAGATCCGCTCATCGCCCACGTCCCGGACTTTTCCGCGCTGGAAAAAATAGCGGTTCCAAACGGGAGCGCGCGGAGGCTCGCGGAGGCGTTCTGCCCGGGGCCGATAACATTCGTGCTTGAAAAGCGCGCGTGCGTGCCCGACGTGGTGAGCGCGGGCCGTCCCACAGTGGCTGTCCGCATCCCCTCCCACCCTGTAATGAGGGCTTTTATGGAAATGGCAGGCGTTCCGATTTCCGCCCCCAGCGCAAACCCGTTCGGGTATGTCAGCCCCACCCGCGCCGAGCATGTGGAGGCCCAGCTCGGCTCGAAGGTCGGCGCGGTGCTCGACGGCGGCCCGTGCGAATGCGGGGTGGAGTCCACCATAGTGATGCTTTCGGACGAGTCAAACCCGATGCTCCTGCGTCCGGGGCCGGTGCCGCGGAGCGAAATCGAACGAGTTCTCGGGCGCAGGCTGGCCGACCCGAAGGATAATAATCCGGCCCATCCCCAGGCTCCGGGCATGTTGAAAACCCATTACAGCCCGCTGGCTTCGGTAGAGCTGTTTGACAAGCCCCGCAACTTCGGCGGCGGCTGCGCCGTAATTTACGCTTCTCGCCCGGCTTCTCCCGGTCCCGACGAATTCTGGCTCAGCGAATCCGGCGACGATGCGGAGGCGGCGCGCAACCTCTTTTCCCTGATGCGCGCCCTCGACGGAAAGTATTCTAAAATATTCTGTCAGCGTCTGGCTTCGGGAGCTTTGGCGGAAGCGGTAAACGACCGCCTCTCTCGCGCCGCAGCAAAGTAAACGTTCCGTTTAATCTAAGATGCTAACGCATCTTGGTACGGTGTGCGCCGCCGGGTCCGGGCGGCTATGGATTTATCTTACGCATTGCCTGGCGGCAATCGCTGGGTGGGTACAATCAGGAGTAAATTAGATAGTCTTTTTTTATAAGTAAGCGTTCCGCAAGCGTACCGTTTAACCTAAGATGCTAGCGCACCAACGTACCGTTGGATCTAAGATGCTTGCGCATCTTGAAACGGTGTGCACCGCCCGGGTCCGGGCGGCTGTGGGTTTATCTTACGCATTGCCTGGCGGCAATCGCTGGGTGGGGGCAATCGGGAGTGTATGTTGGGGTGGTCTAATTTGGAGTGAATTTGAAAGTCTCTTTTTTGTAAAAGGGCGTTTTATTTTTTCCAAAGCTTTGCGATGCGGTGTTGTGGCTATGCAGCTTCTCTTTCTGCGGGAATTTTAGTTGGCGGCGGAGTTGGGGGCGCATTTTTTCGCGGGACTTATGGGATGTTCGCAGAAAGTTGGCTTCCGACTGATTATTTTATTGCGCGGCGGCATCAGTCCTATTTCATGCTCTCTTGTATGGTATGCCGCTGATTTTCGGAGGCGTCTTTTCAATTTGAATACGGGAAAAATATGAAGTTTGCAGGAACGCTTTTGTGCGCGCTTTCGGGTGCGGCCATTTCATGCGCCGCTTTTGCGGCAGATACGGTTGAGCTTTTCAACGGGAAGAATCTGGACGGCTGGACGCTCTTTGCCGACGGCGCCTCCGGCGGGGATGTGTTTTCCGCCAAAGACGGGATAATACGCGTCAAGGGGAAGCCGTTCGGGTACATGTTTACAAACGGCAAATATTCGGACTTCAGGCTCCATGTTGAATGGATGTATCCTGCCCAAAAGAGCAACAGCGGCATATTCCTCTTTGTCCAGAATCCCCCCGCAATATGGCCGAACGCTGTCGAGTGCCAGCTCTGCGCCGACAGGGCGGGGGATTTTGTGCTTCTCGGCGGTTCAGACTTGGCCGAATACAAGGCTCCCGAAGGCGGCGCGCGCCCAGCGTTTCCGGTGGTTTCAAAGAGGGGGCCTTCAAACGAAAATCCCGTGGGCGAATGGAACAGCGCCGACATCATATGTAAAGACGGCTCTATCGAGGTCTTTATAAACGGGACTCTTCAAAACCGCGCCACTGGCTCCATGCATAAGAGCGGGCACATCGGCCTGCAAAGCGAGGGCGGGGAAATTCTCTTTAGAAACGTGCGCCTCACCCCGCTTGAATGATTGCGGCGCCCCGGGTGTCTCCGGGCGGCTCGCGCTTGTTTTGCGTTTGCGGATTTCCCCCCGTCTAGCCCGGCGCATGGGATTGCGCTTGCGGGCGCGGAAGTTCAGGCGGCTGGAAATATCAAAAGATTTTCCGGCGCGCGTGGCAGTAGGGCGCCTTGCCGTTTCTTTCATAGAAACGCTGGTGGCGTGCTTCGGCAGGGTGGAATTTCGCATCCGGAAGCACTTTTGTCGCCACGCTGAAGCCTCGGCTTTTGAGGCCGGCTATGATTTCCTCCGCGTCTTTCCTCTGTTCTGGGCTTCCTGCGAAAACCGCCGAGAGGTACTGCGGCCCTATGTCCGGCCCCTGCCCGTCGGTCTGGGTGAAGTCGTGAATCTCAAAAAAGGCCCTGAGGATGTCGGGGTATGAGGTTTTCGACTTGTCGAATATTATTTCAACCGCCTCCAGATGGCCGGTGTTTCCGGCGCAGACGCTGGCATAGGATGGGTTTTCCGTCCGTCCCCCGGCATATCCCGAGACGCAGGACACCACTCCGGAGATTTTCCGCATAAGCTCCTCCACACCCCAAAAGCATCCGCCTGCGACTACCGCGCGCCCTAGGCTTTCTTCGGGGATGAATTTCATTGAGAGCGAATTTACACAGTGGCGCGTGTTTTTTGGGGTCATGCGCTCGCCTTCAAAAACGTGCCCCAGATGGGCGCCGCAGCGCGCGCAGGCGATTTCGGTGCGCACTCCGTCGGCGTCCGGAATCCGCGCGACGGCCCCCGGAACGGCGTCGTCGAAGGCGGGCCAGCCGCATCCGGAATCGAACTTGTCGGAGGACTTGTACAGGGCGGAGCCGCATGACTTGCATGCGTAAATCCCGCTCCCAAAAAATTTGTCGTACTTGCCGCTGAACGGGGATTCGGTGGCTTTCCCAAACATTACCGCCTTCTCTTGCGGCGTGAGGTTTTGCTCCATTGAAAAATCCCTTCCGTGCGCCGCGGCCGCGAAAACGGCCGATGCCGCAAGCGCCCGCGCCAGTTTTGCCGCGTGCATGCGTCTGCGCAAAATTCCCATTCCGGGGGAATCGTAATTTTTTTGCGCCGGTTAAAGGGGGGCGTTAGGCGGGCGCCATCCCGAGGCGGCCAGCCTGCGCATTATTTTCATCATTATCGCCAGCGTGAGGAAGGGGTATATTATGATTCCAAGCTGAGACACTCCGAAGAACGTGAATTCGAGCGCAAACATCATCGCAGCCGGGGTCGAGGCTATCAGCGCAATTTTGAAAGCCCCGAAGAGTCCCAGCCCCGGAAGGAGGGTGGCCCCCATTATGCGGGCCGAAAACAGGGCAATCAGCACCAGCAGCGCGTCGAAGAAAAACGACACCCCGAAGCATATCGCAGGCAGCATTGTGTAGGCGGCCGCCATTATCTCCCGCTCTATGAAGCTGCGGGCCGATTCCGGATTTATCTTTATTGGAGCATCCGCTGCCCCGGATTCGGGCAGGCCCCGGTAGGCCATATATCTGGATGCGAGGTCCCGGTAGAATACGTACTGCTCGGCATCGCCCATTATTATGGCGAGCCTGTCCTTTTCCATTGCAAACATCAGGCCGCGCGTCTGTGCGGGCTCCAAAAAGGACGGCGTCATGGCCATGAAGTTTTCGCCGTCTTTGAACTTTATGAATACGGGTTTATCCGACTTCATCTTCAGCGTTCCGCCGGATATTTCGGCGTCCGGTATCTGCGACGCCACATAGTCCTTCTGGGAGGCTGCGAATGAGAGGAAGGCGGGCAGCATGAAGGCGGACGACAGGGCTGTCGAAATGGCGCAGAGAAATAGGAAATAAATCGCGGCCTTCCACCGCCAGCCCTCTATGGCCGCCGCATAGTCTTCCGCGCTGTAAAGCGATTTCCAAAGCAGCCTGAACATCATATCCCCCTGAGTTTTGCGGTTGCACGCCCGTCGAATGACAGGGCTTTTTCAAACGATTCCGGAAGCGGGGCTTCCGCGCTGAAGGAGATTTTTTCGCCGCCAATTTCAAATTCGACCGAGGTCGAAAAGCAGTGCAGGAACATTCTGGGGATGGAAAATACGGAGCGGAAACGCCTGTTCAACTGGAAGTCGCCGTAGGTCGCGTCGCCGAGTATTGGCAGGCCGTGTTTTGCGCACTGTATCCTGAGCTGGTGGGTCCGGCCCGTGAGGGGTTCGAGCCTTACGAGCGAAAGCCCCATGCCGTTTTGGTCCGTCCTTTCAACTTCAAAGTGGGAGCGCGACTTGTACCCGCCGGATTCGGCTGCGCGGCCGCGCACAAAGGCCCCGGTTTTGCGTATTTCGATTAGGTCCGACCAGTCTCCGCTCTTTACGAAAGACCTCCCGCCGCAGACGGCGTAATACACCTTCTTTGCCGACTTCTCCCTGAAGGCGGCCCTTGCGGCTTCGGCCACGCGCCCGTCGGCAGAGGCTAGCATCACGCCCGAGGTCGGGGAGTCCAGCCTGTTTATGAGATGCAGGCGCATCTTTTCCCCGCTTGCAGTATCCTCCCAGGAGTAGTATTCCCCGCTGAAATTGTACTTTGCGCGCACGATTGACGGGGATTCGTTGCGCTCCCTCTTTGGGTTTGGGTGGGACATTATGCCGGAGCCCTTGTTTATGGCGATAATCCCGCAGTCCATATAGGCCAGCGGTTCGGCCTTTTTGGCAAAGGGCGTCCTTGCTATGAATTCTTCTATGTTCATCGGTAGTAAAAAGTGAAAGTGACGCTCTGGTTTTGTCCGCCGAATGCGGAAACCATTTCCTCCGTCCAGTCGCCGTAGGGGGCTGTCGTGAGTATGGCCTGCTCGCAGAGGCTTCGGCCTGTCTGTGTGGAGGTGGAAAATGGGACGCGCATCGAGGTTATGTTCCCGGTTCTATCCAGGAAAAACTCGACGACGACCTGTGTGTTCGTGGCGTTTGTGAGGTCGTAGTTGCTTCCCAGGAGGTGCCACTGGCGGGCTATGGCCTCGACCATGCGCTGCTGGTAGGCCCCGAACTGGCTGAAGCGCGAGTTCACCGCCACGAGGCCCAGGGCGTTTGCGTCGGTGTTGCTTGCGGCGAGCGGGCCGGGCGGGGTGCGCATGGAAAGCCTGGGGCGGGGCTTTGGCTTTGGAAGGCTTTCCGCAGCCTGGCCGGGTTCGGGTTCGGGATTTTCGGAGGGGGATGGCTCGTCATGCCCGGCTTCGGGGAGGGCGGACGGGATGTCGGCGCGCGGAGTTTCCCCGTCCTGGGACGGCTCCCGGCTCTCTGGGGAGCGCGCCGCCGGGCCTTCGCCGCCGCTTTGCGCTCCGCCTGCGCCTGCAGGTTCCGGGGCGTGCGCGGAGGGGTTTTCGAGCGGGCGCTCTAGTGTTTCAAATACGCGCTCTTCGGCGCCCCGGTGCGGCTCCTCCATCAGATTTCCGGAAACTATCTTTTTTGATTCCTCCATTTCCCCGTCGACTCTCGGCATGTCGGAATCCGAATCGGCGACGGGGTTTTCCTGGGCCGCGCGCTGGTCCTGGAAGGATTCGAAGCGGGCGTCGGGCGGCGGGGGGAGCATGTTGGCGTCGGGGTTTGCCTCGACGTATTCGGGCGGCAGGGGCTTTTCGGTTTCGGGCGGAATCATTTCAAGCTCCAGCTCCTCGACGCGCTCGTCCTGATACTGCGCGCGCAGTGAAAACTCGCGGGGCAGGGCCGCCATGAGGGCCGCATGTATGGCGGCTGTGGCAAGCAGGGCGGCGGACACGGCGCGCCAGTCGGTTCCGGGGCCATCCCAGAGCCGGCGCGGCCTTTCCGCTTTTTTGTCGCCCCGCATGGTTTATTCGCCGGAGATTGTGCCGCCTTTGGGGACGCTGTCGAGTTCCTTTTTGAGGAGCCCGACGGGCAGGCCCATCACGTTGTCGAAGGGGCCGTCTATTTTTTCTATGATGCTGCCACCGCATTCCTGGACTGCATAGGCGCCGGCCTTGTCGAGGACGTGGACTTTTGAAATGTAGTCCCTTATTTCCGCGTCGGAGAGGTTTTTGAATGTCACGCGGCTTTCGCAGCACGAACTGCGCTCGGCTCCCGGATTGGATACGAGGGCCATCGCGGTAAACACGCTGTGCGTCCTGCCGCGCAGGCGCGAGAGCATGGAGAACGCCTCGCCGGCATCGCGCGGCTTGCCGTAGACTGCGCCGTCCAGCACGACTATCGTGTCCGCCCCCAGAACGAGCCTGCCGGGGAACTCTCCCGCGACCGCGCGCGCCTTCAAAAGGGCGTTGCGCACGGCGATTTCGCGCGTGTCGCCCGGAGATTCCTGAACCTCCTCCTCCACGGAGGCGGGATGCACCTCGAAGTCCAGGCCCGCGCGCTCCATCAGCTCGCGGCGGCGCGGGGACGCGGATGCCAGAATTATTTTGTTGCCAAAGGTTGCCATTGACTGAAAATGCCCCTTAAAGGCCTAAGATGAAAAAAGTTTTGGATATTCGGGATTTGTCGTTTGTTGTAGCGGACAAGCAGATTTTAAAAGGCGTCTGCTGGCAAGTTCAAAAAGGCGAAAGATGGGCCCTGCTCGGCGCAAACGGCGCGGGGAAAACGTCGCTTCTCTCCACGATTTGCGGGTATAACACGCCCTCCTGCGGAACCATGTCGGTGGACGGCAAGACCTATTCGGAATACGACTGGCAGAAGGTGCGCGAGCGCATCGCCATCGTAAGCTCTCAGCTAAACCGCCAGATAGGCCCCACGGAGACTGTGCTCGAAACCGTCGTAAGCGGCGCGTACGCCATGCTGAACTTCTGGGGGGACGCCTCGGCCGAAGTGTGCAGGCGCGCCCTCAGGAAGATGTCTGAGCTCGAAATAGGGCACCTTGCCCCGTCGCTTTGGGGGAGAATATCCCAGGGCGAGCGCCAGAAGGTTCTGATAGCGCGCGCGCTGATGGTACGCCCGGCTGTGATATTTCTCGACGAGCCGTGCACCGGCCTTGACCCGGTTGCGCGCGACAGGTTCGTGGCGTTTATGGACTCGGTGTCATCTTCGGGGAAAATCCCGGCCGTTGTGCTTGCCACGCACCACGTCGAGGAGATTCCGCCGTCCTTTACGCACGCCATCGTCCTAAAGGGCGGGACTGTCTTAAAAAGCGGGGAAATCGGGAGCGTGGTCGCTTCGGATACGCTGTCTGAAGCCTACGGGGCCAAGTGCCGCGTGTCGCGGCGCGGCGGGAGGTTTTCGCTAAGGGTCTGCTGACAGGCCCGCAAAAAAAAAGCGCCTCGGGGCGCTTTTTTTTGAATCTGGAGTTCAGCCCCCGGGGGTGGCTGCCGCCTTTTCAGCAGGGCTTGCTCCCGAGGCTCCGGGCACGCCTTCCGGAGGGTTTTTCTCCGCGCCCTCTTCGCTGCCCGCAGCCTGGGGCAGGGACTCCCCGAACTTCGGGAATATGAAGGACTCTATTGATACCGGCCTCTTTGAGGATTCGTCGAATTCAACAATGGCCCCGCACATGCGGACGTCGTTTTCAGCCACGGCAAAGGCGCGCGGACGCCCGTCCAGAAAACGCTTAAGCACCGCGTTTTTGTCGCGCCCGAGGCAGCCGTCCCACGGGCCCGTCATGCCGAGGTCCGATATGTATGCCGTGCCTCCGGGGAGGATTCTCGCGTCGGCTGTTGGGACGTGGGTGTGGGTGCCGAACACGACGGCGGCGCGCCCGTCGAGGAAGTTGCCCATGGAAATCTTTTCCGAAGTGGTTTCCGCATGGAAGTCCAGTATGACAGCGTCGCACATTTCAGATAGCTCCACGAGGGCCTTTTCGGCGGCCCTGAACGGGCAGTCGCCCCTTATCTTCATGAGCGTCTGCCCGATGAGCGAGAATATGCCGAACCTTATCCCGCACTTTTCCACCACCACATAGTCCCTCCCCGGATTCCCGGGGGGCAGGTTGGATGGCTTGCACAGGTTGGGTATTTCGGGGATTTCCTTTTCAAAGCAGCGCTGGTCCCAGATGTGGTCGCCGAGCGTTATGGCGTCCACGCCTGCGCGCGACACGGCGTCTGCCATGTTGCGTGTTATGCCGTTGCCGCCGGCGGCGTTTTCGCCGTTTGCGACCACCAGCGATATTCCGCGCTCCTCCTTTATCTGCGGCAGGAAGTCGGCCAGTATCTGCCGGCCGGGCTTCCCTACGATGTCGCCTATGCAGAGGATTTTCATCCTACTTTGCAAAGCCGAGCCGCGCGGCCAGCGCCTCCATCTCGGAGCGTATTTTCGCCAGGGGGATGGAGCCCTTGATTTCCGTCAGAATGCCGCGCCCTTCGTAGAGCTCTACGAGCGGGTAGGTGACTTCGTGGAACACCCTGAGGCGGTTTCGTATGGTTTCGGGCTTGTCGTCGTCGCGCGTGACGAGGGTTCCGCCGCATTTGTCGCACACGCCCTTTTCGCGCGGCGGATTGTGGACTGCGTGGTAGGGGGCTTGGCATCCGGAGCATATCATGCGTCCGGAGAGGCGGGCGACTATTTCGTCGTCGGGTACGTTCAAATATATGACGGCGTTGACGGCCCTGCCGCTTTCGGCGAGCATTTTGTCGAGTATTTCAGCCTGCGCCACGGTGCGCGGGAAGCCGTCCAAAACAAACCCCTTTTGGGCGTCGGGCTCGGATATCCTGGCCTTGAGCATCTCGGCGGTGACGTGGTCGGGGACGAGTTCGCCCCTGTCTATGTAGCCCTTGGCGGTCTTGCCGATTTCGGTCATCTCCCTGAGGTTCTTGCGAAAGAGGTCGCCGGTGGCGATCTGGGGAATTCCGAGTATTTCACAGAGGTCGCCGGCGTTGGTTCCTTTGCCGCTGCCGGGCGCGCCCAGAAGAATTATGTATGGATTTTCCATTGGGATTTGTCAGAGAATCCGATTTAGTTTGAAAATCGGGCGCTTTTGCGCAAGCATTTTCTGGAGGATTTAGACATGGACGGATTTGACGAAAACGGGGCGCCGGTGTGCGGCGTGTGGATTTCCCCAGACGGGCGCGCGCTTTTGAGCGTCCGCGCAAACGGCGGCGGGCGCGCCGAAATTTCGCGGACATACAGGCCGTTTGTGTGGGCGTCGGCCGCGGCCGAACCGCTCGGGGGCTATTCCTCGTGCGAGCCGCTTTCGGGGCCGGAGGGCCTGCCGCTCGACAGGATTTTCCAGTTTGAAAATCCCGGGGACTACGGCGCTTTTCTCAAGTCCCGGCCGAGGGGCCTGCCGCTTGAGAAAGTGGCCTGCCTTGAAAACCAGTTTTTGATGGAGACGCGCGGGCGCATGTTTTCAGGCATGGCCTTTTCCGAAATCGCCCGCATGCAGCTTGACATAGAAACCTCCTCCGAGGGGGGATTCCCCGATCCGGCCAGGTCGGGGGACAGGGTTATAGCGGTTGGAATAGGCTTTCGCGGGGAAATCGAGATTTTGGAAATATCCGGGCTTTCCGACGCCGCCGAGGCCGAGCTGCTGGGCCGCCTGTCGGACAGGATACGGGCCCTCGACCCGGACACGATAGAGGGCCACAACATCTTCCGCTTCGACCTGGACTTCATACGCAGGCGCTCGAAGCGCCTCGGGGTCCCCATGGACTGGGGGCGATTCGGGGCGCCGTGCTCTTTCCGCTCAAGCCGCATAAAGATAGCCGAGCGCATATTCGACTATCCCCGCTGCGACATCCCCGGCCGCACCGTGGTCGACACCCTGCTTCTCCTCCAGCTCTACGACATTTCGGCGCGCGAGCTCGACTCCTATTCGCTGAAATCCGCCGCAATCCACTTCGGCTTCAGCCGCGAGGACGAGCGCACCTACATAGAGGGCTCGAAAATCCAGGACGCCTTCGCCTCCGACCGCGAGGCCTTCCGCCGCTACCTTTCAGACGACGTGCGCGAAACCCGCGAGCTGGCCTCAAGGCTCCTGCCGGCCTACGTCGCCCAGGTCCAGAACTTCCCGCTCACCCTCCAGGAATGCATGCTCAGGGGGACCGGCATGAAGGTCGAATACGTGTTTCTTGAGGAGTACCTCCACGCGCGCGCGAAGCTTCCCGAAGTCCCGCAGGCGGGCAACCTCGTCTCCGGCGGATTTTCCGAAAGCTTCAAAAGCGGGGTTTTTAAAAACGTCCTCCACTACGACGTTGCCTCCCTTTACCCAAGCCTCATGCTGGCAATCGGCAGGTGCCCGCAAAACGACTATCTGAAGGTGTTTTTGAGCGTGCTTTCCCGCCTGCGCTCGTACCGCCTTGAGTATAAAAAGCTCGCGCGCGAGGCTCGGGACCCCGGAGAGCGCAGCGAATATAACGCCCGGCAGGCCAGCTTCAAGATTCTCATAAATTCATTCTACGGATACCTGGGCCTCTCCACCGCGCGTTTCGGCGACGCGGCCCTGGCCGACGAAATAACGACGGCAGGCCGGGAGATTCTCGCGGGGCTCATATCGGATTTCACAAGCGAGGGATGCGAGGTCCTTGAGGCCGACACGGACGGAATCTACGTTTCATGCGGAGAGTTTTTCGGGCATCCGGAAAAGCTGCTTCCCAGAGTGTCGTCGCGCCTCCCGAAGGGCGTGGAGCTGGAATTTGACGGGGCGTACCGCTCGATGTTCTGCTACAAGGCAAAGAACTACGCCCTCCTTGGCGAGGACGGCGTGCTCCTCAAAGGCTCGGCGCTCAGGAGCCGCTCGATGGAGGGCTTCCTGCGCAGGCTCACAAACGAATTCATAAATATCGAGCTTGGGGTTTCAGAGGCGGACATTTCCGAACTCATGGCCGGCCTGCGCGGAAAAATATCGGGGGGCGGCATGGACGTGTCGGAGCTTGCCAAAAGCGAGCATCTGGGGATGTCGGTCGAAGCCTACCGGAAATCGGTTGCCGCTTCAGGCAAGGGGCGCCGGGCCGCGCTCGAGGCCGCGTCGAAGCTTTCGCCGCCTCCGAGGGTGGGCGACAGGGTGTCGTACTTTATTTCAAACGCCGAATTTGCAAAGGGGCCCGACTGGAAGCGCGCGTGGCCCGTTGAGATGTACGATTCTGAAAAGCTCCCCTACGACCCCGCCTACTACCTGAAAAAAGTGGACGACTGGGCTGAAAAATTCGCCGAATTTCTACCGCGCGCCGAGCCTCTCCAGGGGGAGCTGTTTTAGCGAAGCAAATGGCGCGTCTTCTGCCGGGTTTCCGTCGGATGCCCCGCGCCGGTAGCGCGGGAGCCGTTGCCCGCCTTCTGTTTGGTGCAAATTAAATTGCAAAAGACCCGCCGAGGCTGCCGGGGGAGGGCGGCCTTGTAATTTTTCCCGAATCCAGCCTCGCGGCGGTTGTGTTTGGGAGAGCCTTTTGCGGCGGCCAAAGTGGCGGGCTTTTTTAATGCCGGATGCGCGGGGCGCAGGCGCCGTCTGTCATCACTGAGAATCGCCGCTGCGAGGCTCGCCGTCCGGCGTGGCGCAACCGGGGTCTTCCGACGGGGGATGGTAGGAGGAGCGCGCAAGCGGCGCGCTCAGGACGCTCCTGAACCCGGCTGAAAGCGCGAACTTGCGTATGCATTCAAATTCCGACGGCTCTGCCCACCTCTCAAGCGGGGCGTGGCGCGGCGAAGGGGGGATGTACTGGCCGACCGTGAGCATCGACGCCCCCGCAGCGCGGATGTCGAGTATGCATTCCCGCACTTCGTCCACGGTTTCCCCGAGCCCCAGCATTATACCGCTTTTGGTTTCGATTCCGGCGAGGGCCGCCCGGGAGAGCACCGAGAGGGAGGTGTCGTAGTCGGCGGCGCCGCGCACGGGCTTCTGGAGCCTGCGGACGGTTTCGAGGTTGTGGTTGAATACGTCCGGGCGCGATGCGGCCACGGTGTCGATGTCGCGGATGCGGCCCCTGAAATCCGGCACGAGTATTTCGATTTTCGCCCCGGGCAGGCGTCTGCGCAGTTCGAGGACGGTTTGAGCCCAATGGCCGGCCCCACCGTCGGGGAGGTCGTCGCGGGTGACAGAAGTGAGCGTCACATATTTTAGCCCCAGCATGGCGGCCGCCTCGGCCGTTCGCGCGGGCTCCCCGGGGTCCGGGGCGCACGGCCTGCCGTGGGGGACGGCGCAGAAGCGGCAGGCCCGCGTGCAGTTTTCACCAAGTATCATGAAGGCCGCCGATTTTCTGGCCCAGCAGTCGCCGAGGTTGGGGCACTTGGCCGAGCGGCACACCGTCGGCACCCCGAGGGATTCCGTTGCCGCCCGGGTGCGCGAAAATTCGTTTCCCGAGGAGAGGTTCACCTTGAGCCACGGGGGCTTTCTTCTCGTTTCCATCGCACTAGAGGGTCTTTGAATATTTCCCCTTTTCCGCGCCGAGCCTGCCGTCGAAGGGCATTGCGATGTTGCGCAAAAAGAGCCTTCCCAGGTCGGTGACGCGCAGGCCGGAGCCGGAGATTTCCACAAGGCCGTCGCCCTCCATTCCGGCGAGCGAGGCGAGGGCTTTGGCGAACTTTTCACCAAACGGCATCCCGAGCTTCGTCTCGTACTTTTTGAAGTCCAGGCGCAGGTTGCACATTATGTCCATTATGACCCCCCTGCGCAGCTCGTCCTCTTCTGAAAGCTCTATGCCCCTTTCTATCGGCAGGATTCCGGCATGCACCGATGCTTCGTAGGCGGAGTAGTCCTTTAAGTTCTGGCGGTAGGTGGAGCGCGTCTGGGATATGGAGGTAAGCCCTATTGCGAAGGTTTCCAGGCCGGCGCGCGTGCTGTATCCCTGGAAGTTCCGCTGGAGGGTTCCGTTTTTTCTCGCGAGTATCAGCTCGTCCCCGGGGAGGGCGAAGTGGTCCAGGCCGATATACTCGAACCCCGCCCCCGCGAAGGCCGACATGGCGTCGGTGAAAAGCCCAACCTTTTCGGCGCCGGAGGCCATAGGATACTTTTCAAGCGCCCTTTGCGCCGATTTCATCCACGGGACGTGGGCGTAGTTGAAGAGGGCTATCCTGTCGGGCGAAAGCGCCAGGGCGTCTGAGAGGGTCTTTTGGAAGTTGTCCCGCGTCTGAAGCGGAAGCCCGTACATGAGGTCGGCGTTTATTCTGGAAATGCCCGAGGAGCGCAGCCATTCCACCGCGCGCAGGTTCGCCTCCTGCGGCTGGATGCGGCCCACGGCCTTCTGGACTTCCGCGTTTGTGTCCTGGACTCCTATGGATGCGCGGTTTGCGCCGATTTCCGCAAAGGCTTCCACCTTGTCCAGCGCAAGGGTGCGCGGGTCTAGCTCGACGGAAAATTCGCAGGGCTTTTCGATGTCGAAGCTGCCCGATATTATCGCGCCAAGGCGCCGGATTTGGGCGGGCGAAAGGAAGTTCGGCGTGCCTCCCCCGAAGTGTATCTGGCCGAGGGGGCACCTTTCAAGCCCCGCCTTTTTCCAGAGGGCGAGCTCCGCCTCCAGAAGCGACAGGTATTCGTCGGCCTTTTCCTGCCGCGTGCACACGCTTGAGGAGCAGCCGCAAAAGAGGCATACCGTGCGGCAGAACGGGATGTGGATGTAAAGCGAGCGCGGGTTGCGGCTTTCCACTGCGCGCGCGGCGAGCAGGGCCTTGTCCGCCTGGGGCGAGAAGTGCGGGGCGGTGGGGTAGGAGGTGTAGCGCGGCCCGGGGGTCTCGTACTTCATTATGAGGTCTGGAAGCCCGCTCATCTTGCGGCCTCCTTTGCGGCCCGCACGAACGCCTCGACGTTTTCGATTTTTGCGTCGGGGCGTATGCCGTGGCCAAGGTTCAGTATGTGGCGGCCGAACGGGGACATCGAATCCAGTATGGCGCGGGTCTTTGCAAACACCTCGCCCGGCTCTGATTCGGAAAGCTCGGCAGGGTCGAGGTTGCCCTGGAGGCAGGGCTTCGAGGGGGCTGAGCGCGCGATATTTGCCATGTCTGACTTCGCGTCCACTCCGTACGCGCCGGCGCCCGTTTGCTCAATCTCTTCAAAGCGCCCCGCCATTCCGTTTGCAAAGAGTATGGAGGGAACCTTTCCCCCCAGGCGCGAGAGCACTTCGGCAACATACCCGCCGGAGAGCTCGCCATAGCGCCCTGCGGGGGCAAGATGCGCCTGGGAGTCGAAAATCTGCACGGCGTCTGCGCCGCATTCGGCCTGCATTGAAAGGTATTCCGCTGTCGCCACTGTTAGCCTTTCCATGAGGGCGCGGAACACATCGGGGGCGTTTTTTATCATCGACTGGAATTTTGGAAAGTCCGGGGACGACCCGCCCTCCACCATGTACGAGGCAAGCGTAAACGGGGAGGCTGCAAAGCCGATTACGGCCTTTTGGGGAAGCTCGCCCCTCAGCATCGAAAGCGCCCTTGCCGCATAGGCCGCCCTTTCGCGAATGGATTCGGCAGGCGGCATGCTCTCCACGTCCTCCATCGTGCGCACCGTGCGCTCAAGGCCGATGCCGCCGGCGTCGCGGAAGTGGTACGGGAACCCGAGGGCTTCGGCTGCCACCAGTATGTCCGAAAAGAGAATCGCGCAGTCGAAGTCGAAGCGCCTTATGGGCTGGAGGGCGGCCTCCAGCGAAAGCTCGGGGGTCTTTACTATTTCAATGAAGCTTCTCGATGATTTCAGCTCCCTGTATTCCGGCAGGTAGCGCCCCGCCTGCCTCATTATCCAAAACGGCGCCCTCGGCGCGTTTTCCCCGCATAGCGCGGCGCGGAAAAGTTCCCTGGAATTCATTGCAGTCCCCTTCTTTTTAGTATGTTTTTAAGCTCGCGAAATCCCCCGAAACGCATTGCCCAGAGCGCGGCGGCGTAAACCGCGACCCCGCCCGGGATGAGGGCGGCGCAGGAGGCGAGGGCGGCCGCCCTGCCGTCCAGAAAAAGCCGGATGCCGTGCCTTCCCGCGAGAACCGCCGCAGCCATTACCGCGGCGGCGGCGGCAATTTTTGCAGTTTCCCGCGCCGCGTTTCCGGCGGAGCGCCTCCTTGAAAATGCGAAGTTCAGGGCGGCGGCCTGAAATATGCCGCTTGCGACGTTTGCCGCGACAAGCCCCCTCGCCTCGAACGGCCCCATGAGCGCCAGGGCGAGCGCGAGGTTCACGGCAAATGCCGCGGCCGACACCATCATGGGCGTGCGCGTGTCCTTGAGCGAATGGAATCCGCGCGCCGAGAATGTCGCAAGCGAGTAAAACGGGATTCCCGCCGCGCTTATCGCAAGCACGGGCGCGCATTTTTCCACATCCGCCGTGCCGAACCGCCCCCACTCAAAAAGCGTTTGCAGTATGTCCGGGGACAGGGCGGCAAGCCCGGCTGCGGCCGGCACGGTTATGAACATGAGCGACACCAGCGCCCTCGCATACTCCCTTGAATACTCTCCGCTCTTTTCCGCCTCCGAAATCATGGCAAGCTTCGGAAAATACACCGTGACTATCGCGAAAGTGAACATCCCGAGCGGAAGCTCCACGAGCCTGCTTGACACGTATATGGCGCTCACTGCGACGTCGTTTACCCAGAGTGCCAGGGCGTTT
Organism: uncultured Opitutales bacterium; assembly: GCA_900548185.1. GTDB lineage: Bacteria > Verrucomicrobiota > Verrucomicrobiia > Opitutales > Intestinicryptomonadaceae > Intestinicryptomonas. The sequence goes on from URJJ01000004.1 coordinate 26,629, forward strand.
GAGGCGAACATGTTTGCCTGTATTATCCCGGCGCCGACGAGGGCGGGCGCGAATATTGAAAAGAATTCCGAAACTTCCGGGGAGCCCGAGAAGTCCGGCTTGAAGCGCCACCCCTTTGACCTTAGCTCCATTGCGGGGATTGCAAGCTGGGCCGCCCCGCCGGCCAGCACGCCCGCGCACATGGCCGCCGCCACCCCCTCGGGCGGCGCCCCCATCGCGGCCCCCGCAAGCAGGATTGACGATATTATCGCGATGTTCAGCCACACCGCAGTAAGGGCCGGGAGGGCGAAATACCCCATGACATTGAGCGAGGCGCATATGACGGCCGCAAGGCATATCATCAGCATGTACGGCATCATGACGGCCGCGTATGCGGAGCAGAGGGCGTATTTTTCGACCCCTCCCAGAAGCGCGTGCGCCGCAACCGCAGCCCCCGCCGCCACAATGACAATCGCAAGCAGGGCCGCCGCGCTGCGCGTCAGAATGCGGTTCAGAAATTCAAACGCCTTTTCCTTCCCGCCGCTTTTCAGGGTCTGCGAGAAAACCGGGATGAATGCCGACGACATCGCCCCCTCGCCCATGAGCCTCCGGAAAAGGTTGGGGACCATGAAGGCGAAAATGAAGGCCGCGCTCACCGCGTTTACGCCGAGGTAGGCCATCGTGAGCATGTCGCGCGCCAGGCCGAGCACGCGGGAGCCGAGGGTTCCCGTCGAAACTTTCAGGATGTTTTTGAGGCTCTGTGGCAGATGCGGCATTGCGTATCCTGCGGGCGCCGGCGTCAGCGGACCACCCAGTCGTACGGGTAGTCGGAAAGCTTGCGGCAGCCGGAGGCCCCCACCAGAACGTTGTCCTCTATGCGGCATCCGCCGAGGCCGGGGTAGTACAGCCCTGGCTCAACCGTCACCACCTGCCCCGCGCGCAAAATGTTCCTTGCCGTTCCCAGCCTCGGGCTTTCGTGGACTTCGAGGCCGAGGCCGTGGCCCGTCGAGTGGAAGAATCCCCGCCACTCCCCGCCTTCCCGGGAGGTCTTGTAGCCGCGCGATTCAAACACACCGGCGGCGCGGGCGTGCACCCTGTCGGCGCGGGCGCCCGCCTTCACGAGCTTCATGGCCTCGTCCTGGGCGAGCTTCACGGTTTCGACCAGCCTGGACTGCGCGTCGCTGGGCGCGCCCTTCAGAAACGTTCGGGTCATGTCGCCGTAATATCCTGAGGACTTCATGCGCGGGAAGATGTCGAACACCATGAGGGAGCCCGCCCGGATTTTCCCGAAGCCCTCGCAGTGGGGGTCGCATGCCTGGTCGCCCGCGGCGGCTATCGTGTGCTTTGACTCGGCCCCCATGCGCAGGCATGCCGCCTCTATTTCAAACTTGAGCGCCTCCGATGTGAGGTGCCTGCCGCGCCACTTGATAAACCTTCCGCTCACGGAGCTTTCCGAGAGGATTTCCCTCACGCGCGCGAATGCCGAGGATGCGGCGGCGTTCGCCTTGGATATTTCCCCCGCCTCCCATTCGGACTTTATTTCCCTCTGCGGAAAGAACGGGCCCCGGCGCACGGATATGCCGAGCCCCCCGGATGCCAGGCGGACGTACATGCCGGCGGGAAAGTCTTCGGGGACTTCTACGCGCCTTATGCCGAGGGCCGAAAACGCCGCCGCCAGGTCGTCGCAGGGGTCGGGCGAGGCCGATTCAAAAATTTCGTCGAACGCTGACTCCCTCCTTGCGCGCCCAATTTCAAGGCGCGAAAAAATGGCGCATTTCCTGCCCTTTGAGGTGAAGGCGAAAACGGGGTCCGGAATGTTCATTTTCGCGAAATAAAGCATGTCCGGGGACGCTTCGGTGGATGCATATATCAGCTTTTCCGCTTTCATAAAATAGTTGCGCCGGATACAAACATATATAAACCTCTTTTGCCATGAAAATTTTCAGCTTTTTGGGCGCATTGGCGGCCGCGCTTCTCGCGGGATGCGGGCCTTCCGCCTCGGGGCCTGCGCCGTTTTCGGAAACCTTCGGAATGAGGTTCGCCTCTGTCCCGTTTTCGGCGAGGATTGCGCTGGAGCCCTCCGAGCGCGCGCGGGGGCTCATGGGCGCCGCGTCCCTCCCGGAAAACGAGGGCATGATTTTTGTAAATGAAATCCCGTGCCAGGCGTCGTTTTGGATGAAGAACGTCCCGATACCGCTGGACATCGCGTTCGTTGACCCGGAGGGGAGGATTCTCCAGGTCCGCCGGATGTTTCCGCACGACGAAACGCCCGTCGAAAGCTCCTCCCAGAACGTGCTTTACTGCGTGGAAATGAACGCCGGATGGTTCGAGAAAAACGGCCTCAAAAGCGGCGACAGGCTCGACATGGACCTCTTTCTGAAAGCCCTTGGGGCGAGGAGGGGGGAATGAGCGGGCGGGGATTTGCCGCGTCGAGGTTTTCTGCGAAAAAGGGGATAGTGCTCGCTGTCTCCTTCCTGGCGGCGGTGCTTGCGTGGGCGGGCGCTTACGCATATTTCTCCTCGCAGATGACCCCGTCCCAGAAAAACGCGCCCATCGATGTCAAAAACGGCTCCGGGCTGACGCGCGCAAAGGCTTACATAGATTCGACCTCCGCCGCCGGAATCGCGTTTTGCGCGACTTCCGCCGCCCTCCTCTTGGCCGGGCGGGCTGGGAGGGGGAAGGCCGGGAAATGAACCCGGATTCGGATACGATAGCGGCGCTTTCGACCCCTCCGGGCGAGTCGGCAATAGCCGTGGTCCGGGCGAGCGGCCCCCTGTGCTCGGAAATCGCGCGCGGCGCGTTCCGTCTGGGCGCGGACCCCAGGCCCAGGTTCTCGGCGCGCGGGACGTACCGCAGCCTTTCGGGGGCGGTTTTGGACGAGGCGATGTTCGTGTTTTTCAGGGGCCCCTCCTCCTATACGGGCGAGGACATGCTCGAGGTTGGGTGCCACGGCAACCCGTTCATCGTCCAGCGCGTGCTCGAGGACATGTTCGCCAGGGGCGCGAGGGCGGCAAGCCACGGGGAATTTACGCGCAGGGCCTTTGAAAACGGGAAGCTCGACCTTTCGCAGGCGGAGGCCGTCATGCTGATGGTAGCCGCCCGCAGCGAAAAGTCGCTGGAGGCCGCCCGCAGGCAGCTCGGCGGCGAGCTTTCAAAAAGGATAAATTCGATGTGCGACGCCCTGGTGCTCGCCCTCGCCCACATCGAGGCCCACATAGACTTTTCCGAGGAGGACCTGCCGCCGGAATCCTACGATGAGCCGGTCAGGCTGCTTGAAGTGGTTGTCCGCGACGCAGCGAGGCTCGCCGAGTCGAGCCGCTACGGGGCCGTGCTGCGCGACGGCCTCAACGTGTCCATAATAGGGGAGCCCAATGTTGGCAAATCGTCGCTTATGAACCGGCTTCTCGGGCGCGAAAGGGCAATTGTTAGCCCCTCCGCCGGGACGACCCGCGACTTCATAGTGGAGCGCGCCTCAATAGGCGGATGCTGCGTAAACCTGGCCGACACCGCCGGGCTTAGGGAATCTCCGGACGAGATAGAGCGCGAGGGCGTCCGCAGGGCTGTCGAAATGGCCCGCGAGGCCGACTTGAAGCTCTTTGTGGTGGATTCTTCGTCGCCTTCGGACGGGGCCGCAGTTCTGGCCCTGCCCGGCATAGACCCCGCCGACACGATAATCGTATTAAACAAGTGCGACCTCCCGCGCGCGCTCCCGGCCGGCGCGTTTTCGGGGTTTGAAACCGCGGAGGTTTCCTGCCTTGAGGATACGGGCGTCGGGCGCCTACGCGGGCTCATTTCGGACTTCATTTCAAATAGGGCGATAACCTCGTCCTTCGACGACGTGCTTGTGAGCGCGCGCCACTCGTCCCTGGTTTCGGAGGCGCTCGCATCCGCGCGCTCCGCGCTTGAAATGATAGGGAGGGGGGCTCCGGCGGAACTCGTGTCAAGCGACGTGCGCGCCGCGCTCGAATCCCTCGGGGAAATCGTCGGGCGGGGGGACCGCGAGGAGGTTCTCGACAGAATATTCTCGACATTCTGCATCGGGAAATGAGATTTTCGGAAGATATTCTTCCCGCAGGACGCCATGTGGTATTACTTTTCAGACAATAAGAGGGTCGGCCCTGTCGCCGACGCGGCAATGATGGTGCTGTATTCCAGAGGCGCGCTCTCGAAAGACTCCCCGGTTTTGCGCCGAGGCACGAAAAAATGGCAGAAATTCGGCGACACAAAGCTCTTCAAAAAGATGAACGAGAAGTCCGCCGACAGGATAGACGCCCTGAAGTCAAAGACCATGCTTTTCAGGGCCTTTCTCGTGTCGTTTTGCGCGCTTTTAGTTGGGACAATCCTAATCGAATACAAGCGTGCTGGGTATTTCGAGTCCGTTCTGGACAGGGGCGGCGCGGAGTCCGCCTTTCTGGAGTGCGTGGGCAGGGAATACTGGATGACGTCGATGGCGTTTTCGGCGGTTTTATTCGTGATGTTTCTGTTTGTCGCCAGATTTGCGGGCGGATGGATAATCGAGGTCGTTTCAAATACGAGGTCCCTCGACAAGGGATGCCGCCTCTCGCCGGTTTTTACCGCGTTTTCATTCCTGATACCCGTGGTGAACCTCTACTCGCCGTTCGTTGCGCTCGGGAGCGTATATAGGACTTCCAAGCGCATTTCGGGCAGGCATTTCACGGCGGTTGACGCAAACCTGTTGTTTCTGTGGTGGTTTTTCTCCATATTTGCCGCTGTCATGTTCATCCTTGAGAAAACCATGTTCGGCAGTTTCGGCAACATAGAGGCGGCGAAGGGGATAATAATGTTCGAGGCTTTGGCGGGGGCGTCTGTGATGGCGGCTGGCGTGTTCTGGATAATAGTTGTGTCAAAAATCTGCTTCTACCAGGCGAAGGCCATGCGCCGGGCGAACCTGCTCTGAGTCCCCCGCCGGGCGCGCGTTTTCGGCGTCATTTCGCCTTCTGGCGCTTTGCGCGCAGCTTTGAAAAATCCAAGTCCGCGTAAACGGGCGCGTGGTCGCTCGCCCCGCGAATTATGCCGGGGGAGCGGGACGGGCCGGAGGCTTCCAGAATCTCCGGGGTCGCCATAAAAAAGTCGAACCGGTGGCCCGAGCCGCCCTTCTTCCAAAAGTACGTTGTTGGCTCCCCGGCGCAGGGCATTACTTTCAGCCCCGCCGATTCAAGCTCAAGCACTGCGGCGTCCCCGGGCTCGTCGTTGAAATCCCCTCCTATCACCGCCTGCGCGCCATCTCCCGCCGCGCGGCGTGCAAACTTTGCGATTTCTCGGCATTCGAGAACCCTGAATTTTGAAAATTCCGGGTCGCGCTTCCTTGCGCCGAACCTGCTTTTGAGGTGAAGCGCGCCGAACACCCATTCAGTTCCCAGCGTATTGAACCTCGCCGCGAGCAGCCCGCGCGGGGAGCGGGCCTTCTGCCCGAAATATTCAAACGCCCCCGTGCCGGCCCTTTCGACGCGCTCGAACGGGATTTTGGATAGTATGGCGCACTGGGGATATTCCGGCGAGTCGTCCGACACCGCCTTGTACGGGTAGTCCAGCCCGGCTTCCCCAAGCATTTCCGCAAATTCGAGTAGGGCGGGGCGGCCTCCGATTTCGCTAAGTCCCAGAACGTCGGGGTTTATCCCGGAGAGAACCCTTATGATTTCAGCCTTCTCGCTTTCCGGCTTCGGGCCCTTTGTCCTGACGCCGTCCTTGAACCTGTATGTGTCGAGGTACGACTTCACGTTCCATACGCAGACCCTTACCGCCCCGGAAGCGCCTTGCGCCGCCCGTGCCGGTGCGGGCGTTTCAGCCTCCGGCTCCGGGCTGCGGATTCCCGGGAAAGCCCCCAGCACGAGGGCGCACAAAAAAAACGCCACGGCCCACATGAGGGCCAGGGCGGAATTTTTCACGATCCTTCGCGCGCCGGGCTTCACGGCTGGAACGGGGATTTCTCCCTCCTGCCTGTGGCGATTTTTTCCACGTATTTTGCGAGGAGGTCGAATTCCAGGTTGACCTTTGAGCCGGCCTTTGCCTGCGAGAGGTTTGTGACTTCAAGCGTGTGCGGTATCAGCCAGACTGCGAGGGAGTCGGGATGGGCTTCGGCTATGGTGAGGGAAATCCCGTCGATTGCTATCGACCCCTTGTAGACGCAGTAGGGGGAAAACTCCTGGGGGACTGCCGCGCGCAGGTAGAAGTTCTTTCCGCGCCTCTCAAATTCGAGGATTTCGGAGCGCGCGTCTATATGCCCCGACACAAAGTGGCCGCCGAGCCGGGCGCCTGCCTGGAGCGGGCGTTCGAGGTTGACCTTCGCCCCCTCCGGCATCCCCTCGAAATTCGTGAGGCGCAGCGTTTCCTCCAGAAGCTCGAAGGAGAGCGAGCCCTCGCCCTTTTCGACTACCGTCAGGCAGCACCCGTTGCATGCCAGCGAGTCGCCTATGGAAAGGGACGACGCCATGTCTGCGGGGACCGCAAGCTTCAGCCTCCACGCTTTTTCCCTGTTTTCAAGCGACAGCACAGTCCCGGTAGATTCCACTATTCCTGTAAACATGCATTTGAATCTACGCCCGCCCGCCCCGCTTTCAACAATATTTTGCGCGTTTAAATGTCTTGAAAAAGGCGGCGGGGGCGCCTTTATTCGGCTTATGAAAAATTCCAAGGCGTCCCGCCGCGCGTTCTCGATTCTTGAACCCGTAATAATTATAGCGATACTCGGCCTCGCGGCGGCGCTTCTTGTGCCGTCGGCCCTCTACATCCGCACTTCCGCGCGGACGAAGGCCATCGAGACGCAGCTTTTGGACTTTGCGCGCAAGGCAAAGGGGCACATGGAGACAACCGGCCTGCGAAGGGCGTCGTACGGGTCGCTCGTCTCAGACGGCGGCATGAAGCCCCTGGTTTCATTCATGGGTGAAAGCTACGACGGCATCGAAATAGACTCCGGCGGCGGAACGCTCAAGGTGGAAATTCCCGGAGGCTCCGTGGTCTCTGTCGAGTATTGAGCGGCGTTTTCCGGGGCGGGGTTCCCCGCGCGTCCGGCGTGCGGTTTTTGCGTTTCAGGCCGGCGCGCATAGCAAAGCCCCCGGGATTTTTTTTCCGGGGGCTTTTCCGCTTTTATGCCGGCGCGGCGCGGGATGCGAGGCGCGGGCTACTTTGAAATGTCGAGCCTGAAAACTTTTGAATTGCGCTTTGAAGCCTCGTACTTTTCGCGCCTTTTCCGGGGCAGGGCGGACGGCGGGACTTCCGCAAATCCGCATACGTCCTTGAAAAACGGCGCGCTTTTTGTGGAGAGGGCAAACAGCGCCGCAAACCCCTCCTCCCGCGCCTTCTTCACCACGTATTCGACCATCGTGGTGCCGACGTTGTGCCCCTGGTAGAACGGCTGGACGTGCAGCGACGCAAGCTCGGCCGCGCCCTCTCCGATGTCAAGCAGGCTGACGAAGGCAATGATGCTCCCGTCCATCTCGTACACGTAGTAGGTGGAAATCTTTTCGGCAATCTCTTCGGGGGAGCGCTGGACGAGGTTCTGCTCGCGGGTTGAGTTGAGCGACAGGTTGTAGATTGTCTTTGCGTCCGAATCCTCGGCGCGGCGGATTTTCTGGTATTCGTCCGCGTATATCATCGAGCCGGAGCCGACCTTTTCAAAGACTTCCGTAAGGAGCGCCGCAAACTCGCGCCCGTCCAGAATGTGGGCGCGCGGCGTGCGCCCGCTTGAAAGCGCCTTCACAGCATATTTCACCTTGTCGAAAACGCGCGAATCTATCGCGTCCCTGCGCTTTTCAACGGCCTCCTGAACCTCGTCGAGGGGGATGGATACGGCCCTCTCGTCCCCCACGGCGAGCCCCTTTGTAACAGTCATATATATGAGCTTTGAGGCTCCGAGGGCGCAGGCGGTGTCGGCCGCAAGCATGTCGGAGTTTAGCCTGAACGCGCGGCCCTTCCTGTCGACTGCGATGGGCGATATTACGGGTATTATGCCGAGGGCGAGAAGCTGGGAGAGGGTGTCGGAATCAATTTTTTCGATGCGCCCGGCGTTTTGATAGTCCACGCCGGATATTATGCCGACTTCCGTGGCGCGTATCGCGTTTGTGGAGGCGCAACGCATGTCGAGGACTGCGAACGCCTCCTGGATTTTCTGGAGCACTCCGGCGGAGGCTTCCCGCGCCAGGGCGAGCGTCGGGCCGTCCACGGGCCGGTTCCCGTAGGCGTCCGAAATTTCGACGCCCGAGGACCGGGCAAGCTCCTTTATCTGCTTGCCTATCCCGTGGACTATGACGACGCTTATGCCGAGGCTGCGCAGCACCGCGATGTCGGTCGCCAGATTTGAGAAGTTTTCGCAGTCGATGACGCTGCCGTCTATCGACACCACGAATGTCTGGCCGCGGTAAAGCGGAACGTACTCGAGTATCGACCTCAAGTCCGCGGCCTTCATCTTGCGGCTTTCGCGCCCGTCGGGCATGGCGTTTCCCGGCCTATGCGCGGCTGACGTACGAACCGTCTTCCGTGCGGATTTTGAGGGTGTCGCCCGTCTTTATGAAAAGGGGCACCCTTACGACCACGCCGTTTTCGAGGGTGACCGGCTTTGTCGGGGCCGAGGAGGTGTCGCCCCTCAGCCCTTCGCTGGCCTCGGCGACCTTGATTGTGATGCTGGAGGGAAGGTCGAGCGATACGGGCTCGTCGTTTACGAATAAAATAGTGTATTCATGGCCTTCCACGAGCCACTTTTTGTCGTCGCCCAGCAGGTTTTCCTGGATGGCGTAGTCCTCGAAGGTCTCGGGGTGTATGAAGTGGTATATGTCGCCGTCGACATAGGAGAATTCGAGGCTCTTGTTCGTCGTGTGGCAGAATTCGACGGAGTCCGTGGAGCGGAACTTGACGGTCGTCGAGGAGCCGTTTACGAGGTTTCTTAGCACGGTCTGCACGAAGCCCGCGCCCCGGCCCTGGGTGCTGTGGAGCATGCTCAGGCACACGTGCGGGGCGTTGTTGTACATTATGACGTTGTTTTTTCTGATGTCTGTGGGATTTGCCATGTTGTAATCGCGTTTTGTGATTGAAAATTCCGTCCGCAGGGCGGGAGGGCCGGTTCAGACCCAGTCGGCGCCGCCCCTCCAGTAAAGGGATTTTGCAAGCTCCTTGGGGAAGAAGGGGCCGTTGAAAATGAAAGACGAATATATCTGCACCAGCGCGGCGCCGGCGTCGAGCATTCTGGCGGCGCACTCGCAGTCGTGTATGCCGCCGACGCCTATCACGGGGATTTTTCCGCCGGACTGAAGGTACACATAGTTCACTATTTCGAGGCTTTTTTCAAAGAGCGGCTTCCCGCTCAGCCCGCCCTTCTTTTCCATGAAGTCCATGTTTTCCGGGCGCGTGACGGTAGTGTTTGTTGCCACGATGCCGTCGAAGCCTAGTCCGGAGACTATTTCTAAAATGGCGTCGATTTCGCGGAACGAGAGGTCCGGGGCTATTTTCAAAAGAAGCGGAACCCTTCCCGCGCCGAACTTGGAGGCCCTCTCGGCGTCGGCGTCCTTCACTGCCTTCAGGAGTTCTGGGAGGTACTGCGCCCCCTGGAGCTTGCGCAGTTCCGGCGTGTTCGGGCTGCTTACGTTTATGACGAAGAAGTCGGCGTAGGGGGCCAGGGCGTTGTAGGAGAATATGTAGTCTTCGGCGGCCTCCTCAAGCGGGGTCACCTTGGACTTTCCTATGTTGATGCCTATCGGTATCTTTTTGGATTTTTTGTCGTAGTGCCGGGCTATGCGCGCGGCCACGGCTTCGGCGCCGTCGTTTGGAAAGCCGAAGGAATTTACCAGCGCCTCCTCTGCCGGGTATCTGAATACGCGCGGCTTCGGGTTGCCGGACTGCTTGTGCTTTGAAATGGTTCCTATTTCGAGGTGGCCGAAGCCGAATGCGGCCGCCGCGCGCCATGCGTAGGCGTCCTTGTCGAAGCCTGCCGCCAGCCCCACCTTGTTGGGGAAGGATATGCCGAAGACTTCGGTGGGCTTTTCGTCCCTCACGAGGTTCATTTTTTCCATGGCGGCGCGCAGCGGGGCGAAGGCCCCCACAAACTGCATGGCCTTCACCGCCAGATTGTGGACATTTTCGGGATCCTGCTTGAAAAATATCGGTCGTATAATCTTTTCGTAGATAGCGTCCATCTCGATTTTTTGTAAAACGGATTACATTTATGGGGCAAGGGCGGCTTCCTTTCAACTTTAATCTGACGTATTTTTGCCGCAGGCGCCGCGCCGCGAATAATTTTTTTGGCGCCAGATTTTTCTTCCAATGCGCCCTTGCGTGGTGTACCTTGTCCTGCCAAAAAACTGGGGGACTCCCCCCGGAAAACAGCGGATTCCAAGCAAGGCAGAAAATGGCGAACATACATCCGACAGCCGTCGTTGAAGGCGGCGCAGAAATATCAGAAAGCGCCAGCGTCGGCGCGTACGCGGTCATAGACTCCGGGGTCAGGGTCGGGGCGGGCGCGGTAATCGAGCCGCACGCGCGGCTGTGCTCCGGCGCGGTGATTGGCGAAAACTGCCGCATCTGCGGCTTTTGCACGATAGCCGGCCTCCCGCAGGACCTGCATTTCGACCCGTCGGTGCAAAGCTTCGCCGTAATCGGCGCGCGCACCGTTGTCCGCGAGGGCTCGACCGTCCACCGCGCGACCGCTTCCGGCGGGGCAACGAGGATTGGCGAAGACTGCTATATAATGGCAAACGCCCACATCGGCCACGACGTTTCCATCGGCAGCCGCGTAATTTACGCCCCGTTTGCCGCAGCCGGCGGATTCGCGGAAGTCGGGGACGACACGTTCGTAAGCGGCGGGGTGATGATTCACCAGAAGGTGCGCGTCGGCCGCGGCGTGATGATGAGCGGAAATTCCGCCGTCAGCAAGGACGTCCCCCCCTACGTCAACGCCTTCGGCCGCAATGGAATGGCAGGCTTCAACCTTGTGGGCCTCGTCCGCCGCAAGACGCCGCGCGAATCCATCCGCAACCTGAAGGAGCTGTACTCCTTCGTATATTCTTCCGGCTCGCCGCGCAAGAGGGCGCTGGAGGCCGCGGCCGCCGGTATGGCGCACACTCCGGAAGGGGAGGCGTTTCTGGACTTTTTCGTTTCGGCCCCGGAGGGGAGGCACTTTTTGTGCCCGCCAAAGAAGCCCGCAAAAGAGGACGGAATGTGAAAAAGATTGCCTTGACAGTCGGCGACCCTTGCGGCGTGGGGCCGGAAATCATACGCTCGTGGATTGCAGAAAATCCGGCCGCCGCGCGTGCAGCGGAGGTTTTGGGGCACGCCGAATTTCTCGAAACGCTCCCCGGATTTGTGTCCGTGCGGGAGATTCCGGCCGCCGGGCGGTTTGAGCCGGGAAGGCCCTCCGCCGGGGGGGCGGCGCTCGCGCTGGGAGCCTTGGAGGCCGCAGCCGAAGGGTGCAAGGACGGGCTGTACTCGGCGGTGGTCACGGGGCCCGTGAGCAAGATATGGATGGCGGAAGTCATGCCGGATTTTGTAGGGCAGACGGAATTTTTCCAGTCGCGCTGGGGCGGGGAGCCTGTGATGTGCTTTGCGGGGGCGCGCATGATTGTCGCCCTCGCGACATGGCATATCGCGCTGCGGGACGTCCCCGGCGCCCTGACGCGCGAAAAGATAGCCCGCGCCGTGGAATGCGCCGCTGAGCTTGCGTCGAAAATGCGCGGCGCGCCCGAGCCTAAAATCGCCGTCTGCGGTCTGAACCCGCACGCGGGGGAGGGCGGAATCCTGGGGCGCGAGGAGATTGACCTCATAGACCCGCTGCTTTGCGAGATGTCGCAGGCGTTCCCCGGGCTTTCCCGGGCCCTCCCTCCCGACACGGTTTTCAACAGGCTTTTAAAGGGGGAGTTTGACGCGGCCGTTGCGATGTACCACGACCAGGGGCTCGGCCCGCTAAAAAGCGTAGAATTCGACAGGGCTGTCAACATTTCCATGGGGCTTCCCTTCGTGCGCACGTCGCCCGACCACGGCACGGCCTTTGGAATCGCGGGCTCCGGCAAGGCGTCCCACGAAAGCTTCGGCGCGGCGGTGGAGGCGGCCCGCATCCTTGCCGGGTGACGCGCCCGAATCCGGCGGGGCATGGCTTTCCCATATAGAGGCCCCGGCTGGATTGCTCATCTTTTTCCGGGCTGCGTACGGGAGCGTTTCCGATTCCGCCGCCCCCGACCGCATTGCGGCTTCCCGCATAGAGGCGCTTCGGGGCTGCGCAGTCGATTTTACTTTTCATGCGTGCGCGCGGCTGGGATGTGCTTTGCGCATGGAAAGATGCAAGTTGCGGATTTTCGGCGCGGCGTTTTGCATTCCAGATGCCGCAGGGCTATCGGTGCGGAAGTGCGCGGGATTTCATTTGCCCCGGCCTTTATCGGAATGCGCGCCCGGGTGCGCGGCAGGATGCCTCAAAAGTTTCCGCGCCCAGCTCTGCATGAATCCCGCGCCATTTGCCGGGAGCATAAAAAATCCGTCCAAATCTGGAATCTGGACGGATTTTCACAAACAATAAAAAAAGAGGCGTGGGTCGGAATTGAACCGACGCATAAGGCTTTTGCAGAGCCTCGCCTTACCACTTGGCTACCACGCCGTAAATTAAAGTTTCATACAAAATCGGAAAAAAATCCTCCGGGCAAGAAAAATTTTTAGGAATGTGAAAATTTTTTTGCACGCCTCGCCGGACTGTTAGCGGAAGGCGGATTTGCCTGGCGCATGCGCTTTTTGTACGCCATTTGCGCGGTTTTTAAGAAATGGCGCAGCTTCGGGCCTCGAAAACCGCTTGCGCCAATGCTCCAGTACCCAAAACTTTTTCCAAATCCCGTTTCCCAAACCCAAACTTCACGGCACACATCTTGGCATCCAAAAAAGGCTCTGGCATGGATGTGGGGGATTTGGGTTTTTAAGGAATTTATTTATGTAAAGAAGGCTGTTTTGCGCCTTCCTGACAAACAAACTGTATTGCCCGGTTTTTAATTCCTTTGGCGGCATTCCAATATGGTCTCCCCAAAAAAATCTCCGTTCGGGGGGGGGGAAATTTGATTTTGGAAAGATGAAACAGGATTTGGAAAAAGGCTTTATATTTGGGTATATCTGCTCCGTCGAAAACCGCCTCTTATATAGAGGGGAGAATAATCTGCGAATGCCCCACAGACACCGCAAACCTCGCTGCGGTAGAATTTGCAACGCACCCGGACAATCCCCCTTCCGCCCCTGCGCAGATGCTATCCGCGCCGTGTAAAAAGGATGACACTGCAACTTCTTTTCAAAATTCCTGCAAGTCCGTTCCAGCGGCTCTTTTTTTTAACCCGGTGCGCGATTGCGAGTTGGGCGCAAAACTCGAAGCTGGATGAAAAACCTTCAGAAATCTTACTTCATTTTAGGAGGACAGCGCAAAAAGCTTCCAAACTCAAACCCTGTTGCCAAGTTTGCCCCAAACGCTTGAATTTCCCATTATTTCCCGGCATTGCCAGTTTCAAAATCCCATATTTTTAACATCATCGCCCCTCGTCTCTCCCGCGCCCCTGCGATTTTATCGCCGAAGCTTTGCATGGGGGAGGGGAGTCCGCCGCAGGTTGCGGAGGCGGCTTCCTCGCATGAGGAATTTGCGCGGGGCGGCTCTGAATGAGAGGCTTTCCGCCGTCTTTTGCGCCGCCGGGGGCGCCCGGGAAGCGGATACGGATTCCGCCTGGAGGACGCTGTACCGCGAAAGGCGGGGCTATTCTGAAGGCCCGGCGAAGGGGAGCTCCTGGGTGTCGTTCGTCTCGGGGTTGAAGCGCATGGAAATCAGGCGCGTCACGCCGCGCTCCTGCATGGTGACCCCGTATATCGTATCGGCGGCTGAAACCGTTTTTTTGCTGTGGGAAATCACGAGAAACTGCGAGTAGCGCGTGAATTCCTTCAGGATGTCGGTGTACCGGCCTATGTTGGCGTCGTCGAGCGGGGCGTCCAGCTCGTCCAGCACGCAGAACGGGCTGGGCTTTACCATGTATATTGCAAACAAAAGCGAAACCGCCGTCATTGTGCGCTGGCCACCGGAAAGCAGGGAGAGGCTTTTCAGCACGGTTCCCGGGGGGCGCGCAACAATTTCTATGCCGCTGTCCAGGACGTCCTCGCTTTCAACGAGCCTGAGGTCTGCCGCGCCGCCGCCGAAAATCTTTTTGAAGGTGAACTCGAAGTTTTTTCTTATCTGCTCGAAAGTTTCGGCGAAGAGCTGCTGGCTTGTGGCGTTTATCTCGTCGATGGCCGAGACCAGCTCGTTTTTGGACTTCCAAAGGTCGTCGCTTTGCTCCTTCAGGAAGTCATACCGCTCCTTGAGCTCTGCATACTCCTCTATCGCCACGAGGTTGACCGCGCCCATCGAGGAAATCCTGTCGCGCAAATCCTTCACCTCTGCCTCTATCGCGCCGAAGTCGGCGGAGTCCATTGCGTCGAAATCCGCCTGGGTCGGCTCGCCCCTGTCGCGCTTGGGGCGCGCCTTGAGGTCTCCGTCTTCGAGGTCGTCTATTTTGAGCTTTATCTCGAACTCCTCGTCCGCCTGCCATAGCTCGCGCTTCCAGTCTGTCACGGCGATGTTTGTCTCGTAGTCGGAGAGCATGCGCTCGACAATGAAGCCGATTCTGGACTTTATAGTCGCGAGCCTGACCTCGATTTCCCCCTTGGAGGCCGCCAGCGCTGCGAGCCTGGAACGGTCGGAATTCATCGACTCCTCGAATTCGGCGACGCGGGCCTCGCTCTCGCCGAGTTCCGCGCGTTTTCGCTCGATTTCGGCCGCCGCCTGCGCGAGTTCCGCCGCTATTTTTTCGGCCTTTGCGCCTTCGGACAGGGACTCGGATTCGAGCGACTTCATCTGCTCTGCTATTGCCGCGCGCTCCTGCTCCCTGCGCGCCATGAGCTCGCGCGTTTCGCGCTGCTGCTCGCGCAGGGCGGTGAGGCCGCGCTCCAGGTTTTCCAGGCGGGACTTCTTTTCGGCGAGGTCGAGCCTGGCCCCGGAGAGGGCGGAAAATTTCTGCTCCTTCACAGTTCTGAGTTCCGCGATGCCCCTTTCTGTCTCCGCGATTTTTTCGCGGGCGGCCGATATTGCAGTTTCTGCGGCGGCCATTTCGGCGTTTGCGGAGTTGAGCCTGTCCTGCGCTTCAAAGCGCGAATTTTCCATCTCCGCCAAAATGCCCTGCTGGCGGGCGATGTCGCGCGTTTTTGCCTCGACGGAGGCTTCGAGGGCCTTCCCCTGCGCCTCGACGGAGGCCATTTCGCGGCGGATTTCGCCGGCCGCCGACTTCGCGGTCTCGGCGGAAGCCTCGGCGGCGTCCAGCTCGGACTGTATGGCCATCGCTCGCTCGTTGAGGGCGGTCAGGGCGTCGTTGTCGGAGGCTATCTCTTCGCGGAGGCGCTTGATTTCGCGATTGCGGAGGATGAAGCTTGATTCGGTGTCGCGCCTGGAGGCGTTTGAAATGTAAACTATGCCGCGGCTGTCCATGACGTTGCCGTCGCGGGAGACGGCCATGGCGAATTTGAAGCCGGGATTTTGAGAGGCGTGGCGGCCGAATTCGCAGATGTCCTCGCAGAAGTAGCATCCGGCGACAAGGTTTTTCACAAGCCGCGCAAGGGTTTCGTCCCCGGCCCTGTCGGGGCGCACGAAGTCGGAAGCCCTGAACACGCCGTCCGGAAGCGAGGCGGGGTCGTCAAAACTCCCGGGCGAAGGGATTTGGATGCAGGCCTTGCCGAGGCCCTTTTCGCGTATGGCGGATATTATGGGGCCGAGCTTGCCGGGGTCGGGGAGGGCAACTGCGTCCAGACCTGCGCCCATCATTGTTTCAAAGGCCGAAGTCCAGCCCTCGTCAACCTCGACGTTCTGGCTCACAACCCTGGCGTCGGAGGGGGATATTATGTCGGAAATCCGGCCCTGCATTATGGCCTTTACCCCGTCCGAAAAACCCTCCATGCGGGTTTGAAAGTCGTTTAGCAGGCTCAGGCGCGCCGCCTTTCCGGCGAGCTCCCTGTCCTTTGTCTGGATTTCGGCCTGGCAGTCCCTGTACCGCGAGCGGGCCTCGTCGGTCTTTGAGGCCGACATCCTTATCTCCTCTTCGGCTGCGGCCAGCCTCTCTGCGGCCGATTCCGCCGCGGCTGAAATTTCGGAGAGCCGGCGCTCCAGAAGCTGCATCTCCTCCCTCATCTGGAACACCGCGTCCGAAGCCGCCGCATGGCGCACCTGGTAGGACTTCAAGTCCACCTCGAGGGTGGTGCATTTGGACCTGAGCCTGGTTATGCCGCCCTCGTTTACGAGCATGTCCTGCCTTAGGCGCTCGAGGGCGGCCTCCGCCTCCCTGAGCCCGTTTTCGGCTTCCGCAAGTTCCGCATTCTGGACTGCGAAGGTCTCGTCGGAGCCGGTGACGAGGTCGAGCTGCATCTGCAAGACTTCTCCGTCCCCGCGCGCCCGGCCCTCGAGCGCTTCCGCCTGGGCCGAGAGGGATTCAAGCTCGCCTGATATTTGCGCAATACGGGTTTCAAGGTCCCTCCTGCGCAGCAGCGAAAATTCCGAGGCGTGCTCCGCCTGCTCCTTTTGGGAGCGCAGCTCTGCGGCTGCGGCGCGCATCTGTTCAAGCCTCGCGGTCGTGTCGGAGCGCCTGGCGCGCAGGGCGGCGAGCTCCTCCTCCCGCTCTGAAAGCGAGCGCGAAAACTCCCCGTGCTCGCGCGCAATCTCCGCGAGCTTCGACTCGTCCCCGGCTGCGGCGAGGCTTTGGGAGGCGTATGAGCGGGCGTTTATTGCCAGGTCCAGATGCCGCAGCCTGTGGCTCAGCCGCTTGTAGCGCAACGCCTTTGAGGCCTGGCGTTTCAGCGTGCCTATCTGGCGCCCGATTTCCTCTATGCGGTCGGTGACGCGCGCCAGATTCTGGTCGACAAGGGCGAGTTTTCCGAGCGCCTCGCGCCGCTGGGTCTTGTATTTTGTAATGCCCGCCGCCTCTTCAAATATCGCGCGACGCTCGCCCGGGTTTGAGGAGAGTATCTGGTCTATCTGCCCTTGCACCATGAACGAGTAGGAGACCCGGCCTATGCCGGTATCCATAAAGAGCCTCTGGATGTCCTTAAGCCTTGCGGACTTGCCGTTTATGGAATAGTCGCTTCCCCCGTCGCGCGACACCCTGCGGGAAATTTCGACCTCGTTAAAGTTTGTCCCAAGCTCCTTTTCGCAGTCGCTGAAAATCAGCGAAACGTCGCAGAGCTGCAGCGGCTTGCGCCTGTCCGTGCCCTGAAATATGACGTCCTGCATCTTTCCGCCGCGCAGAGCCTTCGCGCTCTGCTCGCCCAGCACCCAGCGGATGGCGTCCACGATGTTGCTTTTGCCGCAGCCGTTCGGGCCCACGATGCAGGTAATGCCGCGCGGGAGCGTCATCGTGGTTTTGTCTGCAAAGCTTTTGAAGCCGTTTATGACTACTTGCCTTAGGAACATCTGCGTTTTTTTGCGGGCGTTTTTTCTTAAATGGAAGCGGGGGCGCGGCATCCGCGACGGGCGGGGCCCGGAGGCCCGAACGCGCGCGCGGGAACCGCGCCCCCGGAAATCCGGC
The DNA here is from genome assembly GCA_900548185.1 of uncultured Opitutales bacterium. Taxonomy (GTDB): domain Bacteria; phylum Verrucomicrobiota; class Verrucomicrobiia; order Opitutales; family Intestinicryptomonadaceae; genus Intestinicryptomonas. Next base: position 44,166 of record URJJ01000004.1, read on the forward strand.
CGGGCCGGCTACCGGCAGTCCACCACTTTTCCGGCGACGGCTGCCGCCGCCACCATCACGGGGCTCATCAGCATGGTGCGTCCCGTGGGGCTGCCCTGCCTGCCCTTGAAGTTGCGGTTTGAGGTGGAGGCGCAAAGCTCGTCGCCCCTGAGCTTGTCGGGGTTCATTGCAAGGCACATCGAGCATCCGGCGTGGCGCCACTCGAATCCGGCTTCGCGGAACACCCTGTCGAGGCCCTTTGATTCGGCGATTTTTTCCACAACCTGTGAGCCTGGGACGGCCAGCGCGCGCACTCCCGGGGCGACTTTTTTGCCCTTTAGAAACGCCGCCGCCTCTTCGAGGTCGGAGAGCCTGCCGTTTGTGCAGGAGCCTATGAAGGCGACGTTTATCGGCGTTCCCGCTATGGGGGCGCCCGCCTTGAACTTCATGTAGGCCAGCGCGTCCACCGCGTCCTTCTTCTGGGTTTCGTCGGCGATGTCGTCGGGGTTGGGGATGTTTTCGCCTATGAAGACCGCCTGGGACGGGTTGACGCCCCAGGTCACCGTGGGCTCAATTTCGGAGCCGTCGAATTCGACGGTGTCGTCGTATTTCGCATCGGCGTCCGAGGCGAAGCTTTTCCAGTATTCGACCGCCTTGTCCCATTCGGAGGCAGACGGCGCGTAGGGGCGGCCCTTCAGGTAGTCGAACGTGGTCTTGTCGGGGTTGATGTAGCCGACGCGCGCACCGCCTTCGATTGCCATGTTGCAGACCGTCATGCGGCCCTCCATTGACATGTCGTCAAAAACCTTCCCGCCGAATTCGTAGGCGTAGCCGAGGCCGCCGTTAACGCCGAGGCGGCGTATTATGTGGAGTGCGACGTCCTTGGGGTAGACGCCCCTGGAGAGCGAGCCGTTTACGTTTATGCGGCGCACCTTGAGCTTTTTGAAGGCGAGCGTCTGCGTGGCCAGGACGTTTCGCACCTGGCTGGTGCCTATGCCGAAAGCCACGGCGCCGAAGGCCCCGTGCGTCGCCGTGTGGGAGTCCCCGCAGGCGACTGTCATACCGGGGTGTATCACGCCCTGTTCGGGATGGACGATGTGTATCACGCCCTGCTTGCCGCCGGGGACGTCGAAGAAGGTTATGCCGTTTTCCGCGCAGTTTTTGCGCAGCTCAAGGAGCATTTCGTACCCGCGCGGGTCGGCGTAAGGCTCGGAGATGTCGTCGGTGGGGATTATGTGGTCCACCGTTGCGAACGTGCGCTGCGGGTACTTCACCTTGAGGCCCAGCGTGCGCATCATGCCGAACGCCTGCGGGCTCGTCACCTCGTGGAGGAGGTGGGTGCCCACAAACAACTGCGTCGAGCCGTCCGGCAGTTCGCGCACGGCGTGGCGCTCCCAGACTTTTTCAAAGAGTGTCTTTCCCATGGCCTTATCCGAGCAGGGAGTCGTCGATGTCGTAGTTGCAATAGACGTTCTGGACGTCCTCCAGCTCGTCGAGCGTGTCTTCCAAGCGGATTATCTTCTGCGCGGTTTCGGCGTCCGTGACGGGGACGAGGGTGTTGGGAACCCAGGCGAGGTTGGAGTCGTCGGGGGCGATTCCGGCCTTTTCGAGCGCGGCGGCCACTGCGTCGTAAGAGGAGACGGGGCAGAGCACTTCAAAATGGTCTTCGTTGTTTACGATGTCCTCCGCGCCGGCGTCGAGCACGACTTCCATGAGGGAGTCCTCCGAAGCCTTTTCGGCGCTTATTATGAACTGGCCCTTCTTTGTGAAGGTGAACATCAGCGCGCCGGGGGTGGCGAGGTTGCCGCCGAGCTTTGTGAAGGTGGAGCGCACCGCAGCAACGGAGCGGTTCTTGTTGTCGGTCGTAACTTCAACGACTATCCCGACGCCGCCGGGCCCGTAGCCTTCGTATAGGATTTCCTCGTAAGACACTCCCGGGAGCTCCCCGGTGCCCTTCTTTATCGCCTTTTCAACGTTGTCGGCCGGCATGTTGGCAGCCTTGGCTTTGGCTATGAGGGTTCTGAGGCGGGCGTTGGTTTCCGGATCGCCGCCGCCGGCCTTCGCCGCGAGGGTCAAATCCTTGCTGATGGCGCTGAATATTTTGCCGCGCTTTGCGTCAATTGCGGCCTTGTGCCTTTTGGTTGTCGCCCATTTGCTGTGTCCTGACATTGATTATCCTTTTTCTTTTGTTGGCTTTTTAAGCTAAATGTTGGGTTTGAAATTTTGCGCTTTTGGCGCGATTTGCAATTATTTTCTTTTCGGAGGGGTGGAGCGGCCGCCGGGATTCTTCTTGCGGGTGTCGTGCATCGTGCCCCTGAGGATGTCCGATTTCTGCGCCTCGCGCAGCTTCGCCTGCTCCTGCATGGCCTCGGACAGGCGCTGCATGAACCCCGGCTTCGAGGTGTCGCGCTTTTTTATGACGAATTTTTCGCGCGACCTGTTTATTATGACCGCCTGTATGACGCCTATTAGGCTCTGGACCGTCCAGTACAGCACGAGGCCCGAGGGGAACGTGTAGAAGAAAAGCAGCATTATAAACGGCATGAGCTTGAATATCATCTTCTGGCTCTTGTCGGTGCTGGGCATCGGGGTTATGTGCATCTGCACATAGGTAACCGCGGCGTTTATTATGGGAAACGGGTGGAAGGGGAAGCCGAAGACGGTCTCCATGCCGGGAATGTAGTCCGGCAGGGAGAGGTCCTGTATCCAGAGGAAGTGGGCGAAGCGTATTTCGCTTGAGGTCTGGAGCATGTAGTAGAGGCCGAGGAATATCGGGAGCTGGATGAGGAGCGGGAAGCATCCGGCGAGCGGGTTTATGCCGTATTCGCCGTAAAGCTTCATCGTCTCCTGGCCGATTCTCTGCTGGTCGCCCTCGTACTTCTTGCGGATTTCAGCGAGGGGCTCCTGGAGCTTTGACATCTTCAGCGAGGAGCGTATCTGTACGGCCGTGAGCGGCCATAGGCAGAGCCTCACGAATATCGTGAGAATTATGATGGACCATCCCCAGCTCCAGGAGGGCGAGAGGTATTCCACCGCGGAATTTATTATGGTGAGCAGCACCAGAAGGGGCTTGCTTATGAAGCCCATCCAGCCGAAGTTCATGACAAGCTCCTGGTCCCCGCCGAGCTTTACGAGATTTGAAAGCTCCTTGGGGCCGACGTAGTACGAGCCTGAAATCTCAGCGGACTCCCCGGGTTTCAGAGCGGGGGCGTCGAAGCCCATGAACCCCGCTATGCCGTTTTGCATGTACTTGTTTTCGGCGTCGGGGTCTATTAGTATTGGCTCGACGAAGCCGCCCGAACCCTTGAGGCCGTCCGGCGTAAAGACTGCGGAGAAGAACTGGTTTTTAACCGCCCCCCAGGCCACGTCCGGCGTGTCGAGGCTTACGAATGGCTTTGCCTTGGAGGCCCCTATCCCGAGGAAGCCGCTGGAGTCCACGAAGGCTGTCGAGGTTTCAAATCTCGCCTTGTCCCCGTTGTAGAGGCCGAATGCGAGGTTCGTGCCGTAAACGTCGCCTGCGTTGGGGACCGCCATGCCGAGGCACAGGTACATCCTCCTTGCGTCCATAGTCTCCCCGGAGAGGTTTTCGACCCGCGTTGCCGTGTTTATCACGTAGGGGATGAACTTCTTGGAGGAGGGCGCCTCAAGCGAGTACGCGCGGGTTATCCTGATTTTTCCGGGGACTAGATATTCGTAAACTGCGAGGTTTTCGCCTGTCTTTGCAAGCCTGAAGGACTTCTCAAAGGTTACCGGCGCGCCGCCGGGAGCCGTGTCGAAGGCCAGGCCCATGCCGAGCGCCTTGCGGCCGTCGTTAAATATGTACGGGGAGTCGCTCGACTGGGACTCCTTGAAGCGCAGCAGCTCCACGTCCCTTATCGCGCCGCCCTTGTTGGTGAGGACCACCTTGACGTAGTCGTTTTGGAGGCTCGCATACTCTTCGGGGGCAGCGTCTGAATTTTTAGACTTGAGGGCCGCGTCTTCGGCCTGCGAGGGGGCCGCGTTTAAGCCCGGGGCCGCGTTTAAGCCCGGGGCCGCGGTTTCGACCTTTTGCGCGTACGTCTGGGAGTCCTGCAACTGCTGCTGCTGGCGGCCGCTTGTCACCATTATGTAGATGGCGGCCGCGATGAACAGGAGGCCTATGGCTGTATTTTTTATGTCCATTGCGTAACTGTGAAAAATAAAAGATAAAACTAATGGAGACGGGACGGCCCCCCGTCAACTTTTTTTGGGGGCTCGGGGTTTGATGAAAATAGCCCCGACCATGTGAAGCGCTCCGGCACATAGTCGAACCCGCCTTTGCAAAACGGGTTGCAGCGCAGTATCCGGCACGCGCCCATGATGCAGCCCCTGGCTGCGCCGAAGCGCAGAACCGCCTCAAGGGCGTACTGCGAGCACGTGGGGTGGAAGCGGCATCCGCTGCCGGGGATGAGGTGGATTGCGGGGGATATTGCGGCCTTGTAAAACCTTATAAGAAGCGCGCAGGCCCTCGCTGGAATTGTCGGGCGCCCGCTCATTTTTCCGAATTTCGGCGCAGCGCGTCCTCAAACCTCGCGCGCAGCTTTGCGTATTCAAACTTCCAAAACCCCCTGCGGACGTACACGAGCACGTCGCACGGGCCCTCCAGGCCGGAGTTCCTGAAAATTTCGCGGAAGAGCCGCTTGGCGCGGTGGCGGACTACGGAATTGCCTATCCGGCGGCTCGCGACAACCCCGAGCCGCGGCTGCGTGCGCGGCTCCCGGGGAGGGGCCATATACAAAATAAAGGCGGAACAGTCCGCCTTCACTCCATTTTTTCTTATAAAGTCGAAATCCCTCTGCAAGCGCACTCTATTTTCGATAGAAAAGCGCATCGGAAAGCTGGATTACTTCGTGACCAGACGCTTGCGGCCCTTCTGGCGGCGCGCCGCGATTACGCTTCTGCCGCCGCGCGTGCTCATGCGTGCGCGGAATCCGCAGCGGCGTGCTCTCTTGAGTTTGGATGGGTTGTATGTAGGTTGCATTGTTTCTAGTCTCCGTTACAAATAAATTAAAACGTCCTAAGGAAACGGCGGCGGGCTTCCGTGTCAAATGTTTTTTGCAAAAAATATCCCGTTTTTGCGGGCTTGCGGGCTGTGTGCCGCGATTTTCCCCTCCCCGTGCAGGGCGGCGTAATTTTTGCCGTCCGCCGGCGTTTTTTGCGTGCGGGACTTTTTTAGATGGACGGCGCGCGCGAAAAATTTTCCGCTTGCGCCAAAATGCTTGCTCCGGGCGCGCCTAAAGGGCATCTTAACATGCAAAAATATGAAGACCCTTTTCATCGACCTGGGCTCCAATTCCATAAAGTCGCTTCTCGCGGATTTTGAATCCGGCCGCCTGCGCCCGCTTGCGGACTCCACTCTGCCCAACCGCATTTCTTCCGGCGGGGCGCTCGCCGCAGACGCCGCCGAAACAATCGTCCGCTCCGTCTCGGAGCTTATGGAGCGCGCCCGCGCGGAGGCCGGGAGCTTCGACACCGTCTGCTTCGGAACCTCAGCCCTCCGCGACTCCCCGAACGCCCCCGAGGTGCTCGCCCGCGCGGAGGCCATGGGCGTGAAAATCCGCGTCCTGAGCGGCGCCGAGGAGGCGGAGCTTTCCTTTGCGGGGGCTGCGGGTGACCCGTCCCTGGGCCTCGGCCCCGGCGAGAGCGTCGTTTACGGCGACATAGGCGGCGGGAGCATGGAGTTCGTGTGCCGCCAGGGGGCTGAAATCTTTTCCATGAAAAGCCTTCCGCTCGGGGCCGTTCGCCTCGCCAAAATGTTTTCCTCCGGCGGGGTGTGGGATGCGCCTGCCCTGCGTGCGCATTGCAGGGGCCTTCTCGCAGAAGTCCCGGTTCCGGAGGGCCCGTTTAAGATGGCGGTTTCCGGCGGGGCCGTCACGGCTGCAAGGCACATTCTTGGGGGAGGGGTCATGGCGGAATCCCCGGACGTGGGCGCCGGCGGCCTGGAGTTTGCGCTGGAGGTTTCGCTGGGGCTTTCCCCCGAGGGGCTTTCTGAAAAATACGGGATTCCGGAGAACCGGGCCGACATACTGCCCGCCGCGTTCGCGTGCCTTTTGGAGGTCCTTGCGCGCTTCGGCAGGCCGTCTTTCAGGCATTCCCAGCGCTCGCTCAGGTACGGCGCGGCGGAAATGTATTTTAAAAACATGCTCTCCCTTGAAAAAATCTGAATTTTTTTGGCCCCGCGCGTGTCATATACGCATTGGATTGCGGGCGTATGCCAAAGGCTCCGCGCCTCAGGGAGGGCGCCAATAATTGGTTGCAATCTCGCGATGCAGGCCATATTACTTCGGTTATGAATAAAATAAAGCTCGTTATGGCGTTTTTTGCCGCGTTTGCGGCCGCGCTCGCGCTTTCCGGGGCGGAGCCGCCGAAGGTCGCGCTCGTCGTGAAAAACGCGAAGGGTTCAATGGCGGCTCCGATGATGCCCGCTTTCGGGGAGTCCGTAGCCGCGGGCCTCAATGCGCGCGGATATTCCGTCATAATGAAGGACGCGCTCACGGAATCCCTGTCGTCGTACGAGTCCGGCGCCGCCGGCCCGCAGGCGGGAAAGCCGGGCGAGGGGGCCTCGTTGGGGGACATCAAGCGCGCGGCCTCGGCAGTTTCTGTCGCGAAGATGGTTGGGGCCGACTGGCTTCTCGTAGTTTCTGTGAACTCTCTGGACCGCTCGACCCGCGAGTTTTCCGATTTCGGCACGAAGACGCTCATTGCAAAAACCTCCCTCGGGGTTTCCTACAGCCTGTATTCCGCCTCCTCCGCCTCCGGGGTTGACGGTGGCAGCGTTTCGGTGTCGTCTTCCACGCGCCAGTCTCCGAATCTCAAGGTGTCTGACGCCGACACTGTAAGCGAGCTTTTTTCAGACGCCGCCTCCCGGGTGGCTTCGCAGGTTTTCCTGCCAGAAAAGATGCGCGAGCCCGCCGCTTTGGAAAGCGTAGAGGTCGAGTTTGTATGCTCTGTCGAGGGGATGTTCGTGCCCGAGATAAAAAGGGATGCCGATGGGGCGTACACGGTGGGCTCCTCCACATTCCCCGTCGCCGCTTCCGGCGTGCTTGTCGAAATAGACGGAGTGGCCGCCGGGTCTGCGGGCTCCAAGCTCTCGGTCGCGCGGGGGCTGCACCAGGCGAGGCTTTCCGGGGCCGGGCTTGAGCCGGTTTCGATGGTGGTAAACGCCGGCCCGAAAGGCGGGGTGTTCGGCGTTTCGATGCGCATGACGGAGTCCGCCCGCGAGAGGTGGCTGAAGGACGCCGCCTTCTTCCAGTCGCTCAAGGCCGGGGCGGTTCTCACCGACGCCCAGGCCAAGGTGCTCGAGGGGCTCTCGGAAGCCTACGGCAGCTCCGGCTACCGCGTGGACTACCGCACGGACACGTCGGAGCCTCTCAACGTGACAAACCAGAGCCTTTTCGGCTTCCCTCGCTGAGGGCGAACTTTTAAAGAAAGGACAGCTTTATGAAAACCTCATTTTTCAGGGCCGCAGCCGCGTTTTCGCTCCTGGCGCTATCCGCGCCTTTTGCGTGCGCCGCCTCCGAATCCTCTGGCAGGGCGACTGTCGCCATATACGACACGGCGGCGACACCGGCGCTTTTGAAGGCGGCCACAGCCGCCGGAACGTCCGAAACCCTCGCCCGCATAATCGAGTCAATGGACGCCAATTTCGCCTCCGCTTTCAACGACACCGGGCGCTTCTCGGTGCTTGCCCGCTCCGACTGGAAGGCCGTCCTCCGCGAGCAGGATTTCGGCGCCTCCGGAAATGTCGGCTCCGGAGCCGCGAAAATAGGGGCGGCCCTCGGTGCAAAATACGTGCTTGAAACCACCGTGGACGACTTCCAGGACTATGTGGAAAAGGCCGACTTCAAGCTCGTCGGAAAATCTGCGGAAAAGCGCATACTGCGCCTTGGTTGCATCGCAAAGCTCTACGACGCATCGACCGGCGCCATGGAAAACGCAGTGAACGTGACCCTCGACGAAGCCGACATTTCCGAAATCCTCAGCTATTCCGAGCGCAGCGGAAGCCCCTCCGAGGCCCTTCCCGCGCGCCTCGCCCGCGCCATAGCTTCTGGCGTGGCCCGGAAAATGGCAGAGGACGCCTTCCCCGCGCGCGTGCTTTCAGTGCGCATGAACCAGGTGTCGATAAACCGGGGCGAGGCTTCGGGCATAAGGGTGGGGGAAGTTTACGACGTCTATGCCATAGGCGACGTGCTGAAGGATCCGGATACCGGCGAAATCCTCGGCCGGGACGAGTTCCTGATAGGGCAGGTGCAGGTCGCCTCCGTAATGCCAAAGTTCTCTAAGGCCTTCATCGTCCGCGACGCGGGCATCGAGGTGGGGGCGGTAGTGCGCAGGCAGGCTCCCGCCCGCAATGCCGGGGAAGATTCTGCGCTTCCGGCGAATTCTGATTAGGCGGATGCTCCCATTCATGGCAAAGACGCTCCCGGGCGCCGCGCTTTCGGCTGCGGCGTGCGCCCTGCTTTGCTCGTGCGCCACGCACGAGACAGAGAGCAGGAAAATGAGGGAGTCCTTCTACGCCGGAAACTATGCGGCAGCCGCGTCCGAGGCGTCGTCTATAGCCTCCTCCAAGTCGGGGTCGGGCGACGAGCTCGTGTGGCGTCTCGAATCCGGCGCGGCCTCTAGGTGGGCCGGGGACGCCGAGGGGAGCGCCCGGGAGTTTTCGAGGGCCTTCAGCCTCGTTGAGGGCTTCGACGCCTCCCCGGAAGTCAGCATATCCGACGAGGCCGGGGCGCTCATGACAAACCAGAGCTACCTCCCGTACAGGGCCTACTCCTACGACCGCATAATGATGGGGTGCTACCAGGCCCTGAACTGCATGTCCATGGGGGACATGGAGGGGGCTTCGGTCGCGCTTAAGCGGGTGGAAAATTTCCAGGCCGACGCGGAGCGCAGGAACGCCGACAGGATTGAAAAGTCCCTCAAAAACGCATCGTCTTATTCCGGCAGGACGGTGGAGGGCGCCGACGGGAATGAGGCCTCCCTGTACGACGCCTCGCGCGCCTACGGGGACGTGTCTTTCGCATCATCGCTCAGGTCCGTTTACGGGGCGGGGGCGGCGGACGTTCCGAAGTCCCGCAGCCAGCTTGCCGAGTCGCTCAGGGGTATATACGTAAACCCCTTCGCCTACTGGCTTGACGGGCTCTTTTACATGGCGAACGCCTCGGACCTCTCTGAGGCTTCGCGGGCGGCCGACGACTTCAGGCTGGCGCTTGAAATGCAGCCTTCAAACCCTTACCTTGCCGAGGATCTCCGGGCCGCCGAAAACTTCGCCTCGACGGGCCGCATGGCCCCCGTCACCTACGTCATTTTTGAGACTGGATGCGCCCCCATACGCAGCCAGACGCGCATAGACATCCCCATGTTCGCAGCCACAAAGGACGTGCCTTACGTCGGCGTCAGCTTTCCGGTGCTCGCATACTCGCAGGCTTACGAGCCGCGCCTCAGCGTCCTTTCGTCGGGCGTGTTTTACGTCCCCCAGCCGCTCGCCGACATGGACGCGATAATAACGCGGGAATTCAACTCCGACCTGCCCGTCGTTGTGGCAAAGACCCTCCTCTCGGCGGGGACGAAGGCCGCGATTCAGTTCGGCATCCAGGAGGCGGCGAGGCAGGCCGACAATTCCGCCCTTCTGATTGCCGCGATGATTTCAGGCTCCGTATACCAGGCCGCGATGAACGACGCCGACCTGCGCACGTGGACGACCCTCCCCAAGGCGGTCTCCTACTCGCGCTTTCCGACTCCGGCCAACCGGAAGATACTTGTGGACTCCAATATCGAGGTCGAGCTTGACGACGCCCTCATAAACGTCGTCTGCGTGCGCCGGACTTTCCCCGGAACCCCGCTTTCGGTGCTGAAGTTTTCAATGAGAAAGGAAGAAAAAAAATGAAAAGAGCGATTCTTTGCGCGGTGTGCGCGGCGGCCCTTGCCGGCTGCTCCACGGTGAATATGTCGGAACCGGCAAATCCCGAGGGCGTGAAAAAGATGGTTTCGGACAGGCGCGTGATAACGGACGGCGGCCTCGACGAAATTGTCTATATTGCCGGCATAAACGAGGCGCGCGCGCCCTCCGGCAACATCCGCATCCAGGCCGAGCTCGTAAACCGGACGACCGCTTACAGGCAGTTCAACTACCGCTTTGAGTGGCTCGACGAAAACGGCATGATGATTTCCTCCCCCGCGCCGGTGTGGGTTTCCTCTTTCATAGAGGGCGGGGAAAGCAAGTTCATCGCGGCGACCGCGCCGAGCGCGCGCGCGAAAGACTTCCGCCTGAAGCTCCTCGGCGACGTGCGCGACTGACGCCTTGCGCCCTAAACAACGTAAACGGTTTTTTATATGAAAATACAACGCTATATCCCAATGGCCCTCTGCGCCGCGCTGCTTGCCGGATGCGAAACGGGCAACGCAAAATACACCGAATCGGGCGGCCCCCGCTCGCTCATTTCGACCGACAAGATAAACATCGCCGACTGGAACAAGGCGGCCGACGCCCTCGTCGATTCGCTCATCTCTTCCGGGGCCTTTGAAAATTTCAAGTCAAAGCCGGTGATTATACAGGTCAGCCGCATTGTAAACCGCACCTCACAGAGGGTTGACACCGACCTTCTTACAAAGCGCATAACAATAGCCCTCAATAACTCCAAGCTTGCCATCGCAAAGACGGACGACCCCCTCTCAAAGGAGCTTGCCGAGTACCAGAATTTCGCGGGCGGCAAGGGCGGTGTGCCCGCAGCTTCGGCGGCGCTTTCGGGCAAGATAATTGAGGACCGCGAAAAGGTCGGGGGCAAGACTGAGGTCACCTACGTATTCCAGCTTTCCCTGAACGCGGGCGGCCTCGCCATATGGGAGGACCAGCGCCAGATTACAAAGCAGTCCGAAAAGACGTTTCTGGGGCTTTAGGCTCTCCTTGGCTTTCGTCCCCGGGGAAATCCCGCAGGCGCGCGCTTCAATGCGCGCGTTTTTTTTGCGCCGCTTGGGGATGGCAGGTTCGTCCGGCGCTGCGGGGGGGAAGGATGAATCTCTCAGGCAAAAAGGCGCTCCGCATTCCCTGCGCCTGCCCGCATTTCGCCCCGTTTGTAAAACGGACGCATTAGCCGCTTTCTTTATAGCCGCCTGCCCCGTGCCGGGCCTGTCGGATGCGCAAGGGGGCGCCGCAGCCTTTTTTAAACTTAAAAACGTTTGATTTTTTGCCTCAAGCGGCGCATAATATTTTTCGATGAAAGAAAGTGGGGCGCAGGCCGTTTTGCGGGCGGGTTCCGGATTTCTTTGTCCCGCCCTGTGCCTGCATTCCCGCTTGCGCCCCTTCCGCTCCGGTTTCCCGGCGCCACGGGGGCGCGCCCGGTCTCAACACCAAACTCCAAAGAAGGGCAAATGTCATGAAATATCTAAAAAGGGCGGCCGCAGTTGCATGCGGGGCGGCTTTGTGCGTCCAGGCCACAGCCGAACAGCAGGAATTTTTCATAGAGAACATCTATGACGAAACGGGCGAAATGCCGAGGATGCGGGCGGGCGAATATTACGACTGCCTGGAATGCGGGGCGGAAAACATTTCCGGAATGACTTTTGAGCAGTGGTTTCAGGGGCCCCACGCAACTGCGAACTGGTTCGGCGCAAGGTCTTATTTGGAGGATAACGGCATCGTCCCCGTATTCACCTACCTTGGCAACTTTGCGGCAAACCCTTCCGGAGGCGCCGCCCGGGGGGCCACTGTGACGAGCTCCGTACAGTTCGGCGCGGGTTTCGACCTGTACAAGATGACAAAGATTGAGGCCCTGAAAAACTGGTCTCTTGTGAACACCTGGGTTTGGCGCTTCGGCACTTCGCTCACGCAAAAGTATGTGGATAACGCCTTCAGCGTCCAGCAGAATTTCGGGAGCCAGACTCTCAACATGCAGTCGCTCTTCCTGTCATATTCGACCCCGCTCGGCGAGGACGGCGGGTCGTTTATGATGAAGTTCGGGCGGATGGCCGCCGGGGACAATTTCATGACGAAGCCGATTTACTGGCTCTACATGTCAAACGCCATGGACGGCAACCCTATCGGGGTTTTCAAACAGACCAAATTTTCCGCCTATCCCGGGAGCACTTGGGGCGCCATGTTTGAAGTTTCAGCACCGCAGGGCTACTATTTCAAGGCGGGCGTCTACCAGATAAACTCCGACCAACAGGACTCGCGGCACGGCCTTGATTTTTCTATGAAAAACGCGCTCGGAGTGAACGTGAACGCCGAGGCCGGATGGAACATAAACCACGATACGAGCGGGCGCTCTCCCGGCAACATATCCGTCGGCATTGTCGCAGACTGGTACCGCGCCCCGCACCTCGACGACCCCTCGAAATACTCCCACTTCAACCAGACCCTCTACGCCCAGGCCGACTACATGGTGCTCAATCTCGGCTTTCCCGACCGCAGCCGCCCGTCCGTCATAAGGCGTTCAAACTCGAGCGAATCCTACCGCGACCTGCGCGGAATTGTGCTCTGGGGCGTCGTGCAGTACGATCCTTCCGAGAACCTCGCCGAAATGCCGCTTTTCTTAAACGGCGGCGCGCTCTTCAATGCGCCGTTTCCGTCCCGCCCCGACGATGTTCTGTGCTTCGGCGTGGCGTACGGGAAATATTCCGGAAGCCTCGCCCAGCCGAGGAAAAATTCATATGAACTCGTCTTTGAGCTGAACTACAAGGTGCAGGTGAACCGATTTTTCTTCGCCCAGCCTGACATCCAGTATGTCGTAAACACCAAGGGCGGGGAGCATCCCGACGCGCTGGTTCTCGGCATGCAGTTTGGCATGGGCTTTTGAGGCGTTTGGCGGCGGATGCTCCGCTTTGAATGCGGGCGTCCGCGCTTGAGAAACGCGCCTCCGGAAAGCCTCGGAATGCGAGGTTTCGCATTGGGGAGCGGCTCTTCCTGTTGCGTTTTGTGCGCGCGTTTTTTATTTGCGAAACGCTCTCATGGGTTGGATGGATGCCTTGCAGCCCTGCCATTGCGTATTTACCGATTCCCCCCATCATTTTTTATGGAGAGGGCAACCTATGCCGGTTTCTGAATTTCCAATATTGCAAAGCGGCTTTAATGCCGCATGCAGTGCGCCCTACGCGCTCTCGGGGCTTGCCTGCCCAGGATTGGCTGCCGGATTCGCGCTTACGCAGGCGGGGCCCTTTTGCCGGGCTGCCCCTTCTGCAATTTAGGTTTGAGAGCCCCGAAATTCCATAGCGCGAAACGTTTGTTTAAGGGGCGGCGCATGTTTCATGGATTTTTGCGGTATGCGCATCGGAATTTTAAAAGGGCTGCTTTTCCCCGTACACACATTCCGGCGCATCCTCTCCAAAATGGCCGTTTTTTCATTTGCGCCGGGGGCAGTCAATGCATCCGCATTTTCACGATTTCGCGGCGTCCGCAGGATTTTTGGAAGGGGGGGAGTTGCGCCCGCGCGTTTTGCAGTATCGGGGCGGAAGCCGCGCCCATACGGGCGTGTGGTTTTGCACGCATCGGGCGGTTTTTGAATGATGGTGGGCGGAAGTTGGAGAAAGCGGCTTTTTGCGCCGCAGCAAAAAGGCGCGGGATATTTTTATGAAAATGGCTTGAATGCGGCGGGACTATGGTTTTACTTGTTTTTAATGAGATTTGCAGATGAAAACTGTAAAAATAACCATATTACTTAATGCTGAAGCGCTGGGCGTTTTTAAAAGGCTTGCGGCCAAGGCGGGCATGCCGACTGAGGAATTCGTTTCCTGCATGTTGGCCTTGCATTTTGAAATATGCGCGGCCCTGTGGCGAATGGAAAAGTCCGGCTTTAAGCTTTCGAGGAATTGAGGCGCTCTTTGCGCGGGGTAGACATGCGGGATGTTCCTCCGCGCGTGCGGCAAAATCGGGGCCCCGCGCGGCGGGAGGCGGCGGTTTTTCTGATTTTCATGCGCCCTTTTGCGGCGCTTCCGCCGAATCCGTGCGCGTGCGGGTATAAGGGCGGGCATCCGGCCGCATGCTGCGGCAATCCCTGCGGGGCTGGAGTCTCGGCGCCGCATGCGTCTCCGGAGGCGGTTTTTTACGGAGGCCGCCTCCGGGCTTGCTGGAGCGCCTACTTTGAAAGCAGGCGCAGAAAGTAAAGGCCCGGCGTCGGCGTGCCTTTGTCGGCGTCAAACCTCACAATGAGCGTCTTTGAGGAGCCCAGAAGGGCGTCGGGCACGGGAATTTCCATGTCGAAAAATCCTTGGGCCTGGGCGGGCGGTTCGAGGATGAAATCCTTGAGCTTTTTTCCGTTTACGGATATTGTGCATTTTCTTCCCCTGTCACCTGCGAAGAAGCGGCACATGATGCTTAGCCCCTTCTTGCCCCGGGGGTCCAGCTCGTAGCTGAACCATCCGCCCGTCCAGGCGTCCACATAGCGTTCGCCTGCGAATTCGCCCGACCCGCATGGGCCCTTGCGCTCATGGCCGGCGTCGCTCTGCTGCTCCCCGGTTGAGACGAAGTCAAGCGTGCGCTTTTCAAGGGCCTGCTTTTCGCGCTCGATTTCGCGCATCTTCTCCCTGTCGGCGGCCCATTTTTTTGCGGACGGCTGGTAGAAATATATCATGTAGCGCGCCTCGTGGATTGTGAAGAAGGGCTGGAGGACGAGCCCGGCGTATTTTTTGTCGGCGTAAAATTCCGGCGCGATTTTGAAGCGCAGGCTTCCGGTGTCTGCGGGCCTCGCAGATTTCAGGATTTTTTCGCGGTCTCCTATGAGTATGGGGGCTTCGGTGAGGTCTAGCTGCCTCCCTAGCGACGGGGCGTGGTCCATGCGCCCCTCTTCCGCGAATTGGCCCTTGAGGTCTTCGGTTCCGACTATGGCGCCGAGCGCGACGGGCCCGAAGGCGAAGGCTACGTAGTCTTCGTTTGTGGGGCAGGGCAGGAGCCTCATCGACATAGGCAGGAATATCTCGATTCTGTCGCCCTTCTTCCAGTCCCTGCGCAGCCTCGCGTATCCGTCGGGGCCGGCCTTTTCCGCAGCCGGGGCGCCGTTTATTTTTAGCCTGAAGCCGTCTTCGCACCATTGGGGGCGCCTTATGGCCATTTCAAAGCTTCCGGGGCTGTCGATGGTTATGAGCGACTTTTGCGAGTAGGGGAACTCCGTCGCCTGCGTCAGGGCGAACCTGCCGTTTTTCAGGCGGCTTGGAATGAAGAGGTTGACATACAGCGTGCCGCCGTCGTGCGTGTAGGCGAAATGGGCGTACTTTGAATGGTTTTCCATGCCGGTGCCAACGCAGCACCACATGGCCTTGTTGACCTGCGAATACATCCTGTAATGGCGCGGGCGCACGCTGGTGAAATAGACGTATCCGCCGGTATTGGGGTTTTGGGTGGAGAGGATGTGGTTTATCATGGCCTTCTCGTAGAAGTCGGCGTACTTCGAGAGGTGGCTTTTGGAAAACAGCCCTTCGGAGAGCTTCAGCATGTTGTAGGTGTTGCAGCTTTCCGGGCCGTTCGGATTCTCGATGTAGCGCATGCCCTGGCCGGCGTGGAGGAAATGCTCGTCCACGGAATTGCCGCCGAAGGAGAGGGTCCTGTTTCGGGCCACGTCCTCCCAGAAGTTTTCTGCGGCCGTCCGGTATTTTTCCATGAGCGCGGCGTCTCCGGGCAGGGCGTCAACGTCGGCGATGCGGGCGAAGCCGACGTATTTGGGAACCTGCGTATTCGCGTGCATTCCGCTCAAAAATTCCGCATTCGGAGACTGCATGCCGTCTATCATGACGCGGTGCGAAAACCGCTTGGCCGCGTCCAGGTATTTTTTGTCGCCGAACATCAGGTATGCGTCCGCATAGACCTCGTTCATGCCGCCGTGCTCCATGTTTAAGAGCCCCTGGAGCTGCGCGTCGTCTAGGTTTGAAACGAGGCCTATCCCCCAGTCGCACAGCTTGCGGAAGCACTCCCGGGCCTTTTGGTTCCCCGCATAGGCGTATGCGTCGCGGAAGCCTGCAAATATTTTGTGCATGACGTATAGCGGAACCGCCGCCGAAAATTTCCCCTCGACATTCCACGAAGGCACCCCCGAATATATCTGCGTCCAAAGCTCATTGCAGGGTATCCCGCCGACGTATCCGCGCAGGCCGTTTTCGTCCCCGTCAAACGCGCTCTGGGCCTCTGCCATTTTGTCGACCATGTAGTCGAGGCGCTTCAGGAGCTTTTCCCTGGTTTCTTCATCCCGGGAGGCCGAGTATGCCATGGCGAGGGCGGAGAGGTAGTGGCCGCCTATGTGGCCGTCCAGCCTGAAGCCGTCGGAGCCCCAGTTGGGAAAATTCGGATGCAGCTTTTCCCATTCTTCAAATCCGGCCTGGCGCATGAAGGGTGTGAGCAGCCTGTCCGCGTCGTATTGGAGAAGGACTTCGCAGTTTAGCTCCATTGCCCTCTTTAGCGGGCCCTCCAGAAGCTCGACTTCCGAGAGGTCGAAGTGCTGCGGGTAGAGCATGCTCTGGGCGTTGAGCGAGGCGGCCGCGGCGGCGGCCGAGAATGCGGCGGCGAGGATTTTCGCGATGTTTTTCATGGTCGTTTGCGGTTGGCCGTCGTCGGACGGTTTTTTGTTCAAACGGCTTTGTTGACGAAAATTCCGCAAAGGTCAAAACCTCCCGGATTTGACAGTAAAATGCGGCGCCTCCGGGGTGCTGCACGGGGACGTTTCCGGAGGGCGCGGACGGATGGGGGCTAGTCGAAGTGCCTCTTTGCGAATTCGATTTTTTCAGCGGGGGTGGGGTTTGCCCCCTCCGGCAGGGACTCGATGAGCTTCAGGCGCGAGAGGAGCCCCTGCCCGTTTGCTATCTGGATTGCAAGCCCCGGCCTGGCGTTCAGCTCAAGTATGAGCGGCCCGAGGTTTTTGTCGGTTGCGATGTCGGCGCCGAAGTACCCGAGGGGCGTCATTTCGGCGCACCTTGCCGCAAGCGCAAGATGGCCGTCCCAGTGGGGCACCCTCAGCTCGGAGAACGGGGCTCCGGTGTCGGGATGGCGGGTCACTTCCCGGTTGTGCTGGGCCGCAAAAAGCGGCCGCCCGTCCCGGATTGAAAGCCCGACGCCTATCGCGCCCTGGTGGAGGTTCGCCCTGCCGTCGGATTTCCGCGTGGCGAGCCTTATCATGGACATCACAGGATAGCCCTTGAAAACTATCACGCGCACGTCCGGGACGCCCTGGAAGCTGAATCTCGCGTAAACGTCGGAGAAATTTATGCACCTTTCAAACAGGGCGTAGTCGGGCTGGCCGCCGAGGCTGTAAAGGCCGCTCAGGATGTTTGAAATATGCTCGTAGATGAATGAGAAGTCGCAGGAGGAGCCGTTCGGCTTGTAAAATGTTTCCCCCTCCTTGCGCGTGATTACCAGTATTCCCCTGCCGCCGCTGCCGTGGCCCGGCTTTATGACGAAATCCGGGACGGGGTCTATGAGCGAGCGGAAATCCTTCACCTCGTACTGGCGGCTTATTGAGCCGATGAGCTCGGCCGTGCGCACGCCGTACTTTATGGCGAGGGTCTTGGTGCGCAGCTTGTCGTCGACGTCGGGGTAGTCGCTCCTTTTGTTGTAGGGCATGATGTAGGCGTGGTTTCGCCTGTTCATGCCGAGGACGCCCGCCGAGGCAAGCTCCCCCGGGGTCGCCAGTTCCGGCAGGGAAAAAGGGAGTCTCAGGGGAAGTCTCATTTTTTCGCAAGGGGGCTGAATCGGACGAGTTCCGTGAGGCGGTAGCCCGTGTAGGTTCCAAGCAGCAGCACCACCGCGAGTATCGCAAGGTTCAGCTCCGAGAACGTATAGAGCAGGTACTGAAGGTAGGCGTTGCAAAGGAGCGCGTAGCATACCACCGCCGTGACAAGGCTCGCCGCGAGCTGTTTTAGGGCGTTGGCTGCCCCGTCCTCCTCCCACGTGGTCGAGGCCCTCTCGATTGTCCATGCGATGATGATGAGCGGGAAGAACGTGACTCCCATGAAATCCGGAAGCTTGAGCATGTTGGCCCCGATGGTTATCGCCTGCATGAGCAGTATCACAACCACCACCACGGCCGATATGCGGGGAACCATCAGCAGGTTCAGCCGCGTGAGCCAGGCCCTTATCCCCAGGCCCGCCGCAAGTATGATGACAAAGCTCGCAAGCCCCGGGACGAGCTTCATTTCAAGAAACGACATGGCGATTAATACCGGCATGAAAGTCCCCATCGTCTGTATGCCGACCACGTTGCGCGCAAGCACTATGAGAAGTATGGCAAGCGGCAGCAGGGCGAGCCTTTTGAACATGTTCTGCTCCGAAGGCGGGAGCGAAAACATTGAAAAGCCGGAAAACTCCGCATCGCCTATGGCGGCGGCGCGTATCAGGTTCAGCTTTGCGGCCCCCGCAGGTATCTTCGTCACGGAAAATTTTATGGACGAGTTCGACGCCTGCGAAACCTCAAAAAGCGGGGAGCCGCCGCGCTGCAGCACCGCGAAATCCGCCGGCATGCCCTCGGTTCCGGTATTGGAGGCGAATGCGTGCCACGAGCCCCCGTAGTAGGCGTCCAGCATGTTTGAAACCTGCTGTTGGCGGCCTTTCTGGTCGAGATAGACTCCCCTTATCAGGCGGGCCGGAATGCCGCGCCTTGCGAGGACCGAGACCGCCGCCTCAAGCGTAGCCGAAGCCCCTGCATGGGGGGAGAACGCCCGCTTTTCGTTAGGCGTCATTGCGCCGAGGGCCTTCAGGATTTCGGGAATCAGCTTTTCGGGCGGCGCGTCGCCCTTTGGGTCCAGCCTGTCAAGGAGCGTGGAGCACGCCTTTTTTACGTCGTCTGAGGCGTTTGGCAGGGAGCCGTCCGGAGGGGGCGGGATTTCCTCGCCCTTCACCCCTGCGGGGATTATGCTGAAGCGGTACGAGACCGTCCGCCTGGCGCCCGAGCCGTCTGCGGGGGAGGAGAAGCCCGCGACGAGCCTTCCG
Source organism: uncultured Opitutales bacterium (assembly GCA_900548185.1). Taxonomy (GTDB): domain Bacteria; phylum Verrucomicrobiota; class Verrucomicrobiia; order Opitutales; family Intestinicryptomonadaceae; genus Intestinicryptomonas. The sequence continues at coordinate 63,064 of URJJ01000004.1, forward strand.
CCGCTTTTTTCCGTCTTGAAGCGGTCCCCGCCCGCAGGGTCTGGGATGAAGTAGGAGCCGGAGGAGAATTCCGGCAGGGATATGGTTATGTGCGCGTCTTTCCCCTTCTCGGGGTCGAAGGACACGGAGGCGTCAGCCTGGTAGTAGAAGGAGGTGTCCCCGCTTAAGCTGAAGCCGAAATACCTGACTTTCACGAAAGTCATGGCGGCCGCGACCGCCAGGAGGATTCCGACTAGCCAATACAATGTGCGCCTGTGCTGGCGGTGGTCCGACATGGTTTTGGGCTTATAGTATGTTGTGGCGCGACGGGTCGACCATTGCCGTCCCGCTTATGACGTTGCGGCCTATGAGCACGGGGTATTCAAACCCGCCGCGGTCGGTGAGGGTGAACTCCCTGTCCATTGTCATGTGGCCCATCCTGAAAGTGAGTATTACCGAATAGCGCATCTGGTCGGGCGCGCCGTGGCGCTTTATGGGCACGGTGCGCTCAACCGGAAGCTCGTAGTTTTTCACCTGCCCGTCCGCCCTGGAGCGTATTTCAAACGAGACCCACTTCTTGCCGTCGCGCTCGAAATTCCTGATGTTTTTTGCGTCGATTGAGCTGGTCGTGGCCCCCGTGTCGATTCTCGCCTCAAACGGCGCCGAAAATCCCGGCAGGTAAACCGCCTCGGTTTCGCCTATGACGCCAAGGGGGTAGTCGGAGCGCGGCGCCGCGGGCGCCGCCGCCCCGTCCGGGGAGGCTCCACTGGCCGGGTCCGGGCAGCATCCGAAGGCGCACAGCGCAAACGCCGGCAGAATGAGCGGCGTAATGCTGCGGGCGGCCTTTTTCAAAGTTTCAGCGCGCGCGTTGTTTGCGGAATTGCTGTTTGTCATATGGATATTTTATAAATATTGCCGGGCCCCGGCGCAGGGCTGCGTCCCCCTGGCCGAAGAGCGCCGCGCCTCCGGCTCAGCGCCGCTGGGAGAGGAGCACGCGCAGTATGTAAAAGTAAAGCATAACTACCGACGAAAAGAGGCCGAGGGCGGCCGCGACATACTGGTCTCCGCGGTAGTTTTTGAATATGGCGTTTGTCTCGTAGAGAATCGACGCGCTCGCGAGGGCTATCATCGCCGCAGAAAACCACAGGCCGAGGTCGAAGCCGAAAATCACGGCGCAGACGATTATTCCCAAAGAAACCGGAAATCCGATTGCCAGAACCGAGCGCAGGAAGGAGAAGTCGCTGCCCGTGAATATCACCGTGCAGGTTAGCCCCACCGTCATTGCGCCTGTGAGGACGGCCGCCTGGATTATTGTGTCGGGCGCTATCTGGTTTGCGAGTATGAGAAGCGGCATCATTACGACCGCCATCGCCCCGACGTACAGCGCGAGGCCCGCATACTGGACGCCCAGCGACTTTGGGCTCTGCGACATCGACGAGGCGAGCCACGACACGCCTACAAGGGCCAGCATCACAATGAGCCAGTTGCGCCCCTGCGTCATCGCCGCCGCAAGCTCCAGGGCCGGGGGCCACGAGAGCAGGAAGGCTTCCAGCCCGGCGAATGCGGCGACCGCCAGGGCCAGGTTCAGATATGTCTTTTTGACAAACGAGGCCCGCTCTTCGGAATTGCGGAGCGCCGTCTGGCTTTGATAGTAGCTTGCTGTTTCGTTCATCTTTCAGGTATCGTAAATGCGCGGCTTTTATTGAGGGGCGCGCGCTCCATGCTGCGCGGCGGCGGCATTTTCTGTTTTGACTTAAAAAGGCCCGCGGCGTTCAAAAAAATTTGCGGCGTCTGGCGCTTTTGGAGTGTCGGGGAGGAAAGATTTTACGGCTTTTTAAAAAAGGCAATCCAAATCTGCGCCGCGCAGGGCGGGGCGGGCGGAAATTCTGCTTTGACATGCCCCGCCTGCGGGATTCAATATGCGGGTTCTTTTTCTACCTATGGAAGCCGGATGCAGACGGGGCGAGCGCGACGACGGGGCGGTGAAGCAGAGGGTCCAGCTTTGGATTGTCTGCGGTTCGGTCGCGCTTCTTGCGGCTAAGTTTGCCGCGTTTTTTCTGACGAATTCAGTGGCGGTGCTGACGGACGCAATGGAGAGCATCGTGAACGTGGCGGCGGGCTTTGTCAGCCTGTGGAGCCTGCGCCTCGCCTCGCGCCCGAAGGACGGCGACCACCCGTTCGGCCACGGGAAAATCGAGCTCATATCGGCGTCGCTGGAGGGGCTTATGATAATTGCGGCGGGGGCCGTCATAATTTTTGAGGGTGGCCGCAGGCTTTTTGAGCCGTCCCCCGTGGGGAGCCTGGACGTCGGCATAGCCGTGGTTGCGGCGGCGGGGGCGGCGAACTTTCTGATGGGCTCCGTCAGCATACGCATGGGACGGAAGTTCGATTCCGTCGCCCTTGTGGCCGGCGGGAGGCACCTGCATTCCGACACCTACTCGACCGTCGGCCTCGTCGCGGGCCTGCTTGTCCTCTACTTCACGGGAATCGCCTGGATTGACAGCCTGCTTGCCCTCCTTTTCGGCGGGCTAATACTTGCAACCGGCGTTTCCATACTCCGCAAAACCGTCGCAAACCTCACCGACGAGGCCGACGGCGAGGCGCTCGGGAAAATTTTGGACGTCATAAATTCGGCAAGGCGGGACGACTGGATAGACGTCCACAACATGAAAGTCATAAAGTACGGCAGTTGGCACTACATCGACTGCGACCTGACCCTCCCGCGCTTTTACAATATAAAACGGGGCCACGACTCCTACGAGCTTCTGAAGGGGGCTCTCACTTCCGGATTTTCTGAAAAGATACTGTTTTCAATACACTTCGACCCGTGCAAGCCCAAGCACTGCCGGTACTGTCCCGTCGCAGGGTGCCCGACGCGCTCGGAGGCGTTTGAAAAGCCGCTTGCGCTTACCATGGACTGCATGACCCACGTCGAAAAGCACGACTGACCGGGGCGCCCCCCTCCGGCCTGCCCGTCATGGGTTTTGCGGATTTTTTTGGCGTCCGCAGCCGGGAAGTTGAAATTGCTGCGAATTCGCGGCGCCGCTATGGGAAATGCCTTGACTGCGGATTCCGCCCGGGGTAGGTTCGCACCGGATTTTTTGTTTCGCGCAGCTTGGGCTGCGGCGCGGAAAGCGGGCATTTTTTTCTTGTGAAAGGCGGACGGGATTGAAGGGGGCAGACGTTTTTTTTGCCTTGAGGCTGGCCGGGGCTGCGGCGGTTTTTGCCGCGGCGCGCCTTCTTGGCGCATGGGCGGGAGCTTATGCATTCATAGCGCCAGCCTCGCGTTGCGCTGCCCTGCTTTCCGGCTCCCCCCAGCCTGAGCACGGGCCGGGCGGGATTCTCCTCCGCGTGGGCGGGGGCGTTGTGTCGGTTGACGCATCGTGCAGCGGCGCGCTGTTTTTTGCGGTGCTTTGCGCGGGGCTCTTTTGGATATTTTCGGCGCGCCTGCGTTCCGCCGGGGGGTTGGCTGCGTCAGCCGCGCTTTCAATCGCTGCGGCCTACCCGCTCGCCATCGCCGCCAATGCGTGCCGGATTGCCGCCTGCGCCCGGGCGTACATTTTGTGCGGCGGGGTCCTCCCCCAAAAATACCATGCCGCCGCGCACATGGCCTGCTCCACGGCCTGCTTTTTCTTCTTCCTACTAGTTTTTTCAATCTTGGCAGTGAAAGGTTCAGATTATGTCAAATCCAGATTCGGCCCCGCTTGAGCCGCCGTCATCCGATTCCCGCCCCGTCCGGCGTCCGCTGCCTGCCGCATTTTACAGCTTTCGCTCGCTTCTTTGGGCGTGGGTGCTCCCGCAGGCGCTCATGCTTTTTTGCAATCTGGGCGCCTGGGCCGTGGTGTCAGGCGACGCCTCCGCAGAAAACTCGCGCGCCGCATTCTTTCTGGCGGCCGCCAATGCGGGGTGCATTGTTGTCGGGGCTGCGCTTGCGCTCTTTCCGAAGCGGCCTTTCGGGGCCTTGGCGGCGGGCGCGTGCGAGCTCTTTTTGATGGCGTATTTCACGGGCGTTATGATTCTCTTTTCCAAGGCCGTGCCGGACGGCGTTTCGCCGTGGATGCTCTCCGAGCTTGCGGTCGGGCTTAACATCATTTTTTGCATATTCATCCCCGGGATTTTCGTGGGGCTGCGCGCGTGCGAGTTTAAAATAGGGGAAAACTATCTGCGCGACTTTCTGGCGTCCGTGGCGTCGGCTGCGGCCTTCCCCGTCTTGATTTACATCGGGGGCGCCTCGCTTTTCAGGCTTTTTGAGTTTGCAATGGAGCCGCTTGAGGGCGCTTTGCCGGAGTCCGTGTTCGTGTTCATTGTGGCGTTTTTGTTTGCGTGCGCGGGGTTTGTGACCTGCATCGGAATCGGGAGGGCCCTCATTGTGCTCTACGTTGCGTCTGGAAAGTACAGGTATCTCGAATGGCTTTCGATGTTTGCGTTCTGCCTGGCGCTTCCGCTCCTGGGCCTATGCATGACTGACGGCCTGAAAGGGTTTCCGTATCCTATGAATTTCAGGATATGCATGCTCATGGTGCTTGCAAACTGCGCGGTGCTTGCAATTCCCGTCTCGGGGAATGCGCGCGCGAATTTCGCCCTGTTTGTGGCGGGGTGCGCCCTGTATTCCTTCGTATGCTACGTTGCGCTGATATTCATCCCGTTCATACCTTTTGCCATTCCCCTTATATTTATGGGGGTGGGCTTTGTCTTGATTTCTCCGGCCGCGCTTTTTGTATTTTCCTCGATGAAGCTTTCCAGGCTCTTCAGGTCGCTGCCGTGCCGCAAGTCTGCGGCCGCCGCAGGAGTTGTGGCTTTTTTGGCGATTCCCGCCTTCATAACGCTCCAGTCATTCTATTACAGGGAGCATCTGGAGCGCGGGCTCAGTTATGTTGAAAGCGCCGATACGTCTTCGCCGCGCCGGGCTTTCGGGGGCGACGCCGCTGCTGTCGTCGGGGCGGCCGAGTGGATGTTTTCCTACAAAAGGGGCGAGTACCTTCCGTTTATAACCCCTTTCAGAATGTGGATTCTCTGCGATGGCATGGTGCTGTCTGACTCCAAGCTGCGCCGCATTTACGGCGCCTTCACCGGGCGGGATTTCGATGCCGACTTGGCGGGCTCCGGCAGGCGTTCCGGCCTTTTGAACGCCTTTGGTACGTCTTTTGTGCAGACTCCCACAAATTCCTCTCGGAACCGCGAGGTGGAGGTTGAAAAGTTTACGGTTTGCGAGTCGCCTGACGGCGGGGCGGATGCGGCGGTTTTTGCGAAGCCCAAGTCGGGCGCCGCCCAGGAGCTTTACGCGAGAATTTCGATGCCGGAGGGCGTGTTCCTGTCGGGAATGGAGTTTCCGGTTGAAGGGGTTGTGAAGCGCGCAAATGTGGTTGAAAAAAAGGCGGCGCTTTGGACTTACGAAAACATCGTCGCCGAGCGCAGGGATCCGGCAATCGCCTTCTACCTGCCGGACGGGGACGTTGCCCTGAGGGCCTTCCCGGTATGGGGAGACGGTGTGAAAATCGGTTTGGAATTCGTGTGCCTGCCGGGCTTTTCCGCGTCCTGCGTTGGGATTCGCGCCTCGGGCGCCGATACCGGGGCGGTTTCTGAAAAGCCCCGCGCTTCCGCCGCCAACGCCACTGCGGGCTTTTTTGCGTGGGACGATTTTTCGGTTGCAAGCGTTCCCGAAAGCCCTGCCGTCTCCGAATTCGCCTTCGCCCGCAGGCCGTATTATGCGCTCGTCATAGACCGCTCCTCCGGGGGCGTTGACCCGGCTCTGGTCGAGTCCGCCCTCGACGCCCTCAGGGCCGCAAATCCCGGCGTCGGGCTTGCGAAGCTCTACCTTTCAAACCTCAATTTCGAGCCTGCGGGGCGCGCGGAATTCGACGCGGAGTCGGGGAAATGGAAGGTGTCGGGGCTGGCGGGCGCGGCGGAAAAATTCCCGGCAGTTGGCGGGTTCGACTTCGCCGCATCGCTTCTTTTTGCCATGAGGGATTATGAAGCGGCCCTGGACTCCGGGTCGCTCGAAGATGCGGCGGCCTTCCCCGTCCTGGTTTTCCTCACGCGCTCCAAGCCGCCCGCCGAAATTCCAAACCCGTACTCCGCCCTCGTTCCGGAGCTGCGCGGCCCGGGTTTTCTTGCCTTTGACGGCTCCGGTCCCGCGCCCGACGCGTCGGGCGCCGCAGACCTTTCCGCGAAATCCGCAATCCTGCGCTCCGGGGATGCGCTCCGCCCGGTTCCTTCGGGCCGCCCGTCCGTCGCGGTCTTCCCGGCTTCAGGCGGCGGGAAAAAGGCGGATGCGGCGGTTCTTGTACCCCGGGGGGGAGGGGATGGCCCCGCGCTTGCGACTGCCCGGGGCGGCGTTTCAGGCAAGGCGGCTTCGGCCGCCAGGCTCTTTGCCCTGTCCGGGGCCGCGGCCAGAAACCCGGCGCTAAAGGAGGGGCTTTTTCCGGAAATAGTGGGGCTTTCCAAGGCTTCCGGAATCATGGCGCGCGAAACGTCGCTCATCGTCGTTGAAACGTCGTCGCAGGAGCGCATCATGGCGCTGGCTGAAAAGAAGGCCATGTCCTCCAATAAAAACCTCTCTTTCGGCGAGGATGACGAAGCTTTCGGCGAAGCCTCGCCGCCTAACATGCCGGAGCCATGCGCATGGCTTGCGGCTCTCCTGGCGGCTGTTGCCGTATGTGCGGCCTCGCGCCTCGCCGGGGCGCGCCCGCGCCGCATGGGTTAGGAGGGTCTGCGCGGCTGCTGGGAGTTTTCTTTGCGCGGAAAAGGCTCCCTCTTGGGGCGCGGCCTTCCGATTGCGGGCCGCCGCCTTCAGGGGGGCCGGCGCATCGCGGGATTATGGCTTGTTCCGCCGCGCGCGGCCCGCAGGGCGCCTCGCCGGGGGGAGGCAGAGGCTTTTTTTTAATCCGCTTTTTGCATGGGGGCGGGGTGGAATGAATGCATTGCGCCTTCCCCCTTCCGGGTTTTCGCTATAACAGTTTTTGCAGTTGGGCCGATACTCCAATAAACCGCGCAAAAAAGGCCCGATATGACAGACATAGCAAAAATTCTCGGCACGGATGCCGAATATTACCTGAACCATAAATGCAGGACGATAGACAAGTCCCTCATACACGTCCCATCCCCGGACACCGTCGATGACATATGGGTGCAGTCGGACCGCCCCGCCCGCGTGCTCTCCAGCCTCCAGTCCATTCTGGGGCACGGCAGGCTCGCCGGAACGGGATACGTCTCGATTCTTCCCGTGGACCAGGGCATAGAGCACTCGGCCGGGGCGTCTTTTGCCTCCAATCCGCTGTACTTCGACCCGGAAAACATAGTGCGCCTCGCAATCGAGGGGGGATGCAGCGCCGTCGCCTCCACTTTCGGCGTTCTCGGGGCCGTCGCCAGAAAATACGCCCACAGGATACCTTTTGTCGTTAAGCTCAACCACAACGAGCTTTTGAGCTATCCTAACACCCACAATCAGGTCATGTTCGGCACTGTGCGCGAGGCGTGGAACATGGGGGCTGCGGCCGTCGGGGCCACGGTGTACTTCGGCTCCCCCGAAAGCAGGCGCCAGCTCGTTGAGGTGGCGGAGGCGTTCGAGGAGGCCCACGAACTCGGGATGGCCGCCATCCTGTGGTGCTATCTGAGAAACCCCGCCTTCAAAACGGACGTGGCCGACTACCATTCGGCGGCGGACCTCACCGGACAGGCCGACCACCTCGGCGTCACCATCAAGGCCGACATCGTGAAGCAGAAGCTCCCGGAGCTAAACGGCGGCTTCAGGGCGTTGAACTTTGGAAAAACCAGGGACGAAGTTTATTCAAAACTTGCCTCGGACCATCCCATAGACCTGTGCAGGTACCAGGTTGCAAACGGATACATGGGCAGGGTCGGGCTGATAAATTCCGGAGGGGAGTCGCGCGGGGCATCCGACTTGAGGGAGGCCGTAGTTACCGCAGTGGTGAACAAGCGCGCCGGGGGCATGGGCCTCATAAGCGGCCGCAAAGCCTTCCAGCGGCCGATGAAAGACGGGGTTTCGCTGCTGCACGCAATCCAGGACGTATATCTGGACGAGTCCGTGACGGTGGCCTGACGCCTGTATTTGAGAATTTTGCGCGGCCCTTCCGGGATTTTGCGCCTGCGGCTGCGCCTTCTCGATTCGCCGCGTCATCCGCCGAAGTCGAACTCGCCCTGCGCGCCGCCCGCATCCCGGACGGGTGCCGGGGGCATTCCCTCCAGCTCGCGCGCCGCCATCTCCGCTTCCGGGAACGGGGCCATAAGCCGCTCGGCCTCCGCACGGGTTAGGCCGGGATCGAGCCACTTTTCCTCGTCGCATTTGCGGACTATGAAGGGCATTCGGAAGGGGTTGCGGCCGCCGTTATGGATTTTTGCTGCAAGCGGGTTTGCAGGGGTGGTTATTATCGAGAATCCGCGCACGGCTATTCCGGTTTCGGGGTCCGTCCAGAAATCGAAAACCCCTCCCATGGAGAATATCCCGCAGCCTTTCATGAATATTGAGTGGGGGACGGCCCTGCCGGATGGGAGGCGCATATATTCAAAATATTCCGTGGCAGGCACGAGGCACCGCCGGAGCTTCGCCGCCTCCCGGAAGGCGGGTTTTTCAAAGAGGGTTTCGCAGCGGGCGTTCAGGGTGAGCTTCCTGAATGCTCCGGCGCGCCTTGAGAATGCGGACGGGCTTTCCCCCTCCCCGGGGCGGAGCCATCCAGGCACCATTCCCCATGTCATGGTTTCAATGCCGCCTGCCGCCACCGCAGGGCATTCGGGATGTTCAAAGGCCCTCGCGCAATCGCTTTCCAAAGCTTCGGGAGGGGCCGGACGGCCGTATCTTTTGGAGAGCCTGCCGGGGCCCGCCTTTCTCGCAAAAAAGTAGCACACGCATTTTTTTATGCGCCTGCGCGCGCAAAATGCAAGCGGCGATGTTTTCGGCACAGGTTTTTGCCGGAAATTTTTAATGCAAGCAGGCCCTTTCTTGCGTCGTCTCGGGGGGGCGGCGGAACCCCCGTGGAGGTTTGAGAAAGCCTGTTTCCGCTTCCGCGCACCGCCCGTTGCGGGGAGCTTAAAACCGTATTTTGCGGCGAACGGGATTGCAAATTTGCCGGCCTGACGCCCCGCTTTCCCCCAATTCGCCGCTTCAGTTTGTAGGCGGCTTTTGGTGGAGACTTGCGGGTTTGCCTTCCCCCGCCTTGCGAGATGGAAAAACGCCTCGCGCCTGCGGGCAAATGCGGAGTTTTACGCTATCTGCCGGAGAATCCTCCGGGCGCAAAGCCCCGCCGCGCCCCCCGGTACGCCGCAAAAAAAAACCGGCGCGGTTTTCCCGTGCCGGCCTGCTGCCCGGTATTTCGGGCCTGGGATTCGCATTCACATGCGGGGCATGTTGCGCATCATTTTGCGCGCGCCGCCGCCTTTCATCATCTTCATTATCTTTTTCATCCCCTCGAACTGCTTAATGAGGGTGTTTACGTCGCGCACCTCCGTGCCGGAGCCCTTGGCGATGCGCAGCCTACGCCGGGCGTTCAGAATCCCGGGGTTGCGCCGTTCAGCCGGAGTCATCGAAAGGATGATGGCCTCGGTCTGGCGCATTTTGTTTTCCTCGCGCTCGCCGACCTGTATGCCGCTCAGGCCCGGAATCATCTTCATTATTGAACCCATGGAGCCGAGCTTTTTTATCTGTCGCATCTGGGCCAGGAAGTCTTCGAGGTCGAATTCGGCGCGCCGCATCTTTTCGGCCATGCGCATGGCCTCCTTTTCGTCGATGTGCTCCTGGGCCTTTTCGACAAGGCTCACGACGTCGCCCATGCCAAGTATGCGCTGCGCCATTCGGTCGGGGTGGAATACCTCCATGTCATCGAGCTTTTCGCCGACGCCCGCAAACTTTATCGGCGCGCCGGAGACGCTCTTTATGGAGAGGGCCGCGCCGCCCCTTGCGTCGCCGTCCAGTTTTGTGAGTATGACGCCGGTTATGCTGACGGCCTCGTTGAAATGCTTTGCGACGTTGACTGCCTCCTGGCCGAGGGCCGCGTCCGCCACCAGGAACACCTCGGACGGGTTTACGCTACCGCGTATTTCCACTATCTCGCGTATGAGGGCCTCGTCTATCTGGAGGCGCCCGGCCGTGTCGAAAATCACGGCGTTGTAGCCCTCGGAGGCCGCCTGGCGTTCAAAGCGGCGGGCGATTTCAACCGCATTCTGCGTCGAGCGGTCCGAATAGACCTTTATGCCGGTCTGGGCGCCGAGGGCCTCAAGCTGGTCTATCGCAGCCGGCCTGTAAACGTCGCAGGCAACCATGCAGGGGTTGAGGCCCTGCTTTTTCAGAAGTTTGGCGAGCTTTGCGGAACTTGTGGTCTTTCCGCTGCCGTGCAGGCCAACCATCATTATTTTAAGCGGCCTCGCAGGGGAGAGGGAGTTTTCCCCCTCGCCGAGAAGCTTCACAAGCTCGTCGTGGATTATCTTTACAAGCTGCTGGCCCGGCGTGACGCTTTCGAGCACCTCGCGCCCGACGCTCTCCGCCTTCACGCGCTCGATGAACTCCCTTACGACCTTGAAGTGGACGTCGGCCCCGAGCAGGGCCTGGCGTACTTCCGCCAGCGCTTCGGTCATGTTCGATTCTGAAAGTTTGCCTACGCCGCGCAGGTTGCGGAGCGCCTTCGTGAGCTTGTCTGTGAGATTTTCGAGCATATACGCGGGACAATCTGCCAGAATCCGGGGATTCTTCAACCATATTCTATTCCGTCGCGCATTTGGTTCGGCGAGAAATCTTTTCATTGAAATTCGGGGCGGGGGCATCTTTATTTAAATCTTAAAGGAAAACATCTGCGACATGCCGGACCGCCTCCCGAAAGTCCTCCTCGCCGCCCCCGGATCGGGCGACGCCTTTTACTGCGGCAACTGCGCGCGCGACTCCGCTCAGGCTGCGGCTCTTTTGCGCGCGGGGTGCGACGCCTGCGTCATGCCGCTCTACCTCCCAAAATGCGGCGCGGGGGCGCAGGAGTCCCCCCTGTTTTTTCCGGCGCCGTCCGCCTACGCCGCGCACAGGTTCTTCGGGGGGAGGACCGTCCCCAGGGCGCTGGAGAAAATACTGGATTCGGCGGCGGCTGTCAAAATGGCCTCTGCGATGTCGGCTGCGGGCTCCGCATCCGGCATGGCGGACATGACAATTTCAATGATAGAAGGCTCTGGCGGGCATTTTGAAAGGCAGGCCGCAAAAATTGCGCGCTGGGTGGACGCCTGCGGAAGGCCGGATGTGGCGCACATTTCAAGTAGCCTCATGCTCGGGCTTGCAAAGTTTTTCAAGACCCGCCTGGGAATCCCCACCGTGTGCTCGGTTCAGGACGAGGAGTCGTGGATAGACGCCATGCCGGAGGGAGCCCGCGCGGCCGCGTGGCGTGCCATGGAGAGGAATTTCGAGTTCGCCGACCTCATCGTCTCGCCCAGCGATTTTTACGCGCAAAAATTGCGCGCCCGCATGCCCGAAACAGCCGGGAAAATCCGCGTGGCCTATCCCTGCGCCCCGCAGGAGGCCACCTTGTGCGCCCTTCCCGAAACGCCCGCCGTGGGGTTCCTTTTCAGGGCCTGCCCCGAAAGCGGCCTGGATATTCTGGCCGGGGCGTTTTCGATTCTGAAGGCTTCCGGAAAGTTCGGGAGCCTGAGGCTCAAAATCGCGGGTGGGAGCGCTGCGGCCGATTTTTCGTTTGTGAGGAAAATAAGGCGGATGCTGCGGCCCGTAGAGGGGAGCGTCGATTGGGCGGGGCCGTTTTTGCCGGGCAGCGTGCAGGAATTTTTCCGCTCGGTGAGCGCGGTGTGCGTCCCGGTCAGGTTCGAGGAGGCCGCCGGGATGTACCTTTGCGAAGCCTTTGCCCGGGGCCGCCCCGCAGCCGCTCCCGACACGGGCTCGTTTCCGGAAATCGGCGGCGGGGCTTGCGAGTTTTGCAGGGGAAACACGCCGGAAGCCTTGGCATCCGCAATAGGGCGGCTCTTTTCGGATGAGGGCCTCTTTAAAAGGCGCGCCGCCGAGGCCGTGCGCCTTGCAAAAACCCGGTACAGCCCCGAAGCCCACGCCGAGGCTCTAATATCTGTATATCGCGAAATAGCTTAGGCTGCCGGGGCGCCCGCGTTTCTGCGGCCATCTCCGGAAAGGAAATCGACCGCAGCGGTTCCGAATCGCTGTCGCTGTCTTTCAGCGCTTTCGCCGGTGGAGCCGGCGCTGTTTGCCAGTGGCTGCCATGCGCTTTGCAAGCCGGGCCGGAATGTCCGGGAGGGGCTCTATTACTGTAAAGCTACGAAGCCCTTGCGCCGCGTTTTTCAGTCGTTAAATTTTCGTTCCAATGATGCGCCCCGACGGGTGCGCGCCCCGCACGGCGGCGGGCGCGCCGGAAAAGCAGCGCGGGGCCGAACAGGTACGGATATGAAAATACGGCGATTCAAACCAAGGCGCACGGGAGGGGGGCTATTCGTGAAGGTCCTCGCGTTAGTCGGCATGGCTATGGCGGCGATGCTTGTAATGCTCGGCGGAATCATGGTCACAAAAACCATATTCCCCCGGGAGGCCGCATTCGTTTCGGCTCCCCCCACCCCGCAGGAAAACAGGGCGCCCGAAAGGAAGAAGGTGATTTTAAAGCGTTCGCAGAGCCGCACGAGCCATGCCGTAAGGCGCATACAGGTTCCGAAAATCCAGAACATACAGACGCCCGACGTGCAGATAAGCCTTCCGAGCGGACTCGGCGGGGAGGGCGCGGGCGGAATAACGTTTTCAAACGTATCTGTCGGCAAGCTGGAGAAGCTGGCCGTTGACCTCCCGGATTTTTCGATGTTCGGCCTCAAAGGCTCCTCTGACAGGGTTCTCATATGCTTTGACGCGTCCGCCGCCACCATGACGGACGACATGGGGGCCCTCCCCGCATTCGAGATTGTAAAAAGCGAGATAACGGCCCTTGTAAAAGGCCTGTCTCCCGCAGTGCTTTTCAACGTCATGGCCTTCGACCGGGGAAACTCGGCCATGTTCAGCCGTGGGCTGGTGCCGGCGGGCGGCGAGAACAAATCCGCCCTGGAAAAATGGCTCGAACCGATAAACGCCGACGAAACCCGCTACGGCATCGACATATGGAACCTCCAGGACCACTTCCGGGACAGGCTCTACGAGCACAGGTTCCCGACCCTGAAACACGCCTCCAGGCGCGAGATTTCTACGCCGTACGGGCGCAACATGCTGGGCGTCGTGGACGCTGGGGGGCTTAGCGTATGGAGGATGTACCCGGTTGTGGATTTGTACAAGGTTTACCAGGCGGCGCTCGAACAGGGCGCGGGCGTGATATACCTGATAACTTCCGACTGGGGCCTGCCGGGGGAGATAATGAAGCCGCTCTCGGAAAGCGACGAACGGAAAATGATTGAGAATACAAACAGGGCGGTTGAGTCGTTCATAAGGGGCGGGGGCAAGTTGGTATCTTCGGAGGAGTCGGAGAGGGCGCAGTCGGCCGCCACGGAGGAGGGGAGGCTCGCAATTCTAAAGGAAAACGAGGCGCGGGCGGCAAAGGGCCTTCCGCCGATGGTTGCGGACCCCTGGGGGTACGCGATAAAAACCGGCATCGCCGAAAAATACGGATGCTTTAAAAACAAAACCTGGGAGAGCTTCACGCCGAAATTCAAATATAAAAAGTACACCCAGAGCGAACTGGCGGCATTCTACGAGCCGATACTCAAGGAGGTTTACGACAAAAAGGGAGTCAAGCGCCCAATCCTAAACATGATAATAATGCTTCCCAAGGACAATGATATAGCGGCCAAGTGGCGTAAGGAAAAAATGGGCGCCGCCTCATCCTGGGCTGCCGCAAACCAGAAGGGGCGCGTGCGCGTAATACGGGGCGGAAAGCCCGTTGCCGAGTACGACCCGAAATGACAAACCGATGCGGCTTTGCGCGCGCAAGAAACGCTCCAGTTAATCCAAACGCCCAATGAATAGCCCCTCCCGGAGAGATGCGCCTTGCTTCCATTGGAACGTGCGCTTTCTGCCAATTTATGCTCCGAGGGAAACTCCGCGTTAATTCCGCGCCCGAACATCCGTTCCGCCCCGGTTTTGCATGGCGGATAATTTCGGGACCCAATAGAATATGGGGGAAGAAGTTCGGGAACCTCCGCAGGGGATGGCGGCAGATTCCTGCGGTGCGCTTAGGAGCCTGAAGTTAGCGGAATTTTACGCAATTGCCTATACCCGCAGCCAAGGGCAAAATAAAACCCGCAGAAACATCAACTTCATGCGGGTTTTGTTTTGCTTTTTTTAAATACCTGGCCGGGGACTCGAACCCCGAACCAATTGATTAAGAGTCAACTGCTCTACCGATTGAGCTAGCCAGGCTTAACAAAAAATATGAGAACATATAGTACCTTTTGCGCATTGTTATGCAAGCTTTTTTTTAAGAATTTAAAAAGATTTTTACAGGCGCTGTTTAGTGGCTAGATAGCAGCAAGTTTTGCCCGGAGATTTCCCTCAAATTTCGGCTGCGCAAGAAGGCGTACAAGCTTTTTATAGCTTTTGTTTCGCTTCCTCCGGCATCTGGCCGGGGATTCTCCGCTCAATTCTGGCGGAGGTTAATCTCAGTTTCTTCCCGGCTTTGCACAAGTTATATTGTTAAAAGAAAACTGGCAGGCAGGGCAGAGTTATTTAGCTTTGTTTGGTTTTGGATTTTCTTTAAAAGGCATCGTCAAATGCTGCAACAGCTTGCCTCGGCGAAATTCATATAATGATGTGTGGCTTAAAAAATGCCATTTCAAATGCGGGCGATATTCTTGCGGGTTCAAGTTGGATAAGCGCACGCTGCGGCGTGCCTTCATGCGGCGGAGCCGAGCCTCACTCTGCGCATTGAGTGGGGGAGGGATGGTTTTGCCGCGGCCTTATTTTTTTGCATGGCATAGGCAAGGGAGCGGAAAGCGGGTTGGGGGGATGAAATCTTGCGCGGAGGGGGAGGGCCCGCTTAAGCTGCCGCGAAACGCCGCCTAATTTTCTCGTTTCTTTCGGGGCATTTCAATCTGTGTCAGTCCTGTTTTTTTGCGGCGGCCTTTCCTGCGCATCGGAAAATTTTCCGGCCCTGACCTTCAAATCCGGAAATGCGTTTAAAATGCGCCTGTCGGCATCCCGCAGTTTTTCGGAAATCTCTGCGGCCGCCTTCCATGCGTGTACCTCCGCTTTGCAGGCTCTTCCGCGCAGTTCTGCGGCCAGGCGTCCGGCCCGCCTTCCGAAGGCCGTCATCGCGGCGGCCGAATATGCGGCGTCCGCCGCCATAGCTGCGGCGATAAGGGCCGCAGGCCAGATTCCGAAGCGTCCGTAAATCCATCCGGACAGCATGGCCGCTTCCGGCTGGATGTAATTTACAACCATCACGCAGCAGAATCCCCAAAATATTGAAACGGGAACGGCCACTCTCCCCTGGATATTCAGGGGCATGTTGTCGTAATTCCATAGCGACACCCCGAACGCGCGCTCCAGCAGGAGGGCCGTAAAGTATTCCAGCGCAGTGACGGCTATGGCGGAAAATACGAAAAGGTCTAGGGGCGTTTCGTGCAACGGCTTTACGATATAAAGCACAATGAGAACGCCGAATCCGTAAACGGGGCAGTATGGCCCCATTAAAAACCCCCTGTATATGAAGCGTCCCGCCTTTATTGAGCAATATATGCTCTCCCACACCCATCCGAGCACGGAATATATGAAAAAGAGAATGACGATTTCGGACGCTTCGCGCATGATTGGATGCATTGCATAATTAGACAGCGACTGGGGGCGAAAGTCCGGTTTTTTCTGCTTTTTATAAGAGGCGCTTTGGGATTTGCCCGCAGCTCGACTTTCTCCGGCGGGCAATTCCGCCGGGTGCCTTGCGGCAAGGGGGGAGGCATTGAGGTGCGTATAATTCAACATGCCCGAAGCTGTCCGCATATGGAAGGGGCGGGGTGTTGCGCCGAGTCCTGGCAGGAGTATGCCGCCCTTATGCCATGCCGCCTTCCGAAGGGCTTTGCCCTTGACTCGGAGCGCGGGCCGCATATGTTTTTCCCTTTAAATCTGGCGGTTTTGAACCGCCCAAAACGTTTTTTGACGGCGTATGAAATATTTTGGAACTGACGGCATAAGGGGTGCGTTTGGCGGGGAGTGCGTAAACGCGGAGTTTTTTAAAAGGATAGGCGCGGCCGTATCCCGGCTGCTGCTTGAATCGGTTTCAGGCAGAAAGCCCAGGATAGCGGTCGCGGGGGACACGCGGTTTTCATCCGAAGAGCTCAAGGCGGCGTTCGTCTCAGGGATGCGCGGCGTGGAGGTTCTTGATTTCGGGTGCGTGCCTACCCCCGCGCTCGCATTCGGCGTCCTAAAGGCGGGGGCGGATTTCGGGGCCATGGTGACCGCATCCCACAACCCCTCCTCCGATAACGGCATAAAATTTTTCGACTCCCTCGCCCGCAAAGCCTCCGACGAGGCGCAGGGGGAAATCGAGCGGCTCGTCGATTCGGGGGCGTCTCCCGAGGGGGAACCGGCCGTCTGCGAGAGGGTCGATATGCGCTCCCCGTACATGGAAAAGATGGCCTCCATCCTGCCTGCGGGCTGCCTCTCGGGCATGAAAATCGTGCTGGACTGCGCAAACGGCGCAACTGCGGGAATCTCCGGGCCCGTCCTGCGCTCCTACGGCGCGGAAGTCTTTGAAATCGGCGTGAATCCCGACGGCAGGAACATAAACGACGGCGTCGGCAGCGAGCATCCGGAAAGGCTTTCGCTCATGGTGCGCGAAAAGGGGGCCGACATCGGCCTGGCGCACGACGGCGACGGAGACAGGCTCGTGGTGTGCGACGAAAGCGGAAATCCCATTCCGGGCGAATGCGTGATGGGCCTCATCGCCATTGAGGCTGCGCGCATGGGCGCCCTCAAGGGCGGAGCTTTGGTTACGACCGTCCAGAGCAACATGGGCATGGACGAATCGCTGAAAAAGCGCGGAATCGGGGTCCTGAGAAGCGGGGTGGGCGACAGGCTCGTGATGCGCATGATGCTGGAATCGGGATGCGAAATCGGCGGCGAAAATTCCGGCCACTACATTTTTATGGACGTCTCCCCGTGCGGGGACGGGCTGGCGGCCGCCGCGAAGCTGCTTGCAACGCTCAGGGAGCTGAGGATGAAGGTCTCGGAAATGGGCGGGGCCGTTTCGCTTTACCCGAGCATACAGAAGGCGGTGAAGGTCGCGCGCAAGATACCCGTGGAGCTCGCCCCGTCGCTGTCGAAGGCCGTTTCGGAGTGCGCCGCCATGCTCGGCGCCAGGGGGCGGCTGCTTGTGAGGTATTCCGGAACCGAGAACAAAATCCGCCTTCTTGTGGAGGGGGCGGACGCAGCCCTGAACGAAAAGTGCATGGACGAATTGTTGAAAAGTGTAGGAAATGACTTGCAGTAGCATTCAAAATGCCTTATTTTTCATTTTCATCTTTTCAATATAATCTTATTTACTCTCATTTATGGCAGAAGAAAATCAGGTAGAAAACAGCGGAGGAATTGACGTTTCGTTGTCCGAGCTCGACCCCCGTTTTGTAAAACAGTTGGGTGCGGCCCAGTCGTCCATCGAAAAAGGCAGCCCGGACTACGCCATAGGCGTTTGCCAGAGCATATTGAGCAAGTATCCGGCCTGCTCCGAAGTCCGCAAGATTCTGCACATAGCCCAGCGCAAGCTCGCCGGGAGGCCCAACCTCCTTTCCAACATATCCGGAAAGCTCACGGGCGCCGTCTTTGCGGGCAAGGCTGCCGGGATGGCCAAGAAGGGGGAAATCGCAAAGCTTTTGGAAGAGGGGGAAAAGCTCCTGAAGGACAACCCCTATAACACCTCCGTGCTCGCCGCTATGGCCAAGGCATGCGAAGGGGCGGACTACTGGTCCACTGCGGCCCTCTGCTACCAGGGCATCGCCGAGGTAAACCCCAAGGACGCGAAGAACCTCATGGCCTACGGCAACGCTCTCGTAAAGAGCCTCCAGCCCGACGAAGCCATGCGCGTCGGCGAGGCAATCCTCCGCACAGACCCCTCCAACGGGGACGCCCAGAACCTCATGCGCGTCGCTTCCGTCGTAAAGACCATGCAGAAGGACAAGTGGGAGAAGGAGGGCGACTTCAAGGAAAAGATAAAGTCCAGCGAAGAGACCCAGCAGCGCGAGGCGGAAAACAGGCTCGCCAACGACGAGGACACCCTCACCCACATGGTCGAGCGCGAAAAGCTCCAGATAGAGGCGGATCCCGAAAACGTCAACCTCTACCGCGAAATCGCCCAGCATCTGAGGGCCCTCAAGCGTTTTGCCGAAGCCTTGGAATATATCCGCAGGGCGCGCCAGCAGCCGCTCGGCAAGGCCGACACCACCCTCGAAAAGCTCGAGCAGGATTTGGTCCTTGCCGATATGGACCTCCGCTTAAACCAGATAAAGCAGAAGCTCGATTCCAACCCCGACGACGCCGCGCTCCGCAAAGAGTACGACGACCTCAAGGCGGAGGAGCACACCTTCAGGCTTGAAAACGCAAGGCGCATGGTCGAACGCTACCCCAACGACTTCAATTTCCGCTTCATTCTGGGCCAGCTTCTGTTTGACGACGGCGCCATAGACGAGGCCATCGGCCAGTTCCAGCTTTCCCAGAGAAACCCGAAGGTGCGCCTCCAGTCCCTTCTGGGTCTCGGCAGGGCGTTTCTGGCGGGCAAGAAGTACGACTTGGCCGTGGACCAGCTTGAAACTGCGAAGCGCGAAAGCCTGATCATGAACGAGGCGAAGAAGGAAATCATATACGAGCTCGCGCGCGCCTACGAACTCATGGGAAGCCCGGAAAAGGCTTTCATCGAGTACAAGGAAATATATTCGAGCGACATCGGCTACCGCGATGTGGCTGCAAAGATAAACGCCTACTACGAAAACAAGAACAAGTAGGGGCGCGCATTCCTGACACAATGCCGATTTTCCGCCGCCCGGGTTTTCCGGGCGGTTTTTTTGCGCCGTGATGCGGCAGGTTTGCGACGCGTGCGGGGATGATTTTGAAGGCCCGTCATGGCGTTTTTTGCTTTGGCAAACGGAGCCTCATTGTGAAAATGTTTCGCCGTTTTTCTATGGAATTAGCGAATGTAAATATATCGAATTTTAAGTATAACGCAGCAAGGCTTGGAAAAACGGACACTCGGAGGAAATGCCCGATATTGAGGCATTCGTGGGAAGCGCATTCTGTCTGCTTCCTGGCGGTCTCGGACGCTGTAAATATTTACCCCTTCGAGGCGGGGGCAGCCAGGCTGTTTTGGAGTGTCTTGCGGGAGAGGCGGCCGTTGAAGGGAACTTGTTTGCTATATCCCCGAAGGTCCTTTTTTATTTGCTCGGATTTCCCGCGCACGCTCGGCAATTTACCTTTCTTGAGGCTCTAAGAGTTCCTGCAATGCGCTTGCAAAAGCTTTGCTTTTTTTGCGGAACTTCTCCCGCCGCCGGGGCTGTCATTTGCATAGGGCGCCCCAGGGGGCATTTTATAAACCCAATCCGTTTGCCGCGTGCGCCCTCAGGGGGGCTTGTGGAATCTCCGCTATCTGGCGGAATCAGCCCCGGATTTTATGGGGGTATTTGAAAGATTTAAAGGGCGGCTTAATTTTGTCGCCTTTCCGCCCGCTCGCAATCGCGCGGCGCCGCAGGAGTCCCGTCGCCTTCACGCGTCAGGGGGGGCTTTATGGTTTTACGCAGGCGGTTTTGGTTTCACAAAACAAATGGCCGCGCATCGGGCTTGGGGGGGCGGGGAGATTGTCCCTCGCATTTTGCCGGTTTTGCATCCTTCGCCAAAATTTCAGGGCCGCCGCAAATTTTGCACATGGGATGGAATGGGCAGAAATACTTTTAACGAAAGTAATCACGGGCATCGTTTTCTTTTGCTTCGGCAATCTTTCAACCCCGCCTGGGCATTTTGGCTTTTCAATATATTTGAGGCTTTGAAAGGCGTTCCAAAGCAGGCGGCCGGGCGCTGTTTGACGCCCCGATTTGAAGGGAATACTGGCGGCAATTTTTTTCTCACATATTTTGCAGCTTCATGGCATTCGCCTTGCAGTGCGCATGGCCGGGGGGCGGAAGATATGCAAAGAGCCGCCCGAATCCGGACGGCTCTTTCGTGTTGCGGCTTTTTTGTGGAAATCAGTCTTTGATTTCTTCAAGCCAAATGTTGCGGAAGCTCACGGGGTCGCCGTGGAACTGGAGCTTTATCTCAAACTCGCCTTCGCGAAGGTTTTTGAGCCAGCGGTTCTTCGAGAGCCATTCGGTGCCCTCGGTTATTTCCACATCGTTATGGATTGTCATGCCGTTATGCTTGACGGTTATGCGCGGATACTTGTCGAGCTTCCCGTTCTTATCCTTGGCGCCGATAAATTCAATATCGTAGGTCTGCCACACTTCGGGCGGGAGGGAGGCGTTGACCTGCGGGGGCATGAACTTGTAGAGCGCGCCGCATTCGTCCCAGCCACCCTCGGAGCCGAAGGAGTCCAGCACCTGAACCTCGAACCTTCCGAAGAATACTCCGGAATTTCCGCGATGCTGGCCCATTCCGCCCTTGTTGGACTGGTCGGGGTTCCTGAATTCAATGTGGAGGCGGCAGTCCTTGAAGCGGCGCTTTGTCATTATATCGCTGCCGCGGCCCTCGGAGTCCTTTGCGGCCTGCACGAATTTTTCCTTGCGGTTTATCTTCCAGGCGATTGGCTTTCCGTTGCCCGCCTTCCAGGCGTCGAGGCTCGTCCCGTCAAACAGCACCACCGCCCCTTTTGGAGGCTTCATGCCGAGGGTGGGGGACTTGCGGTCCAGCTTCTTGAGGTCGAATTCAAACATGTGGTCCTGGTCGTCATACCTGTCCCACAGCGTTCCCTTGACGCCCTCGGGGGTTATCACGCCCTTGATTTTGCGCCAGCCGTTTTCAAATTCGATTTTGCCGTCTTTTGCCTTTGCGTCGAAGCGCGTATAGTAGGCCGCGCGGCGCCAGAGGTCGCGCTGAATATCTATCTTATAGGTGTCCCCCTCCTTGTGCACCCTGAAGCATATTTCAGGATTGCCGTCAAATTCCCCCTTGGGGGCGGTTATCCTTCCGGCGTATTCCCCAACGAGCGGATCCTGCGCAAAGAGCTGGGAAAGCGCCGCCGCGCCGGTGAGGGCCATTGTTGCGATTGTTTTTCTTATATTCATTTTCAGTCTGTTTGATAAATTAGAACCATCCGCTCCTCATAGGCGGATTTACGAGGGCCGTCGCCGCTTTGTCGCCCTTGCAGACGAGGTTTTTGGCGTCCCAGACGATGTCGGAACCCGTGCGGACTGCGAGGTTTCCGAGCTGGACTACTTCGGTTAAGACGTGCGCGTAGTCGAAAGCGGAGCTGAGCTTGGCCTCTCCCCTGACGGCTTCCACGAAGTTGAGCCAGTGGTCTCCGTTTTTAATTCTCTCCTCTGTGCGGGGGAGATTGTTTTTCACGGATTCCCACAGGTCTCGCGGAAGCAGGGCGGGGCGTCCGCCAAGGTGCATCGCAGGGCAATATATCACGCCCTTTTCGCCAATTATAAACTGTCCGTTGTCGGAGAGCTCGCGGTAGCCTCGGCCCGTGTCGGTATATTCCTTTGGCAGCGGCGGAAGCAGGGACTTGTCGTAGTTTTCAGGGTAATTTCCGTCCTTGTCGGGATACTTGAAGCCGCTGTACCAGGTGACTTTTACGGGGTTGCCCTGGTTTGACTTGTCGAAGAAGTATTCCACCTTCTCCTGGCTCGCCACTGAAATCGGGGTCACGCCGCGCGTTGCGGCCGTGATTTTTGAGGGATAGGAGAGGCCGAGCGAGTAAACGGGGATGTCCAGCATATGGCAGCCGATGTCGCCGAGCGAGCCGCTGCCGTACTTCCACCAGCCGCGCCACATGCGGTCGGCGACCCTGTCGCCGAAATAGGGCTGGGGTTCCGCCACGTTCTGCCAGAGGTCCCAGTCGAGCGTTGGGGGGACCGGCTTTTCCGAAGGGTACTTCCAGACGTTGTTGGGAAAGCCCGCAACGCCCTTTCCGAGGGGCCTGTCAGTCCAGAGAACAACTTCCCTCACCTTTCCGATGAGTCCGCCTTTTATCCATTCTGCGCAGAAGCGTATGCCTTCCGTGGAGTGGCTCTGGTTGCCCATCTGGGCCGTGATTTTTTTGTCTTTTACGGTCTTGTAAAGGGACCTTATCTGGCCTATTGTGTGGCACATTGGCTTTTCCAGGTAAAACGGGATGCCGTATTTTGCAGCGCACATAGCCGCGGCGTAGTGGGATACGTCGGGGGTGCTTATCGCTACGGCGTCGATTTTCCCTGCCATCTTTTCAAACATTTCGCGGTAGTCGCGGAAGAGCGCGGCGTCGGGATACGCCTCCGAAGCCCCGGCATAGCCAACGCGTCCGATGTCAGTATCGCACAGGGCGACGCATTTTTGCCCGAGATTTTTGCAGAACATGTTTATGTTGTGCCTGCCCCTGTTGCCGCATCCTATGAATGCGAAGCGCAGGGCGTTTTTATCCTCCTTTTTGGGGGCTTGCGCGAAGATGTTCGGCGCGAGCGCGGCGCCGCCTGCAAGAATCGCAAAGTTTTTCAAGAAATCGCGTCTTGTATGCATTTTTCCTCCATTATCATATTGTATCTTTATAATATTTA
This sequence comes from uncultured Opitutales bacterium, assembly GCA_900548185.1. GTDB lineage: Bacteria > Verrucomicrobiota > Verrucomicrobiia > Opitutales > Intestinicryptomonadaceae > Intestinicryptomonas. Next base: position 85,684 of record URJJ01000004.1, read on the forward strand.
TAAGACGGGAGCCGTATGGCCCTAATTGATAAAAGTTTTTCCGGGCGCTCCGTTCCGGTCAAGAAAAAAGACGCGCCCGGAATGTTTTCCGGGCGCGCCAAACGGGCATTTCAGCTCAAATCCACCCTTTGCGCATTGGCGGATTTACGAGGGCCGTCGCCGCCTTGTTGCCTTTGCAGACGAGGTTTTTGGCATCCCAAACGATGTCGGCTCCCGTGCGGCTTGCGAGGTTTCCGAGCTGGACTACTTCGGTTAAGACGTGCGCGTAGTCGAATGCGGAGCTGAGTTTTGCCTCTCCCCTGACGGCCTCCACGAAGTTGAGCCAGTGGTCTCCGTTTTTAATCCTCTCCTCCGTGCGGGGGAGGTCGTTTTTCACGGATTCCCACAGGTCCCGAGGAAGCAGGGCGGGGCGGCCGCCAAGATGCATTGCGGGGCTATATATCACGCCCTTTTCGCCAATTATAAACTGTCCGTTGTCGGAAAGCTCGCGGTAGCCTCGGCCCGTGTCGGTATATTCCTTTGGCAGCGGCGGAAGCAGGGACTTGTCGTAGTTTTCAGGGTAATTTCCGTCCTTGTCGGGATACTTGAAGCCGCTGTACCAGGTGACTTTTACGGGGTTGCCCTGGTTTGACTTGTCGAAGAAGTATTCCACCTTCTCCTGGCTCGCCACTGAAATCGGGGTCACGCCGCGCGTAGTCGATTTTATTCTCGACGGGTACGGGAGGCCGAGCGAGTAAACGGGGATGTCAAGCATGTGGCAGCCGATGTCGCCGAGCGAGCCGCTGCCGTACTTCCACCAGCCGCGCCATTTTTCATATTCCACGCCGTCGCCGAAGTAGGGCTGGGGTTCCGCGACATTCTGCCAGAGGTCCCAGTCGAAATATTCAGGGACGGGTTTTTCTGCGGGATACTTCCAGACGTCGTTCGGGAACTCCGCAACGCCCTTTCCGAGGGGCCTGTCAGTCCATAGAACAACCTCCCTCACCTTTCCGATGAGTCCGCCTTTTATCCATTCTGCGCAGAAGCGTATGCCTTCCGTGGAGTGGCTCTGGTTGCCCATCTGGGCCGTGATTTTTTTGTCTTTTACGGTCTTATAAAGGGACCTTATCTGGCCTATGGTGTGGCACATCGGCTTTTCCAGATAAAACGGGATGCCGCGCTTTGCGACGCACATCGAGGCCGCGTAGTGGGATACGTCGGGGGTGCTTATCGCGACGGCGTCGATTTTCCCTGCCATCTTTTCAAGCATTTCGCGGTAGTCCTTAAAGTAGGGCACGTCGGGAAATTCCTTGCGCGCCTCCTTCAGCCCCCAGACGTTGGAGTTGACGTCGCAAAACGCCACGGGCTTCTGCTTGAGCCTTCTTATAAAGTCGTGGTAGTTGCTGAATCCCCTGCCGCTGACGCCTATGAAGGCCATTCGGAGCGGCTCGGAAGCCTTGGGTTTTGGACTCTGGGCCAGAACTCGCGGCGCGACGGCGGCGGCCCCGGCAAGCAGTGCGAAATCCCTGATGAAATCGCGTCTCGTATGCATTTTTCCCTCCTGGAATTTTTGTTCGTAGTTCGGCCGCAGCAGCCCGCTATGCGGCAAATGCGGCGTGTTCGATATCTTCAAACCATACACTACGGCAAAAATGCGCGTCAACGTTTTTTAAGCGCCCGCGCAACTGTACAGTAATACTGGACGCCGCGCGGGCGCAAAAAAAAGGCGCGGAGCCGTCCCGCGCCCGCCGGAGAAGCCGGCCTAAAACATGTACTTTGCAGAGGCCGCCCAGAACATGTGCGCCCCGTAGCGCTGCGTGTTGAACTCCTCGCTCCTGACGACCCAGTTGAGGTTCAGCTCGACCCGCCCGTACCTGGCCGACACCCCGAGGTTTGTCTCGCCCACGAGCCATTTTTTTGCGACCGACCGGCTGTCTGCGAATGTGTTGCCGTCCAGTGTGATGTCGTAGCCTACGAGGCGGCCGACCCCGCCGAAATAAAGGAACAGGTGCCAGTCCGGCCTGCCGCACGGGCCTGCCCATTCCACGTCCTGGCCCGAGGCCGCCTCGATGCGCGCCGCCTCGAAGGAATAGGGGAGGTTGAAGCCGAAGCGCGCGAGGACTTTGGCGCGCCCCTCCGTGGAGACGTTGCCGAGGTTCGCCCCGAGCGAGCCGATGAAATCCGCGCTGAAGCCCCCGCCAAGGTCCGTTCTGAAGAGGCGCTGGGAGTGGTTGTAGGCGATTATTATGCCGGGCTCGTTTTTTATCTGGGTGTCCCATCCGCGCGGCCTGTCGTCGCCGATTATTTCGTGGTAGGCTTTCTGGGTGTCGCCGGCGTAGGACTGGGGGCCGACTATGCCGAGGCTCACCGTCAGGCTGTCCAGAGAATTTTTTGTGGCTATGTGCGCTCCGCTTGAAAGATAGAGCCATCCGGCGTACGGGCGGTCTCCTTCCGGCGGGTTCGGAATGGATATGTCGTAGCCCACGTACATGTCCTGGCCGAACGAGGCCGTCTGCGATGCCTGCGCGCCGGGCGAATCCGCAAAAAGGCGCAGGGCCATGAACTGGAGCCGGCTCGACCACCAGTCGTCCCCGGGGTCCGTGTAGGTCGCCTTGAAGCCGTTTGTATAGTAGCGGTCGGAGAACCTGAAGTCGTTTTCCTCAAAGATGGAGAGCGATGCGCGCCGCTGCGGGGAAGCCTCCGGTTTTGCAGCCTGCGCGAAAATGGGGGCGCATGCCGTCAGAGCGATTGACAAAAGTGCGAGTCCTTTCATATGATGCCTTCCAATTTACGTATGAGAATTACTTCCGGAAAGGCAAGAGGAATCACGCTGCGCTCGCCGCGCGGGGATTCCACGAGGCCGGCGACCGATGCGGCGCGGCAGGCGGTTTTCTCGTCGCTCGCCGGAGCGGTCGAAGGCGCGGAGGTGCTGGACCTCTTTGCGGGGACGGGCGCCTACGGGCTTGAGGCGGTCAGCCGGGGCGCGTCGGGGGTCGTGTTTGTGGAAAGCGACGCAAGGGCGGTCGAATGCCTGAAGGCCAACATTTCGGCCGTGCTCAAGGCGGTTGGCGGGGGTTCGGCCCGAACCGTGAGGGCCGACTGCTTTTCCCTGAAGGCCGCGCAGTTGGGGGGCGTTCCCGACATAGTTTTCGCCGACCCCCCGTATCCGCTCCTTCTTAAAAATCCGGGCGCGGTTTTCGCGCTTTTTGGCGAGGTTTGCGGCCCATGCACGCTGGTTGTGCTGGAGGCCCCCGGGGAATTCGAGCCGCCGGAGGGGTCGGGATTTTCGCTCGTAAAAAGGCTGGGCAAGAGGTCAAAGGGAAAGCCCTCGCAGCTTCTTTTTAGAAAGTCTGCCGCAGATGCGGGGTTGGAGGGCGGAAAATGAGCCTGCGCGCGGCCTTTTTCTGCTTCGCTTTCGCTGCCGCTTCGGGCGCGGGGGCTTCGGGGGCGCCGGACGCCATGGAGCTGCGCGAGGTTTTCAGGGAGGCCGCCGAGGTGCGGCGCGGCACCGCCGTGGAGGAATCCCGCTGGGCGGAGGAGAGGGCGTCGCTTGAATCGCGCCTGTCCGTGCTTGAAAGCGTTTCAAAGAGGCTGGAGGCGGAGATTGCGGCGGAGACTTCCCGCGCGGAGGCGGCGGAGGCGGACGCCGCGCAGGCGTCGGCAAGGCTCGCCGCTTTTGAGGATATGGAATCCCGCCTGAAGGCCCTCGCCGGGCGCGCCCGTTCGGACATGGCTTCCTCCGCCGGAACGTCCGGGGCCGGGAGGATTCTTGAAAAATATTCCGCGCCCGCGCCCGTGGACGGGGCCGACATATACGCGGTGTGGCGCGACATCCTGAACTCGCGCCGCTCGATGCTCTCCCTCTCGCGCACCGCCGGGACGGAGTTCATGGCGGGAGCCTCCGGAAAGCCCGAAAAGTTTCTGCGCATAGGGTGCCTGCTTCTCATTCCCGCGCCCCGGAGTTCCGGGGCCGCGCTCGCCTGCGACATGCTCTCAGGAGGGGCGGCGTTTGACATAGTTGAGGTTGATTTCTCAGGGGAGGGCGGAAAATGAGGCGCGCGCTTGCCATGCTTTCTGCCGCACTCATTCCGCTTGCTGCGGGTGCGTCGGGGGCGATGGATTCCGCCCGCGCCGATTTGGAGGCTGCCAGGGCCGGGCATTCCGCGGCGCTAGAAAAAATCGCGGCGGCCCGGGCTGGCTATTCAAAGAGGATTTCCGAAGCTTCGGCCAGGGTTTCCGAGCTTGAAAAAAGGCTCGCAGCCGTTCGCGGGCGCACCGCAGGCGCAGAATCCGTCTCCATCCGCCTCGGGGAGAAGCAGGGGGCCTACGAGGGCCTTCGCGCCGAGGCGGCGCTTCTTGCGGGCGCCCTTTCGGAGGCTGGTGCCGGGCCCCGCCCGTTCGTTTCGGCGGAGCCTTCCGCGTTTCTTTCCGATTTGGAAAACCTGGAGCTGGCCTCCCGCCGGGCCGCGTTTTCCATCGAGGTGCTTGAAAAGATGCTTCCAGACGGCGGAGCGGAGAGGGTTTTGAGCGAGGTTTCGGCCGGGAAGGGCCAGATTGTCCGCATCGACCCCAGCCTCGGCAAGGTTTCGAGGCTGCGGGGGCGCACGGTGCTTGGCGAGATTTCGGCCGGGGGCGTATGGATGTATCCCATTCTGGCCTTCGGCTTGGCGGCCCTGCTTACGGCCTCTGCAAAGGCTGCGGTATCCATGCGGGTGCGGAGGCTGCCGGACGGCCTCGTGGGCGCCGTCGTTTCAAGGCTCGAATCGGGCGACGCCGCAGGCGCGATGGCGGCGGCGGAGTCGGCCCCCGCCCCATACGCCCGGCTGCTTTCGTTCTTTGTAAAAAACAGGGGCGTCGGCCGGCAGCTTCTTGAGGAGGCGGCCTACGAGCAGATGCTCGAGGTTGGCGACAGGCTCTATTCGGGGCTGGGGTTCATTTCCGTGACTGCGGCCGTCTCCCCGCTGCTTGGGCTTTTGGGCACGGTAACCGGCATAATAAAGACGTTTTCCGACCTCTCCGTTTACGGGGCCGGCAACCCCAATCTGATGTCGGGAGGCATAAGCGAGGCCCTGATTACGACCGAGTACGGGCTGGTGATAGCGATTCCGTCCTTTGTGGTGCACGCCCTGCTTTCGCGCCGCGCAAAGGCGGTGCTTTCCGACATGGAAAAGGCGTCGGCGGCATTTATGGGGAGGGCTTTCAAGTCATGAGCGGGGGCTTCTGGCAGGAGTTTGCCGCGTATTTGAGGGGCGGGGGGCCGCTTATGCTCCCGCTTGCGGCGCTTGCAGTGTATATATATTATTCCGGATTCTGCATTCTCTTCAGGCTCGCGGCCCTTAGGCGGGACTGCCGTAGCGGCGCGCGCCTCAGGGAAAACCTCGGCCGCTACTTCGCTGAAAACCTGTCTGGCTCGCTCTCCGACCGCGCGTCCCTGAAGGCCAATTTCGACTGCTTGAGAAAGTCGGTCATGCCTCCCGTGAGCCGGGGGATAGAGACCCTTGGAATTCTTGCTGCGGCCGCCCCGCTCCTCGGGCTTCTTGGCACGGTCTCCGGGATGACGCTTGCCATGGGCACGGTGGGGGGGGCTTCGGACGGCGTCGCCGAGGGCGTTTCAAGGGCGCTTATTACCACGCAGTGCGGCCTTACAATCGCAATACCCGCGATGGTGCTGAGGATGCAGGCCTCGCGCATGCGCCAGAAGGTATTGATAAGCATAAGCAGGTGCGAATCGCGCCTGATTCTGGAGGGCGCGCCTGAATGAGCCTCAGACGGCCCAGCTTTGAGGACGCCGATTCGGGCAGGGAAATCAACATATCCCCGCTCATAGACGTCATGTTCATCCTGCTTATATTTTTCATTGTAACAATGGTGTTTTCGGAAAAGAGCGGAATGCCGATTGAGCGGCCCAAGTCCTCCGAGGCGCGCAATATCGAGGAGGGGGCGATGAACGTTTTTGTCGACAGGTCCGGCAGGATAAGCGTCGGCGGCCTTGAAGTCGGCATTCCCGCCCTGCGCGACGCGGCGCGGCTCAACCGTTCCAAGGCGGCCGTCATAGACTCAGACGGCGCCGTCGGCGTTTCGCGGATTGTGGAAATAATGGACGCCTGCTCGCAGGGCGGCGTGGAGCGCATATTCATAGCCTCAGACAAGGCCGGGGGGAATCCGCTATGACGCGCCCGTTTGACATGTCGGACACTCCGGGGCGCCGCGCGAAGAGCCTGGCCTGCTCCCTGGCCCTGACTTTTTTCATCTTTGCAGCCTATCCGCTTTCCCGCGCCCTCTCGTCCTCCCCCGAAGTTCCCGGGCGCCCTCCGGCGGAGCTTGCCCTCGTGCGCCGCGCGCCCGAAAACTCCCGGGCCGCCCCCGCCTCTGTCTCTTATACACATCTGACGCTG
>URJJ01000005.1 GCA_900548185.1 uncultured Opitutales bacterium
CCATCCCCATGATCTTTGTCGGACAGATGTCCGTGTATTGCATGTGCGGTCACCCCCTAGGGCTGGAGCATTATGTAAATGCACCCGGATTCATGCCCTATATCAACCTCTTTCTTACAATACTGATGCCGTACTTCATTTCATTGTACATCCTGCCATTTTGGATTGCCGTGGCGTTCAGGATGAACCCGCGAAGGGAGGGGGAGGGGAAGCGCGAATTCCGCCTCAGGCGAATCCGGATTTTTCTCAAGGTTCTGGCCGTTTCATTTTCCGGATGTCTAGTTACGTTTGGCGTGCTGGCGGGCGCCGGAACTTCAAAATATCTGCTGATATTGGCTTTGGGGGGCGCCATTTTGGGGATGTTTGCGGCGCTATTATGGAGGAGGAAGGTTCTTTTAATATTTCTTGCCTTTCTCTCCCTGGGCGCGTCAGCCTATTTTGTCTTTTGTGATATTCCCCGGGAGGTGGACAAGGATAGTTTGAAATACGGCTTGGGATTCGGGCCCATGCTCGAAGCGTACATATACTCTGAAAACGACGATCCGAAGGACAAGGGGGCGCGCGGGATATGGGCTATCAGATCCTTTGAGTTCTTCAGACACGTACTGGAGGGCGACTGGAAAAAGGCGAAACCATTTAAGGCAGAATTTTACTCGAATTCTGAATCTCCGGAAGAGTTCGCAAAAATGAAAGGGAGGATTTCCTCGTATGTGCTTCTGCTGGACGATTCTTACCGGACCCGCGGTCTGCTTGATCTCCTTGAAAGCGGCGATGCAAAGCTCGTTCTCGATTCCAAGCTCAACGCGTTAGTGCCTGGCAAGTCGGTACATATCTATTGCAAGGGGTTCGTGGCTTCGCCAAAAAAGGGGGAGATTTGCAGTTTTGGAATTAGTTTCTCGCTGTCGCCGCAAGGGGCGTCCGCTCTTTCCGGGAAGGAGGTAAAATGAAGAAAAAGATTATTCTTGCAGCGAATTTTGCCATTTTTATCTGGCTTGCATTTCTCATTCTTTCGGAGGGGTTCAGGAGTTCGCGCATGGACTGCATTCCTCCGACGAAGACTCCGGAGGAGATTGCGGCAAGAAAGATGAACGAAAGGGCATCCGAGGCGCTGGGGGAAGATGAGGCCGAATTTATGCAGATAGCTGAAAAGAACTGGCGCAATCCGGCATTCGAGTTCAGGATGAAATATGCCCGTTTGTTTGTCGAGGGCAAGGTTTGCCCGAGGGATTATGCGAAAGCCGTCGAGATTTTGGAGTACGGATCGGAAAAGTATCTCGAGTCGGTGCGGGTTTTAATGCTTGCGAATCTTTATTCGCTGGGCGGATGGGGAATCGAAAAGAATGCGGAAAAATCGGAGGCTTATTGCGACGCTTTCTTCAAAATGACAGAGTGCGGTGGCGGTTCGCAACTTCCTGATACGGACTACTATTCGATCTTGGGCTGCATATACAGGGGGCGCGATTTTTGCGTGGGCGACGAAGTCTTGCCGCAAAACCGGCAGCTCGCATGGAAAATGATTGAGCGCGGGCTGGACAGCGGCGTTGAGCTTGACGGCAACACGCTCTATTGGCTCGACTCCATATTCAAGCGTGAAAACGCCATGGGGAAGGTCATTGGGGTTTTAAAGCGCCAGTATGAGAACGGGAATTTTGAAATGGCGCATGAATATGCCGAAATGCTCTATGACGGTAAATATGTGGAGCGCGACGAGGCTGAAGCCTTTTCAATCATGGAGCGGTATTTTGAGAAAGACCCCAAGTCGGCCTACTATGCGGCGTGGGTTGTTGCCATGCTGAAAAACGGAATTGGAACAGGGAAAGATCCCGACCGGGCCGCAAAAATTTTTGAACGCTACAAGAAAGCGGCGTACCGCGATGCCCTCCGTTACTCTGAATATAGCAAGGAGAGTTGCCTGAATGCGGAATGGGCCGCCTCGGCCGCCTTGCGCCTCCTGCAAGGCTCTGCGAATGGCGGGAAGGTGCGCCATCCAAAGGATGCACAGCTCGCGGATTTGTTCGCCAGATTTGCGGACGAGATGTTCGAGGAGTTTACCGTGAAATCCGGATGCGAGAAACTCATAAAGTATTACGAGGCGGCCGGAGATTCGGAAAAAGTTGAGGAGCTTTATGCGCGCTATTCCGCCCGCAGCCGCATGTTTGCGGGGAAAAACGAGCGCCGCCTCCAGATGCGGGAAAAGGGGGAGAAAAAGTAGCCTGCACCCTTCCGGCGCGTTTCGCACAGTTTGCCGCGCGCAGCTTGCGGGAATGCGAATGTTTTCGGGCTTCGCATTTGGCGGCGGCCGTCGTCGGGCCCGTCTTTTGGCCGCCCATATGATGGGCCGCAGCTATGCCGGCATTTGCAAGACCTGGCTTGCGGGAATGAATGCCAGGCTGCGGAATAGTCAAATGCCCTGGCGGCACATGCGGATTTTCCCCGGCAACTTTCCGGCATTGGTGTGCGGGATTTTTACATGGTGTTTTTACTTATGTCGCTTTCGAGGTTTTCTTTGCGTTGCGGCGGGCAGCTTTTATTTCCGCCGTGTGCGAGGCGGGGGGATTTCATGCGTCTTAATATTGAAATGAAAATTCGGATGCCGACTGGATGGGGATTTCCATTCGCGCGCGGATGAGGCGAGGGCGACAATGCAAAAACCGCATTGATTTTACTCAAGGTGTTTGAGGAATCGCCGAACCCTGCCTAAACCCGCTGAAACAGGGAGCTTGCGGGCGGTTTTGGCTTTCGGGATTGGTTTTAGAAAAAATCGCCGGCTGCTTGATAATCTGTAAAAAATCGAATTTTTGAGGAAAAAAAGGGCTTGGCGTGGAAAATAATATCGGCCGCCTGATAAGGCGGACTGCCTGTAATTGCGTTGCGTGAGATGTGGGGATACATTCAAATATCGAGTCTTTTTGCACCAAATGTTCGATTCTTCCCCTCAAGCCTCGCGGCGCGATACAACACGGGATTGCGGATGGCGTTGGGAACGCTTTATAGCTTCTGAGTCTGGGGGATAAATAGCATGAGTGAGGGAGCGGAAAGCGGATTTGGGAATAAATTTTGCACGATTGATGGTAACCTGCCCAAGCTGGGGTGAAACGGCGCATGGCTTTTTGTTTCCTTTGGGGCATTTTAATTCCATGCCTTTCCCAAAATAAAACGCCCGGGGATTTTGTCCGTCTGATTTTTTAGAGGAGGATGTCCGCGCTCCCCTTTCGGGGAGGGGCCCCGGGGCGGAGGGCTCGTGAAAGGAGTTTATGCGCGGGATATTCCGGAGTGTTTTTTCATGGCAAACGGATGCTTATAAGGCGGCATGGGGGAATGCGCCTCGGAAAACCGCAAGCGGGCGGAGGGGATGCTGCCTCCGGGGGGACTCCAAAAAATTTCTTGACCCCATATACTTTCTTTGTATAATATTTACTAATGAAAAGAATTTTTGGGAGTATTTTCTCGGGGGCTTTTGCCCTCTGCGCCTGCGGCTGCGCATTCGTCCCGGCGTTTGGCGGGGCTCCCGGAGCGGAGGAGCGCGAGGTTGCATGCGTCATTGCGGCCGCGCGAAACCCGGAGCTCGTGCCCTTCCCCGAGGGGTTCGACCTCGCGGAAAGCCTGCGTCCGGACGGAGAATACAGGGGGAATCTCTCGTACCGCCTGAAGTACGAATATTGCAGGCATTGGGACTATGTGTTTGAGATTGGGCGCAGCGGGGGCGGCCTGAAGCTTTTGCGGGAGACGGGGTTTTATGAGCTGGGTGAGGCGAGGGTGAAAATATCGTTTGACTATGAAAAGGGCGAGGCGTCGGCTTCAAAATCGTATAGGTTTACCCACGCCGTGTCGAAAAATTACCATCAAAACATATGCACCGTCTCGGAGATTGGTTTGGACGAGGCAAAGCGGCTTGTCCGCGAAATGGATGAAAAATACAGGAGCATAAAATGAAGCCTTTTCCATTGGCTGCGGTCTGCGCCTTGGCGCTCTCGGGATGCTGGTTTATCCCGGAGCCTTTCGAGCCGCCCGACCGGGACATCCGAATCTATGAAAAAATCCTGCGGGCCCAGAGGGACCCCGAAGCGTTCGCCTTTCCCGAGCATCCCTGCTGGACTTACGCCCGCACAAACAGGGTTGTCGAATTGTGGAGTACGGATTCCAGGTGGATTGCCGTGGAGGACAGGGAAAAGAAATACCGGAGCGCATTCCAGTTTTGGTTCGAGGGGGAGGAGTTGGAGTCCTTCAGGCTCGTGCGCGAGCGGGTGGAGTACAGCATAGGGCTTTTCGACGTTTCAATAGTTCTTGAAATCGATTATAAGAGCGGGGAAAAGTCGGCGAAAAAAAACGTTTACCGCATCGATGGAATCTGGAAGAAGAGCGTCGAAATGGACTACGGCGACGCTGTCCGGCTCATCGGGGATTTCGAGCGCGATTTCATGCCCGAGCGGCCGGAGTTCATCCCCTATTCCGAACCGTGAGAGGCGGGGGGCGCATTTTTTTAAAAGGGAAAACATATGGAATCAAAGTTTGCAGACAACCGTTTTTTGCCGCTCCTTGCGGCGGCCCTGGCATGCGTGTTTGTGTGGTCTGGGGTGTCGCCGTACGACAGGGGCGTGTGGTATGTGGAAATTTCGAGCGTGCTCATCGTCTTTTTTGCACTGGTTTTCACGTGCCGGATTTTCAGGTTTTCAAACGCGGCCTACCTTATAGTTTCGATGTGGCTTCTCATGCACGCGGTCGGCGCGCACTACTCGTTTGAGCGCGTGCCGTTCGGCTTTGTGACCGAGCTTTTCGGATTTTCAAGAAACCACTACGACAGGGTTGCGCATTTTGTGATAGGGCTGAACTCGTTCGGCGTTGCGGAGTTTGCTCTGAGAACGGGGCGCGTGAAGGGCGCGGGAGCGGCCGCGTTTTTTGGCGTTGCAGCCATCATGGCTATGGCAAACGCCTGGGAGCTCATAGAGTGGGGCTATGCCGAGCTGGACGGCGGGGAGGTGGGGGCCGCATTCCTCGGCTCGCAGGGAGACGTTTGGGACGCCCAGAAGGACATGCTTTGCGACACCCTCGGCGCGCTTGCCGCAGTTCCGCTTTTCCTCCGTTATGCGGCCCGGAAGCGATGGGCGGAGGGGGCGGGAGCCTGATATTCCCACACCATGTTTGCGCCGAAGTTTCAGGTCGCAGCAGGGACTCTTCTGGCGCCGTTTTTTTGGGGGGAGATTGGCATCCGGGCTCGCCTCAGTTTCGGGCGGCATTTCATATTTGCGCCGAAAAAAAACCGCCCGGCGGTTTGAGCCGGACGGAATTTTTGTGCAGCCGCGGCGGGTTTTGGCTGAGGAAGGCCGGAATCTGCCGTTAAATCTGCCGGAGGGAGAGAAGCCCCGCCCCGGATGCCGATGAAACGGCGAGGCCGGTTTTAGCGCAATCCCGCCCTTGCCTTCTCCGGGCGTTTCATGGCAGGCGGCGGGATGTCTTCCGTCACTTGCCTATGCGGAATTCCGAATACTGCACGCCGTCTGCCTGGTCTCCGCGCACCTGGGTTACCAGCAGGCGGAAGTATTTGAAGGGCTTGGAGGGCTTAAACGACGCGATTTTTCCGACCGTCTGCCTCGGCATATCCGCCGCCTCCAGCCCCGACGAGCCGCTGTATATCGGCGTCCACCCGCCGAAGCCCTCATTCATGGCGTCCTTTGAGTTTGAGCCTTCGAGGGTTATCTTCATCGGGTCCCGGGAGGGCATATCGGGCGCCGATACAAACTGTATGGCTCCGGCGGAGAGCGGTTTTTCGGCCTCGATGACAAGGCCCGTGTTCACCCCCCTGGGGTTGAAGCCGTCCTCGTCCTGGCCGGAATTCATATGCTTTGTGGAGGTATTGCCGTCGAAGGCGAGCCTTTCCCAGTGGCGGATTTCGTCTTCTGCGGAGAGGGCGTTTTCGCCGCCCGCCTTTGTCCGCCGCAGGGCCCTGGCGTTTTCCGCAGGCCCTAGCAGGCTTGAAAGCTCGCCGTCTTTCAGGTTTTGCGCCGGCTTTTCGCCGCCCTCTGCAAAGGACATTTTCGACGCGTCCACGATGTCGGCCCTGCGGCTTTCGGGGAGCGTCCTGATTTCAGAAATCGCCCCGTTTTTTATCTTTCCCGTCACAACGGTTTTTCCCGGGGCCGCGAGCCTGAACGAGGCGCTCCAATTTGCGGGAAACGCCGGGAGCATGTAGAGTTTGCGGCCGTCTGGGTGCATTATCATCCGCTGGAGCCCGTGTTCGCCGTTGCCGCCGTTGTCCTGGTCGGGGGCGTAGTCGTGGCTCCTGCGCCAGAATGCCGGGAACTTGAGGTCCTTTTCGCGGTTGCCGGGGCTGAAGCATGCGGCCACGTAGGTTTTTGCGGTGTCGGCCAGGCCGAGCATTGCGGCCTGCACCGGGTCCTGGGCCCAGCATCCCATGTGGCGGTGCACCCTGCCGTTGAATGTGTCGAGGGCCTTCTTGTAGCCGGGCTTGCCTATGCCGAAAAGCCTGAACGGATACACGGCGTACAGTTCGGGGTTCTCGCTGTTTCTGGGCTTCATCGTCTGCGGGCCCTCATAGGGGAAAAGCAGCGTCTTTCCGTTGCGCTCGCCCTCCGGGAGCGGCGGGAGGATTTTCAGGACCTCCTCGAACGGGGCGCGCGCCGAGGCCGGAAGGATGCCGCCCTTGAGTTTCAGCATGCGTTCGGAGACAGCCCTGAGCCCGGCGATGTCCGGGGCCGGGTTTTTCGCCTTCCAGAACTGCTCGATGGAGTTGCAGGGGTCCAGCAGCAGTCGCCCCTTTTCGTCGCGGCCGAAGTGTTCCAGGTAGAACTGGACGCCGGCGGAGGCCATCGGGACGAGCGTGTTTTTTGCGAAGTCGGAGTCGAGCGTGTATTCGTAGTAGTCCAGCCCCATCATGGAAAGCTCGATGATGGGCAGAAAATAGTGGGCCGTCCAGTTTTCGACGCTATCGGGCGCGGCCACGCGGTCGAAGCCGCCGTAGAACGGGGCGGTTTCAGCAAAGTAGGCCCCGCCGTGCCCGTAGTATTTTTGGACTAGCTCCGAATTCAGGGGTATCTGGGCGGAATACATGTCAAAGAGCGGCTTCATCATGTCGAAATCGCCCGCCATGAGGCGCGCCCAGTACATGGGGCGCGTATTTTGGAACCAGTATTGCGCCCCCCAGGTGCGGTAGTCGGCGGCCCTCGGCTTTTCTTCGTACAAGGCCCTGTCGGTAGTGAATATTGAGCCGTTGAATTTTATCGGGTAGGCCCCGCGCCCGGCGCATGCCGTTATAAACCGCTGGAGCGCGTATCCGGTCGTTATGAAGTCCGCCTCCTCGTCGCCCTCCACAATTATCCAGCTCCGCTTCCAGAAGCCCTCCCACCATTTCCTGTGGGCCTCCAGGCGCGAGGCGTAGTTTTTGCGGGAGACCGCCTCGGCGCTCTTTGCCGCCGCCGCGCGCCATTGCTCGGGGGATTCCGCCTTCATCGTAAGCGGATATACGGACAGCCTGTGGGAGCGCGAATCCTTTTTGGAGACCAGCGTCCTTTCGGAGTCGGGCCTGAAGTTCTCGCCCCCGGCCACTGCGCCGAAGGCCAGGCCGTCGGTGTGCGGGTCGCGGCTCTTGTTGTGGTGGAGCCAGGCTATCCTTCCGCCTTCGGGCTTCAGGAAAATGTCGGAGTCGGTCCCTTCGGGGCCAGCCACGCGGGGCGTGGAGACTGAAACTTTCACCGACGACGGGGAGTCGCTTGCGATGTCCACGTTTACGGCGGGGTTGTTTGCGTCCACCCATATGCGGAAGTAGTCGGCGCGCCTGTCCCCGCGCTTTATGATGATTTCGCCCTCGCGCAATTTCAGCGTTTGCGAGAATTTCCCGCCGGAATCCTTCAGCCTGTCGGGCTTTGCGGAAATCCGGACCAGCCCGAGCTTCATCGGCCCGTTGCCCTTGGCGTCCTCGCTCCAGGCGTCGGTCTTTGAAATGTAAAAGCACACGTCCCCGCCGGGCTCGGCCCAGACGTTGAGGCCGATGTCGCCGTTTCCGAGCGGCATGGAGTCAGCCGAAGTGACGCCCGGCTCGGTCCATTCGACGTTGCGCTTTTCGAGGTCGGCAAACATCTCCTCCTCGGGAGACGCCGCTCCGGCCGTAAACGGCGCGGCAAAAGCGGCCGCGCACGCCAGCAGTCTTAGCATGTTCATGTTTTCCTTTCCCCAGAGAATGTACGGTTCTTGTCTTTATCGTACAGATTGCGGATTTCCCCCCGGTTTTAAAGCGAAAAAACGCCCCTCCGCCAGCCCCGCCCGGCTCATGCGTGTGAGCCCGGCATGTTTTTACTTGGAAAAAGCGCCGCCCGGGCCATACTTTACCGCCAAGTATAAATTTGGATGCCGCGCTCTGCGCAAACGATGGACACATTAAAAAAATACTGCCGCGCCCCAAGCGCGCCGGAGGCCGGAGGGGGGACGCTTGGGCAGCCCTGACAGGCGGGAGGACAACAGGAGGATGGTCAAAAATTCGCTCCTGCTGTACTTCAGGCTGATGATAGTGATGGCGGCCAACCTCTATGCCGCGCGCCTCATACTCAAGGGCCTCGGCGTTGACGATTTCGGCCTCTATAGCGTCGTCGGCGGCATAGTGGCGATGTTCTCATTCCTGAACGGGGCCCTGGGAGCGGCCACCTCGCGCTTTCTCACTTTCGAGCTGGGCCGGGGGGACTTTGAGCGCCTCGGCCGGATTTTCAGCGCGGCGGCGGTATCCCACGCCGCCATCGCCGCCATCGTCGTTATCTTTTCCGAAACTGTGGGCCTGTGGTTTTTCTTCAACAAGATGACCATCCCCCCGGACCGCCTTTCCGCGGCGTTCTGGGTCTTCCAGATTTCCATCCTGACTTCCGTATTCTCGATAACCCAGGTTCCCTATAACTCACTGATAATAGCCTACGAGCGCATGGGCGTTTACGCCTATGTGGGCATGTTTGAGGCGGCGGCGAAGCTGGCCGTAAGCTTCCTTATATTCTACGCCCCGTTTGACAGGATGGTCTTTTACGCCCTCCTTGTGATGGGCGTGCAGGTCTGCATCATTTTGTTCTACCGTTTTTATTGCGTGCGCCGGCATCCCGAGAGCCGCATAAGGCTGCACAGGGAATGGGGCATGTACGGCGGCATGCTGTCCTATACCGGCTCCAACCTCATCGCCAACCTTGCCTCAATGATACAGGGCCAGGGGCTGAACCTGCTTTTGAACGTATTTTTCGGCGGCGCCGTGAATGCCGCGCGCAGCATAGCCTACCAGGCCCAGGGGGCTGTCGCGCAGTTTTCGGGAAATTTTATGACGGCGGTATGGGCCCAGATTATAAAGTGTTACGCGCGGGGAGATCTGTCCGCCATGAGGTCCCTTGTGCGCAGCAGTAGCTGTTTCGGGGGGTACATGATGTTTTTTATCATCCTGCCGCTGTGGTTCCAGGCCGAGGCAGTCCTCAGGTTGTGGCTTGGGGAGTATCCGGAATATACGCCGTCGTTTTTGCGCCTGGTTCTCGTGCTTTGCCTGATTCAGGCTATAAGAGGCCCGAGGACGGCGGTGTTTCACGCTATGGGAAAGCTTTTCTGGGTCAACGTAATAGGCGGCCTCATCCTCTGTTCGGTGTTTCCCGTAGGATACGCGCTTTTGAAGGCCGGATATGGCCCCGAGTCGGTCTTCTGGGCGGCAAACGCGACTTTTCTTGCTTTTGAATTTGCTGGGGCTGCAATTTTAAAGAAATACCTCGACTTCTCCGTGACGAGATATCTGCTGGCAGTGCATTTCAGGTGCTTATGCGTCGGGGTGTGCTCCTATGCGGCGGCCTGGGCCGCCGGCGCCGCAGAGGACAGGGGGCTTTTCGGGATTGCGTATGCTTGCGCGGTATCCGCTTTGGCCGTGTGCGCGTTTTCCCTTACTATCGGCATGGACGCCGGAATGCGCCGCTCGGTGTTCGCATTTGTGCGCGATTCGGCCGGGAAGATTCTTGCCAGGCTCAGGCCGCGCAAAACCTGACCGCGCGCTCTCCGGAGGCTCCGCGCCTAGCGGCTTCCCGGAGGGCGGCTGCTCCGGGGTTTTGGAAATGGGCGCCCGCACCCCACGGATTTGCGGCGTTTTTGCGCGCGCAGCAAGGGGCGGGAGGCCCGGGCCCGCAAGGCGATTGCCCCGCTATTTCGCAGCCGACCTCTCCGCCTGGAGGGCCTTTATTTCCCCGTCATAGAGTTTGCGGAAGGCGTCCCTTATCTCGCCGCGCACGCGTTCAAATTCCCCCCATACAAACTCCGCCGAGCCCTTGGCGTGCGACGGGTCGTCAAAGGGCATATGGATGCGCCTGCCGACCTTGCCCTTGAATGCGGGGCAGGTCTTTTCGGCGTTGTCGCAGACGGTTATCACGTAGTCCCAGGATTTGTCCACGTAGTTTTCCATGCCCATGGGCTTGTGCCCGGATATGTCGATGCCGACTTCCTTCATGGCCTTTACTGCGGACGGATTCACCTTTTTTGCCGGATTCACCCCGCCCGAATGCACGTCGAGCGACGGGTCGAAGGACTCCATGAAGCCGTGCGCCATCTGGCTGCGGCACGAGTTGCCCGTGCAAAGTATGAGCACGCTCACCGCTTCGCCCGAATTTGCCGCGGCTTTTGCGGCCGCGCCCTTTTTCCCGTCGAAAGCGGATATTGCGACAACTGCGGCAACCACTATCGCCGCCACCGCCAGCCAGATTTTACCGCCGCGCGGCTTCGAGCAGCCGCAGGAGCATCCGCCGCCGCAGCCGGATTCGTTTTCGCCGTTATTTCCATTGCATGAGCATGCCATGTCCAGTCTCCTTTTTTGTTATGTATGTCTAACTTTTGGCGGCGATAGTTCCATACGGGCGCCAGTCTGTCCACATTTTTTTTGGGGCCCGGGGCGGATTTGGGAATGGAGGGGCGGATTTTTTGCGGAATTTGCCCGCATGTGGAAACCGCGCCGGACTCAATCATAAAACCGGCCAGCCCGCCCTCGCGTTTTCGGGAGCGCTCCGATTGCGTCCTCTCCCCCCACTGCGGCCCGGCGGGGTATGGGCAAAAAAAAAGCGCTTCCGGCAAACGGAAGCGCTCCCTTGAATAAACTAAACTACTGAACTACTAAATTGGTTTTAAGATTAGCCCAGAAATGCGAATTGGCAAGAAAAAAGTTTAAATTTTAAACGTGATTTTAACTTTTGGAAACCCGGGGGGATTTCCCGGTTTAAGAATCTGAATTCCAATAGATTGTCGGCCTTGAATGCCCGCGCAGAAAATGCTTGCGGACAGTTTCCAAATCTTCCGGCGATTCAAAGGCCATAACCGGCTCGAATGCGGACATTTCTCCGGCCGGGGCGATGAAGCGGGCGGCGGGCAGGCCGAGCTTCCCGTAGCCTTCAAAAAACTCCGCGATTTCCCGGTGTTTTGCCCTGAGCATGCCCGCTATTCCAATCCTTTTTAAAAGCTCAAATGAATACGGGCTTATCCGGGAGATGGAGCGCTTCCTGAAGAGCTTTTCCTCCCCCTTTAAAAACATCATGCGGTAGGGGCGCTCGTCGCATACCCCGCAGGATATTTGCGAAGTTTTGAGGGCCATGGCGGCGAGGATTTCGGCGGCGAACGGCGCGAGGTCGGAGGCCGGGCGCGTCGCGGCGGCACGCGGCTTTTTCCCGGCGAGCTTCAGCCACGCGCCGTCGGGTATCGGCAGGGTCTTGCGCATGGAGGCGAAGGCGATGTCGGCCCGGGAATTCGAGGCCCATTGGGAAAACGGGGCAAGGCTGTGGTCCTCTATGAGCCTGACTCCGGGATTTTGCTCCTGCCACGCGCGCCAGGCGGCCCCGTCGGAAGCCCCGAAGTAGCTTATTGCAAGCACTGTGTCGCCGGGGCGGGCCGCGAGCGTGCCGAAGTCCGGGGCGGGCGCGAGCGGCGAAGCCCGGTAGCGTGAGATTTCAAAAAATTCGGAAAGAAAAATCGGCAGGGAGGGGCACACGTAGTCGGGAATGTGGATTTTCCCGCCGCGCGCCTCCGAAGAGAGAACCGACCGCAGCGCGTCGCGCCCCGACGCCCACAGTTCCGCGCCCTTTGCGATGTCAAAAAACGTGCCGCGCGCGTCGAGGATTTCCGGGGTGGGCAGGGCTTTATAAACGTCGTTGGGCGATAGGGCTTTCATTTCTGCGGCATCTTTGCATGCCGGCTACTGCGTGTCAAGAGGCGGCGGGGAGGGAAATGCGCGCCCTTCCCTCCCGCGCCTGCGGAATCCGCCCCCAGCCCTACGGCTCCTTTGGGGAAAGCGTCAC
This sequence comes from uncultured Opitutales bacterium, assembly GCA_900548185.1. GTDB lineage: Bacteria > Verrucomicrobiota > Verrucomicrobiia > Opitutales > Intestinicryptomonadaceae > Intestinicryptomonas. Next base: position 12,291 of record URJJ01000005.1, read on the forward strand.
GGCGAGCACTTCCACCCCGCCTTCGCACAGGCGGGATGCGGCGACTGCCGGGACTCCTGGCTCAAAGGGCAGGACGGTATTCGACTTCCAGTTTTTGAAGCTTCCGGGCCGCTCCACTACCTGGCCCATGGCCGCTATCTTCTTTTTTGATGCGAGGGCAGATTCCAGGTACGACAGCTCCAGAAGCATCCCGCATTTCTCGTCGGCCGGGGCTGAGATTGACGCCGGGCGGCATTGCCTGGAAAACCTTGCCGTTATGACAGGGCCGAGGCTTTGCATTACAAAGTCTCCCATGAGGGTAGCTTGCGGCGCCACCGGGTAATAGATGGCGGTGGAGTCCTTAAAGAGGCTATGCTCGGGCTCAGACGTGGACATCGGCATGACGGCGATTGGGGCTGACTCCGACGCGGCTTTGCGGAGCTTTTCAAAAGACGCCTTTGAGCCGTCGAATTCGGCGTATGCCTCCGCCGGAACCGTGAGCTTTTCAACCCGCAGTTCCGCGGCGCCGTCGGGGTCCGATTTTATTATTTCCGGCAGGCTGAATATTGAAAGCGCGTAAATCCGGCAGGAGTTTTCGAGCTTGCGCAGGGCGGCCACGCGGGTTTTTCCGGGCGTTACGGGCAGGAGGTTGAAGCTCACCGCGATTTCGCCGAAGTTGCGCATGGTCATGACTTGGTTGCCCGACACGTAATCCTTGCCGTCGGCCGGGGCGCTGTCAAGATAGTCGAGCGAGACGAGAACTTCGCCTTTTTCGCCGGCGTTGAGGATGATTTTTGCGCGCGGGCCGGCAGGTATTTTGGTTTCATCGGAACATGCGGTGGTTGCGGAGACGCCCGTCGCCTGAAGGAAATCCTCCTGATTTGAAAGCGAAGAGGTTATGCCCGGAGCGAGCGTTGTTGAAAACAGATTCTGGGGAATGTTTCCTGCGGCGCGGAATGCCGCGTGGTCTTTTTCAATTTCATCTGCGGCCCGGAGCGCCTTTCCGGGCTCCACGTCGTAGGCTTCCAGTTTTACAAAATACCCTGCCGGGTCTCCGAAGAGAGCCGCGGCAAACGCCGCCATGCCTGCCAATATTGCCATGATTTTTTTCATGTGTCCTGTCCTTTTTATATCGAGGTTTGCGCCGCTGGGCCCGGGCGGATTTCCGCCTGCGCCGCCGCGCCGCTTTTGGTTTATGACGGTATGTTGGGGATGTTATGTTGAAATGTTATTCAAATAATGCGGCCATATTCAAACAAAAAAATGCCTCCCCGCGCAGTGCGGCGCAATGCGCGCCGCCGGATGCTAAAAGGGCGGAGCGAGCGTGGCGGCTTGCGAGTCCCCCTGTTTTTTTCTGCGCCTAAGGGGCGCGACCGGGGGAATCCCGGGAGGGAATCCTCCGGATGGGAACTTGCGCCGGGGCCCGCTGCTCGGCGTGCGAAATGGGCGGGCGCCCTTCGGATTTTGACGTGGCGCAGCTTGCCGCATCCGGTGTCCCGCCATTGCCGAAATCCGGCTTCATTTTTCCAAAGCCAAAATCTCTGCGCGGCGTGTGGAAAGGCGGAGTCTCCGGAAATTCCCCTGCGGGGGAGATTTTTCAATGCGGACCGGGGCGGGCGCCTCCGGCTCTCTCATGCAGCAATTTTCCCGGGCAGGCGCTGCCCATGCCAGCCCGAAGCTCCCCGGCCCTGTCAGGAGTGCGAAGCTTCAAGGCTTTCGGCGTCGCCAAGGCCGTTTGAGCGCATGAACTCTGCAAAGTCGTCCGGAATGGGGGCGCGTATCAGCATGCCGGGGACGACCTTCGTGAAGTCCATCTCCCATGCGTGCAGGGCCTGCCTTTTCATCTGGACGAGCTTGAGGTCCGCCTCCGAGAGCCCGTTTTCGACAAAGTGCAGGTATACGTTTTCGTCGGGGCCGTAGATTTTGTCGCCCACTATTTCCCGGCCTATCCACTGGGCGTGCGCGCGTATCTGGTGCTTGCGCCCGGTTAGGATTTCCACGGCGCAGAGGGTGTGGCGCGGCCCGCGGCGCAGGGGGAGGAAGCGCGTGGCCGCCCTCTTTGCGGAGGCGCGGTCGGGGGCGCAGGCCTGCTTTATTGCGACCTGCGAGTTTTTGTCGCCGGCCAGAGGCTGGGTCACGACGTACTCGCCTTCAAGGGCGCCGTTTAGTATGGCCAGGTACTTTTTGCCGACGTCCTTTGTCTCGACGGCCTTCTGGGCGATGCCGGCCGCGCGCCTGTTTTTTGCGAGCACGACCGCCCCGCTCGTCTCCCTGTCGAGCCGGCTTACGAGGTGCATCACCTCAAGCCCGGAATACTCCCTCGCCGCGCCGACGAGGCTCGAAAGCGGGCCGTTTTTAGACGGGTGGCACACGAGCCATCCGGGTTTGTTTATTGCGAGGAAGTCGTCGTTTTCGAGGAGTATCCAGGTTTTGAATTCGTCGAGGTCCACAAGGCCCGCGGTTTCGCTGAAGTGGTCTGTCATTTTTTTGATGCCGTTGTGAGGGCGACGAAGCCGAACGCCATCCCCCTTGATGAAATTTCCGAGAATCCGGCGCATTCTATCATGGCGTGGAGCTCCTCCCGGCGCGGGAAAGCCCGCGTGGTTTTTGCGAGGTATTCGTAGTCGGCCCTGCATCCGCCCAATAGCGACGCGACGGCGGGCACGCACCTTTCCATAAAGAAATTCTGGACCGGTTCGAGGATTCCCGGCGCCCGCGCGACTTCCAGTATCGCAAGCCTCCCCCCCGGGGCCAGCACGCGGCGTATTTCGCGCAGGCACGCCGGCCTGTCCGCAAAATTCCTGAATCCGAACGATATTGCGCATGCCGAAAACGAATCCGGCGGGAAGGGCAGGGCGGAGGCGTCGGCCCGGACGAATTCCGCGCGCCCCGCAAACCCCGCGGCTTCCGCCTTCCTGCGGGCAAGCTCCAGCATCTCCGGGCACAGGTCGCAGCAGACGGCGCGCAGCGACGGGCTCAGGCGCAGCATTGAAAGCGCCACGTCCCCGCTCCCGCACGCGAGGTCGAGCACCGGGGCGGGGCCCGCTCGCTCTGCGGCCGCCCTGGCCGCGCGCGCGCGCCACAGCCTGTCCAGGCCGCCGCACATCGCCCGGTTTATGAGGTCATATTTGGGGGCGACGCGCGCGAACATTTCGCGCACCTCGTCGGGATTTCTGCTGTTGGGGTTTGGCGCGGGGGGCATGGGTTGAAAAATGGCTCGGTTTTTGGGCATGCGGATTCGGAATGGCCCGCAAAGCCTTGATTTAAAAGCAAAAAAGTGTTTATTTGTCTTGAAATTGCCCGTTTTTAGCTCCATATCAAACAAATTTTATAAAAAGAACTACTATAAACAGGCATAACCATGCAGAATCTAACTAAACGCGAAATAGTTCAGAAAATTTACGCAACCAAGCCGGAGTGCCGCAACGGGAGCGTCCTTCAGAACGACGTCAAGGACATCGTGCAGATGACCCTCGACACGATAGTTGACAGCCTGTCTTCCGGCAGGAACGTCGAGCTCAGAAATTTCGGCGTGCTCGAAGTCCAGATACGCAAGCCGCGCGTAGGCCGCAACCCCACGATGCCCGAAAACGACGTGATGATACCCAAGCGCGCCATCGTGAAGTTCAAGTCCGGCAAGGAGCTGAAGGCGGCCCTCAAGAAGCTCGACCTGTCCATAGTGGAGCGGGGCAAGGAATCGCGCTCGCGCAAGTAAGATGTTTAAGACCCTTCCAGGATTCCGCGAATTCTACCCGGCGGAGTGCGCGGAAAAGGCCGCGCTTTTCGACGGATGGAGGAGGACGGCGAAGTCTTTCGGCTTTGCGGAATTTGAGCCGCCCGTGCTCGAGCAGCTCGACCTTTTCACGGAAAAAAGCGGCGAGGAAATCAAAAGCCAGCTTTTTGAATTCGTCGACAAGGGCGGCAGGGCCGTGGCTCTGCGCCCCGAAATGACCCCGTCGCTGGCCCGCATGGCGGGCGCCAGGGCGGGCGGCCTGCGAAGGCCGGTCAAGTGGTTTGCCATCGGCGAAAACTACCGCTACGAGCGCCAGCAGAAGGGCAGGCTGCGCGCCTTTTACCAGTTCAACGCCGACATCCTCGGCGAGGAGTCCGTTTCCGCCGACGCGGAGGCCGTGGCCCTCCTTATAGAGTCTCTGCGCGCCTTCGGGCTGACGCGGGACGAGTTCCGGCTGCGCCTCGGCGACCGCAACCTCTGGGTTCTCTTCCTCGAGGGATGCGGCGTGGGCGAAGACTTCATAATAAGGGTGCTTTCTGTCGTCGACAAAATTGAAAAGGTCTCGCCCGCAGCCTTCAGCGAAATGATGGCGGAGGCGCTCTCGGGTTCGGGATGCGAGCCGTCCGCGCTCGTGGAAAAGTGCCGCGAATTTGTGGCGGTTAAGAGCCTCGAGGGCCTCAAGGCCGCCTTCGGGGGCGCCGACGGGGATTTCAAAAACAAGGTCGAGGCCAGGCTCTCCGACTGGGACGCCCTCATTGGGCTTCTGGGCGACATGGGCGTGGCCGGCTTCGTGAATGTCGACATGGGCATCGTAAGGGGCCTGGCCTACTATACGGGCTTTGTGTTTGAGGCTTTCCAGACGGTAGGCACCGGCCGCGCGCTCGCCGGCGGCGGAAGGTACGATTCTCTCGTGAAAAAGCTGGGCTTTCCGGACATGCCCGCCGTGGGCTTCGGCATGGGCGACGTCACCGTGTCGGACCTCCTGAAGCTCGTGGGCAAAATGCCCGAGGGCCGGGTCTCCCCGGACGTCTATGCCGTGATAGGCTCCGAATCGCTGCGGGGCGCCGCCCTCGGCGCGGTTTCGTCCCTGCGCCGCGCCGGAATCGGCGTAGAATACCCGTTCCGCGCGGCGGGATTCGGCAAGCAGTTCAAAGCGGCCGACGCGTGCGGGGCCAGGTTCGCTGTCATATTCGGCGAGGACGAGATGGCGGGGGGCTGCGTTAAGGTTAAAGACCTCAAAAGCGGCTCGGAGGAAGAGGTTCCCCTGGAAAAGCTTTCCGCACACCTTCTCGAAGCGAAGAAGGCCGGGCTCTGACGCGCCGCGCCCGCTGGCGCGCACGTTTGGAGAAGGCATTGCGGCGCATTTTTATGCGCCGTTTTTTTTGTCCCCTCACCGCGCCGGATTGCTGGGTGCTCTTTTGGAAACATTGCGGATTATTTGCAGCGGGGCGACCCGCCGCGTTTCCGACTCGGCCGGGCTTGGGATGCGGGGGCGCACTCGGGGTATCGCGGCTTTTTTGTTTGCGGAGCCTCCCGCCCGATTGTGGCGGCTCGGGCGGAGTTTCCTTTCCCCGCAGCCTGCTCCGGATTTTGCCGGGAGGCGGGCTTTCATCCTGGATGGCGCGCGCTTTGGAGTTTTATGTTTTCGCGTGCACGCCGCCTCCGGAGGCGTTTTGCGTTTCCGCATCCCGCAGCCTGCGGGGGGGCGAATCCCGGGGCATCGGGGGCGGTGTGCGAATATTTTTGGCGAAAGTTTGCTCCGCGCGGCGGGGGGCTTGTGCGCATTTCCGCCCGCCTGGGAAGCTTCTGAATCCCCGCGAAATGCCGTGAAAATAGCGCATGCTTGCCGGTGCGCTCCCCGATTGCAGTGCGCTCGCCCCGCCGAATCCCGCCCAGCGCGTCCCTGCGAATTTTTAAAATGTTGCAATAAATCCGGCGCGCCGCTGTCATTACATGCGACGCTTCCATCGGGCCTGCGGCGCAGGGCGGGAATGGGGCACCCTTTTTTTTGAAATGGCGGACGAATCTGTACATGCGAGGTACGCGGCGAGGCTCACGGCCTACGCCATGGGCATCTGTTCCGACGCGGAGCTTTCGCGCGACATCGTCCAGGACGTATTCTGCGAATATTTCAAAAATCCGCCGCGCAAGGATGTGGCCTCCTGGTTTTACAGGGTGTGCAAGAACAAGCTACTCAACCGCCTGGTGCGCGAAAGGCGCATGTCGGGCTGCGGCGAGGAGTTCTTCGATTCCGTGCCGTGCGAGCGTCCCTGCCCGTCCCGCACTGCGGAGAGGAACGACTCGGTCTCCCGCCTCATGGAATTTCTGGCCCGCCTCCGCCCCGAGGAGCGGGAAGCCTTGACCCTAAAATACTTCGAGGAATTTTCATACGCGCAGATAGCGGAGATAATGAATACCACATCCTCGAACGTGGGGACCCTGATTTTCAGGGGAATGTCGAAGCTCAAGTCAATGATGTCGGAGGACGAAAAACCATGAACGAAGAAATTTTGAGATACCTGCACGGCGAATGCCCGCCCGCCGAAAGGTCCGCCATAGAGGCGCGGATAGCTTCCGACGCGGACTTCCGACGCGAATACGAAGATGCGGCCGCCTTCCATGCCGGGCTGAGGGAGCTCTTCGACGCCGCCGCGCGCGCGGATGTGCCGGATGCTGCTTCGGCGCGCGCGGAGAGGCTCGTTTGCGACGCCGTCCGGTTCGGGCGCCGCCGGGCGCGTCCGGAGGGCTTCCTCCGCCGGGCGGCCATGCATGCCGGCCTTCCCCTGGCCGCGTGCGCGGTTTTCATGTTTGCCGCGCTCTCCTTTGTGAGGGACTCCCGGAACGCGCCGGGGTATGCCGGGGGGGAGGGCCGCGCCGCCGCCGGCGCGCCGGTTGCAGTGGACATTTCCGGCTACGCCTCCGCCCCCGCTTTGCGCTCGGGGCCGATTGCCAGGGATAGGGTTTCAGGCTTTGCCGACTTGCGCGTGGAGGCCGATTCCTACGCCGCCTCCGACGGATTCGGCCTTCCCGGGCCAGCCGACCCGCTCGCCTATTCCGCCGCCCCCAAAGCCGCCCGGGCCGCGGCGATGGCTCATGCGGCCCCGCCTCCCCCCGCCGTGCGGGCCGGCTCCTCCGCCGCTACGGTCGAGGAGATACTGGCGAAGGCGTACGCTGCCTCTTCGTGGGGCCGGAGCGGAACGGTTTACACGGTTTCGGACACTGCGGCGCATGGGTATTCGCACGGCGCCTATGCGGAGTTTGCAGACGGCGGGAATCCGGAGCTTTCGGCGCGCGGGGCGGAACCCCGGGGAGCTTCCCCGGCTTCGGCCGGCGTCTGCCGCGCCGCTGATGCGGCTTTCAAGCCGTTCCGCGCCAGGAGCCAGGCTTCGGAGCTTCTCGAAATGACGATTTCGACGGAGGAGGCTGCGGGAAGGCCGCATTCGGCGGCGTTTTCCCCGTCGCTTTATTAGATGGGATTGCGCATGAAAACATTTGATGCGATATTCTTTGCCGCGGCGGCGTGCGCCTTGTGCGCCGCGTATGGCCAGGCGTACGGCGGCGGGGAAAAGGCTCTCGAAATGGAGACCTTCACTTCCACGGATTTCTCGGAACTTGAAAGGCGGGGGCGCCCGTGGCTTCTGGGTGCGTCCGGGCTGAGGGAGGCCCGCCCGCCGAGGGACGTCGTGTCGCTTCTCCTGCGGAATCCGTCCGACCGCGAGCTCTTCAACCGTTCAAACGCCACAATCCTGGCATGTTTCGGGGGGGGCGAAAAGGGGGCGAAACTGGAGACGGTTTTTGTTCCGCCCAATTCCCCGTTGGAGGCCCCGGCCCGCCCGGGGGAGATTGTATGCATACTAAATTCCGTGGACGGGATGCGGTATGAGCCGCTGCGTTGGTCCGGCGAGGCCGGAGCGTGGATTCCGCTCGACTTTTACGAACTGGAAAAGATGGCGGCTTCCGGCTCTTCCGCCGCGCAGGTTGTGCTGGGCGGCTACTATCTGCGCGGGGAAAGGGCGGCGGGGGATTTCAAAAAGGCCTACGAATGTTTTGCGTCCGCCGCGCAGGCGGGCAATCCGGCCGGGCGCCTCGCCCTCGGGCAGATGTTCCGCGACGGCGTAGGCGTCGAGGCAGACCGGGAGAGGGGCGCCGAATATGTGAGGGAGGCCGCCGAGGCCGGATATGCGCCCGCATTCTCCTATATGGGATACGCCCTGATGAAGGGCCTCGGCTGCGCCGAGAATCGCGCCGCTGCGCGGGCGTGGCTCGAAAAGGGCGCGGCGGCGGGGGACGACATGGCGTTTATGCTATTGTCCGAACTCGCGGCGGCCGAACCCGGCGGAAGAAGCGCCTCGGCGAATTTTCTCGCGGAGGCGCGCAGGCGCGGAAACCGCCACGCAGCCGAACTTCTCGGCGACATGCTCTACGCCGAAGCCGTGCGCGTCAGGGCCGGGGGGGAGCCCCGCATAAGGCTCGACGCCGTGCGCAATGACGGGGAGTCCGGGTGGATGCCTCTTTTAAACATGGCAGGCGAGCAGTATTCCTACGCGGCCGAGCGCGGGATGCCCGGGGCCATGGTCAAGTTTTCCTATTTCGGATACGTCAGGGCCTCCGATCGCGCCTTTCTCCAAAACAGGGCGGCGGAAATCCTTATGGAGGGCGCGGGGGACAAGCCTGCGCGCGCCTTCTACGCCCTCGCCCTGCTGCATTCCAGGTTCGACCGCTCCAAATATCTGGCCTGCATGTCCCGCGCGTGGGAGGAGTCGAAGCCAGGGGATGCGGGGTTCGACCGCGCGAAGGCCGGCATGTGCGCCGCGGAATGGAAGGCCAGAATGGGCGACGCCGCGGGGGCGTTTGAAATACTTGAAGATGTTTACTCCGAATACGGGCGCCCCGAGGCGCTCTTTGAAATGGCGGCCATGCGGCTCGACAAGTCGGGCCCGGTGTACGATCCCGCCGAAGCCCTTTCGCTTTGCTTTCAGGCGGAGGAGGCGGGTGCGGTCCAGCCGGCGCTGTCGGCTCTTGCGCGGGCGCACACGGGGGATTTCTCGGGGGTGGAGGCCGTGTTTGCGGCGCCCCCGTCCGCCACGGAAAGCGAGCGCGCCCGGGCCCTCTTCAGGATGGCCGACTTTGCGGACTTTTCGATAAACCCCCGGGGGGCCTACGACCCGTCGTCTTTTTCCGAAAATCCGCGTCCGGAGCAGATAGTAAAGTGGTACGGGGAGGCCGCGGCGCTCGGAAATCCGGACGCCATGTCCCGTTACGGCGAATATCTGGAATTTGAGAAGAAGGACGGCCCCGGGGCGTTTGAGTTGTACGGGAAGGCTTTCGGGGCGGATCCGCTGTGCGAGGGCGCGGTGAATCTTGCGCGGGCCCTGGGCGAGGGCGCCATATGCCCGCCGGACGTGGCGCGCGCGCGCGAAATCATGGATTCGCTTAGGCATGCGCAAAAGCCGTCGTCGGCAAGGGCGCGCATGGAAAAGGGGTTCGACGTGACGGCGAGCCTGTATTCTGCAAGGCATTCCGACATACCCGACGAGGTGAGGGCCCTGCTTCCCCTGCTGCATTCCGGGAACGCCCAGGATGCGGAGGGTTATGGGAAGCTTCTGGACGCCGCCGTGCGCTTCGTGAAATCCGGGGGCGCCAGCCGCCTGGCGGGCGAGGATGCGCTCGCAATTTTTGAGGCCGCCGGGGACCGCGCAGCCGGCGAGGGCGACGAGCTTTCCGCCGCCGATTTTTACACGTCCCCCGGAGGCTTCAGCAGCCTTCCGGCCGCCTCCCGGCTGCGCGCAAAGGCCGCCGCGCTTTACATTAACGGACGCGGAAAGCTCGAAGATGCGGATTTTGCCGCAAAGCTCCTCGACGGGGCGGACTCCAGCCTGTCCGTGGCAGCCCATGTCCGCGCCGGCGACTTTGCCGGGGCCTTCGCCATAATCGAAAGGCTCTGCCCACGGTCCGCATCCGCGCCTTCGCCTGATTTGCAGCGCATAAAATACGTGCGGGACTTCATACTGAAGCGCAACGGCCCGCCTTCGGAATATGAAGTCGCCGAAAAAATCCTTGCCGAATGCGCCCGCTCCGGAGCCGACGGCGCCCTTGAGGACCTGGCCGAAGTCAGAATGTACCTGGGCGATTTCGACGGGTATTTCAGGGCGGCGAAGGCGGGTTTTGACGCGGGCCGCCCGGGATGCACCCAGCTTTACGGGCGCGCCCTTGAATTTGGCATCGGAACTGCCGCAGATGCGGACGCCGCGCTGGAAGCCTACCTGAAGTCCCTAGAATTGTTCGGGGCGGAAATGGCCTCCGCGCAGGACGGCGGAGAAAATCCCGCAGCGGACGGCGAAAATGCCAGAAGATTGGGCGAGGCCCGCATGCGCGCGGCGCACATTCTCATGGCGCGCGGGGATTTTGCCGGGGCAGAAAAAGCAATCGGGGCCCGCGAGGGGTTTCTGAAGGCTGCGGTAAAGTATTTCTGGGAGAGGGGCGAATACGCGGAATCTGCCCCATGGCTTGAAAAGTGGAAGTCGGAATTTCCGGACAGCGTCGAACCTGCGGCGCGCCAGGCTGAAATGGCATCCCTCGGCCTCGGACGCGCGAAGGATTTCGGGGAGGCGATGAACCTCTACCTCTCCGCAATGAATACCGCGAGGAAGAATTTTTCCTCTGCCACAGACGGCGCCCGGGGATGGAGGTCCGAAATTTCGGACGTGAAAATCCTAAATGGAGGGATGATTTCGCTTCTCCTTGAAAACGGGAAAACTTCGGAGGCGGCCGCTCTCATGTCGGGCTCGGAGGAGGCCGCGAAATTCGAGGGGGCGCTGTACCGAGGCTATTTCAGCGGGAAGTTTGACGAATCCGCCCTCGCGGCGCACGCACGCCTGCCCGGAGTAAAGAGGATGCTCGGGCTCCGCTGCCTGAAGGCCGAAAAGGATTTCGCGGCCGCGCGGGCGTGGTTTGAAAGCGCCGGAATCGCCTACGAGATGTCGAAGCAAAACCCCGAAAAAATAACGGCAGAAGACGCGCGAAAAGCGGCGGAAATGCTCTCAAAACTTCCCACCGGCGGGAAGTGATTGAGACGCCGGGCCGCGCAGACGGCGCCTTCACGGGTGTCGCGCCCCGCAGGGAGTTTTTCGGCTCGCGGCAATCTTGAAGAAAACGCGATACTTCCATTTATTTATAAGTAATATTAAATAGACTCTTGATGTCCCCGCCCAGCGATTGCCTTCAGGCAATGCGGCGAGACGAACTCACAGCCGCCCGGACTCGGGCGGCGCACGCCGCACCAAGATGCGTAAGCATCTTAGATTAAACGGCATGTTGGTGCGCTTATTTGTAAAAAAGACTATCTAATCATACTCTAGATTCTACTACTTCAGTGCACACTCTTGATTGTCTCCACCCAGCAATTGCCGCCAGGCAATGCGGCGAGATGAACTCACAGCCGCCCGGACCCGGGCGGCGCACACCGTATCAAGATGCGTGAGCATCTTAGATCCAACGGTACGTTGGTCTTAGATTAAACGGCAGGCTTACTTATTAAAAAGAGACAGACATAAATTAGAATACCCCAAACGAAATGAAAAAGCCAGGCAGGATTTTTCCTGTCCCCGTGAAATTCCATTTCAGAATGCGCTTTCCGTCCCCTCGTCTATGTCAGACCCTTATCAAATACACTCCTGATTGTCCCTGCCCAGCCATTGCCGCCAGGCAATGCGGTGAGACGAACCCACAGCCGCCCGGACCCGGGCGGCGCACGCCGTACCAAGATGCGCAAGCATCTTAGGTTAAGCGGAACGCTTACGGAACGTTGGTGGTATGTTGGAGTTTAAAAAATGAGGCGTTGTGAAAATTTTGCTTGCAAGCTTGGGATATGTGGCCATGCTAAAAGTTTCTTTATAAGGGCTGGTAGCTCAGCGGTCAGAGCAGACGACTCATAATCGTTTGGTCGTGGGTTCAATCCCCACCCGGCCCACCATTTTAAAAACCCCGCAAATCCTTTGTTTGCGGGGTTTTTTATTGATAAGCAAAGGCTTAAAGGGTGCTTGCAAAATTTGGCGTTGCAAGTTTTTGCGGGGGTTTAGGCGTGAAAAAATGACAACAAGATGGCGGGGAAATCCGTCATTGCATTGTTTCCGGAGGTACTTTCTCGATTTGCCTGGCAGGATACTTTTTTATAGCAATGCAGATTAAAGCCCGTAGATTGCCAGGGCGAAGTCGAAGGTGTTTTCTTTTTCCTTGCCGAGCTTGCCGCCATAATATGCGGCGCCTCCCTTGTAAACGTCGCGGTCGGATTGCCTCCAGTAAAACGGCGTTGAGCCTTTTTTGCTTTGGATTTCAAACATATATTTGTGTCCCGCTTTCAGACTGACTTGGTTTGCGCCTTTAAAATCGAAATGGATTAGGCCCGCCCCCTGCGCGACGTAGCCGATTTTTAGACCCTTGCCGCCGCCGAGCAGATTCTTGCCGGTATCATAGCTCTCCGCGTCGGCGCCGTCGTCCTTTCCCAAATCGTACAGGGCGAGGGTGAGGGGCGATTCGTCCGAGGCGCCTTCGCCGTCGCCCCCGTAGACTGCGATGCGTCCGAGCTTCATATTTTTTTCGGCTACAAAAGTCTGGGCCATCTTATCAACACCGTTATTTCTGTTGTTGAAGCCGACGCTCTGGATTGCAAAAATGGGGCTTTCCAGGCTTGCGAATGCCGGGGTGCCCACCCATCCCCTGGCTCCGAACCCCTCGTTTTGGGAGAGGAACGCCGCGTTCTGCACGAGCCCGACGCCCGCGTCCGTCTTTTGCGGCACGGCGATTTTCCCGCCGGGCTTCTTTGGCGCCGGGGGCAGGCTGAGCCCTTCTTTTGTCTGCTCGATGCGCTGAATTGTCCCGTCTGGATTGTAATGCAAATATTCTATGCAAACCGCCCTGCGGCCCAGCGCGCCCGAACGCCCGTCGGGCAAAGTCAAATCCGCATTGTGGTAAATAAAATAGGACTGTCCCTTGAATTCAATTATTGCGGGATGGATTGTGTAGCTGTTTTTTGCGCTGCCAGTTATCAGGCCCCGGTAGGTCCAGGGGCCCTTCATGCTTGGCGCGGTGGCGTAGCTTATCTTTTCCCAGAAGCCCTGGTGGGCATGCGACGCATAAGTGAGGTAGTATGTTTTGCCGCGCTTGTGAATCCAGGGCCCCTCCGTGTAGTTCGGCAGATAGACCTGCTGGATGGGCCCGTCCAAATCCACCATGTTCTTTTTCAGCTTTGCGATGTAGCAGTTTGGATTGCCCCAGCACAGCCAGGGCGTTCCGTCGTCGTCGATGAAAACGGTAGGGTCGATGTCGTCCCAGAAATTCGGATTCGGCGTCATCTCGTCAGTGACAAGCGCGGAGCCTTTCGCGTCGGCAAAGGGCCCCGTGGGGCTGTCTGAAACCGCCACGCCTATTGCCTTGCATGGCTTTGGGGCGCCGTGCTGGACGGTTGCGTAGAAGTAAAATTTCCCGTCTTTTTCGACGACTTGCGCCGCCCATGCGTCGCCCGACGCCCATTTGAAATCCGTGGGCTTTAGCACGGGGCCGTGGCAGGTCCAGTTTTTCATGTCTTTTGACGAGTAGCAGAGCCACTCGTGCAAACCGAACATTTCGCCATCTTTTGCCTCGTCGTGCCCCGCGTACAGATACACTGCGCCTTTATGGACGAGCGCGGCCGGGTCCGCCGTAAACCTGTCTGTCGCGACTGGGTTAGAGCCTGCAATTTTTTGCGAAAAAATCGCATTTGCGCAGGCGAGAGGCAGGAGTGTCACAATCCATATTTTTAGTTTCATATGCCGGTCTTATTGGTTTGTTTTCGGCGATATAATCCCACTTTGTCCGGCTTTGGAAGCCCGCTTTTAAATTACAGTAATTTTATATGGACGGCGAATTGATTATTGTGCGCGCCTACGGGAAATGCCTACGCCGTTTTGCAGCAGATACCGGATTGGGGGCGCACATGGACGGCCTGGGAGGCAGCTAGTGTGCGGGGCGTTTTTGTTTGAATCCCACGGGAATTTTTGCATCATGCGAAGTGTATGGAGCCATTTTTCAGATGCATGTTCCGCCTTGCCGCGCTTTTTATTGCGTTGGCCGCACCCGCCGCGTTTCCGGCCGGCAAGCCCTATGAAAAGATAGACCCTTCCACGCTCAGGGGGAAGTTCATGTGCGGCTACCAAGGCTGGTTCAGGACTCCCGGAGACGGCGCGGACATGGGCTGGAACCATTACAGCCGCCTCAGAAACGAAGTGCGTCCGGACTCGCTTGTGGTTGACATGTGGCCGGACGTCTCCGAGTTCGGCGAGGGCGACACGGAGGAGGTTCCCTCCCTTAAAATGCCGGACGGCTCCCCCGCCCGCGCCGTCAGCTCCCACAACCCCCGCGTCATAGACACCCATTTCAGGTGGATGGCCGAATACGGGATAGACGGCGTGTGGCTCCAGCACTTCCTCATCGGCCTGAAGGGCGGAAAGGACGGCGCGGGCTACATGTCGCGCAGAAACAACATGGAGCATGTGAAAAACGCCGCCGAAAAATACGGGCGCGTATGGGCGGTATCGTTCGACACAGTCGGCGTCCCGCCCGAAAAGATTGCAGAGCAAGTCATCGCCGAGTGGAAGCGCATAGTCGACGCCGGCTACACCGAAAGCCCGGCCTATCTGCGCGAGGGGGGCCTGCCCGTCGTGCACGTCTGGGGCTACTATTATTTGAACGAGGTGAACCTCATGAATCCGGCCGCCGGGCGCAAAATTTTCGACTTCTTCAATTCAGGCGGCAAGTATGCGGCTTCCCTTGTCGGCGGGGGGAGCTGGGACTGGGCCTCCAATCCGGATCCGGAATGGCGCGAAATGTATTCCCGCTTCAAATTTTACACCCCGTGGAACGTCGGCAACAAGCGCCGCTGCGAAGACGGCACGTTCGGCGCGAGCATGGGCTTCTGGAAGGGGGACAAGGCGATGGCCGAAAAGAACGGCACGTTCTGGATTCCCGTGGTCTACCCCGGCTTCACCTGGGACAACCTCCGCAGGACGAAGCCCGGCGCCAGCCTCATCCCCCGCAAGGGGGGCGACTTCTTCTGGGAGCAGTTCTACGAGGCCGCCAAACTCGGCGTGGATACGTTTTACATCGCCATGTTCGACGAGATTGACGAGGGCACTGCCATATTCAAAATAGAGCCGAACCCGCCCGTGAACGCCCACTTCGTCGGCACGGACGGGATGCCCTCCGACTGGTGGCTGAGGCTGGCCGGCGAGGCCAGGCGCATAATAAAGTCCGGCGAGCCCTTCCCGCGCGAAATCCCCATAAAGCCCTGAGCCCGCCCCGGAGGCGCTTTGAAGCGCCCGGCTCCCGGCCTCCCCGCCGCAGCCTGCCTCTTCGCGGGCGTTTTCTGCCGCATCGCACGGGGGGCGGACGCGGTGCGCGCGGGGCCAGGCTCTAAATCTGTTTGCGCCAAAAGCTCTTGCGCGTCCGGTTTTCAAAAAAATGCGAAAAAAAGCTTGAAAGGGGATTCGGACGGCTGTTATGTACTGTTATGTAAAAAGGCCGATTTTCACTTAACCGGGCGCATAAAATGCCGAGAAAGATTAGATTTTTGCGCATTGCGGCGGCCGGTTGCGAGGGGGGAGAGGAGCCTTTGGCAGGGCGCCGGCTTCGGGATTTTTTCCGGGGCTGCCTCCGGCATGCCGGCCTGCTTCAACGCATTATTATAAATATATGAAGGGAATAATCGAGGGCGTTTTGCATATGTAAACGGTCTTTTGTCGGCTTGCGGGGAGGCTGTGCCCTTCCATGCCGCCGCTTTTGCATACAAATTTAATAATACAGACAAAAATGAGCATAAGCAGAAGAAAATTCATAAAAGGGGCGGCCATTGCCGCCGCGATGCCCCTCATTTTCAAGGGATCGCTTTTTGCGCGCGGAAACGTGCGCCCCAACAGCAGGTGCAACCTGGGCGTCATAGGCGTCGGCAAGATGGCAGACGGCCACTTAAACGGTCTGGCCGACCTCCCGTACTGCCGCGTGACCGCCCTTTGCGACGTGGACGACAAGCGTCTGGCCTTCTGGTCCAAGAAGCTCGTCGACAAGTACGAGAGGAAGAACTTCGCGCATGACAAGCCCAAGTGCTACAAGGACTTCCGCGAACTCCTCGCGGACCCGTCAATCGACGCGGTCTACATCACGACCCCCGACCACTGGCACGCGATAATATCGATTCTCGCCGCCCGCGCCGGAAAGGCCATCTATTGCGAAAAGCCGATGACGTTCTCCGTCGAGGAGGCCCGCAAGGTCACCAAGGCCGTCCAGGACGCCGGCGTGGTGTTCCAGGTAGGCTCCCAGCAGCGTTCCGACGAGGGCTTCCGCCGCGCCGCGCAGCTTGCCAGAAACGGCCATCTGGGCGAGGTAAAGGAAGTCTGGGCGCGCCTGAACTACGGTCTGGCCTCGACCCGCAACTGGAAGTACGAGGAAGTCCCGGCCGGCGTCGATTGGGACATGTGGTGCGGCCCGGCCCCCTACAACCCCTATTCGCAGAGCCTGCTCCCGATGCTTTCGGATTCCGAGGAGCCGTATTCCGAACACGGCTTCCCGGCGTGGCGCGACCATCTCGACTACGGCAATTCAAACCAGGCCGACTTCGGCGCCCACCACTATGACATCGGCCTCTGGGGCCTCGGTCTGGACGGCAAGGGCCCGGACGAAATCATCGTTTCCGACAAGGGCGACCTGCCCGGCCTCAAGAATTCCCGCCAGTACATGTATCTCGCCAAGGGCCCGCAGGGCAACGAGGTGAAGATAATAAAGGGCAACCAGCCGGACGTGCCGTTCGACTACGCCGTGACTTTCGTGGGCACGGAGGGCATCGTCGCCGCCGACCGAGGCGCCAAGTTCTGGGCCAACAAGAATTCGCTAAACGACATGAAGATAGCGGATTCCGACCTCGTTTACCAGAAGTCCGCCAACAACTCCCACCGCGACAACTTCTTCGACGCCGTGTTCAACGGCTCGCCCGTCGTGGCCCCCGTCGAGGGCGGGCGCTCGTCGGCCGAAATCTCGATAATCGGCAACATCGCCTACCGCCTCGGCCGCTCCCTCAAGTGGGACTGGAAGAACGGCAGGTTTGACGACGACGAGGCAAACCAGTTCCTCAGCCGCCCCAACCGCGGCGAATGGGCCCTCATCTAGGAAAGGCAAACCCCGAAAACGCAAAAGGAAGCATTATCGTGAAAAAATTCGCATTCGCATTTCTGGCATTCGCCGCTGCGGCGGGCTGCGCCTTCGCCGCTCCGAGGGGCAAGGTCTCCTGGCCTGAAAACTCCGACGTCCTCGACAATACGACCAAGGAGAACACCCACTATTACAACGACAAGAAGGACAAGGAGGGCAACCCCTACGTCGAGTACATCCGCGACAAGGTCCTGACTCCCGAGCAGCTCGCAAAGACTGCGGAGGCCGCCCCCAAGCGCCTCCTCGTCAAGCCCCGCAAGGTCCGCCACTTCCTCGTCTGGGACAGGACGGACGGGTTCCGCCACACCGAGGGCATTCCCGCGTTCCGCGCCTATCTGGAAGCCATGGAAAAGAACTCCGGCGGCATGTGGAAGATGCACTTCACTTCCGACCGCAGGGAGTTTGAAACGCTCGAAAGCCTCAAGAAGTACGACTGCGTGATAATCAACAACTGCACGGGCCGCTTCTTTGTCTCCTACAAGAAGGACAGGGCCGAAATGACGGGCGAGGAGAGGCGCGCCGACGACGAAATGAACATCGTCTGCCGCGACAACCTCATAAAGTACGTCGCCGAGGGCGGCGGCATCATGGGTGCCCACGCCGCCTGCGACGCCATGGACGTCAAAAACGGCAAGGACCCCGACGAGAAGTTCCCCGCGTATCCCGAAATGATGGGCGGCCGCTTCGCCGGGCACCCGTGGGGCGCGGGCAATCCGGAGGAAACCTTCATAATTGAGGACCCGAGGAACCCCGTCCTCAAGGGCATCTGGTCTGGCGACGAGTTCAAGCTCCAGGACGAAATCTACACCTTCATTGAAGAGTACGGCTACAACCGCAACAAGCAGCGCATTCTCATATCGCTCGACTTCGACCGCAGCCCCCTCGGCAACGGCGACGACCCGATGAAGCACACCCGCCGTAAGACCAAGGACTTCGGCGTGGCGTGGCTCAAGAACTTCGGCAAGGGCAGGATATTCTACGGGGCGTTCGGCCACAGGCTCGACGTCTACTGGCGCAACCCCGAAGTGTGCGAAATGTACATGCGCGGCCTCCAGTTCGCAAGCGGAGACCTGACGCTGCGCAAAAGCGAAGTCGAACCCCTGGGCGACAAGGCCCTGAAGGGCCGAGGCAGAAAATAGCCCGCACACCGTTTCAACCCGTTCTATTACAGGAATAAGAATGAAAAAGTATTTGACGATATTTCTGGGGGCCGCGATGGCCTGCCCCCTCCTGGCCCAGTGGGAGGACGACAAGGTCCTCACCCCCGAACAGATAAAAATGACCGAGGACGCCGCGCCCAAGAAGCTCGCGGTGAAGCCGAAGAAGGTCCGCAACATCCTCGTCTATACGAGGACGGAGGGCTACCGCCACACCGAGGGCATCCCCGCCATGAACGCCTTCCTGAAGGCCCTCGAAAAGAACTCGGGCGGCATGTGGAAGCTCACCTTCACCGACGACCCCAAGGCGTTTGAGGCCGACAACCTCAAGAAGTACGACTGCGTGATTCTCAACAACACCACCGGCCGCTTCTTCTGCCAGCCCAACCTCGTCCGCCAGAAGTGGACGCCCGAGCAGCGCAAGGCCGAGGACGAAAAGAACATTACCTACCGCGACAACCTCATTGAGTACGTCAAAAACGGCGGCGGCGTCATGGGCGCCCATGCCGCCTGCGACGCCATGGACGTCAAAAACGGCAAGGACCCCGACGAGAAGTTCCCCGCGTATCCCGAAATGATGGGCGGCCGCTTCGCCGGGCACCCGTGGGGCGCGGGCAATTCGCCCGTGACCGTCCTCGTGGAGGATACCGGCCACCCGCTCGTCAAGGGCCTCTGGGACGGCAACGGGGAATTTTCCATACAGGACGAAATCTACACGTTCATAGAAGAGTATGGCTTCAGCCGCGACAAGCAGCGCGTGCTCCTTTCGCTCGACTTTGACCGCAGCCCCAAGGACGGCGGCAAGGACCCCCTCAAGGAAACCAGCCGCAAGGACAAGGACTTCGGCCTGTCGTGGCTCAAGGAGTACGGCAAGGGCAGGATATTCTACGGGGCGTTCGGCCACAGGCTCGACGTCTACTGGCGCAACCCCGACGTCTGCGAAATGTACATGCGCGGCATCCAGTTCGCCTGCGGAGACCTTCCCGCCGACGCCACCCCGCTCGGCAAGGACGTAATCGCCAAAGTCCAGGCGAGGGCCGCCGTAAACGCGATAAAGAGCCTGCGCAAAATCGAGTTCGGCGACAATCTCGGCCCCATCGAGACCACCTTCTTCAGGTCCTACAAGGCCGCGACCGAATCCGGGGAAGTCGCCTCTGAAATCGAAAAGCTCTGCGTCGCCGAGCTCAAGGCCGGCGAAGGCACCGCCCGCTACAAGAAGATTCTTTCCGAGATGCTCCAGGTGACCGGCGCCAACTCCACTGCAAAGGAAGTGGGCGAAATAATCCTGCGCGACGCGGCCTCCTCCGACCCGAAGGACCGCTACCACACAGAAAGCCTCTTCATCTCCCTCGCGCGCTCCTCCGACCCTGCGGCCAAGGCCGTCCTGTCGAAGCTCGCCAAGGCCGAACAGGACTACATCAGGCGCGACGCGGTGACTGCGCTTTCCTATTTCAAAGACCCCGCGACTGTTGCATTCATGGCGGACACCTTCGCCAAGGCCAACTCCTCCAAGGACGACCGCATGGCCTGGACCGCAGCTTCGGCCCTCGCGCGCATCGGAACCCCCGAAGCCTACGCCAGGCTCGCTGAGGCCTACAAGTCGGCCAAGTCGCCCTCCGTCAAAAACCAGGCCGGCGAGCTGCTGCTCTCCCATGCCGAAATGAACCCCAATGCGGCCGCCGCGTTCGCCCAGCAGGTTTACGCCGACAAGTCCGCCCCCAGGAACCTGCGCACTCTGGCCGCAATCCAGCTTGTCAGGGCCGGAAAGTCGGTGGACGACACGGTGCTTCTGGAAGACGTAATCAGGTACCTCGGCCGCAACAAGGACGTCAAGATTCCGGCCTCCATGGAGCTTGCAAAGCTTCCCGAATACCTCCAGGCGGAAATGGTTTACGCGCTCACAAACAGGGGCGAAGGCTACGAACAGATAGCCGCCCTCGCCCCGACGACGGCTGGCACGGCAAAGGCCGTGACCTACGCCGTGGCCAGGTTTGGCTCCGACAAGGATTTGGAGAAGGTGGCCTCCTTCGCCGAGCTTTATGACGGCGGCGACATGCGCAGCGCCGCGTTTGACATTGCCTCCATCAAAAGCACGGACAAGCTCCGCAAGCTCACCGAACTTTCCGGCAAGCTTCAGGGCAAGCCCCGCGAACTCATAGTTGAGGCCATGGCAAACCTCGACGCCTCCGCCAGTGTCGACTACCTCTTCGGCGTCGTAACAGGCTCCGGCTCCGACGCCGACAAGCTCGCGGCGCTCAAGACTCTCGAAAATGCCGTCGTCAAGAATTCCGAAGTGTTCGTGCGCGCCGCGGCCCTGCTGCCCAAGGCTCCCGACTCGCTCAGGCGCGGCGTAATGGGCCTCATGGTCGCCTGCTCGCGCCGCGACTGCGACGCCTCGATGGTCGCCGCCGCAAAGAAGCTCTTCGATGCCGCAAAGACTCCGGCCGAAAAGGCCCAGTTCCTCCGCTTCGCATCCGCAAATGCGGCGGAAGACGGCGTGAACCTCTGCCTGGAAGCCTACCGCCAGGGCATGAAGTCCCAGGCCCTCGCCGAGCTTTCAAAGTGGAATAACGCCTCCGCACTCGCCCCGATGATGGCCCTCGACCAGTCGCTCAAGGCCCCCGCCGACCGCAAGGCCGTGCAGACTGCGATGATTTCTGTCATAACCAAGGCCGGCGCGATAGAGCATGAGGCTTCGGACTACATCGTAAATAACGCCGTCGACAAGAAGGACTCCAGGCTCGTCTCAAAGATGAAGCGCCTCAACCTCGCCAAGTTCGAGCTTCAGAAGCTCCCCGGCGGCATCACCGGAACCGCCTTCAAGTCTGCGGGCGAACTCAAGAACGCCTTTGACGGCAACCGCGGATCGCGCTGGTCCACGGGCGAGGACCGCAAGCCCGGCCAGTGGATACAGTTTGAAATCCCGAATGTCCGCACGCTTTGCGCAATCGAGCTCGACCTCGGCAACTCCAAGGGCGACGGCATAAAGAGCCCCAAGCTATACGTCGGCGAGTCCATGGAAGACTTCGACGAGGTGGAAATCACCCTCGAAAAGAGCGAAAACGGCGACCTTCTCAAGTTCAAGGCCCCCAAAAAGGCCAAGCTCATCCGCATCGAAAACGGCGGCTCCTCCGGCGGATGGTGGTCTGTGCACGAAATCAACCTCGTTGACGACCCCTCCACCTTCAAGAATCTGCAGAAGATGCCGGGCGGCTTTGTCGCAGGTTCAAACCGTAACGCAAACGGCCTCAAGAACGCCTTTGACGGCAACATCGACTCCCGCTGGTCGACGGAAGGCTCGCGCGAGCCGGGCCAGTGGTTCATGTTCGGCTTCGACAAGCCCAAGACCGTCAATGCGGTGGTTCTCAAGCTCGGCTCGTCCTCCGGCGACAGGGTGCTCAACCCGAAGGTGTACGCCGGCGAAACCGTTGAAAAGATGGTTCCCGTCAAGGTGAAGTACTCCCAGGAAAAGCGCGAGGACGTGATAACGTTCGAGCCCGCAGTCAAGGCGAAGTACATCAGAATTGAAAATACGCGCGAAAGCGGCGGTTTCTGGTCAATCCACGAAGTTGAAGTGAAATAGCTTCGGCCGCATTCCGGCATTTGGGGCGCCGCGGTTTTTTTCCGCGGCGCCTTTGTCATTTAAAAAACCGCCCTTCCGCATGTGCGCGGCGGATATTGGCCTTTATCGCGCACAGTTTGCCGGTGGAAAATCCTTTGCCGGGCGGGGAGGCGGCTTTTTTGAACGCCTTTTAAATGTTTTTTCACCCGGGCCTGCCCCAATGGGAACTGCCTTTGCGCCGCCTGATTGGAGGCCGGTTCAAGAGCGCATCCAAACGCGCACATTGCCCGGGGCACAGGCATCCGCTTTAAAATTTTTAAGGGCCTGACAGAGATAAGGGAACGAAAAGCGGGCTGGGGGGATGGGATTTTGCAAAGAGAGGAAACGCCCGCTTAAGCTTCCGCAAAACGCCGCCTGATTTTTCCTTTCTTTCGGGGCATTCCAATCCATGCAAGCCTCATATTTTCTCATGGAAATCGCTTATGATGATGCAATATTTCCGGATGCGATTGAGGCAGCTCCGCTTGCCAATTTTTGTCCGGCCTTTTTATAATTTAAAAAAAATGGCAGAGATTTGCCAGAAAACGGCAAAAGCGTTCATGAGAAATTTGAACCCTTTAAAATAAAGGGCGTTGACAGTTTCTAAACCGCCGCCTGCGGGTTTTAGCCCCATCTCTCCCTCGTTTGAAATGCTCCGCATTTGCCTGCGGGGATTTTACTGATAGCATCTTTTGCGGACTTCCGGCCTGCGCCGAGTCCGATGTTTTTTAGTTACGGCTCCCTGCGGCAGCTTTTATTTGGGCCGCTTTGGATGGAGCCCCCCGGATGCGGGCCACTATTTTGAAACTTCGCGGCCGGTTTGGATTATTCGGCCTGGGCATCCGGGCGCGCGCCGCGATATGGCCCGAAACGGTGGGGCCATTCTGGATTGCGCCGCCTTTTTAATTCCGCCCCTGTCTTTAGGAGGGGAAACAGGGGAGGGCGCCCGGTTTTTCCGCCGCAATTTCAGGTTTTGGTTCCGAAAACCCGCGCGCCCTTGCGGATTGCATGAGTGCGTCGGGTCTCATCTTAGGCTCATGCAAATGTGTACCCGCGATTTGCCATGCAGGCGGCAGCCATGCGGGGGGCATGGCATGCGTGGAATTTCATTTCTCATTGGGGAATCTTCCAATGTTGGGGTTGCAGAATGTGCGGGAATGCCCCAATGTGTCGGGGTATGATAAAGGCAAAACTTTCGGATTCCAAAAGGTATGAATCGTGCAGCCCGCATTTTGCGGCTGTCTTTGAGGCGCTCGGGCGCATGTCGGGGGCGGAGTTCAAGGCCGGGGAAACCCTTGAGGGCGGATGCCGCTTCATGAGCCAGGAGTATTTCACGAAGCCTGCCTCCGAGAAGAAGCTGGAGGCGCACCGCAAATTTATCGACATACAGTTTGTGGCGGAGGGCGAAGAGGCGGCCTATTTCGGGAACGCCTCGGATTTTCCGGTGAAGGTTCCCTACGACGATTCGCGCGATGCGGAATTTTACGGCGGAGAGCCGAGGGAGGCTTGCGTGCTGCGGGCGGGGGAGTTTGCCGTGTTTTTCCCGGAGGACGCCCACCGGCCCGGATGCGTCTGCGGTGGGAAACCTGCCTTCGTCCGCAAGATTGTGGTGAAGGTTCCCGTCTGAGGCTGCGCGCGTCCGGATTTGGGCCTGCTTTATTTCTTCAAAAAATTCGTAATAAAAACCCGGCCCGCCGCTCATAAAGGGTGAAGGTGGAAACAATTTTGACGAAGGGGGCGCAGTGAGCGCCGGGACTCTGGAAAAGCTCGTGCGGGACCTCTCGCCGGGGCTGGTCGCCTACGTCTGGAGATTGTGCGGGGACGGGCACGCCTCGCAGGACATAGTCCAGGAAGCCTTCGTCAGGTTTTTGAAAAACAGGGAGCGCGTGGAAAATCCCGCCCCGTGGCTTTACAGGGTCTGCCGCAACCTGGCCTTCCGCCGGATGGGCAGGCGCGACTGGGACGTGAGCGTCGATTCCGCCGGACTTGACATGTGCGAATCCCCGGAGCCGCCCTGCACCCTGGCGCTGGAGGGGCGCGAGCTTATGGAGTGCGTGTTCGAGGCTCTGGGGCAGATGAATCCGCGCGATGCGGAGATTCTGGACCTGAAGTATTTCGGCGAGCTCAGCTACCGCGAAATCGCGGGAGTGCTGGGAATATCCGAAAGCAATGTCGGCGTGAGGCTCAACAGGGCGATGTCTGCGCTGCGCTCCCGCCTGAGGGCGTCGGGATTTTTTGAAGGGGAAAGGTGTTGAAAAATGAATGACAGGTCAAAGGCTGCGGATGCCGAAAATTCCGCGCTCGCCCGGGCCTATGCCCTCAAAAAGGGCGAATTTTCCCTAAGGGCGGAGCAGCTTGAGCTCCTCGGGCGGATGTGCCGCCGGGCGGAGCGCGGGGGCCGGCCGCGTTTGCGGCGCGCCGTTTCGGCCGTGCTTTGGGCCGCGTCGGCGGCCGCGTGCGCTGCGGCGGCTTTTGCCGCGCACTCCGCGCTTTTGGAAAGCCGCGCAAGAAGCGCTGCGGCCGAGGCCGAGATTGCTCGCCTCAGGGCGGAGCTCGCGCGCACGGAGTCCCTCAGGCGGGAGTTCGCAGAAATTGTTGAAATTTACGGGCGCGACCTTGTAGCCTCTATGGCGCAGTCGGAAGTTGACGCGCGCAGCGCCCTTATAATCGCGGAAGAGCGATATGTGAAAAATTCAAAGGGCTTCAACGCCGAATTTCGCGACGCCATGCGCCGCGCGGCAGACGGCGCGGAAGACCCGACGGCAAGGCCGGGAGGTGGGATATGAAAATCTTGGAATTTGCAAATGCGGCCCTCGCCCTGGCCGTCTCGGCACTCATCTTTTCGGCGGGGTGCGGCAGGGAAGGGGATTCCGAAAAGAAGGCGGCGTCCCCGGGCGGCTCCGAAGCGTCCGCCCCGGCGCCCGCGCGCTCCGCGCCTTCCCGGGCTGATGCGGGAGGGGATGCCGCCGCCCGCGCCGCCGCACTGCGCGTCCGGGCAGACTCGGGCGACTTCCGGGCCGCGCGCGAATTTTCGAGGATTCTCTCCTCCTTCGACGCCGAAAATTTTGCGATGCGCATGCGCGGGGAAAATCCCGACGCCGGCGGGCGCAGGCTCGCGCTTGCCGGGGTGCTCTTTGCGGGCGGAAGGGCGGAGGAGGCTGTCTATATCGCGGAAGACCTCGCGTATTCGGGCTTCGCGCCTGCTTCCGAAATGCTCTCAAAGTGGCTGCGCGAGACATCCGGGCGCGCGGAGTCGGGCGACGCTGCGGCGGCCTTCGACCTGTCGGGGTATTACGCGGCAAAGGGGCGTTCCGGCGAGTCTCTCAAATGGCTCGAAAAGTCCGCCTCGGCGGGGCACGCAAAAGCCATGGGCGAACTTTACAGGCGGAAATACCACAACTATCTCGAAGAAAACAGCTCGGAGGAGGCTATGGCGCTTCTGAAGCGCGCAGCCGGGCTCTCTGATCCGGATTCGATGCGCCGCCTCGCGGAGCTCACCGCATCCGGAAAGGGCGTTAAAGCCGACCCGAAGGTTGCGCTTGGCCTCTTCAGGCGCGCCGCCGAAGCGGGCATGGACCAGGCGGCCGAGGCCGCGCGGTTCTATGCGGATTCGGACCCCGCACTCGCGGAGGAGTTCGTAAAAAAGGTTTTCGGGCACGCGCTGGAAGGCGGCGCGGAAGGCGGGTATTACCCGGCCGCATACGCCTTCATGATGCTCGAATGCGGGGTTGGCGGACTCAAAAATCCGGAGCTTGCGGAAAGCTTCAAATCCGGCTTTGTCGCAGCATACCCGCATTACGCTTCGGACTTTTACATGGCGTGCGCGAATTACTATTCTTCGGATTCCCCGTTCAAGCCGGACCCGGAAAAGGTTTTGGAGAACCTGCGCATGGCGGCCTCGTCGGGCTCGGACGCCGCCGGGTTTGTCCTGGACTGCCTTGAGTCGGCGGGGGGGTGGCGCGTGTTCGACGCCGAGGGCCCGCGTTCGCGCGCAGACCTTGAAAGGTGGCTTGAACTCTACCGCAGGCACGGCGGAAAGACCCATCCAAACAGCCTTCTTGAGGCGTATATGAGGCATTCGCGCCCCGGCGCGGAGAGCCCCGAATTCGTGCGGGCGATGCTGGAGGATGTGGGGGGCGCCATGCGCAGCTACCATTGCAGAAGCGACGCCGCAGCCTGGCTTTGCGCCCTCTATTCCGAAGGCGTTACAGTCGAAAAAAATCCGGACGAAGCCGAGCGCTTCCGCCGGATAGGCGAGGCGTGCGACTATGAGCGCTTCTGCATCCAGATGCATTACATCTATTCTTCCCGCTCCTTCGGCGGCCTCCCGCCCGATGCCGCAAAGGCCGGGGAATGGCTGTGGGCTGCGGCGAAATCCGGGAGCAGGTACGCGCTCTATTCCCTTTCGGAATCCGCCGGGCGCGACCCGGTGCTGGCCGAAAAGTTCGGGGCCGAGTTCGGGGCGGAAAACGCCAGCCCCGAGGCTAAGTTCGAGGCGGCCATGAAGGCCGCGCTCTCCGGCCCCGAAGGGGAGGGCGCGCCCGGGGCGAGGGCCATGATGGAGTCCGCCGCAAAGTCTGGCAGCCGCAAGGCGATGTCGGTATTGTATTTCATGTTTGCGCGCGGCTTCTGCGGCCCGGCCGACCCCGTGCGCGCGGAATACTGGCGGAGCGCGGTCATGTCGGAAATAGAAAGAATGGGGGGGGATGCGGACGGTTCCGCCGAGGAGTTCGCGCGGCCGTTTTCACGCTACGCCGTTTTATCGTCGGCCAATTTCGGCGGCGAAATAGAGATACTGGAGGCCCTGGTAAAGGCGGGCTCGCAAAATTCCGGGCGCGCCCTCGCGCACGCACTTGTCAGGCGCGGAGACGCGGCCGGGGCGGAGCGTGCGCTCAGGGCGTCGGCCGCCGGCGGGGATTCGCTTTCAATGATGGAGCTTGCGGAGCTTCTCGAAAAGAACGGGGATGTGCGCGGGGCTGCGGATTTCTACAAAAGGGGCGTCGAAGGCGACCCCGTCTCAAACCCGTCTTGGGGGATTGTGCGCTATCTGGCATTTTGCCGCAGAAACGGCCTGGAGGGGGATGCGCTGGCCTTCGCCCTCTCCCGGCCCGGAATCCCGGTTGCCGCATACGCTGCGGCGGAATTTCTGGAGCGCGGAATCGGCGCCCCGGCGGATGCGGCCAGGGCCGAGTCGCTGCGCCGCGCCCCGTTTGAAAACCCGTCGGAAATGCCCGATGCGGAGGCCGTGGAAATCGCGATAGACGCCCTCCTCGAAGGGAAGGCCGCGCCGGAGTCTCCCAGGCGCGCGTTCGAGCTGGCCGGAGTGTTGGCGGAATCCTACGCAAGCCCGGGGCGTCTGGCTGCAATGATGATTGAAGGCCGAGGATGCGAGCGCGACATTCCCGGGGCCATCGCCCTGCTGGAGCGCTTCCCGAATGACGCGGCAACAGGCCCGCTTCTGGCCGGCGCGTACATGGCGGAATCCCCGGCCAGGAGTTTCGACAGGGCCGCAGACGCCTATGAGGCTCACATAGAAAGCGGCCTCTGCGGCGCGTCTGACGACTGCATGACTAATCTTGCGGTCCTCAAGCTCTGCGGCTACGGCTCGTCCCCCTCCGCCGCCGGGGCGCTGCGCCTTCTGGAAGCCTCCCGGGATTCGGGGAACATGCGGGCAAAGGCGCGAGAATGCCTCGCCTACTGCTTTGAAAACGGAATCGGCGTCCGGCGCGACGCGGCGCGCGCGGCCGAAATGAGGGCCGGGGCGAAGTCCGGGGCGGAAGGCGGGGGGCGCTTTGCGGCGGAGCTTTACTTCCAGTTTGCCGGGGCGACGCCGCCCGTGTTTGAATCCCCGAAACGCGCGATGGAAATCCTGCAGGCGGCCTGCGACGCCGGCGACAGCGCAGCCGGTGCGGAGCTTGAAACCGTGCGGCGCGCCGCGACCGCCAGGGAGCTTTCCCGCAAGATGTCCTCGGGGCGGGAGGAGCGCCGGGCGCGCGCCCTCCAGAAGATTCGCGGGATAGAGCGTTCGCCTGCGCGCGGCACGCCCGGCGCGGAGCTTGAAATCTCCAGAATCCTCCTGGACGCCGGGGAGTATGAGGCGGGCGCGGTGCGCCTGATAAAAAACGTCACAAAGGGCGACGCGCCTTCCGCCATGGAGATTGCCGAGAGGTTCTCCGCGTGGTCTTCGGCATTTGAGGCTGGAGGGGCCGATGCCGCCCTCGCGCTCGGCTACGCGCACATGTACGGCTTCGGGACGGAAAAAAACGACGCTCTTGCGGTTTCTTATTTCGAGCGCGCCCTTGAGGCCGGAAAGCCCGAGGCGGCCATAGCCCTCTATGAACTCCTGAAGATTTCAGCCCCCGGGGAGGCGGCGGAGAGGGCGCGGGAGTTCGCCTCGCGCGGAATCAGGGATTTCGCCTGCATGGCCGCGATGGAGGTTCTGGAGGGCGGCGCTGCGGGCGGACGGCGCAGGCCGTTTGACCGCTCAATCCCGGCGTCCGACACCGCCCGCGGCTTTGCGATGATGGAGCGGGCCGCGGGGCTAGGCTCCGAAAAGGCCGCGCTTCACATCTGCGACGCCTCCTACGTTTACGACCCCGAAAAATTCTACGGCGAAAACGCAGACCGCGCCCAGATACGCCGCTACCGCAACCCCGCCCGCATGTTTGCCCATGCCGCCGCCTTCGCCGTCCGGCTCGACACCGCAAAGCTCTGGAAAAACCTGGCGATGTACTACCTGAACGGCATATGGGTTGAAAAGAACCCCGAGAAGGCGTTTGAAAGCTTCTCCAGGGCCTCGCGCCTCGGCGAAAAGAGCGCGAACGCCTATCTTGCGGCAATGCTCCGCGCAGGTGTCGGAACACCCAAGAATCCGGCCGAGGCCGCCCGCCTTGAAGGCGAGCTTGAGAGGGCCTCCGACGGGGAGATAGCCCGCGCCGCCTATGCGTATCTCGGCTTTGAAAACGGGGGATTCCTGCCGGATTTGGAGCCTGAAAACATCGCCAAATGGATGCGCTTCGGGGCGGGGCTCGGCATAGACTACTGCCGCCGCAGGCTCCCATACGCCGAGGAGATGCTCCGAAAGAGGCTCCGCGAAAAGAAAGGCTCCTCGGCCGCAGCGGACGGGCGCGCCTGGGCGGGGGATTTCGCATACGTATGGCGGCGCGCGTGGGATTGGGATGCCTCCTCCGCCGTGGGGGCCGCCGGGGCATGGCTTTCGGGGGTGAATTTTCTGGGCGGAAGCGTCTCGTTTGAGGGCGGAAGGCCGGTATTTTCCAAATGCATGTTCGACGCCGCAGCGCTTGCGGGGTTCGGGCGCAGGAAGGCGGTGTCGATACGCATAGAAGACCCGCGCGCGGACGGGGCGGAATACGTGGCGCTGGGCGGGGCCGTCGCGGAAGCCGTCGGGCGCGCCTGCGGGGAAATCCTCGGGGCGGTCCCGGGCGTCTCCGAGCTCCAGCTTGACTTCGACTGCCCGGAGTCAAAAATCGGCTTCTATGCCGGGTGGATGGAAAAAATCAGGGGCGCGATTCCGGAGGGGGTGAAGCTCACGTTTACGGCAGTGCCGTCGCAGATGAAGTCGCCGGACTTCGCGCGCCTTGCCTCGCTTGCGGACGGTTTTGTTGTGCAGGTCCACAATCTGGCGGAGCGGGGCGGCGGCTACGCAGTGTTCGACCGCGCCTCCGCGCTCCGGGCCGCGCGCGGGGCTGCCGCGTTCGGAAGGCCCTTCCACGTCGCCCTTCCAACATACTCCCATGCGGCGGTGTTCGGCCCGGACGGCAGGATGAGGAGGGTCTACTCGGAAAATTTCGCACCGGGGCTTGCGGGCCCGGGCGAGAGCGTGAAGGTGTACGCCAGCGGGGCGAGGGAGGTCGCGGGATTGGCGCGGGAAATCCGCGCGGCGGGCCTTGAAAACTTTGAGGGGATAGCGTGGTTCAGGCTGCCTTGTGGAAGGGAGCTTACAAACTGGAGCATGGCGGCCTTCATGAACGTAGTCTGCGGCGCGGACTCCCGTCCCGACGGCTTCCGGGTCGGCCTGCGCGACTCGGGCGGGGGGCTGTTTGAGGTGTTCGTTGAAAACAGGGGGCCGTTTGACATCGTTTCACCCGCCTCGTTTTTCGCCTCCGCAGAAAACGCGGCGGCCTTTGACGCCATCGCCGGTTTTGCCGCGCGCCGCACGCCCTCCGGGGTTGAGTTCTCCGCCGGAGAGGGCGCTTTTTTCAGGCTTGAGCCAAGCGCGTCCGCCAAAATCGGATGGATAAGGGTGCGCGGGCTTTGAAACTACATTTTTTCTGTTTTTATATGATGAAAATAATTCTCGCATCCGCCGCTTTGGCCGTGTCGCTGCCGTTTGGCGCCGCCGCCTGCTGCTATTATGTGGACCCGGACACCGTGGTGAACTGGAACGACCCCGACTCGTTCCTCCGCGCCGCCGCGCACCCGCGCTGGGATTCCCTCGTTGCCCTTGCCGATTCCTCCCTGGACGAATTTGACGCCCAGATTGCAGAGCTTGCCGAGGGGCGGGCCGGGGGCGGCGAAAATGGGTCGGCCCCCGGGGGCGGCTTCGTCATGCCGCGCGGGCTGGATTCCGGAAAGCTCGCCGGGTATATCGCCTTCAGAAAAAATTTCATGCGGGCCTGCGACGCGGCCGGCAAGGGTGGAAAGCCCCTTGCGGACTCCATTGTCATGGGGATTCCCGGATGGCTGGAGGGGGAGTTCAGGCTGTACGACGAGGGCGCCATCAGGTACCGCTGCGGCGACTATGGCGGGGCTTTGGCGGCCTTTGACAGGCTCCTGGCGCTCCCCGCCGGAGAGCGGCCGCTGCGCACGGTGGCGGCGGAATATATGAGGGGGCGCGCCCTGTACAAGTCCGGCCGCCCGGCCGACGCGAGGGAAGCCTACGCGCGGTGCAGGAAGGCGGCTCTGAGCGGGGGCTTTAAAGACCCTGAAAATCTGGCGTTTGAATCTGCGGGGTTCGAGGCGCAGGTTGACATTCTGGAGGGCAAATACGCGCGTGCGGTCAGGACGTATTTTTCAATCTACAAGGCTACCGGGCGGGACCTCGGCCTCAGGGTGGCCGTATCCCGCGCGGCGCAGACGGACCGAGGGCTGGAGAATCTGGCCTCCGACCCGCTCGCCTCAGCCTTTGCCGCATGCCACTTTGCAGCGTCGCGCGAAAGCCCCGCAAGATGGATAAAAATTGCAGGCGGCCGCAGGGCGGGCTTTGCGCACTTCGGCGGCCTGCTCGCGCTTTCTGCGTACAATTCGGGGGATTATGAGTCCGCGCGCGCCGCGCTGGAGCTTTCGGCCGGGGAAGACCCCATGGCGCGCTGGGTGGAGTCGAAGTTCCTGATAATGGATGGCGACTACAAGGCGGCCTCCGAAATAATCTCAAAGCTCGTGCGCGGGAACCTTGGCGACATCGGCAGGATTTGCGGGGATAGCGGGGGTTCGGGCGTGGCCGCCAAAGTGGCCTCCGAATACGGGGTCCTCAAATTTTCCGAGGAGGATTTTGCGGCGGCGCTCGACTGCTTTGTGGAGGCCGGAAATTTTGAGGGGGCGATGTTCATTGCAGAAATTGCAATGGACGCCGAATCCCTGCGCAGGTACTGCGATTCCCGCTCAGGCGACACCCGCCCGCTGATGCGCCAGGTCCGCTGGTCCCTGGTTCTGCGGATGCTGAAAGACGGGGCTGCACCCGGGGAAATCCTCGCCTATCCCGACGCCGCGCCTCGGTCGGATTCGTGGCTGGGTTTCGACGGGCGTGCGTCTGGTTTGGCCGCCAGGATTGCGGGGTTGAGGGAGGTCGCAAAAAATCCGTCGGAAGACCGGCGCAAGAGGATTCTTGCAAACTGGGAAATCTTTGAAATCTACGACCGTCTCGGCACGGAAGTTTTTGCGGAGTGCTACGAGCCCCGCTGGTTTCCGGGGGAGCGCGGGGGCAGGCACAGTGAGCGGCCTTTGGAGTATTTGAACGAGCCGGACTGCGACGCCGTGTACCCGACTCCCGCCGCCGGGCGGCTCGCGGAATTCTCCAAGGGCCGCATAGGCGCCGCCTGGGAGCGCTTCGTGCCCGAAAAATTTTTCGCCCACCGGGCGTTCGACGCCGGCCTTGCCGCAGCCGAGCTGATGCCGGATTCTAAAGAGTGCAGGGAGCTGGCGGCCCAGATGTACATTCTTGCCGGAAACCTCATGAAAGTCCGCAATCCGCAGCGCGCCGATATCGCGTACAAGGCCCTCGTTCTGAAGTGCGGCGAGACGCGGGCCGGAAAAATTGCGGACATAAAGAGGTGGTTTCCCCCGGCTTCCCGCTATGCGCATTCCGTCCTTGAGAGCCTTGAGGGGCTCTGGCCGGACGCCGCGGCGGAGCTTGCCGGCGCAGGCTCTTAGCGCACCCGCAGCGCCCCGGGGCGAAATCCGCTTGGGGCGCCGCTGCGGCCCGGCGCAAAACGCGCGGGAACTCCGAAAAGAGTTGACTTGTTAGGGAACTCTAACTTCATTTGCCTGTTTAATTGGGAATGCCTGCGCAAAAACACAACCTTTCCGAAAACCTCGAAGACTATCTGGAAGCCATTTCAAGCCTTTCCGGCAAGGGCGGCGCGGTCAGGCCGAGCGACATCGCCTCGGAGCTGAAGGTGAAGCGCCCCTCCGTCACGGCCGCCCTCAACTCCCTCGCCGACAAGGGCCTTGTGGAATACGAGAAGTACAGGCCCGTAACCCTCACGAAGGAGGGGAGGGAGCACGCCGCAGGCATCCAGAAAAAGCACGCCCTGCTGCGCAGTTTTTTTACGGACATACTCGGGGTTGACGCGAGCGAGGCCGACATTGTGGCCTGCAAAATGGAGCACGTGGTAAACGACGGCATAATGCGCAAGCTTTCGAGGTTCGTCAAGGGCTTCTCCCCGTGCGGGGCGTGCGCGGACGGCGACTGCTCCAAGTGCGCCGAGTCCCATTCGCTTGCGGATTTGAAGGTGGGCGACGCGGGCATAATACTTTGCATAGACAAGTCGCTTGGCGACCTCGCCTGCTTTGCGGGCATGGGGCTTGTCATCGGCAGCCGCGTGGAGGTCGTCCGGGTCGCGCCCCTCGGGGATCCGGCGGTGCTCAAGGTACGGGGGGCCGAAATTTCCCTGCGGAAATCCCAGCTTGCCGCCGTAAAGGTCAAGCGGGTTTGAGTTTTTTTTCAATGCAAGTTAGGGTGAACTAACAAAATGAACGCTTCAAACGGAGAAAATCTGAGAATCCTGCTTGTGGGCAATCCGAACTGCGGCAAGAGCACGCTCTTCAATTCCCTGACCGGCGGAAACGCCAAGGTTGGCAACTACTCCGGCGTCACCGTCGAGGGCAAGCGGGGGAGCTTCCGCATCGGGGGCGTGCGGGCGGAGGTCGACGACCTGCCCGGCCTGTACAGCCTCACCCCTTCCTCGGGCGAGGAGGCCGTGGTGCGCGAGGTGCTGGGCGCGGGGGATTTCGACCTCATCGCAAACGTGGTCGATTCGTCCAACCTGGAGCGCAACCTGTTTTTGACCCTTCAGCTCGCGGAAATGGGCCTGCCCATGGCCGTGGTCCTCAACATGAGCGACGAGCTTGAAAAAAAGGGGCTTGCGATAGACGAAAAGGCGCTTTCCTCCCTCCTCGGCGTCCCGGTTGCAAGCTGCGTGGGGTACCGTTCGGATTCGGCCGAAAGCGTCAAAAAGTTTCTGGCAGCCTCCTGCGCCGGGGCCGTGGAGCCGAACTTCCCGTGGGCCAAATTCAGGAACGAGTCGCTTTATTCGGACGTCTCGCACCTGTCGCACCTGATAAGGGAAAAGCTTCCGGCGGAGTCGGCGTCGTGGTCCAGGTGGCTCGCCATAAGGGCCGTGGAGGGGGACGGTGAGATTCTGGGGCGCATCGGCCGGAACTCCCCGGCGACTGCGGAGGCGGCCCGCGCCACTTCGGAAAAGATAGAGTCCGACTTCGGCGAAACCGCCCCCGCGCTCATAGCCGCCGCGCGTTTCAGCCTGGCGCGCGAGATTGCCGAAAAATGCCTGAAGCCCATCCCCGGGGCGGCCGGCAATCCGGGCGTTTCGGAGAGGCTCGACGCCGTGCTTTTAAACAAGTACCTCGGCCTCCCCATATTTTTTGCCATGATGTACCTGACCTTCGAGTTCGTATTCGCGCTGGGGGATCCCATGATGGGGTGGCTCGACGGGTTTTTCGCGCGGGCTTCGGAGTGGCTTGCGGCCGCCTGGCCGGGGGACGGCGCTCTCAAAAGCCTGGCGGTTGACGGCGTGATAGGCGGCGTGGGCGGGGTGATAGTGTTCCTGCCGAACATACTGCTTTTGTTTTTCGCCCTCTCCCTGCTTGAGGATTCCGGCTACATGGCCCGCGCCGCGTTCCTGTGCGACCGCCTGATGAGGCGCTTCGGCCTGAGCGGCGCGTGCCTCATCCCCATGCTTGTGGGCTTCGGCTGCTCGGTGCCGGGCATAATGGCGACCCGCAGCCTCAAGAGCCGGGCGGAGCGGCTCGCGGCGATAATGGTTCTTCCCCTTTTCAGTTGCGGGGCGCGCTTTCCCGTTTACGTGCTGCTCATACCCGCGTTTTTCCCCAAGGGCATGCAGGGGCCTGCGATGTTTGCCATATACCTCGTGGGCATAGCGCTTGCCATGGCGTTTGCAAAGGTCCTGCGCCTCACGGCCCTGAAGGGTTCCGAGAGCGGGTTTGTGCTGGAGCTTCCCGCCTACCGCCTGCCGCGCCCGTACAACATGGTTTTGCAGATGGCAAACCGCGCGTGGGCTTTCCTGAAGAAGGCGGGGACGATAATCCTGGGGGCCTCGGTCCTCCTGTGGGCGGCGTCAAACTATCCCGAAAAGCCGGACCTTTCCAAGGACTATGCCGCCCTTTCGGCCGCCGTTACGGGCAACCCCTCCCTCGCGCCCGCAGAGAGGGAGGAGGCGCTTGCCACGCTCTCCGGCGAGGAGGCCGCCGAGAAGTTCGACTACACCTTGAGCGGCCGCGTGGGCCGCGCCCTGGAGCCGGTTCTCGCCCCGATAGGCTTTGACCGCAAGATAGCCACGGCCCTCGTCGGGGCGCTGGCGGCAAAGGAGATCTTCGTCTCGCAGCTCGGCATCGTTTACGGGCTGGGCGGCGACGGGGCGGAGGGCTCCGCCCCGCTGCGCGAGCGGCTGAGGGCCGACTACACGCCGCTTCAGGGCATGAGCATGCTTCTTTTCATCCTGATTAGCATGCCTTGCGTGGCGACTGTCGCGGCTACATACGGGGAGACGAAATCCGCGCTCATGGCCTTTTTGCAGGTTGCGGGCCTCACCGCCGCAGCTTACGTCATCTGCTTCGTGTTTTACCAGTCGGGCCTTCTTCTGGGCTTTTGAGCAGGGGCTGCCCTCGCGGGCGGGAAACCCGTTTCGGGCCTTCCGAGGGAGTGCGCGTTTGGGCGCGACGTGCGGGCGGGGCGATGCGCTTTTCAGGGCCGTCCCGAAAGGCGGCCTGCGCGCCCCGGGGGTTTCGGTCTCGCCCGGTGCGGGATTTGAGCGTATTCTGCAATGGCGGCGCCCGGGCGGGGCAGATTTTTGTTGAAAACGCGGGGCGCATCATGAATATAACGCCTTGAACATCTGAAAAATGAAGTATTCCAGGCAGAAAGAGGAAATCCTCAAGCTCATGCGTTCGGGAAGCCTAGACCACCCGAAGGCTGCTGCGGTGTTTGTCGCCATGAAGGATATCCTTCCGGATATTGGCATTGCGACGGTTTACAGGAACCTGAACGCCCTGGTGGACGCCGGGATGATACGGCGCATAGGGGTCGCAGGGGACGCCGACAGGTTCGACCACCGGCTCGACGAGCACAACCACGCCATATGCGAGTCCTGCGGCGCCGTGTTCGACTTCGAGGGCGGGGCGGCTTCGGTCGCCGGGGAGCTTTACAAGAATTTTGGCTTCCGTACGGTTTCGCAGTCGCTTTCGGTGCGGGGTGTTTGCCGCGCGTGCGCGGAGTCCGAATCCCGCCGGGGCTAAAATGCTTGACTCTTGCGTGCGCCTCGGGCATTGAGTTTGGCCGGATTGAAAAACAATCCGGCTTTTTTCTTCACAAATTGCGCAAAGGTTTGCCCTATGGGACATTTTTTTAGGATATTGGCGGCGTCTGCGGCGGCGTGCGCTGCGCTCAATGCGCCGGCGCGGGACATCCCGCAGTGGCGCGGGGACCGCACCGGAATCTATCCCGAAACCGGGCTTCTGAAATCCTGGCCCGAAAAGGGGCCGGATTTGAAGTGGCATTCCGACGAGGTGGGGCTGGGCTATTCCGGGCCGGCCATAGTCGGGGATTCCCTTTATATAATGGGAACCACGCCCGACAAGAAGCGCGAGTTCATCACCGTATTGGACCGCTCCGGCAAAAAGCAGTGGAGCCTCGAATACGGCCGCGCCTGGGAGGCGTCTTTCCAGGACGCGCGCGTAATGCCGGCCTATTCGGATGGCCTGGTATACGTGATAAGCGGCGCGGGCGAAGTGGTGTGCATAGACCCCGAGGCGCGCGCAGTCAAATGGAAGGTTGACGCCATGAAGGAGTTCGGCGGAAGGCCGATGGGCTGGGGATACGGAGAAAACCCGCTCGTCTCCGGCGGAAAGGTGTTTTTCACCCCCGGCGGGAGCCAGACTTCGATGGTGGCTCTGGATGCGAAAACCGGAAAGCTCGTATGGAAAACGGAGTCCCTCGGAACCGGCGCGGCCTACGTTTCGCCGATTGAAATCGAAGTCGGCGGGGCAAAGCAGATTGTAGGCGGCGTCGTGGGATGGATGTTCGGGGCCGACCCCGACACGGGAAAGCTCCTATGGAAGTTCAAACTGGACAAGCTCGACGGAAAAAAGAAGGGCGAAAGCTGGGACATCAACGCGGCCACCCCCGTTTTCAAGGACGGCAAGCTGTTTGTAACCGCGGGATACGACATGGGCGCATACCAGATAGACCTCTCCGGCGGCAAGGCCCGCGAAGTGTGGTCCAGCCCCGACATGGACACCCACCACGGCGGGACCGTCCTTCTGGACGGCAAGCTCTACGGACCCTCGTGGATAAACAACGACCGGGGCAACTGGATATGCCTCGACTGGGCTACCGGCAAGAAGGAGTACGAGCACGTGTGGACGGGCCGCTCCAAGGGCAGCGTGACTTCCGCCGACGGAATGCTTTACATTTACGAGGAAAAGCGCGGCGACATCGCCCTCGTTCGCCCGACCCCCGAAAAATTCGACATCGTGAGCTCCTTCAGGGTTCCGATGGGCAAGGGCAGGCACTGGTGCCACATTGTGGTATGCGACGGCGTGATGTACGTGCGCCGCGGCGATGTGCTAATGGCCTTTGACGTGAAGGCCGGAGGCTGACTTCCGATGGGCGGGGGGCCGTTTACCATAGTTTGCGCCTGCTCCTTCTCGGGGCTCGTGGGCGCCGGGGCCGCGAAGGCCGCCGCCGCGCGCGCCGCCGGGGGCGAACTTCTGCTTGTCGACGACATGTGCCGCATCGCGGTTGAGGAGCCGCAGAAGCTGCGCAATTTCTGCTCGGGGCGCGCCGTGCGCGTCTTCGCCTGCCGCCCGCGCGCCGCGAAGGCGGTCCTTGAGTTTGCGGGGGCCGGCGGGGATTTCGAGTTTTTCGACATGCGCCCTCCGGCTCCGGGGGCTTCCGACGGGGCCGGGGAGGATGCTCCGGGCGGCGAAATCCGCCTTCCTCCGCCGCGCGGAACATGGGTTGCGTGGTATCCTGTGATAGACGCTTCCAGATGCGTTTCCTGCGGCAAGTGCGCGGATTTCTGCGTATTCGGGGTGTACAGCTTTTCCGGCGGCAGGATTTCCGTTGAAAATCCGCGCGCCTGCAAGGACAAGTGCCCGGCGTGCGCGCGCGTCTGCCCAAAGTCCGCCGTAATATTTCCCAAGTGCGCCGAGGAGGATTTCATATGCGGCGGCGAGGGCTTTGCGCCCGAGGCGTCCGGGGGGGGCGGAGGATTTTACGAGGCCCTGCGCCGCCGCCGCGCCGCAGCCGGGGGCATACTCAGGGACGGGGGGCGGTGATGAGGAACCCGTTTTTAAGGCCGCTTTTTGAATGCGCCCCCAAGCCGCTCTGGAAGCTCGCCTTCAACATGGGCTTCAGGGGATGGGCGGGAATGCGGGAATTTTCCAGGCGCATGGAGCGCGGCGGCCCGTTTTTCCCGGCTTTTTTGATGATATCGCTCACCGACAGGTGCAACTATTCGTGCAGGGGGTGCTGGGTTTCGCGCTCCGGAAGGGAGCTGGACCTCGCGGCGGTGGATTCTGCCATAAAGTCCGCAAAGTCGATGGGGTCGCATTTTTTCGGCCTCCTCGGGGGGGAGCCGCTGCTTTGCCCGCACATCCTTAAGATTCTTGAAAACCACCCGGACTGCTACTTCCAGATTTTCACAAACGGCTCCATGCTGACGCCGGTTTTCGCGCGCGAGCTGGCCCGCCTGGGCAACGCCACCGCCGTAATAAGCATAGAGGGCCTGAGGGGGGAGAGCGCCCGGCGGAGGGGCTCCGAAAGGGCGTTTGACGCCGCCTTGAAGGCGATGGAAAACTGCCGCCGCGAGGGGCTCTTCTTCGGGGCGGCCTCGAGCGTGTGCAGGGCGAACCTCGCGGAGCTCGCCGACATGGCGCACCTGGACTTCCTCGCAGGGCGCGGCGCGCACTACATGTGGTACTACATTTACAGGCCCGTGGGCCCTGACCCTGACGCCGGCATGGCCCTGGAAGCGGGGGAGGTCGCCGCCCTGCGGAAATTCATAGTGGACGCGCGCCAGTCCGCCCCGCTAATCGTGGTCGACGCCTACTGGGACGACATGGGGCGCGCCATATGCCCGGCGGCTTCGGGCCTCAGCCACCACATATCGCCCGGCGGGGACCTCGAATTCTGCCCGCCCATACAGTTTGCCGCCGAGCGCATGGCCCCGTCTTCGGACCTTGCGGACCTCTTTGCAAATTCGGAGTTTCTGGCGGGCCTGCGGAAGCTCGCGGCGTCCGACTCGCGCGGGTGCATACTTCTGAAAAACCCGCAGGCGCTCCTTGAGTTTGTGAAATCCCGAGGGGCCTCCGACACGAGCGGCAGGGGGACTGCGGCGGCGGAACTCGGGGCGATGCGCCCTCGGGCGGACCACGACATGGAAGGCTCCGAAATTCCCGAGCGCGGGGCCGTTTACAGGTTTTTGAAGAAAAAATACTTCTTTGGATTTGGCGCGTATGGGTGAGGGAATTGCAAAAGAGGCGCCCCAGTCCCGCGCCGAACGCGATTCTCTCCGCCTTGCCGCAGAGGGGTTCGCACGCGGGCGCGGGCTTGTGCCGCCGCTTTCCCTGCCGGAGCTGGAGGCTGCCGCTGCGGAGCTCGCCGCCAGGGAGGGCGCGGCCCCGGAGCACGCTGCGTGGCTTGCCGTCATTTTAAACAACGCCGTATGGATGCCTGAATTTTCGAGGACGCCGCACGGCATGCGCGTGCTGCTTCTGCCGCAGTGCCTGAGGACGCGCGCCTCGTGCGGCGCGGGGAGGGACGAGTACGGGCTGCTGTGCCTCTCGTGCGGGAGGTGCCCCATAGGCTCCCTCCAGTCCCTGGCGGACTCCCTGGGCGCAGTGAGCCTCGTAAGCGAAAGCTCTTCTGCGGTGGAGAGGCTGATAGAAGAGGGCAGCGTTTCGGCCGTCGTGGGTGTGGGCTGCATGGAGTCCCTCGAAAAGTCCTTTCCGCGCATACTCCGCCGCGGCGTTCCGGCCATCGCAATCCCCCTTCTGCGGGGCGGTTGCGACTCGACCGAGGCCGACATCGACTGGATTGCGGGCGCCCTTTCCGCGCGCTCGGACGGCTTCTGTTGCCCGACTGACGCCGAGGTTTCAAAACTGGTGTCGCGGCTCTTCGGCCCGGACGAGCTCCGGGGCGCGCTCGGTTCTGGCGCGTGCGCGGACGCCGCCGTTTCGGAGCTGGCCCGGGGGGGGAACAGGTGGAGGCCGAGGCTGCTCGTTGCGGCGTACTGCGCAATGGCGCGCTCCTGCGAGCCGCCGGAGCCTGTCATGAGGGCTGCCCTCGCAGTCGAGTGCTTCCACAAGGCGTCCCTCATACACGACGACATCGAGGACGGCGACGAGGTG
Organism: uncultured Opitutales bacterium; assembly: GCA_900548185.1. GTDB lineage: Bacteria > Verrucomicrobiota > Verrucomicrobiia > Opitutales > Intestinicryptomonadaceae > Intestinicryptomonas. The sequence goes on from URJJ01000005.1 coordinate 52,120, forward strand.
CGCGACGGCTCGGCGAGCCTCTTTAAGCGGATAGGCGCCCCTGCGGCCCTCAACGCCGGGGATTTCCTGACGGGCGCGGGATACTCGCTTCTGGCCTCTTGCGGGGAGTTTTCCGGGGCGCTTTGCGCGGCCGCCGCGCGGGCCCAGAAGGTGATGTGCTCGGGGCAGGGGGCCGAGCTTGCCGCAGTCCGCTCCGGAGCCGCCCTTTCGCGGGAAGAGTGCCTTGAAATTTACGCGATGAAAACCGGAGGGGCGTTCGCCGCCGCCCTGGAGCTCGCCGCCGTTTGCGCGGGGCGGGACGGGGAGCTTGGCGGCGGGCTTGTCGCTTTCGCGGAAAAGCTCGGGACTGCCTACCAGATTTTTGACGACATGCGCGACTGCGGCGGCGACCCGCCCGCCTCCGCAGCCGCCGCCCTGCGCCGCACGTTTTCCGGGCGCGGGGACTTCGCCGCATTTTACCGCAGCCGCCGCGACGACGCGTACGCCGCGCTCTCCGGCCTCCGCGACGCCCCGCTGAAGAGGCTCTTGTTTTCCATGGCCGGGAGGATTCTTGGAGATGTTTGAGGGCCCCACTTCGGACATATGCGCCGTCTGCGCGCGCGCGGCGGGCGTTTTGGACGCCGCAGCCGCAGCCCTTTCCAGGGCCTACTTCGAGGAGTCGCTGCTTTCTATCGAGCGCTCCCGGGGGGACGTGTATTACGCGGCCTTTTCCGCCATGGGCTCGCGCGCGCTTGGCGGGGGGCTCGGCGATTTGGAGGGATATTTGCGCTCGCTTGACTTTTCCTCGTTCGACCTCCCGCACCTCGCGTCCTTCGCCCGCTGCGCAAACATTTCAGGCGCGGGCTTCGGCGGCCTTGCCTCCGCCGTGGAGCGCGCCGTCGCCCGAACGCCCTACGAGGTTTTCCTGAAGAGCGGGGCGCTGTGCGACTGCGGCATCCCGCAGGGAGGCGAAACCGGACTCGCGGGCCTGGAGCGTTTCTGCGCCCCCGGCGGGTATTCCAACATCCCCGGCGCGCCGTTTGCCGGGGCCAACGCAACTTCCGCCGCGCTCGCCGCGCTCGCCTATTCCGGCTCGCCCGAAGCCGCCGGGTGCGCCTTCCTCCTCCGGGAGATGCAGGAGCCGTGCGGGGGGTTCAGGGCGGAGCCGGGGTCGCCGCACCCCGACCTTCTCACGACCGCGTGCGCCCTGTTTGCCCTGGGGATTTCCGGCGTGGAGCCCCGGTTTTGCGCCAGGGACTTTGCTGCCGCGCACTGGGCGGGCGACGGCTCCTTCTGCGCCTCCATATGCGAGGACAGGGGCGACTGCGAATACGCCCTCTACGGAATTCTGGCTCTGGGGGCATGCGCATGAGCGGGCTTTTTGAAAGGCTTTCGGCGGCCCGCCGGGCGGAGGCTGATTTTCTGATGGCCGCGCGCGGCCCGTCGGGCGGCTGGACGGGGGAGCTTTCCCCGGGAGCCGTGGCCGCTGCCACCGGGGCGTTTGCGCTGCACCGCCTCGGCGGGGCCTCGCGCCTTTCCGAAGTGCTTTCCATCCTCGGATGGCTGAAGGCCACCGCGCTCGAATGCGGCGGCTGGGGAGACACCCCCTCAAGCCCCGCAAACCCAAGCGCGACCCTGCTTTCAATGTGCGCCCTCCACCCGTTCCGCGATACGGGGGAGTTTTCCGGATGCTACCGGCGCGCCCGCGCCTTCATGGAGGGCGTGTGCGACTTTTCCTCCCCGGAGTCCGTCGCGGCTTCGGTCCTTGGAATATACGGCTCCGACCTCACGTTTTCTGCCCCGATTCTCGCCGCCTGCGCGAGTTCCGGGCTTTTGGGCGCGGACGCCCCGTGGAGGTTTGTGCCCCGCCTGCCGTTTGAGCTTGCCGCCCTCCCGCAGGGGCTTTTCAGCGCGGCGCGCCTGCCCGTCGTAAGCTACGCCATCCCGGCGCTTGTCGCAGTGGGGCTTGCAAAGGCGGCGAATTCGGGGCCTTTGGGGCGCGCCGAGTTCCGCCTGCTTTCGGATTTCCTCGTCTCAAAAATTTCGCGCATGCAGCCTTCGAGCGGGGGCTTTCTGGAGGCCGTGCCGCTCACGGCCTTCTGCGGGATATGCCTCGCGGAGGCCGGGCTCGGGAAATGCGGCCTGTGCGCCAGGGGCGAGGAGTTCATTCTAAGGATGCTCCGGCCGGACGGTTCGCTGCCGATAGACTGGAACCTGTCCGGGTGGCTCACGTCGCTTTCGGCTTCCGCTCTGGGGGAACTTTTGGACGGCGGCGCGAGGGCGGAGCTATGCGGGCTCTTGAAGTCCCGCCAGCTCCGCGCCCCGCATCCGTTCACTTCGGCCGAGCCGGGCGGATGGGCGTGGATACCCACCGACGGGGGCGTCCCCGACGCCGACGACACGTGTGCGGCGCTGTGCGCCATCGCAGGGCTTTCGGATGGCTTATGCCCGGAGGCGGAGGCCGGGGTGGAATGGCTCCTCGGCCTCCAGAACCGCGACGGCGGCATCCCCACTTTTTGCAGGGGCTGGAACTCCCTGCCGTTTGACAGGAGCTGCCCGGACATTTCGGCCCACGCGCTCAAGGCCCTGCACTCGTGGATTCCGCGCTTGAGCGGCGGCCTGCGCGCGAGGGCGGAGGCGGCTGCCGGGCGCATCGCGGGCTATCTGGAAAAATCCCAGTCGCCCGAGGGCTCGTGGACTTCGCTTTGGTTCGGGGACCAGGACTGCCCCGGGGGCGTGGCGCCTGTTTTGGGGACGGCGATAGCGCTCGACCACGCGGGCGGGCTGCCGTATTGCCGGGGGGCGTTTGAGAGGGGCGCGGGGTATCTAGAACGCGCCCAGAATCCGGACGGCGGATGGGGCGGGGCCCCCGGGGCGCCGTCCAAAAACCTAATCACGGCGCGGGCGGTCTCCGCGCTCTCCCGGGTTGGCGGGCGCCGCAGGGCGGCCCTCGCCGGGGCCGAGGCGCTTCTGCGCTTCCCTCCGCAGAAAAGCGAGCCGATTGGCCTGTATTTTTCAAAGCTTTGGTATTCGGAAAAGCTTTACGCTCCAATATTGCGCTTGAACGCGTTTTCGGATGCCTTAAAACTGTTTGGGAAAAATGAAGCATAGCCGGGTTTTGGAGTTTCTGTTTGCGGCGGCGCTGGCATTTTTGTGCGCGTCGGCCGTCGTGTGGTGGCGCGCCGCGCCGCAGCCGTCCCCCAAAATCGCCTCCGCAGGCCGCGACGGCGCGGAGGGCCGGACGGCCGGGGTGCAGAAGGTCGAGATAGGCAGGGATTTCAGGCGCTTCTCGGAGCTTTCCGATGCGGAGAGGGCGGCGGGTTTTCCGGACTGGCCGCGCTTCAGGGGGGCGGACATGTCAAACTGCGCAGCGTCCGGAATGGAGCTGGACTTCAATCTGGAAAACGCGAAAATCCTCTGGAAGATACCCCTGGGCGAGGGCTATGCCGCCCCGGTTGTGTGGGGCAACAGGGTGTATGTTCTCGATTACGACGAAGAGTCGGAATCGGACGCGCTCAGGGCTTTCGCACTCTCCGACGGAAGGGAGCTCTGGAGGAGGTCTTACAAGGTGAAGATACGCAGGAACCACGGCAAGTCGCGCACGGTTCCGTGCGTGTCGGAGGGTGTTGTCGTAACTTTCGGCCCGATGGGCCAGGTGATGTGCGCGGACGCCGAAACCGGGGATTTCCTATGGGGGCGCGACATGGTTTCGGAGTACGGCTCCGAAATTCCGCAGTGGTATTCCGGGCAGTGCCCGCTGGCCGATTCGGGCGAGGCCGTAATTGCGCCGGCGGGGAAGGACGCGCTCATGTTCGGGGCGGATTTGCGGACGGGCGAAGTCAAATGGACCGCCCCGAATCCGGGGGGATTCAAGATGTCGCATTCGTCCGTCATGAAGATGGAGTTCTTCGGCAAGCCGATGTTCGTCTATTGCGCGGCCGGCGGAATCGCCGGCGTGTCGGCCGCTCCCGGGGACAGGGGGAAGCTGCTTTGGACGGTGTCCGACTGGAAGCCGAACGTATTCGCCCCGTCCCCCGTGAAAATATCCGACTCCAAAATGTTCCTGACTGCCGGATACGGCGCGGGCGGGGCCGTGCTGGAGCTCTCCCTGGACGGGGAAAAGTGGTCGGCCGCCATAACCGGGAGCTGGAAGGCCAAGGCTGGCGCCGCCTGCGAGCAGCAGACCCCCGTGGTTTACGGCGGCAGGCTCTACACTGTGCTGCCCAAGGACGCCGGCGGGAGGAATTCCCTGCTCGCCGCGTGCGACATCCGCGACGACTGCAAAATACTTTTTGAAAGCCCCCGGGGCACGCGTTTTGGAATAGGGCCTTACATGGTTGTGGACGGGATGCTGCTGGTGCTGGACGACGACGGAAGGCTCACCGCGCTGTCGCCCGGAGCGGATTCCTTCGAGATTGTGTCGCGCAGGAAGGTTCTGGACGGGGTTGATTCGTGGGGGCCGATGGCCTTCACGGGCGGGCTTCTCATCCTCAGGGATTCTATGGAAATGGTCTGTCTGGACCTTAGGAAGGCCGCGAAATGAATGGCGCGGCGAGGCTTCTTGTTTCCGCCCTTGGGGCTTCCGGGCTTTGCGCGTTTGCCGCGTTTGTGATTTTGGGCAGGCCGCCGGAATATTCGGCGCCGTCCGGGCGGGCCGCCGTGTCGCTTGGGCGCGGGGAGTATTTTATGGAGGGCGGGGCGGTATTCAGGTCCCTCCCCGGCGGCGGCGCGGAGAAGGCGGCTGAAATCCCGCCTGAAATAACGCCCGCCGACTTCGCATTCCTGGACGGGAGGCTGTACGTGTCAGACGCCTTCAAAAAGCGGGTTTACTGCCTGCTGCCGTCCGGCGGTAAGGTGTGGGAAAGCTCGGGGGCCGACAGGTTCGCCGTGCCAAATTTCAGGTTTGCGCTCGACATTTCGCCCGAGGGCGACCTGTGGGTGGCCAATCCCGGGCGCGGGCGCATCGAAAAGCTGGACAAGGCGACGGGAAAGTTTATAGCTTCGTGGACTCCGCTGAAAAAATTCGCCTTTGCCGGGTGCTGCAATCCGACGGAGTTCGCGGCCCTTGCCGGGGGGAAGTTCGCCACGATGGAGAAGGGCTCGCGGCTGATGCGCGTGTTCTCCCCGGACGGGGCGTGCGTGTATTCCTCCCCGGTGTCGGAGCTATGGGGGAGCTACGAGCTGCGCGCGCATGCGGACGGCGAAGGCTTCGAGTTCTCGGACGGCGTGCGCACGGGCAGCGTCGGGGCGGAATAGGGTTAGGATGGATATGGAAGAAAAGGGCGTTTCTAAAAAGGGGGTCACGCGCAGGACGGCCCTGCGCATGATAGTGGCCGGTTCGCTGGGGGCTGTCGGCCTTTCGGCCTGGAGCAGGCAGGGGGAGTCTTTCTGGCAGATAGACCCGACCAAGTGCCAGAAGTGCGGAAGGTGCGAGACGGAGTGCGTGCTGCCGGTTTCGGCGGTGAAATGCGTGCACCAGTTCCAGTCGTGCGGCTACTGCGACTTTTGCAGCGGATACTACCGCGAGGGGCGCGTCGCGCTCGACACCGCCGCGGAAAACCTGCTTTGCCCGCGCGACGCCCTGAAGAGGAAGTTTGTGGAGGAGCCGTATTTCCAGTACACCGTGGACGAGTCGCTCTGCACCGCCTGCGGAAAGTGCGTAAAAGGCTGCGGGGACTTCGGCAACGGATCCCTCATAATGCAGGTAAAAAGGGAGCTTTGCCTGAACTGCAACGACTGCGCAATCGCGAGAAACTGCCCGTCGGACGCCTTCGTGAGGGTCTCCCCGGAAAACCCGTACATATTCAAAAAGGCGGTGTTCGATGCCTGAATTTTTCGCGCAGGCCAGGTTTCCCAAGCCGGAGTTCACGTCGGGGTACGAGTATCCCGAAATGGGCCTTCCAGATTACTGGTTTTCGGACGACTGGCTGAAGCTGGCAGCCTACGCGGCCCTGCTTGCCCTCGCGTTTTTCGGGATATACAGGATGCGCTCGCGCAGGTTCATGGCGCTGTGCTGCGTCGCGGCGGTCGCCGTCATGGGCTTTTACTGGAAGGGGTGCCCCTGCCCGATAGGGCTCACGCAGAACACGGCGGCGTTTCTTGCCGACGCAGACGCCCCGTACCCCTTCGTGTTCTTTGCCATATTTTCGCTGCCGATTCTGGCTGCGGTCTTCTTCGGCAGGATATTCTGCGGCGGAGCGTGCCCGCTGGGGGCCGTGCAGGAGCTTGTGTTTTTCAGGGAGCTGCGCGTGCCGCTCGCCCTCGACTGGACCCTCAGGCTGCTGCCGTTTTTCGTCCTGGGGGCGTCGGTGGCCCTGGCCTGCGCGGGGGGGCCGTTTATCGCGTGCATGTTCGACCCGTTCGTGCCGCTTTTCCGCATGGGGGCCCCGTTTTATATGGCGGTCTTCTGCGCGGCGGCGCTGGCGGCGTCCGTCTTCATATCCAGGCCGTACTGCCGCTACCTGTGCCCTTACGGGGTGATTTTGCGCCTCGCCTCCGCGCTTTCATCGCGGAAGGTTTCGATAGCCCCCGGCAAGTGTGTTAACTGCAACCTCTGCGCCTCCGCGTGCCCGAACGGCGCGATAATCCCGCCGTCTTCGGGGATGGCGTTCGAGGATCCGGAGGAGGGCAGGGCGCGCGTAAAGAGGCTGGTTTCGCTCGCGCCGCTGTTTGTGCTTGCGGGTGCGCTTGCGGGGTTCGCGTTCGGCGCGGCGGTTTCCGGATTCCACCCGACGCCATCGCTTCTGAGGGAGGTGGAGGCCGGGGTTTCCAACGTGGACACCGACGCCTTCATGGCTTCTGGCGCTGGAATCGACACCCTCAGGGCCCTCGCGGCCTCGGCGGAATGGAGGCTGCGCGCGGGCTTCGCCTTTGCGGGGGCGTTTACTGCGCTTGCCGCGTGCTTTGAGGCCGTCAATTCGGCCCGGCGGCGCGGCGGGGATTCTTACGAGGTTGACATGGGCAGGTGCGTCTGCTGCGGAAGGTGCTACGACGCCTGCCCCGACGAAATTTTAAGGAGAAAGGGGGCTGCCGGTGAAGCCGGAAAATAAGGCGTTTGTAAATTCCCTCTCGCGCAGGGCCGCATCGGTGTTCGCGGTTTTCTGCGCGATTGTGGCGGTTCTTTTGATGTCCGACTATCTGAGGGCGCGCTCCGCCCTGCCGGAGGCCGAGGCGGAGCTTGAGAAGATGCGCGCCGCAATAACGGCCGACCCGTCCGACCGGGCGCTCGCCGGAAAGTTCGCGGCGCTCGAGGCGGTTTACCGAGGGGCCGTGCTTGCGGAGTCGGGCCGCTCGGAAACGGGGGCCGCCCTGCTGCTTGCGGGCTTCGGGCTGCTGCTCGCCTCCTCTGCGGTCTATGCCCAGACGTGCGAGCGCAAGCCCGGGATTCCGGACCGTGGGGCGGGCAGGGCGCGCCATGCCGCAGCCGGGAGGTTCCGCGCGGCGCTGGCGGTTTCGGCCGCCGTCTGCGCGTGCGCCGCGGCGGGCTATCTGGTTCTGGGCTCCTCCGCCCCCCCGGCCGCTCCGGGCGATGCCGAGGGGCGGGCGGCCTATGCGACGGCCGAATTTCTCGACTCCGAATGGACTTCGTTCAGGGGGCCGAGAAACGACGGCATTTCGCGCGCCGCGTCGCTGCCCAAGTCTCCGAAGTTCGAACTCGCGTGGAAGGCCGACATCCCCGCAGAGGGCTTCAACTCCCCGGTGTGCGCCGGGGGGCGGGTGTTTGTCGCCGGGGCGGGCGACGCAGGCAGGGAGATATTCTGCTTCTCCCAAAAAGACGGCAGCCTGCTTTGGCGCGCCGGGGTGTCGTCGCCCGCAAAGAAAAACTACGACGACCAGAGCGGCCCGTCCCCGTCCACCATGGCAGTCGACGGCGAGCGCGCCTATGCGATATTCCCGACGGGCGAGCTCGTGTGCGCGGACATGTCCGGGAAGGTCCTGTATGTGAAAAATTTCGGCCCTCCGGGGATTTTGTACGCCTACGCCAGCTCCCTTCTCGTCTGCGGCAGGGAGCTTATAGTGCAGATGGACCTCGAAAATTCGCGCACCATATACGCGCTCGACTCCGCCACCGGGCGCGAAATCTGGAGGCGCGAAAACGGGGCGGCCGTGTCATGGTCCACCCCCAGCGTCGCTGAGTCCGGCGGGCGCAGGGTTCTCACCGCCGCGACCTGCTCGGGCGTGGAGGCTTTCGATTTGGAGACGGGCAAGCCCCTGTGGTCCGCCGCCTGCCTCTCGGGCGAAATGGCGACCTCGGCCACGTTCGGCGGCGGCATGGCGTTTGTTGCAAACGACAATTCCGCCGCAGTGGCCCTGCGCCTCTCGGACGGTTCGCAGGCGTGGTCCACCGACGAGATAATCCTGCCCGGGGTCTCCTCCCCGGTCTTTGCGGACGGGGAGCTGTACGTATTTACAAGCGGCGGAACGGTCTCGCGCGTCGATGCGGCGACGGGGAAGCTCATTGGCGAATACGAAAACGAAAACGGCTTCTACTCCTCCCCCGTGTTCGCTGACGGCAGGATAATCGCCTGCGACACCGCCGGGCGCATGTTCGTGTTTGAGAAAGGCTCCGACATGGACTTTTCAAAGCCCGCCTACGACTTTGCCGACACCCTCTACGCGACTCCCGCGCTTTCCGGCGGCGGCCTGTTCGTCCGCGCGGGCGGGGCCTTGTACCGGCTCGACATTGCGGAGGGCGGCAAATGAGCGGCAGGGGCGTCCGCGCGGGGCTTATCCCCATGCTCCAGGAGATACAGCGGGCGCACGGGTGGCTCCCGCCGGAGGAGCTGCGGGGGCTGGCGGAGCGCACCGGCGTGCCGGAGGCCGAGATAACGTCTGTCGCTTCGTTTTACGCGGCATTCAGGTTCCGCCCGGCGGGGAAGTACGAGATAAAGGTGTGCGTCGGCTCCGCCTGCCACGTGAAGGGCGCGGATTCCGTGTACGCCGCCTTCTCCAGGCATCTGGGCCTCTCGGAGGGCGAGGATACGGACTCGTCGGGGGTCTTCACCCTGTCGAGGGTCTCGTGCCTTGGCTGCTGCATGATGGCGCCCGCCGTCCTTATCGGAAGCAGGGTGTACGGGTGGGTCTCGCCCGGCGACGTGGCTGCACTGCTCGAAAATTTTCTGAAGGGCGAGGAGTCGGGGGCGTCCGCCGCAGGCCAGGTCTCCCCCGAGGATGGCGACGAGGTGAGGATATGCCTTTGCTCAAGCTGCGCGGCCGGAGGGTCCGCCGCCGTCCACAGGCGCGTGAAGGCCGAAATTTCAAAAAACGGCTACCGCGCGCGCGTGAGGGAAGTGGCCTGCACGGGCATGTCTTACCGGACCCCGCTCATGCAGATAGCCTCGTCGGACGGGATGCTCTACGATTACGGCGGGGTCTCCGAACACCAGGTTCCCGCAATTCTTGCCGCCCACTTCTCCCCCCAGGGCGCCGTCAGAAGGATGCGCGGAACCCTTGGGCGCATGATAGACCGCATCTATTCCCCGCGCACATGGAAGTGCGCCTGCGAAAGCGACTCGCCGTCGGCGGCCGAATACACGCGCCCGCAGGTGAGGATAGCCACCCAGGGCGCCGGCGAGATGCCCCCGCTTGACATCGGCTCGTACCGGAAATCCGGCGGATTTGAGGGTTATGAGAAGGCCCTTTCCATGCCGCCTGACCTCATAAGGCGCGAAGTTGAAATTTCCGGCCTCAGGGGGCGGGGCGGCGGGGGCTTCCCGACCGCGCGCAAGTGGGGCTTTCTGGCCGCGAGGGAGGGCGAAAAGTTCCTCGTGTGCAACGCCGACGAGGGCGACCCGGGGGCATTCATGGACAGGATGCTGCTCGAGTCCTTCCCGTTCAGGGTGATTGAGGGCATGATGATAGCGTCCCTCGCAACCGGAGCACTGCGCGGCAAATTTTATGTCAGGGAGGAGTACGCCCGCGCCGTCGAGATGCTCTCGAAGGCGATTGAAATATGCGAGCGCGAGGGACTTCTCCCGGCGGCAAACGGCTTCCGTCTGGAAATCTTTACGGGGGCCGGCGCATTCGTATGCGGGGAGGAGACCGCGCTCATCGCGTCTCTTGAAGGCGGGCGCGGGGAGCCCAGGCTGAGGCCGCCGTTCCCGGCCGAGAGCGGGTTCATGGGGCGCCCGACCCTGATAAACAACGTCGAGACTTTCGCAAACGTGGCCTGGATAATAAGGCGAGGCGGCGCGGCGTTCGCCTCAATAGGCACGGAAACCTCCAAGGGCGCAAAGACTTTCGCCCTGGCCGGAAAGGTGCGGCGCGGCGGCCTGATAGAGGTGCCGCTTGGCATGCCGCTTTCCGAAATCCTCTACGGCATAGGCGGGGGGGCTGCCGAGGGCCGCAGGCTGAAGGCCGTCCAGATAGGCGGGCCTTCCGGCGGGTGCGTGCCAGAGTCCATGTTCGACATGAGGGCCGACTACGAGGAGCTGAAAAAGGCGGGCGCCATCATGGGCTCCGGGGGCCTCGTGGCGCTTGACGACCGCGACTGCATGGTGGACATAGCCGCCTACTTCATGCGCTTCATCGTCACCGAATCGTGCGGTAAGTGCTCCGCGTGCAGGGTGGGGTGCTTCAGGATGCTCGAAATCCTCGACCGTCTGCGGACGGGGCGCGGGACTATGGAGGACCTCGGCGAGCTTGAGCGGCTCGGGGCCCACATAAAGGCGGCGAGCCTGTGCGGGCTGGGAAAGACCGCGCCGAATCCGGTCCTGTCGGCCCTTCGGCACTTCAGGGGGGAATTTGAGGAGCACGTCCGCGGAAGGTGCCCGGCAGGCAAGTGCGCGGCGCTTTCAAAGTACGTGATAACTGACAAGTGCATAGGCTGCACCAAGTGCTTCCAGGCGTGCGCGTCGGGGGCGATTGAGTTCGAGCCTTTCAAGGTTCATTCCATAGACGCGGAAAAATGCGTCAGGTGCGGCGCCTGCCGCGACGTGTGCCCCGTCGGGGCTGTGGAGGTTGCGTGATGGATTTTTTCATAGAGATTGACGGGGTGAGCGTCGGGGCCGTGGCCGGCGAAAGCGTCGCCGACTGCGCGGCGAGGGCGGGCATCGAAATCCCGCGCCTTTGCAACAAAAAGGGCGCGGGCCACAGGGCCGGGTGCATGGTGTGCGCCGTGCGCGACGCGGCTTCGGGGGCTTTCCTGCCGTCGTGCGCGTCCAGGGTTTCGGAGGGCATGAGGCTCGAATCGGACACGCCGGAAGTCCTGGAGTTCAGGAGGGCGTCGCTCGGCCTGCTTCTCTCGGAGCACCGGGGAGACTGCGTCGCCCCGTGCAGAAAGGCGTGCCCGTACGGCTTCGACATCCCGGCATTCCTCGAAAAAATAGCCTCGGGCGACGCCGGCGGGGCGCGCGCGATGCTCTCGGAGGCGCCCCCGTGCGAATCGTGCGCGGGCCTCTGCGAAAAGGTCTGCCGCAGAAAGCTCGTCGATTCCCCCGTAAAAATCCGGGAGCTGATTGCGGCTCACAGGCCCGAGGACGCCCGGGCGATGGAAAAGGCGCGCAAGGACGGCCGCTACGTCCACTCGCTCGGCCGCCCGTCCCCGGAGGATTTGAAGGCCCTTGCGGAGGCCACCCCCGACCCCAACGGCTGCTTGCAGTGCCACTGCCGCGCCGACGAGGACTGCGTCCTGCGCGACATCGCCACCCGCATGGGGGTCCGCCAGCCCAGGCAGCTTGCCATGCGCAGGCTCTCGCGCGCGAGGGCAAACGGGGTTGCGTTTGATTCGGGCAAGTGCGTGCTCTGCGGGGCGTGCGCGGAAGAGGGCGGGGTCGCCATGCGCGGGAGGGCGGCCGGAATGCTGCCGTCGCCGCCGGAGGGCCGGGGATGGGATTTCGCGCTGAAGCCGGTTCACGGAAAAGTCTGCCCCACCGGGGCGATGCGCCCCTGCCCGGATGAGGGAGGGCAGGCATGAGGGCCCGGGCTGCCGTCCTGTCGGCCTTTGCGGCCGCTTTTCTGGCGGCGTCTGCCGCGCTCTTTTTCAAGTCCGGCAAGCCCGTGCCGGCCGGGGCTGACGAATTCGGGCTTGTGCGCACGGTGAAGGCCGGCGAGTTTGTGACCGACGTCATGGTTTCGGACGGGGGCGTGTATGCCGCCTGCGACAATTCCAAGGTCGCCAAGTTCGACCTGTCGGGGCGCCTGCTGTGGGAGCGCAGGCTGGAGAATTTTGAAATCTCGTCGAAGCTCGGCGCTGCGGGCGGGGCCGTGCTTGCGGCCTCGGACGAGGGCGAGGTCGTGGCCCTGTCGGGGGCGGACGGATCGTTTTTGTGGAAATTTACGGCCGGGGACAAGGTATGCGGAGGGTTTGCCGAGCACGGCGGGCTGGTCGTTTTTGCGGCTTTCGACGGCGGGATTTACGCGCTTTCGGCGTCGGACGGGCGCAAGGCGTTTTCTGTCAAGACTTCGGATGCCGTAAACGGCGGCTGCGCCCTCGCGGGGGGGCGGGCTGTATTCGGCAACTGCGCGGGGGACGTGGTTTGCGTGGATTTGGACGCGGGCAAGGCTGCCTGGGAGGCAAAGTTCGGCTCGCACATACCGGCTTCGCCTGTCGCATGCGGGGGGTATGCGGCCGTCTCGGACTACTCCGGGGACGTTGCGGCCTATTCGTTTTCCTCCGGGGAAAAGCTTTGGGAAGCGAGCCTCGGGGCCTCCCCGCGCACCCAGCCGGCCGCCTTCATGGACATGCTTGCGTTTGTGGATTCGGGGGGGACTCTGCGGCTTGCCGGGCCTGCGGGGGATGCGCGCGAGGCCGCGTTTTTCGGGGAGCCTGCCGCGTTTTTGAAGGCGGACTCCGGCGAGCTTATGGCCGCCCTCAAAGACGGCAGGATTTTCGTTTTCAGGGGGCGGGAGGCGCGCCGGGTCTTTTCGGCGGACGTCTCAATGACCCTCGAGTGCGCCGACTTCTCCGGGGGCTGCATCGCAGCCGGGGATTCTGACGGCGGAATCCATATTTACAAGAGGATGTAGATGGAGTTTGCAATAGACGTTGAAAACCTGGAGAAATCCTACGGCGGGGGGGAGCGCCGCGCGCGCGTCCTGCGGGGGCTTTCAATGAAAGTCGGCCGGGGGCGCTCCGCCGCAGTGGTCGGGGAGTCCGGCTCCGGCAAGAGCACGCTCCTGCGCATCCTGGGCGGGCTGGATGCGGACTGGAGGGGCGGCGTCAGGGTGTGCGGCGAGGATCTCTCCGCAATGTCCGGGGAGCGCGCGCGGCGCTTCCGCTCCTCAAAGGTTGGCTTCGTGTTCCAGAGCAGCTATTTTCTCCCGCAGTTTACGATACTTGAAAACGTCCTGCTGCCGACCCTCCCGCACGGGGGGAAGGCGGAGGCGCGCGCCATGGCCCTTTTGGAGGAAGTCGGCGTCGCCCGCACGGCTTCGCGCCTGCCCTCCGAGGTCTCCGGCGGGGAGCTCCAGCGCGCGTGCGTCGCCAGGGCCCTCGTCAACTCGCCCGAGCTTCTCATCGCGGACGAGCCGAGCGGCTCGCTGGACGCCGAATCTGCCCGCAGGCTTCTGGAGCTTTTTGAAAGGCTCAATTCCGGCGGCCTTGCGATAATAATGGCGACCCACTCCGCCGAGATGGCGTCTGCAATGTCCATGAGGTTCAGGCTCTCCGGCGGGAGGGCCGAGGTTTCGCCGTGATTGGCCCCGTCCTGAAAATCGCGCTGAAATCGGCGCGCTTTTACTTCCGGATGAACCTCGCGGCCGCCGGGGCCTGCGCCGTGGCGTGCGCTGCGGTTCTCGCGTCCCTGTCTGCGGGGGACTCCCTTGAGCGCTCCCTGAGGCTGCGCGCGCTCCACAGCTTCGGCAGAACCGGGGAGGTCGCGTCAAAAACCGGCGGGTTTTTCAGGGCCTCGCTCCTTCCGGAGGGGGCGGCGGCCGTTATCAGACTTGACGGGGCCGCGTCTTTCGGGGGAGCTTCGCGCGGGGTTTCAGTCCTTGGCGTCGGGCTGGAATTTTTCAGCTTCGCCCCGGAAGGCGGAGGGGCTGCGGCCCCGGGGCCGGGGGAAGTGTGGCTGAACCGGGCCCTTGCCGAATCCCTCGGGGCGCGTGTGGGCGACGAGGTGCCGCTTGCCGTGTTCGCCCCTGCCGGGCCGGGCGGCGACTTCGTGTTTTCCGCGCCCGATAGCGGCGTCAGGACGTTCCGCGCCCGGGTGGGACGGGTGCTTGGCCCGGGCGATTTCGGGGATTTCAGCCTTTCGGGAAACCAGCGCGCCCCGATGAACGCGTTTTTGAATGCGGAATGGCTCGCCTCGCGCACGGGGCTTGGGGGGATGGCGAACCTCGCCCTCTTTGCGGAGGGGGCGGCGGCGCGTTTCCCCGCGTCTTCCCCCGGGCCGGAGGACTTCGGCGTGAGGGTGGAAAAATTCGGCCGGACGGCGGTCGCCAAGTCGGACTCCTGGTTTATGCCCGGGATATTCAAGACCCCCGGCCTCGCTGCGAGCGGCAGGCCGAGCCTCGCGTGGTTTGTGAGCGAATTCGAGTGCGGGGGGAGGACTTCCCCGTACGGATTCGCCCTTGGGACGGGGGGCGTGGAGCGGGGGAAGGCGGCCGTCAATTCCCGGCTCGCAGACGATTTGGGGGCAAGGCCGGGCGACAGGATAAGGATTTCGTTCTACCGCTCCGACAGCTTCGGCGTCCTGAAGCCCGCAGAGGCGGATTTTGAAATTTCCGAAATAATACCCATGGGGCGCGCCGTAGCCCTTAGGAATCTGATGCCCGAATTTTCCGGCCTCACCGACGCCGAATCCTGCTCGGACTGGAACAGCAGGGTGCCGGTCGATTTTTCCCGGGTGCGGGAGCTTGACAGGAAGTATTGGAGCGAATTTTCCTACGCCCCAAAGCTCGTCATTTCCATCGAGGACGCCGCGCGCATATGGGGCTCTCCAATGGGCGAGGCGAGCGCGTTTGAAATAGCCGACCTTGAAAAGTTTTCGGCCGCCTTTTCCGAATTCGGGGCGCGGGATCTCGGCGTTTCCGTTTCGAGGCCCCTGCCTGCGGCAGTTTCAAACGCGGAAAACGGGGTGGATTTCGCGGGGCTTTTCATGGGGCTAAGCTTCTTTGTGGCGGCGTCTGCGGCCGTGCTGCTGTGGCTGGCCGTCCGCCTGAACGTCTCGTTCAGGTCGGCTGAAATCCGGGAATACCGGATTCTCGGCTTCCCCGGGGGGACCGTGTTCAAAATATTCTTTGCGGAGTTTCTGGCGGCGGCCGCCGCCGGAACTGCGGCGGGGGTCGTGCTTGGCGCCGCCCTGGGCGCGCTTTTGGCGGAGGCCCTCGGCGGCGTGTGGTCGGGGGTGTCGCAGGGGGCGGAAATCGAATTTGCATGCTCGGCTTCGAGCGCGGTTATCGCGGCGGCCTCGGCATTCTGCGTCTCGGTGTGCGCCGGATTTTTCGGAGTGCGCTCTGCCATGTCGGGTCGCGGTGGAATCGCGAATTTAAGACGGACGCCGCGCGCGCGGCGGGCGGCTTGGGCGGCCGGGGCTGCGGCATGTCTGGGGGCGGCTGCATTGGCCGCGGCGTCGCGGGGGCTCGGGGCCCGCGCGGCGGCGTCTGTTCTCTTCTTCGCAGGTTCGATGGCCTTCATTTCGGGATTTTTTCTGAGGGGAGTCCCGTCCCGCCTTCCCGGGGCGTCTGCGCTTTCCTACTCGGCGTCCTCATGCTTCCGGCGGGGAGGGGGGATGTTTGCCGTTTGCGCGTCCTTCGCCGCCGGGCTGTACCTCCTGATGGCGGTGGGGCTCAACAGGTTTTCGGCGGGGGATTTGTCGTCCCCGTCGTCGGGTTCCGGCGGATTCGGATACTTCGCAAGAACTGCGGTCCCAGCCTCGGGTATCGGGGAGGAGTGGGGGCTCTTCCCCGTCAAGGTGCGGGAGGCGGCGCGCGCGGACTGCCTGAACCTGAACAGGGTGGACGACCCGGAAGTCGCGGGCCTCGATGTTTCCGCGCTCGCAGCGCGCGGGGCGTTTTCCTTTGAAGCCTACGCGCCGCAGGTTGATAAGCGTGGCTGGGCCGCCCTTGAAGGAAGGCTAGCCGACGGAACCATACCTGCGGCTATGGACGCCTCGTCGATGCTCTGGAGCATGAAGAAGAAGCCCGGCGACATTGTTGAAATAGATTCGGGCGGGCGCAAAATCCGCTTCACCCTCGCGGCATCCCTGAAGCCTTCCGTGTTCCAGGGCTTCCTCGTCGTGTCGGACAAAAATTTTGCGGAGGCGTTCCCGGGGGTGTCTGGCGCGAAGGTTTTTCTCGCCGGGAGGGATTTTGGGGAGGGCAGGCTTTCCGCAATCCTCAGGCCCTTCTACCCGTCGGTCGAGACGTGCGCCGAGAGGCTGTCCGCTTTCGACGGCCTGCAGAACTCCTACCTCGACATCTTTTTGCAGCTCGGGCTCGCGGGGGCGGCCCTGGGCGTTTGCGCCTGCGCAATCCTCGCCGCTGCGGGCATGAAGGCTTCGGAGAGGGAGTTTGCGTTTTTGGAGGCTGCGGGATGGCCGCGCCCGGCGCTAGCGTCGTTTGCGGCGTTCGAGTACGCGCTGGCGGCCATGCTGGGGGCTTGCGCGGCGGCGCTTTCTGCCGCATTCGTGCTGCCGCCGGGCAGGATTGCGTGGTGCGCGGCCTTTGTCGCGGGGGCGCCGTCTCTGGTGTTTTTTGCGGTCAGGGCGGCATTCATGCGGGCGCGCAGCGGGGAAATCCCGAGGGAGGAGGCTTAGCGGCCGCGCATCCGCGCCGATAAGATGGGGACGGGCCCCGGCGTTTGCGCGCGGGGCGGATTTTCCGAACCGTATCGTCAAGGCTTCCCTTGCTCTGGTTTTTACTCGCAGTCCTCTTTTCCATTTTCAACGCCGCAGCGATGCTCGTAAACGACCGCTTCAAGGTGGATGGCAACCTGATGTCTGCAATGCGGGGGCTGGGCGTTTCGGCCGCGTTTTTCCCCGCGCTTTTCTTTGTGGAGTTCCCGGAGTCGCCTTCCTTTTGGGCTATGGTGATTCTCCAGGGGCTGATGTCGGCCTATTACAGCTCGAAGCTGTATGAGGCTTCCGCTATATACGGGGCGGGCTCCACGGCGAGGGTGAGCGTGCTTTCCCTGCTTTTTGCCGTCGCGTTCTGGTGGATTCTCGACTTCGGCTCGTTCGTGGAGCTCCTCCGCGCCCCGGCATCGCTTGCCGTTCTCGCTTTGTCGCTTGCGGCCGTCGTGTGGGGGTTCGTGAAAATGACTTCAAAGGGCCGCGACCGCGCCGGGGCGAGGTACCTGATACCGGCGGTTGTCGTGTTTGCCGCAATGATGGTAAACCGCAAGGAGATAATGGAGGGGCAGAGCTTCGCGGACGGAATCGTCTACTATTGCGCCGTGTCCATTTTTATAAGCGGCGTTTCAAATGCGGCCATATACTGCCGCAGAAATTCTTTCGCGGCGTTTGCCGGGGAGCTGGGCAGGCGCAGGACGCTTCTCGCCGGGGCGTTGATGGCCGCCGCAAGCGCCCTGACCCTGATTGCCGGAAACTCCGCCGCCTACTACGTCCCCAACCCCGGCTACGTCAACGCGGTGAGCCTCCTTTCCCCGGTGTGGATAATGCTCCCCGGACTTCGCGGCGCGGGGCGGGACAGGCCGGCTTTGCCCGCTGTTGCGGCGATGCTCCTTGGGCTTTTCGGGCTTGTAATGGCGTCGTCGGGGCCGTGGGAGCTGCCGCACATCTGACGCCTGCGGCGGGGGAGGGGGCGAAAAACTCCCGGAGGGCGAAAAAAAATGCTTTAAATTTTGTCCTTCATATAGTTTGCTAATGAGTTTTCTACAGGTGAGAGATGGAAGATTTCTTTAGGCTGGAGGGGATTCGCAAGTCGTTCGGCCCGCATCGCGCGGTGAGCGACGTGAGCCTCGGCGTGAACAGGGGCGAGGTTTTCTCGCTCCTGGGCCCCAGCGGTTGCGGCAAGACCACCATGCTGCGCGTTGCGGCGGGCTTTGAGGAGCCCGATTGCGGAAAGGTTTTTCTCGACGGAAGCGACATAACGAAGCTCCCCCCGAACAGGCGCAGGATAAACACGGTCTTTCAAAATTACGCCCTCTTCCCCCACCTCAGCGTCTGGGACAACATCGCCTTCGGCCCGAGGACGGCCCGCCTCCCCGAGGCGGAGGTTTCGGCGAGGGTAAAAAAGATGCTGGAGCTGATACGCCTCGAGGAGCACGCGCGCAAGCGCCCCGACGAGATAAGCGGCGGGCAGAAGCAGAGGGTTGCCATAGCCCGCGCCCTTATAAACAGGCCGTCGCTTCTGCTTCTGGACGAGCCGCTTGCCGCGCTCGACCTGAAGCTCAGGCAGTACATGCTGCTAGAGCTAGACAGGATACACGACGAGGTCGGCATAACTTTCGTGTACGTTACGCACGACCAGACGGAGGCCATGAGCTTAAGCGACAGGATAGCGGTCATGAACCGCGGCCGCATCGAACAGATAGGCACCCCTGCGGAAATCTACGAGAGCCCCCGCACAAAATTCGTAGCCGAATTTATCGGCGACACCAATTTCTTCGACGGCCGGGTCTCCGAAAGGCTCGACGGCGAGTACTGCAAAATAGACCTCTTCGGCCTCGGCGAATTCGTCTTTTTTAACGAGAGCGCCCTGTCGGCCGGGGCGGAGGTTACGATAAGCATGAGGCCCGAAAAGTTCAGGGTTTACATGGAGCGGCCGGGTGCGGCCCAGTCGCAGGGCATGAATTTTTTGAGGGCCAGGGTGGTTGACATCGTCTATCAGGGCCCCCAGACGAACTATTGGGTCGCCGCCGGAGGCAGGCGCATATGCGTGCGCCAGCAGCACAACCGCTGCTATCTCGACCTCCGGCAGCCGACGTGGGACGACGAAGTGTGGATTGCCTGGCACAAGGACGACGTGAACATGCTCGCTCGCCCTTCGGGCGAAAGCTAGCGGGGGCGGCATGGGCGGATCTTTCAAGGGGGCGCTGCTCAGGGGGCGCGGAGGGCGCGGGAAAATAGCCGAAGTTCTCCTCACGCTTCCCACGGCTGTGTGGCTGGTTGTCTTTTTTGTCGTCCCGTCCGCCCTGATTTTTGCGATTTCCTTCAGGACTTCCGACCCGGCGGGCGGAATCGGCGCGGAGTGGACGCTCAGGACGCTAAAGAGCGTGGCGGAGTCCAACTATCTGGTTATCCTCTGGCGCACGGTGTGGGTGAGCGCGGTTTCGGCGGCCGCGTGCATACTTCTGGCGGTCCCCACGGGCTACTTCATCGCGGGCCTTTCCAGGCGGCGCAGGCAGTGGCTTCTGCTGCTTCTCATCCTGCCGCTTTGGACGAATTTTCTCATAAGGATTTTCGCGTGGAGGCTCGTTCTCCACCCGGACGGCGTCCTGCGCGGCGCGCTCCTTGCGATGGGAATGCCCGACAACGTGTACCTTCTAAACAACACGGGGGCGGTCATTGTGGTGACGGTCTATACATTCCTGCCGTTTGCCATACTGCCGATATACGCGGCGGCCGAAAAGTTCAACTTCTCCCTGCTGGAGGCCGCGCGCGACCTCGGGGCGAGCCGCTTCAAGGCGTTTTACTCCGTGTTTCTGCCGGGGATAAGGAGGGGGATTTTGTCGGCGGTTCTCATCGTGTTTGTGCCGGCCCTCGGCTCCTACGCCATCCCGGACCTTGTGGGCGGCATTTCAAGCGAGCTGATAGGCAACAAGATTGCGCTGCGCGCCATGGGCAACCGCAACATGCCGGAGGCTGCGGCGTACGCTGCGATACTGGCAATAATAATACTGGCGCCGATTGCTGCGGCGCTCGTCTTTAACAGGAGGAGCGTGAAGGCGTTTCTGCGCGCGCGCGTCTCGGGAGGGGTGGAGGACTGACATGAAGTCGCGCTTCACATCCCTGCTCGTTACGCTTTCGGTGCTCGCGTTTCTGTATCTGCCGATAGCGACCCTCGTCGCACAGTCTTTCAACAGGTCGCGGTTCGGCGGCAAGTGGGAGGGGTTTTCCCTGCGCTGGTACGAGGCCCTTGCAAAAGATTCCTCGATAATTGAGGCAACGGTAAACACCCTCATAGTGGCCTTCTGCGCCACGGCGGTCTCGACTGTTCTCGGCACCCTGTCAGCATGGGTGCTGAACCGCTTCCGCACGCGCCTCCAGCAGGGCAACTACGTCCTGACTTACGCCCCGCTTATAATGCCCGACATCCTGATGGGGATAAGCCTGCTGCTGCTGTTTGTGAGCATGCGCGTCGACCTCGGCCTCGGCACGGTAATAGTTGCGCACACGACTTTCTGCGTGAGCTTCGTGGCCTTCACCGTACTCGCCCGGCTCCAGGACTTCGACTTCAGCGTGATACACGCCGCGCAGGACCTCGGCGCGGGGTGGGGCCGGATAATCGTAAAAATTCTCATACCGCTTCTGGGGCCCGGCATAGCCGCGGGGGCCATGATGGCCTTCACGCTTTCCATGGACGACTTCGTCATAACCTTCTTTGTGGGCGGCCCCGGCAGCACGACGCTGCCCGTGAAGGTGTACAGCATGATGAAGCACGGCAGTCCCGCCGTGATAAACGCCCTCTCGGTTATATTCATGGCGGCGACATTCGCCGTCGCCATCGCAGGTCAGCTCATAACACAAAGGAAATCGTCATGAAAAAGATACTCTTGCGCGCCGCCGCCGCGCTTATTTCGGCGCTCGCGCTCTACGGATGCGGGCCGTCCAAGCCCGTTTTGCACGTGTACATGTGGAGCGACTACATAAGCCCCGAAGTCGTCGGCCAGTTCGAGGAAAAGTTCGGCTGCCGCGTTATAATAGACACGTTCGACTCAAACGAAATGCTCTACGCCAAGATGAAGGCCGGCGGCGGGGGCTACGACCTCCTTATGCCGTCGAGCTACATGGCAAAGATAATGGACGACCAGGGCATGGTAAAAAAGCTCGACCATGCCAGGATTCCGAACCTGAAGTTCATCGACCGCGACTACCTTAAAAACAGCGCCATAGACAAGGCCATGGCTTACAGCGTCCCATACATGATATGCTACGGCTGCGTCGCTTACGACTCCTCCCGCATAAAGGACCTGCCCGACACCTGGGCCGTGTTTGCAAACCCCGCGCTCAAGGGGCGCACCACCCTCTTAAACGACATCCGCGAAACCATCGGGGCCGCGCTCAAGGCCAACGGCTTCAGCTTCAACTCTACCGACGACGCCGAACTTGCAAAGGCGCGCGACACAATCCTCAAATGGCGCGAGAATGTGGCGAAATTCGACAACGAAGCCTACAAGCTGGGCATTGCAACCGGCGAGTTCGCCCTCGTCCACGGCTACAGCGGCGACCTGGCCCAGGTGCTGCGCGAAAAGCCGAACCTGAAGCTCATGTTCCCTCGCGAAGGCATGTCGATTTCGTGCGACGACTGGGTAATTCCGTCCGATTCAAAGAATCCGGAACTCGCCTACGAATTCATAAACTTTGTGACTTCCCCGGAAATTGCCGTGCAGAATATGGAGTTTTCGTCCTACGACGCACCCAACTGGCGCGCGCGCGAAATAATGCCCGAATCCATGAAGTCGGATCCGGCCCTGAACATACCGGGGGCTGTGCTCGAAAAGAGCGAGGTGATAATGGACCTGGGCGAAGAAAACGCAAAGTACAACAAGCTCTGGGACGAAATAAAGCTTTGATTCGGGGCCGCAGGCCCGGCGAAAAAGCCGCCCGTATTCCGGGCGGCTTTTTTATGCGCCTCCTGGGCGCGCCCTTCCTTAATCATGCCTCAGAGCCTGACTTCCAGAATGCGGGTGAGGCACGCTTCTGCCTCGTCCTGCGTCATCCAGAGCGCGGAGGAGCGGGTGACGATGAGAAATTCGCCGGAAGTCGGGTTGTATCCCCTTATTTGGGCGAAAAACGAGCCTCGCCCGGGCGCCGGTTTTTCAATATCGTTATCCCTCAAGTGCTTTTTCCATGCCTTCATGTCGGATTCCCCAGCGCGCCGCTTGGAGCGCGCGGCGATGTCGTCAAGGCTCGGGGACGAGCGCATAGTCGCCAGAAACGGTATGCCGTCGTTTATTCCCGACTTCAGCGCGAGGGCCGAAAACTTTATTTTGCGCAGCTTTATGCCGCTTGAAGCGAGGAAGTCGGAGGCGCCCTCTATCATTTCTGCCATGCTTCTGGAGTTCCCTGCCTCCCCGGCCTCGCGGACCATGGACTTGTTGAACTTTTCGTAGTCGAGGTTTGGGTCCAGATAGGCCATCAGCTCAAACAGCGGCAGCGACACGTCTTTGGCCTTCTGGCGCAGGGCCTTGTCAATCTTCCCGAAGCGCACCACCACGTCCCCGTTTGCGAGCTTTTCAACGCTCTTTTTGCAGTTCTGTTTTATCTGCGCGGTCGTGAGCCGCCCCTCCTGCGCCCATGCGCCTTCCGCCCCGGCAAAGAGCATCGCCGCAAAGGCGGCCGCCGCAGCGGCCCTCCTCATTATTTTTGCAGTCATTGCGTCCGCCTTTTTCAGATTCTAAGCTCGTAAAGCCCCGTCTGCATGAGCTTTATTTCGGAGGCCGTCATCCAGACGGGGGAGCCTTCCACAAGGCAGAAGAACTCGCTAGTGTCCTTGTTGTAACCAATTATAAGCGCGAAATTTACCAGAGTCCCGTCCTTTGTTATCTTCTTTACGGTGAGTTTGCGGAGGCTCTTTGACCACTCCTTCATGTTGGCGGCCTTGGCCCTCGCCTCATTGCGGTTTTTGATGTCGGAAATTTCGGAGCACTTCCTTATTTGCAGGAAGAGGGGGAGGCCGGAGTCTATCTTGATTCTGGCGTTGTTTTCTGAAAACTTCGTGCTCCTGAAGCTCATGTTGTTTGAGGACAGGTATTTGTCCGCAGCCTCCATTATGTCGGAAACGTACACCTTCTTGCCGCCTGAAATTTTGGCCATTATGGCGTTGAACTTTTCAAAGTCCATGTTCGGGTCGACGTACAAAAGCAGCATAAGTATTATGCCGGGCACGTTGTCGGCTTTGCGCATTTCCTCTCCCGTGGGCGCGCGCAGGCTCTTTATCACCACGTCCCCGTTGTCGAGCGTTGAGACGTTTGCCTTGCAGTTTGTCCTGATTTGGGCGGTTGTAAGCCCCTGTGGCGCCTGGGCGGATGCGGTCTGCGCAACAAAAAGCGCGGCCAGAAAAACCGAAATGTAAGCCATGAATTTCATAATGATATTGATGCTATGGATGAAATTCTCCAAACGCAAGCAAAAACGCGGCTCTTGAGGCGCGGATTCCGGCCTTTCCGTGATAGGGCGCAGGCCGGATTTTCAGGCGTCCGCCCCGGATTCCTTGACGCACATGACCTTGAAGCGAGTGCGGCCGTTTCTTTCAAACTTTTCGACGCCGTGGATTTCGCTTTCGTAGCCCGGGAATTCGTTTTCAAACGCCTCCCTCGCGCGAAGGTAGTCGAAAACGGGCCTGGCCCTGCGGTTTATGATTTCGCCCCCCATTATGAGCGGGATGCCCGGCGGATAGGGCACCACCATGACGGCGGGAACCCTCCCGAACATGTCCTTAAGCTCCACGAACTCCACATTTTGGCGCACGACGCTGCGGTAGGCTTCGGAAGGCTTCATGGCCTGGTCGGGAATCGACTCGAACGAGGCCTGCATGAGCTCCATTATCCGGTTCTGGCGTATGTATGAGTGTATTTTGCGGCAGTGGTCCCTCAGCCCTTCCCCCTTGTAGCGCGGATGTTTTGCGACCAGCCCCGGGAGGGCCTCGTCAAGCGGCGCATTTTCGTCGTAAAGGCGCTTGAAGTGCAGGAGGGCGGAAAGGAGGGTTTCCTGCTTGGCGCGGTTGGTGCCGAGGGAGTTCAGAAGCAGGAAGGAATAGTAGTCGGTCTTCTCGCATACGATGCCCTCGTCCAGGAGGTAGTTTGTGACGACGGCTGCGGGGATGCCGTCCTCTGCCAGGCTCCCGTCGGGGTTTATGCCGGGGGTGAGGAAGGTGAGCTTTATGGGGTCCAGCATGGCGTAGCCCTCCTCGATGTCGGGGAAGCCGTGCCAGTTGTCGCATGGCGAGAGCATCCAGGCGGACTGGCTGGAGGCCAGGTATTCCGTGGACACGTTTTCAAAGTTCAGAATCTCCTTTTCCACCTTCACCTTGCGCGGCTGCCACATTTCAAAGAACCAGTCGCCGGGGTTTTTGGACTTCAGCTCGTGGGCTATTTTTGCGACCGTCTTTCTGAGCTGCACAGCCATTACGATTATGTCCTTCCACATGCTCTCGCCGCTGTCCTCCATCATGCGCGTGGCCACGTCCAGGGAGGCTATCATATTGTACTGGGGGGAGGTGGAGGCGTGCAT
This sequence comes from uncultured Opitutales bacterium, assembly GCA_900548185.1. Classification (GTDB taxonomy): domain Bacteria; phylum Verrucomicrobiota; class Verrucomicrobiia; order Opitutales; family Intestinicryptomonadaceae; genus Intestinicryptomonas. The sequence continues at coordinate 76,395 of URJJ01000005.1, forward strand.
CATGTACGACTCGTTGAATTCGTCGCGGTTTATCTTGTCAGTGCCGCCGTCTCTTATGTGGAGCATGGAAGCCTGCGAGAAGGCCGTGAGCAGCTTGTGCGTGGACTGGGCCACGAATACCGGGGGATGGGACTCCTTTACGGGGTCGTCGGCCATTCCGAAGAAGCCCGCATATATGGGGTGGAATTTGGCGTAGGCGTACCACGCCTCGTCGAAGTGGATGTTCTTTGCGCACTTTTCGAGGGCGCGCTTCACCTTTATTGCGTTGTAGCACACCCCGTCGTAGGTGGAGTTGGTGAGGGTTGCGATTCTAACGGGCGCGTCGCGCATTTCGGCGGGGATGATGCGGCTCTTTTTTATTTTCGAGCGCGCCGCCCTGTCGTAGAGCTCGGAGAGCTTCACGGGGCCCATTATGCCCCAGCGGTTGCGCCTCGGGGTCATGTAGACGGGGCGGGAGTCGGTTATTACGAGGGCGTAGTTGAGCGACTTGTGGCAGTTTCTGTCGACGTATGCTATTTCGTCCGGCAGGACGCGGCTGCGCCAGATTATCTGGTTTACGTTGGAGGTGCCGTTTAGCACGTAGTAGGTGTAGTCGGCGCCGAAGACCTTTGCGGAGTTCTTTTCCGCGTCGCCTGTCACGCCGCTGTGGTCGAGGAGGGAGCCCAGCTCCGGCGCGGAGATTGAAAGGTCGCTCCTGAACACGTTTTCGCCGAAGAACTTGTAAAGTGCGACCCCCGACGGGCTGCGCAAAAACCCCGTTCCGCCCATGTGGCCGGGCGTGTGCCAGGCGTACTTGTACTCCTCGGAGTAGTCAACCAGCTTGCCGAAAAACGGCGGGTAGAGGCCCTTTACGTACTTTACGAGGTGGCGCTCGATGCGCCCTGCCAGAAACTCTATGGTGTCGGAAGTCTTCCAGAGGCAGCCGGTCAGCATGTTCATCACTTCAAGCGGTATGTCGCTTGCCTCCAGCCAGTCGGTGAGCAGAAAGACCGGGATTTTCGGGTTTCTGCCGCGGATTTTGGAGAGGACTGCGGCGGGCTTGTGCTTTGCGCCGGGGTTTGTGCGGTTTATGTCCCAGTCGATTACGACCGCCCCGAAGTCGGTGCGGCTTAAGAGCAGCTCAATGGCGTCCTCGTATGAAAGGCATGGGATTATCCTGCACTCGTGCTCGGTCTCCAGCTCGTGGGCGAGCTCGCGGAGCCTGAAGCTTTCGTCGTTTCTTGTATCGAACTGGTTCGATACTATGAGGATAGGCCACGAGTCTTTTATTATTTTCATCTGGGTCCCTTTTCAGTGCCCGCGTCAGCCGGGCCTTCCCTGTCTCTTATACACATCTGACG